>NZ_JCAXEL010000029.1:0-68556 GCF_059759055.1 Paenibacillus sp. GQ49
TGTTTATAAGGATTAGATACGGTGAACGGAAGCTCTGACATGATCGATACTGGAAGGTAACATTTTTGTTACGGATAACAGCGGCAAAACCAGTATAATAGGACTATGTTAAATATGCTAAAAGTACCTGACCACAGAGCTGGAATGTGCAGCTGTGAAAAGGAGGGTGTGTGTGTTAAGTTGGCGGAGACTTGGACTACAATCATTTCTGTTGCTTTGTTTGACCGTTGTTCTGGCAGGATGCGGTGAAGCTACAGGATCTGTATGGACTTCATATGAAGGTGCGGTGAACGAGAAGAGTTTTCCGGTGCCTAAAGTAGCGAATAAATCTGACCAGTCTGAAAATAATTCGGATATGGATTATGTTCGATATACGCTGTCTGGTATTAGTGAGAGTACTAGCTTGCCTGAGGTATATCTAGACGAGATTAAAAGCTGGGGTTGGACAGAGAGGCAAGCCAAGGGTACATCCAATGAATCCAGTACCTTGCGTGTATTTGCAAAGGAAGGACATACTGTGCATTTAGCAGTACATGATGGTTCCTTTACACTAATGGTTCCTAGAAATGATGCTACTCAAACGACAGTTAAATCATTGGCTGAAGACGATTGAGCTGCTGTGTGTAAGGTTGTATATGATTAATTAACGCTGTGATGTTCCTTATAATATAGTAAAGCTCCCGTGTACTTGATCGGGGGCTTTTTGTTATTTGGCGAAGTGGGCTTTAGTAATGATGGGAGAACCCATCACGTATGGTGGATCAGAGGTCATAAAGGTACAGAAGGAATGGAGTAGTTTCTTTCGTACATGTGTAGGTGGTATGTGTGCTTGAAGCATAGGGGAGTGTAGAGCGCTAAAAGTAGAGGGGGAGAAAGGTATTGAGGTAATGAATAGCTGATGGAAAGCAGCTTGAGGGCATATAGAGCTGAGACTGAGTGAGAGATCGCTCAAGGTGTAAGTTCTACAAGATATCTGGGGTTATGAGGATATGGAGCAGCGGGAGGAAAAGAGGAGAAGAACGGAGTCACGAGTGGGGATAACTCATTTAACTATGCCCATGCTGTGGATAATGGATGAGAAGGGAACAAGAAATAAAGGTTATCCACAGTGGATAACCTTTATTTGAGCATATGAGGATGAGTCAACTGAACGATACACGATTATGTTTTTGCATCAGATTATTCGAAGGGCTCAGCGGTTATGTATTACAAGTAAGTAAGGCACATTGAGTATTGCATAAATGAGGGAGTGTTATTGCAGATAATATGAGACATCTTGTTCATTCAATTTGATGAGTCCATCTTTGCGCTCACGGGAGAGAACCATTACAACATACAAGCGAGGACCCAGCAACCACAAATGCCAGAAGATCAGCGAGAGGGTGAAAGACAATGGCGACCATATCAAACATACTGTAATGATACATAGTCCAATCCAGCTCATGTTAAGGTGTACCCGGACAAACATACGGAAGCTAAAATGCTGATCAGGGATATAACCTAACCAGGGCATACGCAGATTCCAGCGCCAGCGTTTGGCGTAAGAGGTACGGACCAGAAGTAATATGGTTCTGGCGATGACATAATGAATCCAGATGGTGATTGGACCTGCCAGTACAAAAAAGAAGAGGCCAGTCCAGGAGAATGCGAGTAGATTGAATAAGAGCATGATGACCGGCAGACACAGATAGCTGTAAATGACACTGCGGGCGATAGCCTTTTTTTTCAGAAGCCGGTATTGATAAAATGTTGCTTTATTCTCCGGTTCGGCGATCATACGATTATATATCCTCCTTGGATTCACGTTGTGTGGGGTAGGTATTTGTTTGCTTACACGAGTAAAAGGGAATGAATCATGCATGTATGTATGTATATATGAACCTTGTATCTCACGCCATGACAATTGTACAAGATATTGAGATTCGATGGAGCTTATCTCAGTATACTCTCGAATACATGGACTGTCAGGCTTTGATATCGTTATCATGTATTATATATCGGCTGGGATTCCAAGTTTTTTTAAGGAAATTGAATATAAGTTTGAGTCAGGTCAAGGGATACGTGATGTAGAGGTAAATGGCGTTGGCTTGTAGGATTACTGTATATACATAAGCAGGTGATGTTCTTGTAGGGAGAATGATTGTATTTTTCGGTACAGACACCCAAGAGGGGGTGGGCGAATATATATATTTTATAGAAAGAAAGCACTATGAAAATGTTTAAAATAATAGAAACTGTGCAATACTGATAGTAAACGTAAAACAAGGTGGGATGGTTCATGGAAGAACATGCCGAACACACATGTATTATCTGCGAGCAAAGAAAAAGAGAAGGCATTTTTATTGTATCTGAATTCATATGTGACACTTGTGAAGCAGAAATGGTTCATACCGACGCGCAGGATGCCAAGTACAATTATTTTATTCATCAAATGAAGCAAATTTGGGTACAAAAAAACGCATAATGAATGTTGCTAATAGAAGTAGAAGCGAAACATCACATTGTAACGATGCTGATGTGTATAGAGGCCCAATTGGGCCTTTTTCTGTTTTTAAGAGGAGAGAATGTCTTGTTTGCCATCTTGGGAAGGCGTATGCTGATATAATGGTATAGATCATTTGCAGTAATGCGTGTGGAGATAGGGAAAAAGGGTGTTCCTTGGATTAGGAAGCATTAAGAAGCGCATAGGACGCACATTATATATGTACAGGATGGTTATTTCATGGATCATAAAAATAAATCAAGTAGAGCCCCTTTATATGAAGCGTTGCTTGCGTATCGTGATTCGAAGCAGCGTTCTTTTCATGTGCCTGGGCATAAGAATGGACAAGCTTATCGACATTTGGTAGAACAAGCAGAAGCAGGGCAACCTCCAGTTAAAGATATCGTCAATGAGGAATACCCGCATAACAGAGAGATCCAGAATGATGGAGGAAAGAGTTTTAACCAGAAGGTAGAGCGTTTCAGTTCGGTGGATGAACATGGGGCTGATCTGGAGAGCGGGAAACATTTTGGTGACGAAGGGGTTCGTTCGGAAATAGAACTGACACCAGTGCGTTCATTTCTGGAGATGATGGAGATGGATGTTACGGAGATTACGGGCACCGACGATTTGCATCATCCAGAAGGTGTGATCCAGGAAGCGCAGGAGCTTGCGGCAGATTGTTTTGGTGCGGAGGAGAGTTTCTTCCTTGTGGGAGGCAGTACTGCAGGTAATCTGTCTTTATTGCTCACCGTGTGTGACGAGCCAAACAGTATTGTGCTGGTGCAACGGAATGTGCACAAATCCGTTATTCACGGGTTGATGCTGGCAGGCGCAAGAGCTGTATTTCTGGAGCCGTGGGTTGATCCTGCGTCTGGACTTGCGGTCATGCCGTCGGTGGAGACGGTTCAGGCTGCTGTCCAGTCCTACCCTGAGGCAAAGGGCGTATTAGTCACGTTGCCCAATTATTACGGCATGGGCGCAGATCTGACGCCCATAGCCGAGGTATGCCACGCCGCTGGCATGCCATTGCTCGTGGATGAAGCGCATGGCGCGCATTATGGGCAGCATCCGGAGCTGCCTGTCTCTGCACTGTCATGCGGAGCAGACGGTGTCGTGCAGTCGACACATAAGATGCTGACCGCCTTCACCATGGGTGCCATGCTGCACATTCAGGGACCGCGATTAAACCGGTCCCTGTTAAGGCAGCGTCTGGCCATGGTGCAAAGCTCAAGCCCATCATACCCGGTGATGGCTTCGCTTGATCTGGCGCGCCGGCTGCTGCAGGTGCAGGGCGCGAACACATTCACGGCGGGGCTCGCCGCCGTGAATGCCTTTAAGCGCGGCCTCGCGGAGCTGCCGCGCTTTCAGTTGCTGCAGCCTGCGCAGCCGCTGCAGCCAGAACCGCCAGCCGGAACAGCGAAGCCGGCTGGCATGTCCGTGTCCGCTGCGCAGCAGACACGGGAGGGCCTGACCGCGGCGGCGATGCCAGCTGCCGCGGGGTATACCGCTCAGGACCCATTCAAGGCCGTCATCTATGACGGCACAGGGGTGCTGAGCGGTTATGGGCTACAGCAGCAGCTGGAAGCACGCGGCTGTGTGCCTGAGATGAGCGACGAAAGGTACGTCGTCTTGCTCTTCAGCCTGGGCTCAACGGTGCAAGATGCCCAGCACCTGTTGCAGGCTTTACACCATATCAGCTCTGCCAATGGGCATGAGCAGGTCCAATCTAATGCAGAGTCATCTCATCAGCTTGCGAAAGGTTCGGCGAATTATATTTCCACGTGGAACAATTTACAAGAAAAAACTCGCTACTCGGAACCGATCTCCTTTACACTGCAACCGATTGTGGAGACGGATACGATCATTGTCCCGATAGAAGAAAGTGCGAGTTGTCGATCAGCCGAGATGGTTATTCCGTATCCTCCAGGGATTCCGCTTGTATATCCGGGTGAACGTATTAGTCTATCGATGTTGGCACGTATACAACTCCTGCGGGATGAGGGTGCAAAGTTTCATGGGGTATCAGATGCATCTTTACAGTCATTGAAGGTCATGAAGGATTGAAGGACGGATGAAAAACTGAATTGCATTCACCAATAGGTAGGCAATATGACCAATACGGATAAGCGATACCGGACCCTACACATGTGAGGGTCTCTTGGTCATTAATCTAGTTGCTAGGGTGTGTCTTCAAACTCAGGCATGCAATACGTTGAAGGATATAAGGGTCCAACAGCTTGAAGTCAGGGATTGCTGATCCTGACGAATTGTCCAGACGACTTTCCAAGGAACCGATGACGTCTTATTTAGCTTTCGAGTCCTCCTTTTATTTTGTAAGGAACCTGAGACACGTTATTAACCAAATTCACCTAACAAACACGCTGTAAACGGATGGTTATTCCAATATAGCGTGTTTCAGATTCCTTAGATTGCTGCGGGCGCTTCAAATCGCTGAATAAGACGTCACAGGGTCGTTAGCGCTCCCGCTCCGTGCCCTGCTCCAGACACGTTCAGTTTGAAGACACGCTCTAGTTCAACTTATACAGATAGACATAAGAAAGAAGGGAACACTCTGGGTATTCCGCTAAAAAAATATACAGGAATAGTCCTGCAAGTTTTGTTGATGTACGGTTTTTATTGGATTGGAAACTTGATTCAAGCTGTACTACATCTGCCGTTAACAGGAAGTATTGTGGGCATGCTGGTATTGTTTGTCGCCATTCAACTGGGATGGATCAAAATGAGCTGGGGAGAAGAAGGGTCGACGTGGCTTCAATCTCATCTGCAATTGTTGTTCATCCCGCCAACTGTGGGCATTATTAATCATTTTGATTTTTTTAGAGCGAACACCTTGTTATTGGTTCTGGGTTTGATCGTTAGCACATTAATCACATGTCTGATATCTGCCAAATTAAGTGAGTGGCTCATGACATGGAGATCGTCTCATTCAGGCAAAAAGGAGGCGATCACTTGTCAGCATTCATCCTCGGAATTGGAATGATCGCGCTAACCATCGCTGTATATATTCCAGCCACTCGTTTATATAAAAGGCTGAAATGGCCGATCCTTATGCCTGTACTCACAACGACTGCCATCCTGATTCTGATATTGGTGATTTCCGGTATAAAGCTGGATACATACATGCTGGGTGGCAAATGGATACAGGAGCTCTTGGGCCCAGCAGTTGTATCGCTCGCTTTTCCCTTGTCCAGACATCTGAATGTGCTGAAGCAAAATATCATTCCAATTGTGGGTGGAACAATCGGAGGCAGTATTACAGGTATCGCTACAGGCGCTTTAATCGCCATTCTGCTCGGCTATCCGCAAGAGATGGTCATCGCTTTATTGCCAAAATCAGTGACAACTCCTGTGGCTATTCAACTCGCTAATCAGGTTGGTGGGAATGCCTCATTCACATCGCTGTTTGTGATGATTGCAGGATTCTCAGGGATATTATTGGGGCCGATGCTCTTGAAATGGGCCAAAGTCCGCAGTAAACATGCCTATGGGATTGGACTGGGTTCAGCATCTCATGCCCTCGGCATGGCAAGGTCTTTCGAATATGGAGAGAATGCGGTAGCCCTCAGTTCAGTTTCCATGATTGTCAGTGCCATTGCCGGATCAATTATGCTTCCATTATGGGTATGGATCATCTACGGTTGAACGCTTTACTTTGTTGTTCATGTTGGAGTAACTGCTGACCTATAGTATGATAGAAAGAAACAAGCTTGTATGATCTTGGTGTTATTAATACGTACCGATATAGCTGTAGCTATACACCTCTGGGCGGGGGATATCATATCTTGTAGCAAGAGGGTCTAAGCATATTCAATTACAGCAGCAATAGATGCAATTATCGACATAGAAAGCAGGGAAGCATATGCAGGGCAGAGGTAAATTCATTACGCTGGAAGGGGGAGAGGGTTCCGGTAAAACAACGATGATCGGTAGAATAGGTTCTTATTTTGAAGAACGGGGTATACCTTACGTAGTTACGCGAGAGCCTGGTGGAATTGAGATTGCGGAGAAAATACGTTCAATTATACTGGACCCTCTTCATACGGCAATGGATGCTCGAACCGAAGCGCTATTGTATGCAGCTGCACGCAGCCAGCATCTGGCGGAGAAAGTAGAGCCTGCGCTGAGAGCTGGAAAAGCAGTCATCTGTGACCGATTTGTCGATAGCAGTCTGGTCTATCAAGGCTACGCCCGTGGACTCGGGATAGAGAATGTATGGGCTATTAATCGCTTTGCGATTGGTGATCTCATGCCGGATGTGACCTTATATTTGGACATTGAGCCTGAAGTGGGGCTTGGTCGGATCGATGCTCACGATGGCCGGGAAGTGAACCGTCTGGATCTGGAAAATCTGGAGTTTCATCGTAAAGTCCGAGAGGGTTACTTCCTATTAAAAGAGCAGTTCCCGGAACGGATCAGGGTTATCGATGCTTCCATGAAGCAGGAGGATGTCTTGGCAGCAATGATTTTGTCGCTGGAAACAGGGATTTTGAAGGATTTTGACGAGTAATTGTCTAATATATAGACAGGGCATTTGATAAAGGTGCTTATTCTAAAGGAGGTTATGCAGGATGAAACTGATTGTTGCGATTATACAGGATAAAGACAGCAACCGATTATCCAGCGCATTGGTCAAAGCAAACTTTCGGGCAACGAAGCTTGCCAGTACGGGCGGATTTTTGAAGGCAGGCAACACGACGTTTATGATCGGTGTCGATGATGGTCAAGTCGAATCCGTAATGAACGTCATTCGCAGCAGCTGTAAGGTTCGTGAACAGCTCGTGACTCCGGTCACACCGATGAGTGGAACAACCGACTCTTACCTGCCGCTACCTGTTGAAGTTCAAGTAGGCGGAGCTACTGTATTTGTTCTCCCAGTAGATCGCTTCGAACATTTCTAATTAAACCTATTGCATGGATCCCATGAGGGTCCTTCATGATCGATAGCATGTTGGAAACGATGGATGCAAGAAGAGTTAACAGAGTTCGTGCGTGCCAATTATGGAACGCCTTTCTTGAT
Organism: Paenibacillus sp. GQ49; assembly: GCF_059759055.1. Taxonomy (NCBI): domain Bacteria; kingdom Bacillati; phylum Bacillota; class Bacilli; order Caryophanales; family Paenibacillaceae; genus Paenibacillus; species Paenibacillus sp. GQ49. Next base: position 7,524 of record NZ_JCAXEL010000029.1, read on the forward strand.
GAGAAGAATCAGCATACTCTTTCCGGATGAGTATTTTCCAGCTGGGGAATGGTTCATTTCGGAAAGAGGTTGACTACAAAGAACAAGTCCTTGATGGTGATGTGTATCTACCATTATATATAGAGTGTGATCAGCATATATAAAAGCCTCATTCACACGCACAGGCGCAACGCGCACTGTGCTGATGGGCGATTGGCTAACTATGATAGAAAGCGGGCGTATCCATGAAAATCAATCCTGGATTCAGACCGATTCAGAGCGGGATCAGTACTACTGATTCAGGTTCCAAACCGGTTCAATCCAAAAATTTCTCTGATATGATGAATCACCAGGGGGAACGGGCCTCACAAGCTGAACTGAATCGCCGGTTTAGTGAAATCCAGCTTCAGGGCGATCGCTTGGCACGTTCCATGACGATTCGTGAACTGAAGGCGTATAAGCAACTTGTTAAAAGGTTCCTGGAAGAGACCGTTCGTCGCGGTGTATCCATGAAAGAGACAAGGGGTTGGGATCGTCGTGGCAGAGGCAAGCGGTATAAGCTGATTGATGAAATTGACTCCGCTCTGTTATCCATGGCTGATGAACTATTGGATACAGAAGAAGGAAAAATCTCTCTATTACAACAAGTAGGCGAAATTCGGGGGATGCTTATTAATTTAAGCTTCTGAGGAGGAAGTATGTCCTTTCAACAGATTATGGGTCAACAAGCGGCCAAGCAAATGTTACAAAGCAGTTTGAGGCGTCAGGCGATAAGCCATGCGTATTTGTTTAGCGGTCCAGCTGGTAGCGGGCAACGGAAGACGGCAATTACCTTTGCCAAGGCAATATTCTGTACAGAGCTTGAAGATGACGCATGCGGGCAGTGTCTTGAATGCCGTAAGGTAGATCATGGTAACCATCCGGATCTAACCATGCTTGCGCCAGATGGAAACAACATTAAAATAGATCAAATCCGGGATCTGCAGCGTATTTTTTCATACCGATCCGAGGCAGGACATCCCAAAGTATATATTATAGAACAAGCTGAGAAAATGACGGTGCAGGCAGCAAACAGTTTGCTCAAATTTCTGGAAGAACCGCAGGTACCAGCAGTTGGCATCCTGATTACAGATAATGGACAGGCCATGTTGCCCACGATCCGCTCACGCTCCCAATTGGTACCGTTCAGTGCACTGAATCCGGAAGAGATGCTGCAATCTCTGATCGAGGAAGGGCACCCTGCCAATCTGGCTCGCTCTGCCGTCCATTTAGCGTCAGGATTGGAAGCATGTAGAGAAATTCTCCAGCAGAATTGGTTTGCAGAAATTAGAAACGTAATGTTACAATTAGGGAAGGAGTCCCTGGGTAGAGGAAGTACATCATTGATCTCTGCACAGCAGAAGCTTTTTAAAACCGGACTCTCTGAACATCTGGACATGTTGCTTAGTTTGTTCCATCTATGGTTTAGGGACATGCTGTATGTTCAGTACGATAGGCATGAACATATCGTTTTTATAGATCAGTTAGACATGTTATCTCAGTTGGCACATACCCGCAGCACAGAGCAGTGGGTCTCCTATATGGATATGGCCGCAGCATGCAGAAAAAAATTGCGTTTCAACGTCAATGGCCAGCTTTGTCTGGAGCAATTTTTGATCGGTTTGGCATAAGACTGGGAGAGGGCAGAGTTAGCTCCAATCATATGCAAACGGTTATAACTTCGGCCGGTTCCCTAAGAAGACGGGGCTTCAGACGAAGTGGGGTTGGCTTACAAGGGGGTTAATTTTTTGTACAGTGTAGTGGGTGTCCGTTTCAAAAAAGCGGGCAAAATTTATTACTTCGATCCCCTGGACCTTCCCATTGAGAAAGAAAACTGCGTTATCGTGGAGACAGCGCGGGGGGTAGAGTACGGTAAGGTTGTTGTTGGTAAGAAGGAAGTGGGCGAGTCCGATGTGGTGTTGCCGCTGAAGAAAGTCATCCGCGTTGCGGGCGAGACAGATGCCCGTGTGGTTGATGAGAACAAGCGTGCAGCCAAAGAAGCATTCGGTACTTGTTTAAATAAAATCAAAGACCATGGCCTCAAAATGAAGCTGGTCGATGTGGAATTTACGTTTGATCGCAATAAAATTATATTTTATTTTACAGCTGAAGGAAGAGTTGATTTCCGGGAGCTGGTCAAGGATCTGGCAAGCATATTCCGGACACGAATCGAGCTGAGACAGATTGGTGTACGTGATGAAGCGAAGATGCTTGGCGGAATCGGACCTTGCGGCCGTGTGTTGTGTTGTTCTTCCTGGCTGGGAGACTTTGAGCCGGTATCAATCAAGATGGCTAAAGATCAGAGCCTGTCACTGAATCCGACGAAAATTTCAGGGTTGTGCGGAAGACTCATGTGCTGTCTGAAATTTGAGCATGATAACTATGAAAGTGTGAGAGAAGAACTGCCAGCTGTAGGCAAATTGGTCGTCACCTCATTGGGTGAAGGAAAAGTTGTCGGAATTAATGCCGGTAGCCGCACAGTCCATGTTCAACTGTTCGACATCAGTAAAGTCAAAGAACTTCCGCTGGATGACGTCGTTATCAAGTAAACCATAAAGGTTGCTTCGGGGTGGAAACTTGGAAAAGAAAAATCTGTTTACGCACATTCATGAAATGGAAACCCAACTGGGTCAGTTGCACGGTGATTTAGGAGAGTTAAAAATGATTGTGAAGGAGCTGCTTGAGGATAATCAGCGGCTTACCATCGAGAATGAGCAGTTACGCAAACTGCTCAAACGTGAGGCTCCGGCAGATCTGCCGATCTCCTCAGCACTCGCTCCTGTAGCAAGACCAGCAGGTCCGGCTACAGGCGAGGATGTTGTGGGTGAAGGGTATGATAATCTGGCTCGGTTGTATCACGAAGGCTTCCACATCTGCAACGTCTATTATGGACATTTGCGGACGGAAGGCGATTGTCTGTTCTGCCTGTCTTTTTTGAATAAATGAAGTGACCGTAGGGATCCCCTACGGTTTTTTTTCAAGGTTATAAACCTAAACTAAACAAACATGAGATATAGAGTACCGGAGGATGAGCGTAACATATGAAAGCAAATGAAGTTGTGTTACATGAGTCAGAGCGGATTGATGATCTGCTCTCTCATGATCTGAGAATCATTCAAAGTGATGAAGTGTTTAGTTTTTCGATGGATGCCGTATTATTAGCCCGGTTTGCTTCCGTACCTAAACGGGGTCGTGTACTTGATTTGTGTACGGGTAACGGGGTGGTTCCCATACTGCTTACAACGCGTACGCAGGCCAGTCTGGAAGGGATCGAGATTCAGCCACGTTTGGCTGATATGGCGCGTCGAAGTGTGCAGTTGAATGAACTGGACGAGTCGATTATGATTCGTGAAGGTGATTTGCGAGAATTGGTGAAAGAAACAGGACATGCTGTATACGATGCAATAACGGTTAATCCTCCATACATGCCTTTGAATGGTAGTGATCTTAAAATGAACACACATCAGGCTATGGCACGTCATGAGATCGGATGTACGCTGGAAGAAGTGATCCAGGCTTGCAGTCGACTTGTACGTAATGGTGGCAAAGTATCGATGGTTCATCGTCCACAGCGGCTTGCAGAGATTATCTCGCTCATGCGCGAATATAAGCTGGAACCAAAACGGATTCGGATGGTACATCCCCGTGCTCATCTGGAAGCCAACATGGTTTTAATTGAAGGAATGAAAGATGGTAAACCAGAAGTTAGGATGCTTCCTCCACTCATTGTCTACAATGAAGAGGGGACATACTGCGAAGAGATTATGGATATTTACTATGGTCAGCAACATGCTGAGCGTACAACGAAAGGAGGACTTTAGATGACTTTGCATATTCAGAAAAGCTATGTGGAGCAGCCTGAAGGATCAGGCAAGCTATATCTGGTTGGAACACCCATTGGTAATCTGGAGGATATGACATTCCGGGCGATCAAGACATTGCAGAGTTGTGACATCATTGCGGCAGAAGATACACGTCAGACCCGAAAGCTGCTTACCCATTTTGAAATTACACCTTCGATGCTGTTTAGTTATCATGAACATAATAAGGGAGCAAGTGGCCCTGAATTGATACGCTATATAATAGAAGGAAAAAATTTGGCACTCGTCAGTGATGCCGGTTTGCCAGCTATTTCGGACCCTGGTTCTGACCTTGTACAGCTTGCACTGGAAGCCGGAATAACGGTCATTCCCATCCCGGGGCCCAACGCTGCGTTGTCTGCTCTGATCGTGTCCGGATTACCGACGGAGCGTTTTACATTCGGCGGTTTTTTGCCGCGGGAGAAAAAGGACATGCGAAAAGTGCTGGAGGCTTTTGACGAATCCAATGGGACTTTGTTATTTTATGAATCGCCTCACCGTATTCGGAAAACATTAGTCCACCTCGAAGAGATTCTGGGTGATCGTTCGATTGTCCTGGCTCGTGAACTAACCAAGCGTCATGAGGAATTCGCAAGGGGCACCGTGAAGGAATGTATAGACTGGCTTGAAGAACATCCGCCTCTTGGCGAGTACTGTTTGCTGGTAGAAGGCATTAAGGAAGAGGAGCGTAAGGCTGAGCGCGAAGCATGGTGGCAACTCATGTCACTCGCGGATCATGTCAGCCATTATGAGGGTGAAGGACATAACCGCAAAGATGCAATGAAAAAAACGGCTACTGATCGCGGCCTGACGAAGCGTGATGTATATAATGCATTAATCGAGCAGTAATCTAATCAAATACCTTCTGTTGTGGGGAACATAACCTGAAAAGAAGCTTATATCCAACCTTAGTGGAATATTAAAAAGAGCAGAGTGTCTAAAAAAAATCCGAACAAATTTCATCGTTCTTTCCCAGTTCGCATGTGACAGAATCATTTTGGGTAATGGAACCCATAACATGGAAAAAAAATACCTTCCGCGGTGGGGTTCACACCGGGAAGGTCATTAAGGAATATTAAAAAGGTTAGAAATAACAATTTAGATAAGTCCAGTATACCTGGTTTTTCTTATTTTGCTACAGGTGCAGGGATTTCGGAAATACATTCGTTACAAACAATTTTACCTTTGAAGTAAGTAACGTTCTCTGCATTACCACAGAAGATACAAGCAGGCTCGTATTTTTTCAACATGATGCGCTCGCCGTCAACGTAGATTTCCAGAGCATCTTTTTCACCAATACCGAGCGTACGGCGCAATTCAATTGGAATAACTACCCGTCCCAGTTCGTCCACTTTTCTTACAATACCTGTTGATTTCATCATTATAATCAGTGCTCCTCTCAGCTAACTATCTTTGTCATTATTCGACATTATTTTATGTTTTATGATACTCATCATACCAACGATTCCCAAATCAGTCAACCTTAAAATTAGCTTAAAATTAAGGCTGTTTTTCACAAGGTTACTGGTGGTAAGGGATTGGAAGCCATTTTTCGCATTTAAACCTCAATGTCAGCTTTGTCAATTTGGAAAACGACAAAACTACTTCATTCGACAAAATTCGTCATATGGTGTCGAATCTCAGGTGAATCGCAGAGCTCAAAGCGTTAATATAAAAGAAATTAAAGGAGTGAGTCGACATGGAACAACGTTTAACGGAAGAGAAAGTATTCAAAGATCCGGTACATAATTATATCCACGTGCAAGATCCAGTTATATGGCAGTTAATTAACACCCCGGAATTTCAGCGTTTACGCCGGATTCGTCAGCTGGGTACTTCTTACCTTACCTTTCACGGAGCAGAGCATAGTCGGTTCTCACATTCACTAGGTGTTTATGAGATCACCCGCAAGATCATCTCTCAATTTGAAAGAAGTCATTATTCGGATTGGCCGAAGGAAGAAAAGATTGTAGCTCTGTGTGCAGCTTTACTTCATGATCTCGGGCATGGGCCATTCTCTCACTCCATTGAGGAAGCTTTTGACATGAATCACGAAGATTGGACTTGTCGCATTATTAAAGGTGATACCGAAGTAGGGGCGATCTTAAGACGGTATGCTCCTGATTTTCCTGAGAAAGTCGCGTCTGTCATTCAAAAAACGTATGAAAAGCCGATTGTGGTGAACTTGGTGACCAGTCCGCTTGATGCAGATCGAATGGATTATTTGCTCAGGGATGCCTATTTTACAGGTGTAAATTACGGCACGATTGACCTTGATCGTATCCTTCGGATGCTGCGTCCTTATCATGGGCGAATTGTAGTCAAGGAGTCAGGCATGCATGCTGTGGAGGATTACCTAATGTCTCGGTATCAGATGTATTGGCAGATTTACTTCCATCCGGTAACTCGTAGTTCTGAAATTATATTGCGGCAAATATTCAAGCGAGCGAAAACACTCCTACAGCATGGTTTTCAATTTCGCTTCATGATTGATCCACTCCCTCAACTATTTGAAGGAGAATTATCCGTAGATGAATATTTGCAGTTGGATGAAGCATTAATTCAGACGGCATTTACGCAGTGGCGCAAGGAGGACGATACTGTTCTGAGTGAGTTATGCGAACGTTTTATGGATCGCAAGTTATATAAGTATGTAGAGCTTGAACAGGTCGACTTGACAATGATGGAAGAGATTCGGGAAGCTTTTGTACAGGCAGGTCTCGATCCCGAATATGATCTTGAAATTGATTTTCCTTCGGATAATCCGTATGATGTGTTTCGTCCGGATGAATCCACAGATAAGCAGATTCTTCTTCTGGATCGACAGGACAATTTACGTGAGTTGTCAGAAGTATCTGACATTGTCCGTTCCATCAGTGGGCTTCACCGAGGGAAACATCATTTGTATTACCCGCAAAACAAGGTGGATGCGATTATTCACGAATTACCGTCACATATACGCCCCTATTTCTTGTAATCGTGTGGGTATAATCCAATGAAGAATTTCGATATCAAAACACTTTCTAAAAGAGCTATTTTTCATGATACAGTAATCTGCTTTAATGGGGAGTATATGTAGATCGACATAATTTTGTAAATGCAAGCAGGCAGAATGAGCACAATCAACAATATATAGATCAGAATATCCGTATATCTTCTATATATTGTAGTTGTGAAGAAACAAACGTAATGATGTAATACACAGATTACCCAAAATGTTTTATGTATGAGTCATTGAATTATTGAATTTTACAAATTGAATTTTCAGAAGAAGATAGTCGTTATTTCGACATGAAGGGAGATACAGACATGATGCTGTTCGACACACATACACATCTGGATGCACCACAATTCGACGAGGACCGCGAGGACATGATTCAGCGTGCTGTGGATGCAGGAGTTGGTCGCATGATCAACATTGGCTTTAACCGGGAGACGATTCCAACCACAATGAAACTCGCCGAAACATATGACTTTATATATGCAGCTGTAGGGTGGCATCCCGTAGATGCGATCACAATGCAGGAGGGCGATTTGGAGTGGATTGCATCTTTATGCAAGCATGAAAAAGTGGTTGCGATCGGTGAGATTGGGTTGGATTATCACTGGGATACTTCACCGAAAGAAATACAGCATCGCGTATTACGACAACAAATTGCTTTGGCGCGTGAAGTGAACATGCCAATTGTCATCCATAATCGGGATGCACATGAGGATATCATAAGAATTTTGCGTGAAGAGAAGGCGGGGGAAGTTGGTGGTGTGATGCACTCGTTCTCGGGCAGCTGGGAAACAGCAAAAAGTTGTCTCGATATGGGCTTCCATCTCTCCTTCGGAGGACCGATCACATTCAAAAATGCAAAGCAGCCCAAAGAGGTGCTGGAGAAGGTTCCTATGGACCGGTTTTTCATTGAAACAGATGCTCCATATTTGACACCTCACCCTTATCGTGGGAAGCGAAATGAGACAGCGCATGTACGTCTGGTTGCAGAGGCAGCTGCGGAAATTAAAGGCATTTCGGTGGAGGAAATTGCTGCAATAACAACCAAAAATGCCATGGAACGATTTGGGATTCGTTAAAAAAACGAGCAAATGAGGTGAAAAAGGCAGGTAAGCGGAGGTAATTTGCCCTTTGATCCAAATAAATCAAGAATATTACAATATTTTAACCAAATATTCAGAAAAACGTACTTGATCAACGCTTTACAACATGCATCAAAACAGGATATCATCTTTTCAGTGAATTGTTGTGCGGAAAATTGGACAGATGTTCGGGGGATGAACAAAGGGACACTTTCCGATGAAACAACATTACTTTCATGAATCAGTCTCGCTGAGTCTCCGTTATCGGAGAGCGGGGGAACCAATAGGGCTTAAACATCGGTGTATTTGGCCGATGCGCAACGTTCGCTGACCCAAAAGCAGCGAAGAGAACTGCGAAGCCGTATTTGATTTCTTCTTTGGGTCTCGGGGTGAATTCAAGGGCGTCCGCCATGAGCGGGTGACCCAAGATAGGGCGGCTCTCTTTCGCCCGAACCCGACAGCTAACCTCGCAAGCGGAAAAAGAGAGGCAACCTCGTGCATGAATTTCCGATATTCAAAATCATTCGGAAGCCACGAAAGAGTTCCTCTTACACTCTTTCTTTGGCTTTTTTGTTTTTGAATAAAAGAAATATTGTCATCATACGGTAGGTATTCAGGAGGATGACATCATGTTGCGAAGATTGATTCATGGTGCAGAACCGGATTATGTTGGTCCAATCTGTGTTCTGTAGAAAATTTGGTATAGTCACGTCAAAGACATCATGCATTACTTTAGACGACGAGGCTATGAAGGAGGACGGAGAAGTGGGCACATTCCAACCAGAAGAGACCCATGAGTCACGATCATCCAGTAAGTCTTTCGCGTTGCGGTGGAAGCATGAGAACATGCGTCAAATGGCATTGATCGCGATTTTCTCAATTGCGCTTACAATCATGATCTTGTTAGTCGTTTACGGTCAGGCCGGGAAACAAATTTCACTGGTTATTGACGGCAAAGCTCAGGTGGTAGAGACTCGTACAGGAATGCTTCAGGAAATGCTGGAGGAGCAGTCGATCACAGTCAGCCCTCACGATAAGGTATCCATGTCCATGAACGGGGCGATTACAGATGGAGACCGAATCGTTATTGAGCGGGCCGTTCCAGTTAACATTACGGCAGACGGAGACACCAAGACTCTGTATACAACCGATTCATCGGTAGAAGATGCAATTCAAAAATCAGGTATTCAAGTTGAAAGTAATGATAAAGTGTATCCGGCGCTTGGAACTGCGATCAAAGCGGATATGAAGATCCGTGTAGTGCGCGTAACAAAGCGTACAGTGAATGTAGAGCAACCGATTGCTTACAAAGTCATTAAAACGGCTGACCCTAGCTTGTACAAAGGGGATAACCGTGTCGTTGTAAACGGCAAAGAAGGCAAACTTGTGCAGCATATCGAAAAGGTATTTCAGGATGGAGAACTGGTCTCCAAAAAAATGGTCGGCAAATCTGTCGCGAATAATCGTGTAGATAAAGTGATCGCTGTCGGCACCAAAGCAAAACCGGTCGTGAAGGAACCTGAGATTCAGACCGTATCGGCTCAAACGTCAACAACCAAAAAGGCTACAACAACGAACTCGAAGAAAACATCTGCCTCGGGCAGCAAAGTAATTACCGTATCCGGGACTTCTTTTAAATACTCCAAAGTACTTAAAAATGTATCCATGACTGCCTACTCTTCCGAAGAGCCTGGCATTGGTACTAAAACGGCTTCTGGTACTCGTGTAACAGAAGGACGCACCATTGCGGTTGATCCCAAAGTCATTCCAATTGGCTGGTGGGTATATATCGAAGGTCTGGGATTCCGTCGTGCGGAAGATACAGGCGGTGCTATTAAAGGCAACAAAATTGATGTATATTATGACAGTGTGAAGCATGCCCTGAATTTTGGACGTAAGAAAGGCAAGACGGTCTACGTGATCGGTCCAGTGAAGCCGGAAGCGAACTAAAATCGTTTTACTTTGAAATGGGAATGCTATAAAATAGTTGCATGAATGATTCATGCGGAATATGCGGCGGAGGAGTCTGAATTCAGTCTCCCCCGCCGTTTGGCAGAGAAGAGGATATTCCTCTTCTTTTTGCGTTAGAAAGGAAGAAATGGAACATGATAAAAGAAGTCATTGTGGTGGAAGGCCGTGACGATACGGTAGCTATCCGTCGGGCCGTTGAAGCCGATACCATAGAAACAGGTGGATCAGCCATCAACCAACGCATTCTGAAGCGGATTGCGCTTGCTCAGGAGAGACGGGGAGTCATTGTACTGACCGATCCGGATCATGCTGGCGAACGCATTCGTAAAATTATTGCGAACAAGGTGCCAGGCTGCAAACATGCCTTCATTCCGGAAGCCGATGCAACGCGCAAAGGGGACATTGGGGTGGAGAATGCCTCACCAGAGGCGATCCGTCATGCTCTGGCGCGTGTACATACTTCATACGAAGGTGCTCCGAGCCTGATTGATTGGGAGGACCTGATCGCGGCAGGACTTATTGTGCATCCGCAGGCTGCTGCACGTCGCATGGAGATGGGCAATCTGCTGGGCATCGGTTATTGTAACGGGAAGCAGTTCCACAAACGTCTCAGTGTATTTCAGATTACAAGGGAAGAGTTCTCTACAGCATTAGCGCAAATTGAACGTGAAGGATTGTGAGCATATGAAGAACATGGAAGAGACGATTGAAATTGCAACGCCAAAGCGTACGAAAGAGATTATTCAAAGACACGGATTCTCATTCAAGAAAAGTCTGGGTCAGAACTTTCTGATCGATCAAAATATACTGAACAAAATCGTTAATGCGGCCGATCTGGACGAGTCCAAGGGCGCACTGGAGATCGGGCCTGGTATTGGAGCCCTCACGGAGCGACTGGCTCGGGTAGCCGGTCCCGTCACAGCCGTAGAGATTGACCAGCGCTTGATCCCAATCCTGGGAGAAGTGATGCAGCCTTATTCAAATGTACGTGTTCATCATGGCGATGTGTTAAAGCTTGATCTGGCTGAGTTGTTTAATACGGATTTTGCATCCGTGGACAAAGTCAGTGTTGTGGCTAACCTGCCTTATTATGTAACGACTCCAATCATGATGAAACTTCTGGAAGAGAAACTGCCGGTAGACAGCATTGTTGTCATGATCCAAAAAGAAGTGGCTGAACGCATGGCTGCTGCACCGGGATCAAAAGACTACGGTAGTCTGAGCATCGCAGTTCAGTACTACAGTATGCCGGAACTTGTGTGTATTGTGCCTCCTACGGTCTTCATTCCGCAACCTAATGTGGAATCAGCTGTCATTAAGCTGAAGGTGCGTGAGCAGCCACCAGTGGAGATTCCGGATGAAGCACACTACTTCGAAGTGGTACAGGCTTCTTTTGCCCAGCGGAGAAAAACAATCTCAAACAACTTGAAGGCACGTTTCTTCACAAAGGAGAACCGGGAACAGGCAGACATTCTGCTGGAGCAGGCAGGTATTCAACCGTCCCGGCGTGGAGAGACATTGAGTCTGCAAGAGTATGCCACACTCAGCACCGTAATGTGGGAAGCAGGGGTACGTGCAGCGCTGTAAAATTTGAATGAACCAAACCGGGTCTTTGCCCATACGATGGGGTAGAGGTGATTACGTTGATGAATATCGGAGACTTGGTCGTTCGGAAGTCATACGGCGGCGATGTGACTTTTCGGGTGGAAGGCCTCCAGTTGGATGCTGCGGTCATTAAAGGGACTGAGTTCCGGCTGATTGCCGATTCCCCGGTGGACGATTTGATACAGGTTCCCTACGAACCACAAAGCGCCAAGACCAGACAGGCGCATATTAAAGCACATCAGACCCTGTCCCGTCTGCAGCAGAATCGTATGGAACAGGCTGAGCGGAATCGGGAAGGTCTGGTACAGGATTGGTCTGCCCAGCAGGAACCGGCTTATTTTGAAATGCCTGGAAAGGTACTTCATCTGGATGGAGATCCGAACTATTTGAAAAAAAGTATGGATCTCTATGAGCAACTTCGTGTGCCCGCAGAGGGACAATATGTCCATGAATCGGCAATGGCAGATACCTTATACCGCTTATTACCCAAAGTACGTCCGGATATCGTAGTTATTACGGGTCATGATGGGGTGCTAAAGACACGTCAGCCCTATGACTTATATAGTCTTGGTAGCTACAAGAACTCGCAAAATTTTGTGTCGGCCATTCAGGTGGCCAGACAATATGAACGCCATTTGGATGCACTCACTATTGTGGCAGGGGCCTGTCAGTCCCATTTTGAGGCACTGCTGCGCGCTGGAGCGAACTTTGCCAGTTCTCCAGGCAGAATTCTCATTCATGCACTTGATCCGGTCTATGTGGCAGCTAAGGCCTCCTTTACCTCTGTGCGCGATACGGTCAACATGAGTGATGTTCTGCACAATACCATCAGTGGTAGCCAGGGTGTGGGTGGTGTCGAGACACGGGGGAGTTACCGGGTAGGTCTGCCTGGGCTGAATGATTTATCTACGCTAAAAGTGAACCCGTCGGCAGTCTGATGTAGGCCATTTAAAGTCCCAATTTGGGGCTTTTTTTGTTTGCAAAAAAATTCATTGACAACAACTTTTTGATGCTGATATAATAATTAGTTTTGATTTGACAATGACTGTAAAATCCGGTATAATGGACAAGAAAAGAGGTGGTCGTCGACAATGGCTAAAAACACGCTGTTGGATATCAAACGCAATCTCGATGCACATATTGGTCAGAAAATTATGCTGCGGGCTAATGGTGGCCGCCGTAAGACCATTGAGCGTACGGGTGTATTGGAAGAAACGTACCCTTCTGTTTTTATTGTTAAGCTTGATGAGGAGCAAGAAACCTTCAAGCGAGTTTCTTATAGTTATGCGGATATACTTACGGAGTCGGTGGAAGTCATGGTTTATGACCCGGGCAGCCAGACGCATAGCTCCTATATGGAGACGTAAGTATCGATTTACAGGCGATTCGCCCCACAAGGCGGATCGCTTTTTTGTTTTCTTTAAACACCAATTCTCCCTCTAACGTAACCCATACATACTCAGGAATGAGCGAGGAACGGTCGCGGCATACTATATGGACAGGTGAAGGGACAGTTTCTTAAGCAATGCAGGAAACTGAATTTGGCCTGATGGCAAGATGTCCAAAACGTGAACGAACTCATCACATTATGAAGGATACTTTGGAGGAGGATGGTTCATGAGTCGCAGAAGAAGAAGTGTCATGTCAGAGGATCTGAAGAATGAGCTCGCGAAAGACCTGGGCTTCTATGATACTGTGCAACAGGAAGGTTGGGGCGGAATTAAAGCCAAGGATGCAGGAAACATGGTGAAAAGAGCCATTCAACTTGCTGAGCAGGCTGCGCGCAAATCTTAATCCGGTTCAAGCAGACTGAAAAGCGGGGAAATCCGTCAGGAATAACCCCGCTTTTTCCCCTTAGATGTGGAATACAAATGACTTGACAGCCCCATTTTGATATAATATGTTAAGTTGTCTTAGGGAAAAGGTGAGGACGGGTGAACGCCTTGAAAATTTACGAAAAAGCGCCTGCTAAAATTAATTTGATGCTGGACGTTTTACATAAAAGAAGCGATGGATTCCATGAAGTTGAAATGATCATGACCATGGTCGATCTGGCTGATCGACTGGAAATGTCGGAGCTGCCGCGAGATACTATTTTCATCTCCAGTCAGGCAGGTTATATCCCGCTCGACGAGAAGAATCTGGCTTTCCAGGCAGCCAGACTCATTAAGGAGCGCTATAACGTGCGTACGGGCGTCCATATTCATCTGGATAAAAAGATTCCAGTTGCAGCCGGACTTGCCGGCGGCAGCAGTGATGCAGCAGCAGCGCTGCGTGGATTGAACCGTCTGTGGCGGTTGAATATACCGGATCACGAACTGCAGGAGCTTGGAGCTGAACTTGGGTCAGATGTTCCATTCTGTATCACAGGAGGGACTGCACTCGCTACAGGCCGTGGTGAGAAGTTGACTCCCATTCCTAATCCGCCGCAATGCTGGGTAATTCTGGCCAAGCCTCCGATTAATGTGTCTACAGCCGATGTGTACGGAAGGTTCCGCAGTGACAAGATTGTTCGTCATCCGAGTGCAGCTAAAATGGAGCAGGCTATTCGCAATCAATCATTTACGGAAGTCTGTGACCAGATGGGCAATGTGCTTGAAGATGTAACGTTGAAGCTGTATCCGGAAGTTCAGCATCTGAAGGATGCCATGATTCGATTGGGTGCAGACGGCGTGTTAATGTCTGGTAGCGGTCCAACGGTATTTGGTCTGGTTTCCAAAGAATCGAAGGTTGCCCGGATATACAATGGTCTACGTGGGTTCTGTAAAGAAGTGTACGCTGTACGTATGTTAACGTAAAATTCGCTTTTATAATGTACAAACACGTATAAAGGTGTTATATTCTTAAATAATTATTCGGATTTGGATGTTTCCGTGATCGTGAGGATGGATCTCTGTGAAGAAGTTAAAACGAAGCGCAAGGCTGGTTGAAATGACGCAATACTTATTGTCCAGACCGCATACGGTTATTCCGTTGACCACATTTGCCGAACGTTATGGAGCCGCAAAGTCTTCAATTAGTGAAGATTTGGCGATTATCAAGGAAGTGTTCGAAGAAGGTGGGTCAGGAGAACTGCATACACTGGCTGGAGCAGCCGGGGGAGTAAGATGGATTCCGAAGGTATCCCGAGAACTGGCACTGGCATTCGCGGAGCGGCTCTCGACCCAGCTCGCGCAACCTGATCGGATCTTGCCTGGAGAATACCTGTACATGTCCGACTTGCTTGGTCAGCCCGCATTGATGAATGAAGCCGGCAAGATTTTTGCAACGGCCTTTGGCAATATGAATATTGATGTGGTTATGACGGTAGAAACCAAAGGAATTCCACTGGCTTATGCGACCGGAGCCCAGCTCAACCTGCCTGTCGTGCTCGTACGCAGGGACCATCAGGCTACAGAAGGATCGGCCGTAAGTATCAATTATGTATCCGGGTCCCATAAAAGTCTGCATACCATGTCTCTCTCTCGTAGGGCGATGCGTGAGCATTCCAGAGTACTTATTGTGGATGACTTCATGAAGGCCGGGGGTACGGTGCAAGGGATGATCGATCTTTTGGCCGAGTTTAATGCTACAGTTGCCGGGGTAGGGGTACTGGTGGAATCTGGTTCTGTAGATTCAGAAGAACGCCTGTTAACAGATTACGTATCTCTGGCGAAACTGACAGCGGTTGATGCCAAGAGCAGACAGATTTCCGTCAAGCCTGGCAACTATTTTGACCTGTAGAAAGATGACGAATGTTATGTCGTTAAAAGGTCTTTTCCATCGACCTGGCATGAACGTTGTCGAATTGTGTATTAAATAAAAAAATTCCTGAAATTAGGAAATTTTTGTGGTTATAAAAAGAAGGAGTTCGTATATGCTGTGTGGAATTATACACCAAGTTCTGATGGAAAAAGGTGGTGAACACACACATGCAAATTACGGATGTCAGACTCCGCCGTGTTAACTCGGAGGGGAGAATGAAGGCTATCGCATCCATTACCATCGATAACGAATTCGTCGTTCATGACATTCGTGTCATTGATGGTAACAACGGAATGTTTGTTGCTATGCCGAGCAAACGTACTCCTGATGGAGAGTTCCGTGATATCGCCCACCCGATCTCTTCCGGTACGCGTGAGAAGATTCAGGCAGCAGTTTTGACTGAATACGATCGTGCGGCAACTGAGGAAGAAGTCATTGAAGAAGGTGCCTGAGAACATTATTGGGGTTCGAAGGAAAAGAGAGCCATGTCTTATGGCTCTCTTTTCTTTTTGACCGGAATAAGATATATTCAGTATTGAGTTTATTAGCAGAGAACAAAAAGCGCATCGTGCGCTTGGTGGCAGGGCGGCATCTTAGGAATCATTGGGATTCGGTTAAGCTCGCAGGTACACGGCGTATACATATAGGTCACGATTCGTTGGTGTCCGCGTTGTTACGTGTGATTACAGAGACAGCAGGCGATGAACAGGACCGGCTTGAAGCCGGCTGAACGATACTCATTGGATATAGATCAGCAATGCATTTCAATGGGATTTTCAGAACAGGAGGTCGTTAATTTTGAAACGAATGGCAATCGTTCTTGCCGCAGGGCAAGGGAAACGAATGAAATCAAAATTGTACAAAGTACTGCATCCCGTATGCGGTAAACCTATGGTTGGACATGTGCTGGATGCAGCACTCAGCGCAGGCGTTGAACGCAGTGTAGTTGTAGTCGGTCATGGTGCCGAAGCGGTGCAGTCATTTTTGGGTTCCAGAGCAGAGTATGCACTTCAGGCGGAACAATTGGGTACAGGTCATGCAGTGAAGCAGGTTAAATCCTTGCTTGGCGGTGAAACTGGATCTACAATTGTGGTCTGTGGAGATACACCACTTGTGACCAGTGAGACGTTGGAAGGTCTGATGAAGCTGCATGAGAGCAGCGGAGCAGCAGCGACAGTTCTTACGGCTCAGTTGGACAATCCCAAAGGATATGGCCGCGTTATTCGCGGAGAAGATGGATCTGTACAACGGATTGTGGAACAGAAGGATTGCACGGAGCAGGAAGATGCTGTGAATGAGATTAACACGGGCACATACTGTTTCGATAATGCAAAATTGTTCGCTGCCCTGGAAAAAGTGACGAACCAGAACGCTCAGGGAGAGTATTATCTCACAGACGTAGTTGGCATTTTTCGCAATGATGGAGAAGTGGTTGAGGCTTACATGTCAGATGACATTGCAGAATCCATCGGGGTTAACGATCGACTTGCACTTTCGCAAGCCGAAGCCTTCATGCGTGAACGTCTTGCCGTACGCCATATGTTGAACGGTGTGACAATCATTGATCCGTCATCGACATATATCGGAGCGGATGTTACGATTGGAGCAGATACAGTTTTGTATCCGGGGACGATCCTCAAAGGCACAACTTCCATCGGTGAAGCATGTCATATTGGTCCTCAGGCAGATGTGGAAGACAGCGTTATTCAGGACGGAGTTACGATTAAACATTCGGTAGTATCCAATGCCGAGGTTGGTTCTGATGCAACGGTAGGTCCATTTGCTAATTTGCGTCCAGGGACCAAACTGGGTCGCAACGTAAAAATTGGTGACTTTGTTGAAGTGAAAAATGCTACAATTGATGAAGGTTCCAAAGTATCTCATCTCAGCTATATTGGAGATGCCAAAGTAGGGAAAAACGTAAATGTTGGATGCGGGGCAATAACTGTCAATTATGATGGTTATAATAAAGCTGTGACAACGATTGAAGATGATGCTTTTGTAGGCAGCAACGTCAATCTGATTGCACCGATTACGGTAGGAAAAGGCGCTTATGTGGTTGCTGGCTCCACCGTTACCCATTCCGTTCCCGAGAATGATCTGGCCATTGCTCGTCCACGTCAGGAGAATAAACCTGGTTATGCGGAGAAGATTCGCGGACGTGCCAAAGCCAAGAAACAAAATGCCAAACCCCAATAAGGGGTTTTGATAACAAGATTGCCTCCCGAAGATCCGGGAGGTGCCGACATGTCGCAGACGCTTATTGATTCCAATGAACCAGCACGGAGGGTTTTTATTTTATGACTTATTTTGATTCGAAATTAAAAATATTTACTTGCAATTCTAACCCCAAGCTTGCCCATCAAATTGCTGATTATATCGGGATCCCTATGGGTGAATCTCACACAACCAGCTTTAGTGATGGCGAGATTCAAGTGAAACTCTCCGAGAGTGTTCGGGGCTGTCACGTTTACATCGTGCAGTCAACTTGCTTGCCGGTTAATGATAACCTGATGGAAATGCTCGTTATGATTGATGCACTCAAACGGGCATCTGCCAAGACGATTAACGTCGTTATTCCTTACTATGGCTATGCAAGACAGGATCGCAAGGCACGTTCACGTGACCCGATTACAGCGAAACTGGTTGCTAACCTGATTGAAAAAGCGGGTGCAACCCGTGTCATCGCGATGGACTTGCATGCAATGCAGATCCAGGGATTCTTCGACATTCCGGTCGACCATTTGCTCGGAGTGCCAATTCTGGCTCAATATTTCCGGTCGAAACAGATCGAAAATCCGGTTGTTGTGTCGCCTGACCACGGTGGCGTAGTGCGCGCACGTAAACTGGCTGACTTCCTGAATGCACCCCTGGCGATTATCGATAAACGTCGCCCTGAGCCAAATGTGAGCGAAGTGATGAACATTATCGGTAACATCGAAGGTAAAACAGCCATCCTGATCGATGACATTATTGACACGGCGGGAACGATTGTACTGGGAGCGAATGCTCTGATGGAAGGCGGCGTAAAAGAAGTATACGCGTGCTGTACTCACCCGGTATTGTCCGGACCTGCGATGGAACGTTTGGAGAATGCACCATTGAAGGAAGTCATCGTAACGGATACCATTCCAATTACGCATGCTAATCCGACAAGCAAACTCAAAGTGTTGTCTGTAGCGCCTTTGCTCGGAGAAGCGATTATCCGGGTTCATGAGGAATTGTCAATCAGCAAGCTGTTTGAAATTGAATAAGGATGTCTGCATAAAGTAGTAGAGGGGTTACGTTTTCCGGTTCAATGGAAAATGTAACCCCTGTCGGCGTGCCGTTTTATTAATAGTGAAACAGACGCTGGTCAGTCCATATAATTTGAACTACTAATTTACACAATAACGGAGAGGGCAGAAAAGATCTGAAGAAGTGAAGTTAAAAGCTTTCTGAAAGAAAGCTACTTCGGAAGCATATGCTTCGACTTAACAGCGATCGGAAGATGTTTCTGCACGCGCAGTGATCCAGTGTAAAATGGTTCGTTCATCTTATATGGTTAATACCCGGGGCGGGAGATAAATCGGAAACGACGCCGATGAAAAAGCGTATCGGCAATTTCGACGAATTGATTATCGAAACGTGTGATTAGACCAATCTCAATATGGGTGTCGCGGTCGTATACCTGTACAGGTACGTGATATTCGAGATGATAGATAAAATCGCTGTGTTGAGTCAGTTGTCCATTGTCTTCGCGCAAAACCCGCTCACCTTCCTGGGTCGATAAAATATTTACTGTGAACACTACAGTAAATCGATCTTTACTTTCTTGATATTATATGAAATATAAGATTCGAAGTCTATGCCTCACCTCAGGCTAATCCGAAGGAGGGAACAAGATGAAGTGGATTGTCGGACTTGGAAATCCAGGCTCGAACTATGCCAAAACCCGTCATAATATCGGTTTTATGGCACTGGATCGGTTGGCTGATCGTCATAATATCTCCATTACACAGAATAAATGTAAAGCGCTGATTGGAGAAGGCAATATTGGCGGTGTGAAAACTGTACTGATCAAACCAATGACCTATATGAACTTGTCTGGTGAATCGGTTCGAGCATATATGGATTTTTATAAAGTTAGTCTTGAAGATCTGATTGTTGTGTACGACGACATGGATACAGAGATTGGCAAAGTCAGATTGCGTTACCAAGGTAGTGCAGGCGGACACAATGGAATCAAGTCCATAATTCAGCATACCGGTACACAGCAGTTTAACCGCGTACGCATGGGAATATCCCGGCCTGAACCAGGACATGCCATTGTTGATTATGTACTGTCGACATTCATGAAGAAAGAAAAGGAAGCCCTGGATCAGACCATTGAGCAAACGTGTGATGCTCTGGAGCATAGCTTGACTCATACGTTTGAACAAACAATGGCGAAGTTTAACGGTTAATTTTGTAAAACATACTGGTAAAATGATCATAAAGACGGGTTCGATTTAGCCATACTGGACATACTGGATGTATAAACCATGTTCAGGAGGCATAAACATGTCAGTGAATTACGTATGTAGGCATTGCCGTACCTTTATTGGACGAATCGATTCTGCCCGGATAACGGAAGTAGAGCTCGGCTTTCATTTCTTGACCCCCGACGAGCGGAGGGATATAATAGCGTATAATTCCGGTGGTGACATTACCGTTCGGATTACATGTGATTACTGTAAGGAAGCCCTGGAGCACAATCCGGAGCTTAGCCTGCTCGCGAGTCCGCTTCAGTAGACATCGCCTGTACAGGATCGAATGACAGTTGAGGGCGGTTGCGTAATAACGCTCCACCTTTTATAGCCTTGGCAGCCTGCTGAGGCTTCTTTTCAGTTGGCATGAAAGCCATGACTAGCTCGAAATCAGGCTCAGCCGCATCAACAGATGTGGCAATGTTGCGAGTAATCCGATATGATGAAACAGGACAAAAAGGAATTTGTATCCATTTTAATAGTGATGTTACGCGTATGCGTGAGATAATCAAGTAAGTTATAAGAGAGGTGCCCCTTTTGTTACAAGCACTTATACAGGCTTTTTCCAAAGATCCGGACTTCGGGTCCATTACAGCCGGAATCAAGTCCGGCATGAAGGAACAATTGGTTTCGGGTCTATCCGGCTCGGCGCGTCAGATTATGCTGGCTGCTCTGCATCAGGAAATGAACCGACCATTGCTCGTAGTAACGCACAATATGTTTTCAGCTCAAAAAATTGCAGAAGATTTACAGGAAGCGCTTTCACCTGATCAGGTGTTGATCTATCCTGCCAACGAACTTGTCGCTGCTGAAGCTGCTGTTTCCAGCCCGGAAACATTGGGTCAGCGTATTGATGTGTTGGTCCGCTGCGCCCAGGGATTCAGGGGCGTTGTTGTTATTCCTTTTTCCGGGGTAAGACGTTATGTTCCGCTTCCGGAAGTGATGGCCAATGCTCGAATTTTGATTAAACAGGGCAACACACTTCAACTGGACTCCTTCTTGCTGGAGATGGTAAAGCTCGGATATGAGCGTGTGGAACGCGTGGAATCTCGTGGTGAGATGAGTGTACGCGGAGGTATCATCGACTTCTATCCGGTTACTTCATCGATCGCATATCGGGTGGAGTTATTTGATGATGAGATCGACTCCATTCGGACATTTGATCCAGCGGATCAGCGTTCAATTGAACGGATTGAAGAAATTACGGTTTTACCATGCAAGGAGTTAATTGCAGATCGTGAACGTATGGAAAAGGCTGCCGATGCGGCTGCTCTTTTGCTCGAACAACAGCTGGAGAAAATGACGGACCGGCAGGCGAAGCTGCGTCTTCGTGAGGAAATTCACCGGGAGATTGAGCTTTTGCGGGAGCACGTATATTTCTCTGAAATGTATAAATATATCTCTCCGCTCTATCCGGAGAACCAAACGATCTACGACTATATGCCGGAAGATACCCTGCTGGTTCTTGATGAGCCTGCGAGACTATCGGAGACATCAAAACAGCTCGACCGTGATGAATCGGAGTGGAACCTGCATTTGATGCAAAACGGAAAAACACTTCCGGATCTCCCATTATCCGCAGACGGTGATGAACTGTTGTATGAGCGTCCATTCCAGACGCTGTTTATGTCGATCTTTTTGCGTCAGGTTCCACATACCCAACCACAAAACATTCTGAACTTCATCAGTCGTGGCATGCAGGATTTCCATGGACAGATGAATGTACTGAAGGCAGAGATGGAGCGCTGGCAGAAGGCCGGAGTCCAAGTACTCATGCTGGCGAACGGTGAGGAGCGACTCGAGCGGATGCGCCGGGTACTGATGGACTATGATATTCCAGAGCCAGAGATGATGATCGGTAACTTGCAAACGGGATTTGAAATGCCGTCCATTCATTTGGCTGTTGTGACCGAAGGCGAGATGTTCTCGCAAAAACAGCGTAAAGTACGCAAACCAATTCGGAATGTAGACAATGCTGAACGGATCAAATCCTATAGCGAGCTAAAAGTGGGCGATTATGTCGTTCATCAGAACCACGGGATTGGTAAGTACCTTGGGATCGGCACCCTCGAGGTTGGCGGTATTCATAAGGACTACATGCATATTCTCTATGCGGGTGGAGACAAACTGTCTGTACCTATTGAACAGATCGATCTGATTCAGAAATATGTTGGTTCCGAAGAAAAAGAACCGAAAATATACAAGCTGGGCGGCAATGAGTGGACACGGGTTAAAAATAAAGTCCGCACATCCGTACAGGATATTGCTGATGATCTAATTAAGCTGTATGCAGAGCGTCAGACCTCCAAAGGGTTTGGATTCGACAAGGATTCTGCGGAGCAGCAGGAGTTTGAGGACATGTTCCCTTACGATGAGACACGTGATCAGGTGCGTGCGATCGAAGAAATCAAAAAGGACATGGAACAAAACCGTCCAATGGATCGTTTATTGTGTGGGGATGTTGGTTACGGCAAAACCGAGGTGGCTATTCGGGCTGCATTTAAAGCAGCTATTGAAGGCAAACAGGTGGCTGTACTCGTGCCAACAACCATTTTGGCACAGCAGCATTTTGAGACGTTCCGTGAGCGCTTCTCCGGTTATCCGTTCAACATTCATGTGCTTAGCCGGTTCCGCTCCCGTAAAGAGCAGAATGAAACAGCCAAAGGCATCAAGGCAGGCACAGTGGATATTGTCATAGGGACGCATCGATTGCTGTCGCAGGATCTGGTGTTCAAGGACCTGGGACTGCTCATTGTTGATGAAGAACAGCGCTTCGGTGTAACCCATAAGGAAAAACTGAAGAAGCTGAAAACCAATGTGGACGTGCTGACGCTGACGGCAACGCCGATACCGCGTACGCTTCATATGTCCATGCTGGGTGTGCGTGATTTGTCCGTTATCGAGACTCCACCAGAGAATCGTTTCCCGGTGCAGACCTATGTGGTTGAACACAGCCAGGCGCTTGTTCGTGAAGCGATTGAGCGTGAGCTTGCCCGTGGTGGGCAAGTGTATTACCTCTACAACCGTGTTCAGGGAATTCAGGAGATGGCTGCCGAAATTTCTGAACTTGTGCCTGAAGCCAAAGTTGGTGTGGGACATGGTCAGATGTCGGAAACAGAGCTGGAGAAAACGATTCTGGACTTCCTGGACGGTGAATATGACGTGCTTGTGAGCACAAGTATCATCGAGACCGGGGTAGATATTCCGAACGTAAACACACTGATCGTACATGATGCGGATAAAATGGGACTCTCCCAGCTGTATCAGCTGCGCGGACGTGTGGGGCGTTCCAACCGTATTGCGTATGCCTATTTTACGTACCAACGGGATAAAGTGCTTACTGAAGTTGCTGAGAAACGTCTGCAATCAATCAAAGAATTCACCGAACTGGGCTCGGGATTCAAAATCGCCATGCGGGACTTGTCGATTCGTGGTGCGGGAAATCTGCTAGGAGCGGAGCAGCATGGTTTCATCGCTTCCGTCGGGTTTGATCTGTATTCCCAGATGCTTGCGGAGGAGATCAACAAACGCAAAGTTACGATGCTTGGCGAGGAGCCGGTACCTTCAGACCAGTGGAACACAACCCTGGATCTCAGTATCGATGCCTACTTGCCGTCCGATTATATCTATGACAGTATTCAGAAGATTGAGATCTACAAAAAAGTGGCGGTCATTGCATCCTTCGACGATGCGATGGAGTTGGAAGACGAATTGGTTGACCGATTCGGTGATCTTCCGGAAGCCGTCATTAACTTACTGGCTGTTGCGCGGATGAAAGTATACGGCAAAATCTACGGTATTGAGTCCATTTCCCAACGCGGTGAGGACATTACCGTGAAGTTCTATGAAGGGCGTGAACATGCCTTTGAACTCTCGAAAATCGCGCACATTGGAAATCAGTTCGAAAGACGTGTACAATTTGAACAAGGACCCCATATGCTGATTCACGCTAAAGGCAAGGGGCTTGGGGATAAGCAACTGATGGAGCTGGTAGAGAAAATTCTGGAGTCCATGAAAACTGCTTTTAAATCAAAGGGGGAACTAAAGGATGTTACCAAAGTATAAAAAAGTAGGAAAAGTACTGTCTGTGAGCATGGTCGCAGTACTATCCTTATCACTGCTTGCTGCATGTGGCAAGAAGGAAGAAGCAAAAACACCTGAATCGACGGATACAAGTGCTGTAGTCGCTACGTATGATGGTGGTACCATTACAGCCAATGAATTCGACATGGAGCAACGTGTCATGAAATTCCTCTATCCGGAGTATGCACAAATGATGGATATGGACGATTTCAAAGAGTATCTGGTGAAACAGGAAGTTGCTTATGAATATCTGAGTGGCAAAGCAAGCGAAGATGCCAAAACAGCAGGTACCAAAGCGGCAACTGAGCAATTCGATAAAATGAAAGCTTCTGTTCAGGCAGATCAATGGACAGAAATGCTCAAAGCTCAGAACCTGACAGACGATAACATTAAAGACTACATGACTCGGATCATGACAGTAATCAAAGATAAAGAAACAGGCGTTACGGACGATGCAATCAAGGCTGAGTTTGAGAAAAACAAAGATCAGTTCACAACGGCTTCCGTTCGTCACGTGCTGATTAACTTCACAGATCCAAAAACGCAAAAAGAGCGTAAAAAAGAAGACGCACTTAAAATTGCAAAAGAAGTAAAAACCAAGTTGGATGGCGGAGCTGATTTTGCTGAAATTGCAAAAAAATATTCAGAAGATCCAGGTTCTGCTGAAAAGGGTGGACTGTATGAAAATACACCTGTAGGCAGCTGGGTAGAGGCATTTAAGGAAGCTGCAAAAACGTTGCCTCTGAACAAAATCAGTGATCCAGTAGAGACAGAGTACGGTTACCACGTCATGAAAGTGGAAGCTCGTACAGAAGCTGACTTTGCCAAATTGACGGCTGAACAAAAAGAAAGTCTGAAGAGCCAATTGGCTGCAGCTGAGATCGATACGTTCATGCAAAATGAATTGGACAAGATCGTAAAAGAAGTTAAGTTGCCAAAAACAGAAAAAGCTGAAGAAGGCACAACTGAAGGTACGACTGAAGGTACTACGGGTACAGGAACTGAAGGAGAGAAAACAACCGAACCAAAAACGGATGACTCCACAGGTACGGATACCAAGACTGACCAAGGTACGACTGGAACAGACAAAGATGCAACTACAGATGAAGGTACAAGCAGCAAGTAAGCTGGTAAAATTGCTGTGTTAGCATACGTTCAAGGTTAAATTCGCCGTAAATATGGACAACCATACAGAGAAGCAAGGGGAGGACTTAGGACCTCCTTCTTGCTTCTTCTTGTATATATTCAAGTCGTATGGGTACATGGTCGCCTTCTTCGAAAGTTACACAACTATATTCTCCGAAGCATGTATAAGGAAATGGGAACAGATGAATACTATGGTCAAGATATCACACTAAACGTTCTGGGACTTTCCTCTACCCATTAAGGAACAGTAGTTGAAAAATCTTCTCGAGAAAGTGGGGCAACATGTGAAATGAAAGCTACTGGTATTGTCCGCCGTATAGATGACCTTGGTCGTGTGGTCATTCCAAAAGAAATCCGCCGTACGTTACGTATTCGTGAAGGTGATCCACTGGAAATTTTCGTGGATCGTGATGGAGAAGTTATCCTAAAAAAATATTCGCCAATTGGCGAACTTGGTGATTTTGCCAAAGAATATGCAGAATCCCTGTATGAGAGTACAGGACATGTAACAATGATTTCTGACCGGGATACCATTATCACGGTGGCAGGCGGCTCCAAGAAAGAATATTTGGACAAGCAGGTGGGTCAACTGTTGGAAGGTTGTATGGAAAACAGAAAGACCATTTTGGAAACAAACAACGGTTCTTATGAGCTTAGCAAAGATCATGACGAGACGTTATCCTCTTTTGTTATTGCGCCGATTATTTCAGGTGGTGACCCCATCGGAACGGTTATCCTGTTCAATAAGGATGAATCGGTGAAGATGTCTCAGATGGAAGTGAAGATGTCTGAGACAGCTGCTGGTTTCCTTGGCAAGCAAATGGAACAATAGACCGCAGATCAACTCCTGGTGCCCTGTCTTGGGCATACGGGAGTTTTTGCATTTTAAGGGACAACGAAGTTAATCCTGATGATTGTGATGGGGAGGGTTAGTCTGTGTGCCTTCAGGCAGTTATAATAACAAGGTATGCTTAAAAGGATTACTCGGGAGGGACTTATGAAACAGCCGTCTACAGGCTCAAGGCTGCTACAGGGTGCATTTATACTTGGGCTTGCTGCCATTATCTCTAAAATCATTGGTGCTTTTCAGAAGATTCCGCTGCAGAATCTGGGGGGAGACGGTGTATTTGGCATCTACAATACGGTGTATCCGTTATATATGCTCATTATCACGCTTGCTGCTGCAGGGCTGCCGCTGGCCGTATCCAAATTCGTAGCAGAACAGAACGCACTCGGAAGACCAGACGAAAGCAGAAGAATTATTCGACTATCTTCCCTACTGCTCGGGGGAATTGGAATTATAATGGCGCTCTTGATGTATGCAGGCGCGCCGCTGATCGCTGACATGATTGGCAACCGTCATGTGGTTCCATCGATTCGTGCAGCTTCATGGGCTTTGTTGTTTGTACCGGTGATGACAGGGCTGCGTGGATATTTTCAGGGATTACAGCAGATGGTTCCAACAGCGGTATCACAAGTGGTGGAGCAGACGATACGTGTCACCGTCATGATTGTTCTGCTTCTGTGGTTGATGAGACGGGACGCTTCGCTTGAGACTATTGCCGCTGGCGCCATGATGGGCTCTGTCGCTGGTGGAATGGTTGGGCTGTTAACCATGTTAGGGTACATGGTCCGTCATCGGCGGAAAGGCAAGGAAGAGCGAATCGGGCAATTGGATTCGGAATGGAGCAGTAAAGGCGGGGAGGTTGGATCAGATCGTCATGAGCGTCAGGAGCATAGGCCGGTTACGCCGCAGAAGAAAACGGTGAGTGCTATTAATCCCGCTCTGGGAGAACGGTCACGATCCAACGGAGAATGGATCAGGACGTTGCTCATGTATGCCATTCCTGTCTGTCTCGGGTCGCTGGCCGTACCTCTGATGAATCTGGTGGACACCTTCACCGTACCCCGGTTGCTGCGGGGAGAAGGACTGGATGAGCTTCAGTCGATGGTTTCCTTCGGCATCTACAACCGTGGATTGCCGCTGGTTCAACTGGTGACGATGCTTGCCACGTCACTATCTGTGCTGTTTATTCCGGCGATGGCGGAAGCCCGGTTAAAGGGCGGGCCAGAAGCCGTCCGGCAGCAAGCAGGCCTCGCGCTGCGCTGGTTCTGGTTGATCGGCCTGGCGGCATCCGCGGGTCTCGCGGTGCTGGCGGAGCCGATTAACCGCATGCTTTACGGAGATGCCGCAGGCACCGAAGCACTGCGGTACATGGCGCTGACGGCTGCGGGCAGCACCGTCAGCATAATTGCGGCGGCGCTGCTGCAAGGCCTCGGCGCCGTGCGCGCACCCGCGTTCAGCATGCTGGCCGCCGCAGGCGTCAAGGCGCTGCTGAACGTCATGCTTGTGCCGGCGCTGGGCATCAGCGGCGCGGCGCTGGCAGGCGCAGTCGCCTACATGCTGGCGGCTGGCCTGAATGTGGCGCTGCTGGCGCGACTTGTCGCCCTGCGCCCTGCCCCTGGCGCCGTCCTGGCGAAGCCGGCGCTGGTGATCGCCGCCATGAGTCTGGCGGCGGTAGGCACGGCCTGGGCCGCCGAAGCGGTACTCGGCGGCATGGGTATCGCGGCCGACCGCCGGCTGGCCGCGATGGGCGTGAGCCTGCTGGGCATTGCCGCAGGCTCGGCCGTGTTCTTGCTGGCGGCGGCCCGGACAGGGTTACTGACCGCCGCGGAGCTGGCGGCTGTGCCCAAGTTGGGGCCTCGCCTTGCCAAGCTGCTGCGCAGACTGCGTGTACTGCGCTAGCTCCATGCTCACGGTGCTTCTATACCCAGCACAGCTAATATGCAATTATAGGATATCGAATGATTCTGGTATAATACGTGTAATTAGTCCTGTTCAGGCACGATGAATCAGTGAGCTTGCAACAGGATAGTCCGGATGGAGGTTTACGTAATGAGTGCAGCTTTAACCGTAGTGGGTCTTGGATCTGGAGATGCAGACCAACTGACCGTAGGTATTATCAAAAAAATGAAACATGCAGCTACGCTGTATGTACGCACCCTGGATCATCCCGTATTGAATGATCTGAAGCAAGAGGGACTAGAGATGACATCATTTGATGGCATCTATGAGGCGAAATCCTCCTTCCCCGAGGTGTATGATGAGATCGCGAATCAACTGATAGAGGCCGCTCGCAAGGGTGAGGCCGGAACGGAGATTGTGTATGCCGTACCCGGTCATCCGATGGTAGCAGAAGCAAGTGTACGCCTGCTCAAAGAACGTTGTCCGCAGATGGGTATCTCATTGCGTGTTATGGGCGGAGAGAGCTTCCTGGACGAAGCCTTTATACGGCTTGGATTCGACCCGATTGAAGGGTTTCAACTCCTGGATGCCAGCAGCCTGAACACGGAATTGGTACAACCACAGCTACATACATTGATTGGGCAAGTCTACGATGTCTTCACTGCTTCGGATGTGAAGCTATGCCTGATGGAGGTTTACCCGGATGATTATCCGGTATTTGTTGGTCACGCGTTGGGTGTACAGGGCCAGGAGGTCATTCACAAGATTCCATTGCACGAACTGGACCGGATCGAAGGGTATGGTAACCTGTCACTAATCTATGTGCCGAAGAACACCGATGATGCCCTGCGTCGCAGATCCTTTGCGCGTTTGCATGAGATCGTCAATATTCTTCGCAGTCCGGGTGGCTGTCCATGGGATCAGGAGCAGACACATCAGTCCATTCGCAAAAACCTGATTGAAGAGACCTATGAGGTCATTGAGACGATCGATGAGGATGACCCCGACCATATGAAAGAAGAGCTGGGTGATCTGCTGCTGCAGATTTTATTGCACTCCCAGATGGAAGAAGAAGTGGGCACATTTAATGTGTATGATGTCATCGAGGGTTTGAATGATAAGCTGATCTTCCGCCATCCACATGTGTTTGGAGATAATCAGGCAGAAGATGCGAATGAAGCTCTTCAGAACTGGGAACAGATGAAAGCAGAGGAGAAGAAGCGCAAAGGCCAGGATCAGCAGAAGGTTTCCGTGCTGGATGGTATACCGCGTGACTTGCCTGCATTGATGAAGGGATACAAGTTACAGAAGAAAGCAGCCAAAGTAGGCTTTGACTGGGATGATGTTGAAGGTGTGTTTGCCAAGATCGAGGAAGAACTGGCGGAGTTGAAAGAAGCGGTGCAACAAGGCCAGTCTGCGGAAGAACGGAAGCTTGAACTGGGGGATTTATTATTCGCAGCCGCGAACGTTGCAAGATTCATCGATACGGACCCGGAAGAGGCACTCGCTGCGACCAACCGCAAGTTCGTTGGGCGGTTCCATTTTATCGAGGAGCGTTTGCGTGAACAAGGAAGAACACCAGCAGATAGCAATGTAGAAGAGATGGAGCAATTGTGGCAGGATGCGAAGAAGGCAGGATTATAACGGGTTCAATTTTCTGGGAAAAGCTAGATAACTTTATTCCATTCATGCTATGCAGTGTGTTATGATAATACGAACATGTGTTCATCTGTGTAAACTGGTGTTGGTGTTTAGCGACAGATGGTTTCGGGTACTGGTCTTAGACTGTTGCCTGCGGACCCTCGACAAAAAGCTAAAAAAAGTCGCGGACCAAGGCAGGATTTCAGATACCAAGCCAGAATACATGTGTAGTGACCTAACGCGAATCAGCGGCAATCGATGTATTGTCAGGAATCGCAGATACTTTTTTTTCAATTTGGGAGGCTTTTAAAAATGAACAAAACAGATCTGATTAACAACATTTCAACCAAAAGTGGTTTGACTAAAAAAGACGTTGAGTCCGTATTGAACGGCTTTTTGGGAGAAATTACAGATGCACTTGCCAGCGGAGACAAAGTACAATTGATCGGCTTTGGCACTTTTGAGACCCGCAAACGTTCCGGTCGTACCGGACGTAACCCACAAACAGGGAATGAGATCGTGATTCCTGAGTCCACTGTTCCTGCATTCAAAGCAGGCAACAAACTTAAAGAAGCCGTAAAATAATGCGTCTTGATAAATTCCTGAAGGTCTCCCGGCTAATCAAACGCCGCACTGTGGCCAAGGACGTCTCTGAACAGGGACGTGTTCTGGTGAACGGACGTGAAGCTAAGCCCAGCGCCGCTGTCAAAGTGGGCGATGAGCTGACGGTTCAGTTCGGTCAGAAACTGGTCACTGTGAGGGTGGAACGAATTGCCGAGAGTACCAAGAAGGATGAGGCGAGCAGCCTCTACACCTTGGTGAAGGAAGAGCCGATCGCCAAGGATAACGGAATGAACTGGTAACAGTACATCTGGTATTAAATATTCATTCAATGCAAGTTGAATCGAAACGTCCTCCTGTAACAGGGAAGGGCGTTTTTGTTTTTTTACTGGATGCCGGTTTATTTGTTCAACAACGCTGGTTCTATTCCAACCTCCACATCCATAAGCTAGGTGTAAGAAGGAGGGGTACATGCCATGGTTGAGCACGGTAAGGCCAAACAGCATCATCTGAGCATGCAGAATCGGAAACTGCTGGATC
Source organism: Paenibacillus sp. GQ49 (assembly GCF_059759055.1). Lineage (NCBI taxonomy): Bacteria > Bacillati > Bacillota > Bacilli > Caryophanales > Paenibacillaceae > Paenibacillus > Paenibacillus sp. GQ49. Next base: position 38,030 of record NZ_JCAXEL010000029.1, read on the forward strand.
TGACGGGTGTCTCCAACGTGGAGAGCTTCGACAGTGAGGAATTTTTGCTGCAGACTGAACTTGGGCATCTGACCATCCGGGGGCACAATTTACATATCAAAAACCTGAGCCTGGAGGAAGGTCTGTTATCCATTGAAGGCACAGTCAGTTCGCTCCAATATCTGGACCCCGGTTCCCAGTCCAAAAATGGTAAAGGCCTGTTTGGCAAGATGTTCCGATGAGTCCGGAAACTCAATGGATCACATTGATGTGGATGCTTACCTCGGGGGTCGTGATGGGAATGGCCTATGACAGTTACCGGGTACTGTCCGGACAGCTGCGGTTTCCGAGATGGAGTATTCACACGCTCGATCTGTTGTACTGGGTTGCTTCCGCGCTGTTCGTTTTTCGGATGCTATACGCCGGAAACCACGGACAGTTGCGGTTTTATGTCTTTTTGGGGCTGATTATAGGGGTTTGCTTCTATTTTTGGCTTTTAAGTGTTACAACCCAGCGTTTTGTGGTAATGTTAATTAAACTCGCAAGAACGCTGATTCATTGGTGTGGACATATCCTTAACATCCTAATCGTTATGCCGGCTAAAGGAATTTATAAGTTAATTCGCGTATTATTCGGTTTTGTAATTGCGATACTATTATTCCTGGGCAGGCTGGTGCTGCAGTGTTTGGTACCTTTCGGCAAGTTGTTCCGCTGGATGTTTAGGCCGCTCCTGAAACATTGGGTAACGCCACGCTTCATGATCCGTGTGGGTACAAGAATTGCAGCGATATGGAAACGCTGGTTTTAAGGAGGTCCGTAATGGGTAAAACACCTGTGGGCAGATCAAAGGTTCCAACTAACCAAGGAAAATCTGCCGGTGCAAAAAGGCGCCTCATGCTTTGGATGACGTTTATGATTGTATTTGTAATATGGGCAGGATATACATTCCTTGTGCAGACTGCACAAATTTCGGACAAGAGTTCTCATCTGGCCACTCAGCAAGCTTCAAAGGAAGATACATTGAAGAAGCTGGAACAGTTGAAGTACGAAGTCAGCCGGTTGAATGACCCTGAATACATAGGACAGCTGGCACGGAAAAAAGGATATTATCTTCCTGAGGAAACGCCGATCCAGGTTGAAGAGTCAGGGAACTGATGGAATTCGGTCCATTACCGAGCTAGGTTTGTTATCCGTGTGTCTGAAGCCGTTAAACCGGAAAAAATAGGCTCTCTGATGGGGTAGTGTTCAGTTGACCTTGGTTTACGGCATAAGGTATAATTACATTAGCGCAGCATTGATTTTGGCATTCAAAAAATCGGGTTGTATATTTTTAAGGGAGGATCATTTTATTCTATGGCAATTGAAGTGGGCACCAAGTTAGAGGGCAAGGTGACAGGAATCACGCATTTTGGAGCATTTGTGGATCTGTCAGGAGGTGTCACGGGTCTCGTTCACATCTCGGAAATCGCCGACAATTACGTCAAAGATGTCAACGACCACCTGAAGCTGAATGACCTCGTTACAGTCAAGGTTATCAACGTTGACAAGGATGGCAAGATCGGACTTTCCATTAAGCAAGCTGTTGACAAACCGGTTGAGCAACAAACCCAATCTAGACCCCCGAGAGCTCCTAGACCGGAACGCAGTGGAGGAGATCGCGAACGATTCAGCGGCGGAGGCCCAAGTGGTGGCCAAGGTCGTGGTGGTGGCGGCGGTGGATTTAACCGTGGTGACCGCGGAGGCCGTTCTTTCAAGCCCGCAGCAGGCAAACCTTCATTTGAGGATAAAATGTCACGCTTCCTGAAAGATAGTGAAGAGCGGATCTCTTCGCTTAAGAAGAACACAGAAGGCAAACGCGGAGGCCGTGGGGCCAAGCGTGTGTAATCTGTCACAACCTGATCTAAACATATAAGTAAAACCGTTAGCCCATGGGCTAGCGGTTTTTTTGCGTTTCTATCACAGATAAGGAGTTGAATAGCTTTTTTTGTAAGGTGGAGCTCCATATCCCCGGTTTTTCTGCACGGCAAAATGAAACCATAAGAACATTTGTCGTCTACCATTTTTTACCGACAGGTTTCCGTGGCATTCCACAGTTATCCTGCTCAAATGATGGCGAGACCAAACCATCTTCGGTTCAAAATCAGACATTCCAATTGTCGGAATCAAGTAGGAGAAGGAATGAAACCACAATAAGGCCGGGGGTTTCGCTCCACCGCGCCAGGCTTGTTTCTTTTGTCGTAAACTTTTTGGACCCTGCCCACCTATTCTGACAAACTACGTCTTCTAATCTATCTATAATCAGAACCATCGAGAACGAAACACGAAAATTCAAATTAATCGAATGGGGTGCCTTGAGGATGATGGAAAAGTGGAATGTCATTCAATTTCCGGGAATGAAAGCAGGTAAAGGAGGTACGGAAGCTCGGGAGGAGCTGTCGGTACGTCTGAAACAATGGCTTGGCTCCCGCAAGGCTGTCCAGATGGTTGCTTCCCGCAAATGGGTACTGCTGCTTACGTTTATGGGGTTCCTGCTCGGTAAGGCAATGATCCTGAATGAGTTATCTCCCTTTGCCATTGCTTACTTCGCCGTAATTGCTTTCATGCGCAGGGATTACATCATTCCGGTAGGCGCTGCACTTCTCGCAGGCAGTCTCTTTGCACCGTTTCCGGTACCACTCATTGTTGCATCGGAGATCGCCATCTTTTATCTGCTCTTCCGTGGACTGGAATCTTATGATCGTGCTGAATTATCTTATGCACCAACGATGGTGTTTACGACTACATTTATGGTCAAATTATTCGCGGTTGTGATCGGGCCATCCTTCAGCTGGTACGCGATGTTGATGCTCACGATGGATTCCGTACTAAGTTTCGTGCTCACCCTTGTTTTTATACAAGCCATACCGATCTTCACCTACCGCAAAAAAAAGTTCAGCCTAAAGAACGAGGAGATCCTCTGCCTGATCATATTGCTCGCTTCCGTTATGACGGGAGCCGTAGGGTGGACCATTCAGTCCTTATCCGTCGAGCATATGCTCTCCCGTTATCTCATATTAATCTTTGCGCTGGTGGGCGGAGCCCCCCTCGGAGCCTCAGTTGGGGTCATTACCGGCTTGATTCTGAGTTTGGCTGACATGTCAGCGGTATATCAGATGAGCCTGCTTGCTTTTGCCGGGATGCTGGCGGGTATGCTTCGAGAGGGTAAACGTGCGGCAGTTGCACTGGGTATGCTGCTGGGTTCATCCATTCTATCCATATATCTGGGCGGACCGGGAGACGTTATGAACTCGTTATGGGAGACGTGTGCAGCTATCGTACTATTCATGTTGACACCTAAAAGCCTGATGACGGCGATATCCAAGTATGTGCCAGGTACGCAGGATCATACGAAATCCCAGCATGAGTATGCCAAACGGATACGGGATATCACGGCAGAACGGGTAACCCGGTTCTCACAGGTATTCCATCAATTGTCACGTAGCTTTGATCAGATGTCCGGTGCAGGGGAGCAGGTACAGAAAGAAGGTGGAATGGACCATTTCATGAATGCGGTTGCCGAGGGCACATGTGCAAGCTGCTTCAAGCGTACACAATGCTGGGATGCAAAGTTTATTCAAACCTACAAATATATGACGGACGTGATGAGTACGATTGAAGGAAACCCGGAGATCTCAGGCAAGCAGATTCCAGTCGACTGGAACAGGGTGTGTGCGAAACCGGAAGAGGTCCTTGAAGTCATGCGTGCCCAGTATGGACTGCATCAACATAACATGCAATGGAAGCGTCAAATTATCGATAGCCGGCAGCTGGTTGCAGAGCAATTGTCCGGTGTATCTCAGGTTATGGAGGACCTGGCCAAAGAAATTCAGCGGGAAAGTGATGAGATGGTACAGCAGGAGGAGCAGATTCGGGACGCACTGGAGTCACTGGGCTTGTCCATTCACTCCATTGAGATCATCAATCTGGAAGCGGGCAATGTAGAGATTGAGATTGTACATGCATATACACGTGGATTCGATGAGTGCCGGAAAATGATTGCTCCGCTGATCTCGGATGTACTGGACGAGCATATTGCCGTCTTGCATGAGACCATGACCGATCCTCGTCAGGGACTGGCAACTGTCACGTTTGGTTCGGCCAAAACGTTCGAGGTAACCACGGGTGTTGCTGCCGCCGCAAAAGGGGGAGATGTGATGTCAGGCGACAGCTTCAGTACGGTTGAGTTAGGCAATGGTACATTCGCGGTGGCGCTCAGTGATGGAATGGGCAATGGAGAACGGGCACGCATGGAGAGCAGCGCGGCGCTGAACATACTGGAACAGTTGCTACAGTCCGGCATGGACGAGAAACTGGCGATCAAATCCGTGAACTCCGTTCTGATGCTGCGCTCCCCTGAAGAGATGTATGCAACAGTGGATATGGCGCTGATCGATGAATATACGGCAGAGACCACGTTTATGAAAATCGGATCGACGCCAAGTTTTATCAAACGAGGACAGGAGGTTATTCAGGTTTCAGCCAGCAATTTGCCAATCGGTATTATTAAAGATATTGAAGTGGATCTGGTGACGGTACAGCTTCAGCCGGGGGATATCCTCATTATGATGACGGATGGCATCTATGATGCACCGGGGTATGCGGTGAACAAAGAGTTATGGATGAAACGGCTCATTCAAGAGATTGATACAGAGGATCCGCAAGATTTGGCCGATTGCCTGCTTGAAAGTGTCATAAGATATCAGCAGCATGAGATATTGGATGATATGACCGTTGTTGTTGGAAAAGTAGAGCATTTCCGCCCTGAATGGGCCACACTGCGTGTGCCTGGCATCAACCGGATGGAGCGTCCACGGACCGTCAGTTAATTGCATATTCTTCTGTTTGAAGTCTCTTCATTCTGGCAATGCTAGTCATAGAGTTGGAGAGTAACGAATAACGGAGGGATATCGGATGAAGCAAATCTTATTGATCACCGACGGTTGTTCCAATGTGGGACCAAGTCCAGTGCTGGCAGCGGCCGAAGCACAGGAAGAGGGGATTACGGTTAATGTGGTTGGCGTGATTGATTATGGAACCATTGGTGAGTTGGGCAGCCGGGAGATTGAGGATATTGCCAGAGCCGGAGGTGGAATCAGCCAAATTGTAGGTACACGGCAGCTTGCCCATACGATGCAGATGATGACAAGGAAAACGGTGGTTCAGACCATTCAGCAGGCGGTTAATAGAGAGTTAACACAAATTTTGGGAGAGAAGGAGCCCAAAACGGTAACGGATCTGGAGCCTTCACAACGCGCCCGGGTCGTGGAAGTGATGGATGATATGGCTGAAACTACAGCGTTACAGGTGATATTGCTGATTGACGTCAGTGCCAGCATGAAACCCAAATTGGCTGCGGTAGAAGAAGGCATTCGTGATTTAATGTTAAGTTTGCAGGCACGTATAGGTCAGAGCAAGCTTTCCGTATTTCATTTTCCGGGACGACACAGTGGAGAAGATGCGGTAATGGATATTGACTGGACAACGGATCCAGGCCGTGTTCGGTCCTTGTTTGGAAGGTTGCAGATGAAGGGTGCAACGCCGACAGGTCCTGCAATTCAGAAGGTGATTGATTTTTACCGTTATGGTACACTGGAGAAACAGCAGGAAATAGAAGGGAACTATCGCATTGAAAGAGAAGGGATGCTCGGTGACAACGTTGTCTGACGCCTCTTTCCCGCCAGGAACAGTGGTTACAGGGAAATGGAATCGCAGTCGTTACACGATTCGGAAACTACTGGGCAAAGGAGCTAATGGCATCGTTTTTCTTGTCCAACGGGGTGAAAATGGTAAACACTACGCGCTAAAAATGGGATTTGATCCGGTTGATCTGCAATCGGAAGTTAATGTACTCAAATCCTTTCAACTACAGCGTAATCATGAGGCCCTTCGGCAGAGCGGAATTCCTTCCTATCTTAAAGATGTGGATGATTATGCCGTTCGTGGCCGGGATATTCCCTTTTATGTGATGCGTTACGTTAGAGGTGAGGCACTTCATCACTTCATTCGGCGTCAGGGAACAGACTGGACACTTCTGGTGGGACTTAGACTCTTGCAGAAGCTGGCACAATTGCATCAGGCGGGATGGGTGTTTGGTGATCTCAAACCTCAGAATGTGTTGGTATCCGACTATGGGCAGGTGGAATTGATCGACTACGGCGGAGTTACGTCGATTGGTCGAAGCGTCAAACAGTTCACCGAATGGTATGATCGAGGCTTCTGGAATGCAGGCAGCCGTACGGCAGATGGTACCTATGATGTATTTGCATTTGCATTATTATTGATTCATGTACTTGAAGCAGACGCGCTCAAGGCACTGGCGGCCGAAGGATTACCGCAACTGCGAAGTGTGAATCAGCTCGTAGCGCTGGTGGAGCGCAGTGAGCGACTGGGTCCTTTTCGCAATTGGACGACTCAGGCATTACGAGGTCAGTTTCGTGATGCAGGTCATGCGGCACAAGGGTGGAAGGAAATGATGGCACGCCCCACGCCTCTCCGCCGTCGTTCCAAAAGTACAACACCGCGCTGGCTTAAGAACGCATTCGCTGTATCTGTGATATTACTTATTGGAGTGCTCATCTATGCACTACTTTTCTGATCTGTGAGAGTGCATATACATAACGCAAGGAATGAGGAACAGGTATGGAGGCTTTACGCTGGAACATGCTGGTGAAGAACGTGCTGGATGCAGCGGAAGAGCATCAGTTATGGGTTCCCGAGGATCGGATTGTCGTCGCAGTATCGGGCGGGCCGGACTCGGTAGCTTTTTTGCATATCATGCACGAGATCAGCAAGCGGCATATGCCACTTGAATTGATCTGTGCCCACGTGCATCATGGCTTCCGGAGTGAATCTGATGATGAAGCGGAGAAAATGATGGAACTGGCACAGCAGCTTGGTATTACATTTGAATGGACCAAGGCCGATGTACCTTCATATATGGAGCTGACGGGTCAAGGACCACAGGAAGCAGCCCGCAACAAGCGATATGCCTTTTTGCACGAAGTGGCTTCCAAATATAATGCGGCAAGCATCGCTTTGGCACATCATGCGGATGATCAGGCGGAGACGGTCATGCTTCATTTGCTTCGTGGAACCGGCTTGTCGGGACTCTCAGGAATGAAGTTTAAAAGACGAGAAAAAAATGTGGAACTTATTCGTCCATGCCTTCGTATAAACAAGACAGACCTTGTAGAAGCTTGTAATACCCAGGGTTTTATGTATTTCAATGATGAGAGCAACGCCCTGCGTAAATATCGGCGTAATGCCATTCGCTTGGATGTGCTTCCTTTTTTGGGGCAGTATAATGGACAACTCACGCCGTCATTGAATCGGCTTGCCGAAATTGTGGGTGATGAAGACGATTTCATGGAGCAGAGTGCATATGACACATACAGGTGTCTAGTGCAGGTGAACGGCGGAAGGCAAACCTTTGAGGTGCCTTCCTTCTTGAAGTTACATGTCGCTTTACAACGAAGGTTGATTAAACTAATATTGAATTATCTGCCTTTGGACAGTGATTTTGTCGACTTTACCCGTATAGAAACCATTCGACACAAGGTCATGGAGACCCATGTGACGACCTGGAGCCTGGATATAGGACAGACACTCGCCTGCACTCGGGAGTATAATCTGATTTCTTTTGGCATACGGACGGACGTACAGGATCAATCTTACGAGTATCGTCTTGCGCAATGGAGTGGAACTTATGAGCTTTCACTCACCCCAATTAACCGGTATATTCGGTTGATGACGGTGAGTCCCGAGGACTATCATGTACCGGAATCGGCGGATCAAGCCGCGTTTGATGCGGATCAACTGCTTATGCCGCTGGTTGTGCGTTCACGGTTACCTGGAGATACCATGAAAGTGATGGGATTAAACGGAAGCAAAAAGGTGAAAAATATTTTCATCGATGAGAAAATCCCCCCATCTGTCCGTCCACGTATTCCTGTGGTATGTGATGGAGCAGGTCATATCATCTGGTTACCGGGTGTTCGACGGTCCAATGTGGCTCCTGTCAGGGAGGGCACTTCCGCAATCCTGTACATGACTGTAGGCGATTCAGCGATTCAGGGGTAGTGGTTATGGTTCAGGTAAGGCTTTCATAGTATAACTTAGGAGGTTCGCACAGTTGCAGAACGACATTCAGGAAGTATTGATCAGTGAAGAAGAAATTCAGAGTAAAGTCAAGGAATTAGGCGCAACACTAAGTGCCGAATATGCAAATCGCAATCCTTTGGTCATTTGTGTGCTCAAGGGTGCGTTTATATTTATGGCTGATTTGGTTAAAAACATAACGGTACCTGTTGAAATGGATTTTATGGCAGTATCCAGTTACGGCGCTTCCACCAAGTCATCAGGTGTTGTCAAAATCATTAAGGATCTGGATGTATCCGTTGAAGGACGGGAAGTTCTGATTGTCGAAGATATTATCGACAGCGGACTTACACTCAGCTATCTGATTGAACTGCTAGAAAACCGCGGTGCCGAGTCGGTGCGAGTGGTTACGCTGTTCGACAAGCCTTCAGGCCGTAAAGTTGAGTTGGAAGCTCATTACACAGGCTTTGACATTCCTGACGCGTTCATCGTTGGTTACGGTTTGGATTTTGCGGAGAAGTACCGGAACCTGCCCTATATCGGGATTTTGAAGCCGGAAGTCTATAGTAGCTAATATCCTGCCCGACCCAAGCCTTGAGCTGTTCTTGGCTTCTGTTGAGAAGCCATGTCGGGCTATGTTAAAATAATTAAAGTGTCTCGAGAGGAGGTAGGGGATGAATCGGTTCATCCGGAATTCTGGTTTTTATTTGATTCTTTTTTTAGTTGTGGTGGGGATAGTCCAGTTCGTCAGCAATGGCGGCGAAGCCACCGATAATCCTAGATATGATCAGTTGCGTGCAGCGATCAAAGCCAACAATGTCTCTGAATTGACGGTTCAATTCAACGGTCAAACGTATCTCGTGACCGGTCAATACAAGAAGGCACCTGATGGCGCCAAATCAGAAAATTTCTCAACGTATATTCCTCCTACGGATGAGGCAATTAGTGAGCTTGTAGCTGCAAGTGAAACTAACAATTTCCAATATCATCAGGAGCCAATGAAAGGTGACAGCATCTGGTTGACGTTGCTGACTTCCTTTATTCCTTTGATCATTATGTTCCTGCTGTTCTTCTTCCTGTTTAATCAGGCTCAAGGCGGCGGCGGTAAAGTAATGAACTTTGGTAAAAGCCGTGCTCGTCTCTACAACGAAGAGAAGAAGCGGGTTACATTTGAAGATGTTGCGGGTGCTGACGAAGAGAAACAGGAACTTGTTGAGGTTGTAGACTTCCTCAAGGACCCTCGTAAATTCGCAGCAGTAGGTGCGCGGATTCCTAAGGGCGTATTGCTCGTAGGGCCTCCAGGTACCGGTAAAACATTGCTCGCTCGTGCCGTAGCCGGTGAAGCGGGTGTACCATTCTTCACAATTTCAGGTTCCGACTTCGTGGAAATGTTTGTCGGTGTCGGTGCATCACGTGTACGTGATTTGTTTGAAAATGCGAAGAAAAATGCCCCATGTATCATCTTTATCGATGAGATTGATGCTGTAGGACGTCAGCGTGGTGCTGGTCTCGGTGGTGGTCACGATGAACGTGAACAGACACTCAACCAGTTGCTCGTTGAGATGGACGGATTCGGAGTTAACGAAGGTATTATCATCATAGCTGCAACGAACCGTGCAGATATTTTGGACCCTGCCTTGCTGCGTCCTGGACGTTTTGACCGTCAAATTACGGTTGACCGCCCTGATGTAAGAGGTCGTGAAGCTGTCCTGAAAGTACATTCCCGTAATAAACCACTGACCAAAGATGTGAAGATGGATATTATCGCGAAGCGTACAACAGGTTTCTCTGGTGCGGATTTGGAGAATCTCTTGAACGAAGCGGCATTGCTTGCAGCGCGTCGTAACCGTAAAGATATTTCCATGAAGGAAGTTGACGAAGCGATTGACCGTGTCATCGTTGGTACGGAGAAGAAAAGCCGTGTCATCAGTGATCGCGAGAAACGAATCGTTGCTTATCACGAAGCAGGTCATACCATTGTAGGATACTTCCTCGAACATGCTGATATGGTACATAAAGTGACCATTATTCCGCGCGGACGTGCGGGTGGATATGTAATCATGTTGCCAAAAGAAGACCGTATGCTGGTTACCAAGCAGGAATTGCTGGATAAAGTAACCGGACTTCTCGGGGGTCGTGTAGCTGAAGAATTGTTCATCGGAGAAATTGGTACTGGTGCATACAGTGACTTCCAGCAAGCGACAGGTATTGTTCGCAGCATGGTTATGGAATACGGTATGAGTGAGAAATTGGGACCTATGCAATTCGGAAGTTCACAAGGACAGGTATTCCTTGGTCGGGATATCGGTCATGAACAGAATTACTCGGATTCCATTGCTTACGAGATTGATCAGGAAATGCAACGCTTTATCAATGATTGTTATGAGAAGTGTAAGGACTTGCTTGTTAAACATTCAAAAGAGATGCACCTGATCGCTCAAACTTTGCTTGAGGTTGAGACTTTGGAAATGGATCAGATCAAGCAATTGATCGAAACAGGTTCTTTGACTCCAAAAGCAGAGAATGACAATGATGGTGAAGGCACACCAACTGAAGGCGGAGAGCCAATCATCGACACCATCGGTGATGTGCGTGTTCGTATTCAAGGTAAAGATGAAACGCCTGAGCCACCAGCCGGAGATATTCCAAACGAAGCTCCGAATCTGGAAAAGGGTAATAACAATAACCCGGATGATGGCGGAACGAAGCCAACGTCTTAATGCATAATACATCTGGCTATGATAGCAGGTGAAATCAAGAGAGCCCTCGAGGCTCTCTTTTTTTATCCATTATTTTAAAAGAGGATAGATAAAGATAAACGGGAGTTAGATGGCGAACCAGTTAGCAAACAGGTGGTTACAGCGCTGTCCCGGGCCTTTTTCATTTATTGACAGAGTCGTGAACGTTGTGTAAATTAGTTGTTAAACCGCTTGTGATTCGTTTCTCAAGCGAAGATAACGACTTAGGTTAGCCCACGAAACAGCGCATGACGCTGTCCCGATAAAGGAGAGGATCACAGGTGGAAGCTCTGGCTTTAGAGCGCAAGGCTGAGATGAACCGCGAGCTGCGTGAGCGGCTTATGGTGTTGAAAAAGGAACGTAATGCCATTATTCTTGCCCATTATTATCAACGTGACGAAGTACAGGAGGTTGCCGACTTCCGTGGAGATTCATTTCTGTTAGCCCAGAAGGCAGCACAGACAGATGCGGATGTGATCGTTTTCTGTGGTGTTCATTTTATGGGTGAAAGCGCTAAAATTCTTGCGCCAAATAAAACAGTTATTATCCCGGACGAACGTGCGGGCTGCCCAATGGCAGATATGGTGAATGTGGATGGACTACGCAAATTGAAAGCACAACATCCTAATGCCAAGGTGGTTACGTATATCAATTCCTCGGCTGAGATCAAAGCAGAGACTGACATCTGTTGTACATCAGCGAACGCAGTCCGGGTTATTCAATCGGTGGATTCCGACGAAATTATCTGGGTACCGGATAAAAACCTGGGACATTATGTGCAGCAGCATACAGACAAGAAAATGATTATATGGGAAGGTTACTGCAACACTCACGATATGCTTACAGTCAAAGATGTGGTGGAGATGAGAGCCAAGCATCCCAATGCGGAGTTTGTTGTCCATCCAGAGTGTCGCCCTGAGGTTGTAGAAATGGGTGATTTTGTAGGCAGCACAACAGCTATTCTGGAGTATTGCAAAAATTCATCAGCGAAGGAATTTATCGTAGGTACCGAAGATGGTACAGGATATCAGCTTCGTCTGGATAGTCCGGATAAACAGTTCCACTTTGCTACCAAGTTCCTCGTATGTCCCAACATGAAGGTGAACAACTTGAAGAAACTGGTGAAATGCCTGGAAACGATGAAGCCGCAAATCTACGTGCCACCGGCCGTTGCCGACAAAGCCAGAGAATCGCTAGAGCGCATGTTGTTGGTAAAGTAGGATGCGCTACTCTTGCTCCAAGACAGGTGAATAACATGATACCGCAATATTTAGTTGATTTTGATCTGTCTGCGCTACCCATGGTAGAGACGGATGTACTGGTTATAGGCTCAGGGATTGCTGGTTTGTTTACTGCCATTAAGGCAAGCGAACAACAACGTGTATTAATGATCACAAAGAAGTCATTACTTGAAAGTAACACCAGATATGCGCAGGGAGGCATCGCTGCGGTTATTGCTGAGGATGATTCGCCTGCTTACCACTTGCAGGACACACTTGTAGCAGGAGCGGGTTTATGCCGCTCCGAAGCGGTAGAGGTACTGGTGAATGAGGGTCCGGACGGAGTGAAGGAACTGATTCGTTTGGGTACTTTATTTGATCTGGAGAACGGCGAGTTGGCGTTGACGCAGGAAGGTGCGCATAGCCACCGCCGTATTTTGCATGCCAACGGAGATGCAACGGGATATGAGATTGTACGTGCGCTTGCTGTTGAAGTGAATGAACATCCTGGGATTGAAGTATGGGATGAGCATTTTGTTGTTGACCTGATTACAGATCGAGATCGAGGGGGATGCATTGGCGCTCTGGTTCAGAAGGATGACGGATCGCAAGTGTTTGTAAAGGCACAGGCAACTGTTCTTTGCTCTGGTGGAGCAGGGCAGCTGTACCGATACACGACGAATCCGGATGTAGCTACTGCCGATGGTGTAGCCATGGCCTATCGGGCTGGGGCTATTGTTCGTGACATGGAATTTATCCAATTTCACCCCACCTCTCTTTGTTACCCGGGAGCCCCGCGTTTCCTGGTGTCAGAAGCCGTACGCGGCGAAGGGGCATATTTGCGCAATGTGAAGGGCGAGCGCTTCATGGATCGTTATCATGCCCAGCTTGAACTGGCCCCACGCGATATTGTGGCAAGAGCGATTGTTAGTGAGATGGAGTCCACCAACAGTACCTTTGTGTATCTGGACATTACGCATGAACAGCCAGAGATGATCAAGCATCGGTTCCCTACCATATATGAGACTTGTATGCGTTATGGATTGGATATGACAACCGACTGGATTCCCGTTGCACCTGCTGCCCATTACATGATGGGGGGAGTGAAAACGGATCTTAGTGGAGAGAGCAGTATCTCCCGTTTATTTGCTTGTGGAGAGGTATCTTCTACAGGAGTGCATGGAGCTAACCGCCTGGCAAGCAACTCATTATCAGAAGCGATTGTATTTGGGCGGAGAATTGTTGATCGTATTCAATCTCTCCCTCCACTTGGCTTATTACAAGCAAGAGGGGTTGCGCCTTCATCTGAGGGCATGAATAACAAGATCAACAAGATCACGGAAGAGCAAAAGCCAGTATCCGAACGACGCTTACGACTACAGAAAATGATGGTTCGTCAGGTAGGCTTGCGTCGGAATGGTGAGGACCTGCAGAAGGCTATGGACAAGCTGCAACAGGAATTGCAATTTTTTGATCAGACACTCACGCATAAAGAAGAGCTAGAGTATGCCAACCTTCTGACCTGTGCCTGGTTAGTTACCAGCGGAGCATTACACCGCGAGGAGAGTCGGGGGGCTCACTATCGTGAGGATTTCCCGGCGCGTGATGATATCGTGTGGCAGAAGCATAGTCTGCAGCAGCGAGAACAAGCGATTGTGGAGGAATTGATGTCATGATACTGAATGGATATAATGAAGGGCTTATCGAATCAATCAAAAACTGGCTTCGTGAAGATGTTGGTGCAGGTGACATTACAACAAGTGTGACGATCCCGGCAGGTAACCAATCCAAGGCCATTATACACGCCAAAGACAATGGTATTATTGCAGGCATGACCGTAGCTAAACTTGTATTTCAGGTCGTTGATCCTGATCTTGTATTTACACCGAAGGTAACAGACGGAGACCAGGTCACCCATGGCACGATTTTGGCCGAGGTAGAGGGAAGTACACATTCACTGCTTACGGGGGAACGACTGGCACTTAACTTGCTGCAACGTATGTCCGGAATAGCTACGCTTACGCGTGCCTACGTGGATGTGCTGGATGGTCTTGAGACCAGGCTCGTGGATACACGTAAGACAACGCCGGGCCACCGATTACTTGAGAAATATGCAGTGCGCGTGGGTGGCGGAGCGAATCATCGATTTGGACTGTACGATGCCGTTATGATTAAGGATAACCACATCAAGGGTGCAGGCGGAATCACTGAGGCGGTACAGCGTGCGCGAACCGTTATCCCACATACGATGACGATTGAAGTGGAGACTGAAAATCTGGAGCAGGTGAGAGAAGCCTTGCAAGCCGGGGCAGATATCATTATGCTGGATAACATGCATCCAGAGCGGATGCGTGAAGCGGTTGAACTTATTCGTGAACAGGCTCCTCATGTGAAGGTTGAAGCATCCGGTAACGTTTCTCTTCAGACCATTCGTGGTATTGCAGAGAGTGGTGTGGATGTAATTTCGGTTGGCAGGTTAACCTATTCCTTTGAGAGCCTGGATATTAGTCTGGATTTAAATGAAAAGAAAGAGGGGTGAACCTCTTTGATTCTAGTTGTAGACGTGGGGAACAGCAATATGGTGCTCGGCGTATATCAAGGCCGGGAATTGCTGCACCACTTTCGTCTGAGTACATCACGTCAGTCAACAGTGGATGAATACGGCGTATTGATTTATAATTTATTTCATATGTCCGGCATCAGGGCAAGTGACATCGAAGGTGTCATCATCTCATCTGTGGTTCCGCCACTGGTGAATGTAATCGAAGCGATGTGTGAGAAGTATGTAGGCAAAAAAGCTTTGCTCGTTGGGCCTGGTATCAAAACTGGCTTGAACCTGCGATACGAGAACCCTCGTGAAGTGGGTGCAGATCGTATTGTTAATGCAGTGGCAGCCGTTGAGAAGTATGGCGGCCCTCTCGTCGTGGTCGATTTCGGTACCGCAACGACCTTTGACTGTATTGACGAGAAAGGTCACTACCTGGGGGGAGCCATTGTACCTGGCATTCAGATTGCTACTGAAGCGCTCTATGAGCGGGCATCCAAGTTGCCTCGTATAGAGCTGGAGAAACCTAAAAAGGTCATTGGCCGTAATACTATTCATGCCATGCAAGCGGGTATTATATTTGGCTATGCAGGCCAGGTAGATGGTATTGTAGAACGTATTCGCGAGGAGATGGGAGCGAAGCCCCGAGTTATCGCGACGGGTGGTCTCGCTACACTTATCGCAGAAGAAACCCGTAGTATAGAGGAAGTTGATCCGCTGCTTACGCTTGAAGGGCTGCGTATTATATATGAGCGGAACCGGGAAAGGTGAGCATAGTGACGGCATACAGCGGGCTGAAATTACAGCTTAAGTGTTGTGCCGTTTTTTCTGTGTTAATACTATTATGGCGATACGCCAAAGGAGGCTGAATGACTTGGAAAACAACAACAAGCATGACCGGTTAATTCGTGGTACAGCAATGAATGGAAAGGTAAGAGCCTTTGCTATCCAGACTACGGAACTGGTTGAGGAACTACGCAGAAGACACGATACGTTTCCCACGGCTACAGCTGCCATGGGGCGTACGGTTACAACAGCAGCCATTATGGGTGCAATGCTCAAAGGTGAAGAGAAGTTAACGGTACAAGTCAATGGTGATGGGCCCATTGGACAGATTGTAGCTGATGCCAATGCGAAAGGCGAAGTACGAGGATATGTTTCTAATCCGCATGTACATTTGCCAAGCAATAGTGTGGGTAAACTGGACGTTGCAGGCGCGGTTGGAACGGAAGGTTTCATCAACATAACGAAGGATTTGGGACTGAAAGAACCATATCGTGGCAGTGTGCCTATTGTTTCAGGAGAACTGGGCGAAGACTTCACGTACTACTTTGCGCAATCGGAGCAAACACCTTCTGCTGTAGGCGTTGGTGTGCTCGTTGATACGGATAATTCCGTTATTGTCTCAGGTGGATTCATTATGCAGCTGTTGCCGGGATTGACAGATCCAGAGATCACGGCGATCGAAAACGCCATTAGTACGTTGCCGCCAGTGACGACGTTGCTGGAGCAGGGGCTTGAATTGGAAGAGTTGCTTCGCCGATTGTTGCCAGATGTACAAGTGATGGAAGGATTGGATATACATTTTAGCTGTGAGTGTTCACGTGAGCGAGTAGAGAAGACTCTTATCAGCCTGGGCCAAACGGAGATGGAGCAATTAATTGAAGAAGAGGGCCAGGCTGAAGTGGTCTGCCAATTCTGTAATGAAGCCTATGACTTTAACAAAGAACAACTTGAGACCATCCTAGAGCAAGCCAAGAACTGATCTATGCGGGGACGGGATGCGGAATGACAAGACAGGAAAAAGGGTTGTGGACGGCTGTAATTGTCTTGACGTTAGGTATGCTGGTCATGGGTAGTGTGATGGCTATGCATGGTCTCAGACAGGGCAAAGACGAGGCAGATGCATCCCATGATACCAATACGGAAGAAGGAAGCACCGTAGCGACGATCAACGGAGAAGTCATCACGGACAAAGAGTGGACCGATGCGCTGAAAAGACGCTATGGCAGCGAGTTATTACTCCAGATGTTAAACCGTAAAGCAGTATATGCCGAAGCAATTGAACGCAAGCTGATCGTCACTCCCCAAGAGATTGCAAGGGAACTTGCCGCCGCGATGGATGGGTACGATTCAGAGAAATCATATTTTGACGAGATGAAGTCTCAATTGGGCCTGTCGAAACAGGAACTTGAATTGGAAGCCGGCTACAGGCTGCTGCTTGAGAAAATCGCAACGATCGGTATACAGATCAAGGATGCAGATATTGAGCATTACTGGACTGAACACCGTGAGGATTACGTTTCCCCCGAGAAATATGACTTGTCCATCATCGTAGTGAAGGAAGAAGAGGAAGCTGATTCCTTACTGGATGCGTTGGAGAAGGGGGAAGACTTTGAAGAAGCTGCTCGCAAACAATCGACAGACAGCTTCTCTCGTGATGCTGGTGGGAGGCTGGGATGGATTGAGCGGAATGATCCATTCCAGTCAGAAGAAATCCTTCAACTTGCTGCCGGGCTGGATGTAGGCGATATTGCCGGACCGGTTCGAGTGGAAGAAGGTTATGTTATTATCAGACTTAATGATAAAGAAGAACGCCAGGTGCAGTCGGCCGAAGAGGTCCGTGAGGAGATTCGAATGCAACTGGCTCTGAGTCAGGCTGATCCGTTGCCGCAGGTAGAGCAAATGCTGCGTAACAAGTATGAAGCCGTCATCCTGTCCGAGATTCCTGCCTCCTGAATTCAATGGAGAAGATTGTATAGTACTGCTGCATCTTGATAAAAATACTCTGTCTGCGGTCTTAGGGCCAAAGGCAGAGTATTTTTTTTGAGTACTCATATTGACAATAAGGGTTAACGTTGATAAGATGAAAATAATAAATACCTACTCGTTTACTCGGATATAAAAAATTTATTTATGAACAAAGAAACTTTCGGAAACCTCCGCCCTGTCTAGAAATCTTAGCAGTAAGGGATAGGATCAACAGGATTTCCGCAGTTCTTCTATAACAGCTAGAGGCTATCGGCCGCACAGTATAGGTTAACAGGACTCAAGTTTTATTCATCCACTAAGGAGGGCATTCATATGGCTAAAGTAGTTAATAACGTAACAGAACTCATCGGAGGTACTCCGCTTGTTCGTCTGAACCGTATCGTACCTGAAGGCAGTGCTGAAGTATTCGTGAAGCTGGAGTACCAGAATCCAGGTTCAAGCGTGAAAGACCGTATCGCAATTAGCATTGTGGAAGAAGCGGAAAAAGAAGGCAAGCTGAAACCGGGTGATACCATTATTGAAGCAACAAGTGGTAACACGGGAATTGGACTCGCGATGGTGGCTGCAGCCAAAGGCTACAAGTCCGTTATTGTAATGCCTGAGACGATGAGCTTGGAGCGTCGTAACTTGCTTCGTGCGTATGGTGCTGAGCTTGTGCTTACACCTGGAGCTGAAGGTATGAATGGTGCTGTTAAAAAAGCCGAAGAACTGCTCAAGGAAAATCCTTCCTATTTTATGGCTGAGCAATTTAAAAATAAAGCCAACGTGAAGATCCACCGTGAAACGACTGGCCCTGAGATTGTGGACGCGATCCAATCTGTGGGCGGTACGTTGGATGCTTTCGTTGCGGGAATTGGTACAGGCGGAACAATTACAGGTACAGGCGAAGTGCTGAAAGAAGCTTTCGCTGGTATTAAAATTGTTGCGGTTGAGCCAGCAGCTTCGCCAATTCTGGCGGGCGGCAAACCAGGACCACATAAGATCCAGGGGATTGGTGCCAACTTTATCCCTGAGATTCTGGATCAGGAAATCTATGATGAGATCATTCACATTGAGAATGATGATGCATTCGAGACGGCTCGTCAGGTAGCGAAGGAAGAGGGCATTCTGTCTGGTATTTCTTCCGGTGCGGCGATCCGTGCAGGTCTTCAGGTTGCGAAACAGTTGGGTGAAGGCAAGCGCGTTGTCGTAATCGTGCCAAGTAATGGCGAACGTTACCTCAGCACACCTCTTTACAACTTCGAAGGCTAAGTCTACAAATGACAAACCAATCCTCCTTGCCCGTATGACGGGTATGGAGGATTTTTGGCGTAATGCTTTTAAAAGGGGCGGCGCTTTAGTATACTATCAGACAATAGAACTAGCGACAGATGGAGGGCGGCACACCGCAATGACACACCTGATGACAACATACGCCGACTGGATGGAGTGGGCTGAACAAGGCTGGACCATGATGCCCTATATTACGAAGTCGGATGAGGGACCGTATCATGGCGGTTTACCGTTATCGTGGGAGGCAGCCTGGGAGCAGGCGTCACCATACGCAATTGTGCTGGAGAATGGCAAAGGCGGGAGATATACATTTCTGGGGTTAGACCCCGTATCCGTTATTTCCGGTAAAGGTCAAGAAGCGGTTATTCTTGATGTGACGCAAGGAACCACCTCGACGGACAGCGGCAAGCCGCTTGATGTATTGAAGAGATGGACTGCCCCGTATAGCGCACCCAAGGTTAATGGGGCTCCGGACTTTGGGGGTGGATACGCGGGTTATCTCAGCTACGATGTAGCAAGATCATTGGAGAAGCTTCCAGTCTTGGCTGAAGATAACCCGGCTCTACCGGATTATTGGTGGATGCGTTTTGAAGAAATATGGGCGTATGACCATGAGCAGCAGGCGCTTTTCTGCATGGTTCATCTGGCTATAGAGCCTAACGGGAACGAAACGGATATCCGTAGCCTATATGCAACGGCTGAAGCACGAGCGACAGCGATGCAGAAACGTTGGCTTCATATTATGGGGGCTGCACAGGCCGAGGAACAACAGCAGACACTGGAGCGCCGCAACAAGCAGGTCAATCGTACACCGCAGCCTGAAGATGCGGAAAGGGAATCCGAAGGGTGGGAAACCTCCTTTCCACAGGATGACTTTGAACAGGCTGTACGCACAGTACAGGAATATATCAGGCAAGGCGATGTGTTCCAGGTGAATCTGTCCTTGAGACAGGAGAAGCGACTTCATTCGAGCGCTGAGCATATTTATGAATGGCTGCGCCTTGTGAATCCATCACCGTATATGGGTATGCTGCGTAGTCCAGACTTTCAACTGGTAAGCGGATCTCCCGAGCTTCTGGTGAAGGTGGAGAATGGCAAAGTCAGTGCTCGTCCCATTGCAGGGACCCGAAGAAGGGGCCGTGATGCAACAGAAGATAAGGCTATGGCGGATGAACTGCTCAGCAGTGAGAAGGAACGGGCGGAGCATATTATGCTCGTTGATCTGGAACGTAATGATATCGGGCGTATTGCGGCCTACGGTTCGGTTCATGTGCCGGAATTGATGACCATCGAGAAGTATTCCCATGTGATGCATCTCGTTTCCCAAGTGGAAGGCAGGCTGGCAGAAGGGTTATCGGTATTTGATGTGATTGCTGCGACATTCCCGGGGGGGACGATTACAGGAGCGCCCAAAGTTCGCACTATGGAGATTATCGAGGAGCTTGAGCCTGTGCGGCGTGGACCTTATACGGGTTCCATCGGGTGGATGGATTACAGTGGAAATATGGAATTGAACATCGTCATTCGTACGCTTGCCATCAAGGGTGGTATTGGTTATGTACAGGCCGGTGCAGGAATTGTCATTGATTCCGATCCATATCGGGAATACAAGGAATGCCGCAACAAGGCAAGAGCCATGATGAGAGCGGTGAATTACAGCGAGGAAGCGGAAGCGAACAGAGCTGTTGAACAAGAACAAGAACAAGAACAAGAACAAGAACAAGAACAAGCGGAGCGAACAGAAGCTGTTAAACTAAAATAAAACGAAGCAACCGTCACTTGCATTGACGGAAGATGAGGAGGAGCAGGCATATGATACTGGTTATCGATAATTACGATTCCTTCACGTACAACCTGGTTCAATATCTGGGTGAACTGGGTGAGACGGTGGAAGTTCGCCGCAACGACGAGATTGATCTGGCAGGCATAGAGGCACTGGCACCTGATCATATTCTGATCTCTCCGGGCCCGTGTACACCGAATGAAGCAGGCATTAGCTTGGCAGTCATTGATCATTTCAAGGGAAGCATTCCGATCTTTGGTGTTTGTCTGGGGCATCAGTCCATTGGACAAGCGTTTGGTGGCAATGTCATTCGTGCGGAGCGCATGATGCACGGCAAAACATCCGAGATGCACCACAATGGGACATCGGTATTTGCCGGATTGCCATCTCCATTCACAGCTACCCGTTACCACTCCCTTATTGTCGAGCGCAGTAGCCTGCCTGACTGCCTGGAGATTACAGCGGAGACAGCTGAAGGTGAAATTATGGGTCTACGCCACAAAGAATATGCGATTGAAGGGGTGCAATTCCACCCGGAATCCATTATTACAGACCACGGACATCAGATGCTTCGCAACTTCCTGTCCCAACAGGTGAAGGTATAACATGCAATATGCCGCGATAAACGGAGAGTTGGTCAATATGGCGGCAGCCGTGGTTCCTGTAACGGATCACGGCTTTTTGTACGGACTTGGATTGTTCGAGACGTTTCGGACCTATCAGGGTGTCCCATATCTTTTGGAACGGCATCTGGAGCGCATGGCTTCGGCGTGTAAGGAACTTGGCATTCCTTTTACAACGACCGCGGCAGAGGTGACAGATTGGCTTCAACGTTTGATGGATGCGAACGGACTTCGGGATGCGTATGTGCGATACACGGTATCAGCCGGTGAAGCACCGCTAGGATTACCTTCTGGTGACTATTCGAAGCCAAATCATATTGTACTGGCAAAAGCATTACCTGAACCTTCTCCTTCTTTATATGAGAATGGCAAAATACTCCAACGGTTGTCTACGCCTCGCAACACGCCCGAAGGAGCAGTTCGGTTCAAGTCGCTACATTACATGAACAGCATTCTGGCGAAACGGGAGCTTAATGGATACGGGCAGCATGTGCTGGGTGCAGAAGGGCTACAATTAACCCGTGATGGTTATGTGGCTGAGGGTATTGTTAGCAATGTGTTTTGGGTGCGGGAAAATGTTCTCTACACGGCAGCACTCTCAACCGGCATTCTGCCGGGCATCACTAGAGCTGTGACACTTGAGCTTGCCATGCAGCAAGGAATCTCCTGCATAGAAACGCTAGCCGATTGGGAGGAGCTCCTGCAAGCAGATGAAATATTTCTAACAGGCTCGGTGGCTGAACTGGTTCCGGTGACAACTCTGCGGGATCAGGACGGAGCCGAAACGATAATTAGCAACGGACATATTGGCCCGGTTACAGCAGTCCTTCTGGGTATGTACCGGCAGAAAGCGGGGTATACTTCATGACACTTCCACCTGTCATCTATGAACGGAACTATGCATGGGGGCCAGCTGCATTGAAGCTGGGTACAAGAACACAGATTATGGGCATTCTTAACGTCACGCCTGACTCATTCTCGGATGGTGGACGTTATACCAACGTGGAGCGGGCGGTTGCTCATGCCAAACAGATGATGGAGGACGGGGCGGACCTGATTGATATCGGCGGGGAGTCTACCCGGCCAGGTTCAGATGTCGTGAGCGCCGATGAAGAGCTTAGCCGGATTATTCCGGTTATTGAAGCATTGCATCAGCGAGCCCCACACATTCCGATATCGGTAGACACGTATAAAGCCGATGTTGCACGTCAGGCTATTCTGGCAGGTGCTCATATTATTAATGATGTGTGGGGTGCCAAGGCAGATCCAAATATGGCCCGCACGGCAGCAGAGCTGGGGTGTCCCATCATTCTGATGCATAATCGGCAGAAGCGAAACTATACCGATTATCTGAATGATGTCGTCAGTGATTTGCAGGAGAGCATACAGATTGCATTAACAGCCGGCGTGAAAGCAGAGCAAATTATCCTGGACCCGGGCATTGGTTTTGTAAAGGATCTCGAAGAAAATCTGAAGCTCATGTCATCGCTCGGTTTGCTTAATGAAATGGGATATCCGGTTCTGCTAGCCACCTCACGTAAAAGATTCATCCAGAACACCCTGGATGTTGGTGCGGATGATGCGCTGGAAGGAACGGCTGCCACCGTTGCATTTGGCATTGCCCAAGGCTGCCAGATGGTTCGGGTTCATGATGTGAAGCCGATTCGGCGGACGGCAGACATGTGTGATGCGATGTTGTATGCTTCTCCGGGGATACGGAGGAAATAATGCTGGCGGGTCCCTGGTGACCCGTCCAGCGGAAGCGCAGCGTTTTTCAAAGGCCAAGCAAAGGGATAACTTCAAATAGATTAAAATTTCAATATATATAGAGGGCAGGCGGATCGTATGGATAGAATGGTATTGCATCGTATGGAGTATTACGGATATCATGGTGTTTTTGCAGAAGAACGGAAGCTGGGGCAGCGGTACTATATTGATCTGGAGATTGATATGGACCTGGGTGAAGCTGGACGTAACGACGATTTGACCAAAACGATTAATTATGCGGAGATCCATGAGCTGGTAAAACAGATTGTTGAGAATAAATCATTCCAGTTAATTGAAGCTTTGGGCGAACATATTGCATCTTCTTTACTAGACACTTATACTATTATCAATGCATTGACAGTCAAGGTGACGAAGCCACATCCGCCATTCGATATTCATTTTGAGGGCGTAACGGTAGAGCTTCGCCGCACAAGAAAGTGAGAACCGATCATGATTGCACATTCGACCTCTGAATCTTCAGAGGCTTATATTGCTTTAGGGGCCAATTTGGGTGACCGGGAACAGACGCTGTTTGAAGCATTGTCTTTGCTGGATGAACACCCTCATATATCCGTTCTGCGTTGTTCTGCACTATATGAGACGGAGCCTGTAGGATATGTAGATCAGCCTGCGTTTCTGAATATGGCAGTCGCCGTACAGGTGATGCTGACACCAGAGCAATTGCTCACGGAATTATTGGATATCGAGAACCAGCTTGGACGTGTTCGTGATATTCGCTGGGGACCGCGCACCGTTGATCTGGATCTGCTCTGGATGCAAGGTGAGACGCGAGATACCGAATTGCTTCAATTGCCTCATCCTCGTATGGGCGAACGGGCTTTTGTGCTGGTCCCACTGTCGGATATCGTACCGGAGGGCGAGATTTCAGGTTTGTATACCTTTGTACACGCATCGTTGTCTGTACTGGATGGAAAGGATGGAATACAGCTTTGGAAAACATGCAATTGGCCAATCGAATCCGGGCATTCCGGAAGCTGAAAGGTTTAACACAACATGAACTTGCGGCCGAGACCGGCATCTCGCTGGCCATTCTGGGAACCATTGAACGGGGAAACCGTAAGGTATCACAGCAAGAGCTCGATCGAATTGCTGGTGTGCTGGCAATCAGTATCGAGGAGTTGCGGGGCAACTAGGACCATTTCGGTTTCGCCATGTTACAACAACCAACACACACCGATGGAACTTAATATCGTGATATATACAGAATTAAAAAAGGGGTGGAACGACTACCGTGCTTAACATTGGTGGCATTGAAATGAAAAACCAGGTCGTACTTGCGCCGATGGCTGGCGTATGTAATCCGGCTTTTCGTTTGATCGCAAAAGAATTCGGAACAGGCCTCGTATGCGCGGAGATGGTGAGTGGCAAAGCCATTGTCCATGGCAACCAGCGTACACGTGAGATGTTGTTTGTAGATGAGCGTGAGAAACCGCTGAGCCTTCAGATTTTTGGGGGAGATCGTGATTCCCTCGTAGAAGCAGCCAAAATCGTGGACCAAGAAACCAATGCAGACATCATCGACATTAACATGGGATGCCCTGTGCCAAAGGTAACGAAATGTGATGCAGGTGCACGTTGGTTACTTGATCCGAAAAAAATCTATGAGATGGTATCGGCTGTTGTGGACGCGGTTGAGAAGCCGGTGACGGTCAAGATGCGTATCGGCTGGGATAACGAGCATATCTTCGCGGTGGAGAATGCGCTCGCGGTTGAACGTGCGGGTGGGCAGGCGGTAAGTGTGCACGGCCGTACGCGTGAGCAACTCTATACAGGCACGGCTGACTGGTCACACATCAAAGATGTAAAAGAGGCTGTCTCTATTCCCGTGATCGGCAATGGTGATGTCCATACACCAGAGGATGCACGCCGTATGCTGGATGAAACGGGTTGTGACGGAGTTATGATCGGTCGTGCCGCCCTGGGTAACCCCTGGATGCTGTATCGTACCATTCAATACTTAAGCACGGGTGAATTGCTTCCTGACCCGAATGGCGAAGAGAAGATCCGTGTTGCCATCCTGCATATGGATCGACTGATCGCATTGAAGAATGAGACGGTTGCTGTACGCGAGATGCGTAAACACCTGGCTTGGTATTTGAAAGGCTTGAAAGGATCTGCTCGCATCAAGGACGTTATTATGGAAGGTACCAAGCGTGACGAGATGGTACAGATTCTGGAGAACTTTGTGAGTCAGCTGAAAAGCGAAGGCAATTTGGAGTCAGAACCGGTAATTGCCGGAAGTGCATCGTAATTAAGACTGTAAAACGTTTACAGCTATAGAGGACGTAACATTGACTTTTCGAGATCGTTCCCCTATACTTTCACAGTATAAATTCGCCATGTGCGTTAATTAAAGGCTAGTCATCAGGAGGAATATTCTATTTCTCTGGAGAACTTCATATAGTTTTGAAGATGTATGCGGGCGGAGCTATGTAATTATCACTGATTCCGTTGCCGTACAATCCAAATTATTCCCATGACAGGAGAATCGGTTGAGATGAGCGACAAGGAAGTTATCCTTACACCAGAGGGACTTAAGAAGCTGGAAGAAGAACTGGAAACATTGAAATCAGTGAAGCGCCGCGAAGTGGCTGAACGGATTAAGGTAGCCATCGGGTATGGAGATATCAGTGAGAACTCTGAATACGAAGATGCCAAGAACGAACAGGCTTTCATTGAAGGTCGTATTATTACTTTGGAGAAAATGCTTCGGAACGCACGCATTATTAACAGTGATGAGATTGACACCGATGTTGTGAGTGTAGGTGCAACAGTTACTGTGGAAGATTTGGAATTTGGTGATATCACAGAATATACAATTGTAGGTTCTGCTGAATCTAACCCGCTTCAGAACAAGATCTCAAACGAAAGCCCTGTTGGTAAAGCGATCCTGGGCAAGAAAAATGGTACAGTTGTTGATGTAAGTGTGCCTGCTGGCGTAATTCAATATAAAATTGTAGATATTAAAAAGCTATAGTAACGAAGCAGTTGGGCACGGTAAACAAAAGCTTCCCTAGGGAAGCTTTTTCAACATTTGAGGAAGAGTGTCCTCACGGGATGCCTGCAATGCAAATAAGGAGATGAATACAGATCATGACGGATGAAGTCTTGAATCAGGAAACCGAACTTAGCGAGCTTTTACAAATTCGCCGTGACAAATTGGACGAGCTCCGCAAATTGGGAATCGACCCTTTTGGCCAAAAATACGTACGTACCGAAGAAGCCGGCTCCATTCTGAAGAAGTATGAAGAACTGACCAAGGAAGAGCTGGAAGAGAAGCACATCGAAGTCAGTATTGCCGGACGGATTATGGCGAAGCGGGGAATGGGTAAAGCAAGCTTCGCACATATTCAGGACCTGAGCGGCAGAATCCAGATCTATGTTCGTCAGGATACCGTGCCTGAAGACAAGTATGCGGCATTCACCTTGCTGGACCTTGGCGATATCGTTGGGGTAACTGGCGTGATCTTTAAGACCAAAACAGGTGAAACTTCTGTCAAAGTTACAGATCTTGAAGTGCTGTCCAAATCGCTCTATCCGCTTCCGGATAAATTCCATGGTCTCACCGATGTAGAGCTGCGTTACCGCCAGCGTTATGTTGACCTGATTATGAGCCCGGATGTACAACAGACCTTTATCGCACGTTCCAAAATTATTCAATCGATGCGTCGTTACCTGGATTCCCTTGGATATCTGGAAGTGGAAACACCTACGTTGCATACCATCGCAGGAGGAGCGGCAGCACGTCCGTTCATCACACATCACAATGCGCTGGATATGGAACTGTACATGCGGATTGCGATTGAACTTCACCTGAAACGTCTGATTGTTGGCGGACTGGAGAAAGTATATGAGATTGGTCGTGTATATCGGAATGAAGGTATGTCCACACGTCACAATCCGGAGTTCACAATGATTGAATTGTATGAGGCATATGCCGACTACAAGGATATTATGCAATTGACGGAGAATTTGGTTGCTCATATTGCACAGGAAGTACTGGGTACGCAAGTGATCCAGTATGGAGATTATGAAGTGGATCTTACGCCGCAGTGGCGCCGTGTTACGATGGTGGATGCAGTTAAGGAAGTTGTGGGTGTAGACTTCTCCGTACACATGACGGATGAGGAAGCACATAACTTGGCGAAGGAACATAAGGTTCCGGTTGAAAAACATATGACATTTGGTCATATTCTGAACGCGTTCTTTGAAGAGTTTGTAGAAGAGACGTTGATTCAACCGACATTCATCATGGGACATCCTCTTGAAATCTCACCACTGGCGAAGAAAAATGATGTAGATCCACGCTTCACGGATCGCTTCGAATTGTTCATCGTTGGACGCGAGCATGCCAATGCCTTCACAGAGCTGAATGATCCAATCGATCAGCGTCAGCGCTTTGAAGCACAGATGCTGGAGAAAGAACATGGGAACGATGAAGCTCATGAGATGGATGACGACTTCATCCGTGCGCTCGAATATGGTATGCCACCAACAGGCGGATTGGGAATCGGGGTTGATCGTCTGATCATGCTGCTTACCAACTCCCCGTCGATTCGTGACGTACTGCTCTTCCCACACATGCGTCCTCGTACGCAAGATTAAATAAGGAACGTAGGATACGTTCATAATAGAAGAGGAACCTGCCGTTCAGTATCATGCTGGGGCAAGTTCCTCTTTAGGTTTACATAGACGCTAAAAATAAAGTTTGTCAGATGGCCCTTGCTCTCAGCACACCATTAGGGTAACACCGCGTCTTGAATTTGTTAGATTAACCTGTTCGTATTTTTGTTAAAAGAGGTGCCCTTCATGAAGTTCAGGCTTCACTTTGCCAAATTCTTATCTCCTCCGTTAATTCTGGTCGGTGGTTTTCTGCTTATCATTGCGATGGGAACGGTGCTTCTCATGTTGCCAATCTCCAACCAAAGCGGTATGCATTTGGCGTTTATTGATGCGCTCTTTACATCAACCTCTGCCGCATGTGTGACTGGACTTGTCGTTGTGGATGTAGGGACGACGTTTAATTTGTTTGGTCAGATCGTCATTATGGTATTAATGCAGCTTGGTGGACTCGGCTTCATGACTATGGCTACTCTCTTTGCGCTAGTGTTGGGCAAACGAATCTCGCTCAAGGACAGGCTATTACTCAAAGAAGCCATTAATGCAGACAGTATGGAAGGGATAGTACGCATTATCCGCAAAGTGTTGATTTTCTCCTTTACCATTGAAGGGGTGGCTGCCGTCATACTGGCGCTGCGCTGGGCAACGGAGATGTCAATTGGTCAGGCTATATACTATGGATTATTCCATTCCGTTTCCCTGTTTAATAATGGCGGATTTGATCTGTTCGGCAACAGCTTCCAATACTACACCGGAGACTGGCTATTCAATGTGACTGCTTCTGTGCTCGTTATTTCTGGTGGACTTGGATTTGTAGTATTGAATGACCTGTTTGAGTATCGCAAACGCCGCCGTCTATCTCTTCAGTCCAAACTGGTGCTGTCTGTATCTGGAGCGCTGATCGGTATAGGAGCGATTGTGTTGTTTGTTTTCGAATTCACCAATGGACATACACTGGCTTCACTCACCTGGAGCGAGAAGATCTATGCGTCCTTCTTCCAGTCTGTCTCTACACGTTCGTCGGGAACAAGTACAATCGATATCACGGAGATGAGGCAGGCTACCCAATTTTTCTTCATTCTGCTGATGTTTATCGGGGCCTCCCCGGGATCGACCGGGGGCGGGATCAAGACGACTACATTCCTGATCATGATTGGTGCAGTGTATGCCATGATTCGGGGGAATAAGGATATTGTGTTTTTCCGTCAGCGTGTTCCGAAAGAACTGCTAATGAGGGCGCTAACCATTATTATGGTTTCTCTGATCATATTCATGATCGTGGTGATGCTTCTGCTTACGACAGAGGATGCGCCATTCCTTTCACTGATGTTTGAAGCTGCATCCGCAATCGGTACCGTGGGTCTTTCTGTGGGAGTGACTGATGAGTTGACCAATTGGGGCAAAATCATTATTACCTTTACCATGTTTGTAGGCCGGATTGGGCCATTAACCATCGCGTATGCCCTTCGTCCTCGCAAAGAGAAGAAACTGTATCGTCATCCGGAAGGCCGGATCATTATCGGATAAAAAGAAAAACCGTCAGACATTCAGAACTAACTCCTGTTATCGTAACGGGCCTTAGTCACAACGAATGTGCTGCGGTTTTTTTTGGTTTAACGACACAAGGAAGCAAGATGCAAAGTGAGAACATCGTCCATGAGCCTGCCATTCATCTGATCTGGTCTAAGCACGGTATGGATACCCAAGCCATCCACCAGTGCATACAATCTCTCGATCTCCAGTTCTTTGTCCAGATCAGGTTTGGAGAGATCGAGTTTAATCAAGTAGGTGATAACAGAACCTACAGCTTTTCTAAGTTCATCATATACGGTATTAGCAAGTTCTTTGAGTGTAGGATCGGTTTTCGATCTGGCTGTAAAAGCGTACCACACCTCCATTTCGGCCAGTTTTTCTTCCGTGTTTGGTAAGAATTCGAGCAATAGGCGTTTCATATTGTCCATCGGAGAGCCGGTGAAGGACATTTGTTGGACTCGATGAGACACCCGTTCAGATACCAAATTCATAGCATATAGTAGTAGTTCCGATTGAGTAGAAAAGTAGTGACGCATCGAACCGACCGAAATTCCAGCTTCTTCAGCGATATTTCGAACAGAGGCTTGTTCCATGCCATCTCTCCGTATAATACGCCATGCTGCCTCGGCTACGATCATACGCTGTTTATCGTGATCAACAATTTTAGGCATAGGCATATTATATCACTGTTGATTATTATAGTACAGACGTGCTAAATTATATTTAATACATTTGTATCAAAAAAGGAGAGGCTGAAATGATTGGTTATTTCATTATAGGTTGTGAGATCGCATTTTGGGTGTTTGTGTTCACAGGTCTGAGTGTCAGGTATCTCCTTGGCATGAAGCGGTTAGGCATCGGTTTGTTAACGGTCACGCCGGTTATTGATCTGTTATTGCTGGTAGCTACAGTTATGGATCTACAGGGAGGAGCTACAGCAAGTATGATTCATGGTATAGCTGCGGTGTATATAGGAGTAAGCATTGCTTATGGTCATCAGATGATCGCTTGGGCGGATCGATATTTCCTATATTGGTTCAAGGGTGGAGAGAATCCTCGCAGCAGCAAGTTATATGGTAGAGAACATGCGAGTCGTGAGCGTAGTGGATGGTTTAGACATCTATTGGCTTGGGCTATAGGAAGTGCTTTTTTATTCGCCATGATATGGTGGATTGGAGATGCTGAACGTACAGCTGCCTTCGATAATCTGATCAGAGTGTGGGGAATAATACTCGGAATCGATTTTCTGATAAGCTTTAGTTATAGTTTATGGCCAAGAAAGGTTCCTGCTAGGAATGTTAAACATTAAAAAGCTGGGTGAGCGTGCATACGAACTGGCTAAGTTGGGAGAACCCGTATGTACGCCCCGTATTAAATCAAACCGATTGTTAATATAGATTCAAAAAAAGACTTGCAATGCAAATCTGTACATGGTATATTCTAATTCCGGCCAAGAAAACACGATTTACACGGTGCGGCAAGCAAATGAAATAAGCTTCGAAAGAAACTTAAAAAAAG
>NZ_JCAXEL010000003.1:0-508034 GCF_059759055.1 Paenibacillus sp. GQ49
AAACCTCATGCTGTGGCCTTATCTTTGATGAGAAGCATCAGCATATCCATCCAATTACGGATGACTACGCTCTTCTAGTTGCTTCGTATACGAATTTTTGATTCGACTGCGTGGGTGGCTGATTCGGGTTAAAGTCAGCGTACACTTTAATATCGGAGAAACCAATGTGTTCGAGAATTAGGCGTAACTCTTCTATGCCGTACCAACGTAGGGTAAGTTGTTGCAGCTCCGTAGCAACAAGAGCACCCTGATGCCATTGCTCATAGCGAATGAGACTTACTTTGTACTGTTGAAGAAGGTTCACTTCAATGGTTTTCACTTCTACCGTGATCGTATCACCATCGGGTAATGAAACGGTTGATGTTTCTACGGAAAAGGGTTGTGTCACATCGGGCAGAAACAGATCAAACACGAGCTTGCCGCCAGGTTCCAAATGCTGAAATAGATTACGTAATACGTTAATCGACGCCTGTCTGTCTTGGATGAGGAGCAGAGAACCTCCGGGAATGATAATTGCCTCGTATCGATATGGAAGGTCAAGCTTCTCCAGATCGGCAACGAACAGCTCAGGCATGGGTAATGCTCGCTCCATACAACGAGAACGGCAGGAGTCAATCATATCCATTGAATAATCAATTCCATCCACCTTCAAGCCTGCTTCAAGCAAAGGAATGAGCACTCGGCCTGATCCCGACATGGCTTCAAGGATACGTCCTTTGCAGCGCTGAAGATAATGGCCATAGAATTCAATGTCTCCTCCCAAGGAGTGTCCCACAGGTTTTGTTAGATCATAAACGGCGGTGCATAATGGACCGTAATAACTGAATGACATAGTATAGGTGTCCCCCACATTTTGATATAATGAATTGCAAACGTGAAAGGGAACTCGTTAAGATTATCCCTTCCGGCAACGGTTGGAAATGGATTTTTCAGAGCAGACTATCATAGGATTCACGCACCTTTTATGGAATATGTTCCAATTATAGGGTGGGGATAAAGCGGAGGTCAACTTCTATTCGGGTAGTCATACGAAATGAAATGTATAAGGAGGTGATTCGAATGGATTCATCATCAAATTCATCAAGCGCACTGCCAGATATCCGGCAGGAACTGGTACTTCATGCACCTGTAGAGAAGGTGTGGGAAATGGTCTCGACCGAGCAGGGACTGAAAACCTGGTTCATGCCAGGCAATCTGGAACCCGTGGAAGGTCACGAGTTTATATTGGAAGCAGGCCCCTTCGGCCAATCACCATGTCAGGTGACGGAAGTTCATCCGCTGCACAAGCTGTCATTCCGCTGGGGTAAGGACTGGACGTTGACGTTCCAACTGAATGAACAGCCCGAAGGTACGGATTTCACACTGATTCACAGCGGTTGGGATGCGGATAAACTGACTGAGTTTGGACAGGCCCACGCTATCGTACGCGAACGTATGGAACAGGGATGGGCCGGAATCGTTCAGAAGCTTGCCCAAGTTGTTAAATAAATCTTCATTCAATCACCCCCAGGTCATTTCGCCCGTTCATTCCGGTGAAATTCGGCCTAGGGTTCTTTGGTGTACCAAGAACTGACGAAAACAGATAGAGATCCTTAAAATTATAAGGAAGTTGACCGATTTTGATACGGAAACTATTTCCGTGAGCACCAGAAACGTGTAACATGAATTATAGTGATAAATCGACAAAATTAGACGTCTCTCGCCATTGTGAATGGAAGGAATACATAGATGAGAAAACACTGGATTATGCTGACCATAAGTTTCATATGCATTGTCATTGTTCCGCTGGGTTGGATCGCCCAGACGTTAATTAGTGAGCGGAGTAACCCCCAGGCTGCGGATGGAAAAATTGACCTGACCGAATGGGACTTTGATCGCAAGGGGGCAGCGTCTCTAAAGGGTGTCTGGGATTTCTACCCTGGGCAGTTGCTGAGTCCGGCAGATATTGAAGCAAGTGTATCCGGTCGCAAGCCTTTGCCGGCTTCGTCTGGCACTCAAGTTCCTGCCCGATGGAACAAATCTTTGGGGCAGGCGCATGGGTATGGAACCTATCATTTGCAAGTCCAACTTACACCCCGGACGATGAAAAATGATTATGGTATACGCACACAGAATATACGCATGGCCCACCGGGTATTTATCGATGGTAAAGAGGTTGGCGGCAAAGGTCTGCCAGGAAAGACCAAGGCGACAGATATACAATTAAATCTGCCCTTTACAGGATTCACGTCCATTGAGGGCAACACGGCTGACATTATCATTCAGGTATCAAACTATAGTTATTCTTCCGGGGGCATAGTAGCGCCCATTTTGTTTGGAGACGAGCATAGTATTCTGAAAAGCCAGCAACAAGATTGGCTCAGGGATCTGATGGCCTTATTCGGTTTTATCTTGCCAGCCGCCTTTTTCCTACTTCTGTTCAGATTACGACGTACGGAGAAGGAGCTTCGTTTTCTCGGATTATTCAGCCTTTCTGGTGCGGTGTACGCTCTGACACATGGGGAGAAGTTACTGGGTACGTTTGTACCGTTCCTGACCAATAATGAGATACTTCGGATTCAGCTCCTTAGTTCAGCCTTTGCCTATTACTTTTTGCTTCGATATATGGATGCCCGTGTGCCAGGAGCAGTTCATCAGTGGTTTGTTCGTCTGGCTGTAGTGCTAATCATTACTCAGACCATTGTGGGTATTACGCTTCCTCCAACGCTTTTCTCGTCTCTTGAGCTTCCCATGTTACTGATCTCGCTTGTTGTCATGTTGTATACGCTGCGAGCCATGTTCTATTGGTTGAAAGGCCGGCCGAATGACAGCCACTTTGCATTGGTGAGTATGATGAGCATACTCATGGTTGTTGTGTTGTATACGCTTGGTGCGTTCACTACCCTAGACACAGCGTTCTTTGCGCTGATTGAACTTTTATTATTTGTATTTGCCCAGATGATAGTGACCGCAATCCGCTTCGCACAATCATTCCGAGACGTGGAAGCCCTGTCAGAGCGTTTGCTGGCCATCGACAGCCTGAAGGACGAGTTCATGGCAAATACGTCTCATGAGCTGCGAACTCCCCTCCATGGCATCATTAATATTGCGCAATCCATGCTGGAAGGGGCGGCTGGAGCAGTCACGCCCAAGCAAGCCAAAAATCTCTCCATGATTACTTCAACCGGCAAGCGCCTTTCACTGCTGGTTAACGATATTTTGGATTTTTCCAAATTAAAAAATAGTGAGATCGAGTTGAAACGGGTACCTGTTGATCTGGAATCCGTTGCTCATACTGTGGTTGAAGTCTCGGGTTTCACGTTTGAGGATAAGCCGGTTATATTGATTCAGCAATGGCCCCAGTCGTTGCCACTTGTTGAGGCAGATGAAGATCGCCTAAGGCAAGTTCTGTATAACTTGCTGGGTAACGCCTATAAGTACACTGAGCAGGGTGAGATTCGATTGTACGCCAGTGTTGAGGGGGATTGGGTGAAGGTATCGGTCGCTGATACAGGGGTAGGCATTGCCTTGGACAAACAGGAGGATATCTTCCAGGCGTATGAGCAGAGTAACGGCACGATCGAGCGATTAAGCAATGGAACCGGACTGGGTCTGAGTATTACGCGAAAACTCGTTGAGCTTGGCGGTGGTGAGATCTGGGTTGAATCGGCGCCGGGGCAAGGTTCGACCTTTCATTTCACCCTGCCTGTTATGAAGCTGCCTATGTTGCAATCTCATTCGAAACCAGTTGCCGCCCGATATGTTGCTGCACAGGGGGCAGGGGCGAAGGAGCTTGTGACAAGAGAGTCAGATGAGCCGGATGATCTTCCGGAAGCGGAGCATACGATTCTGATTGTAGACGATGACCCTGTGAATCGACAGGTATTGCTCAACCTATTGTCGACAGAACGATATCGCGTGATTGCAGCGGACAGCGGGTCCACTGCATTGAAACTCCGTGAGGAGTTCCCGTCCATTGATCTTGTTATTACGGACTGGATGATGCCTAAGATGTCCGGGCTTGAGTTATGTCGCAAACTGCGCGAGCACAGTTCCTTGTCGGAGTTACCGATTCTGATGCTGACCGCCCGTGGGTTGCCTGAGGATATCAAACACGGATTCCAGGCGGGAGCCAATGACTTCCTGAGCAAACCGGTGGATGCCGGTGAATTGCGTGCCCGGGTTCGGACGTTAATTGAGATGCGGAGTTCTGTGCAGGAGGCTATTCGGACCGAAATGGCCTTTTTGCAGGCCCAGATCAAGCCACACTTTCTATATAATGCACTCAATGTCATTATCGCGACCTGTGCAGTGAATCCGGACAAAGCAACCGATCTGCTGATTGAATTGAGTCATTACCTGCGCGGAAGTTTTGACTTCCAGAACAGGGAGCAGCTTGTTCCTTTGACCAAAGAGCTGGAATTGGTGGAGTCTTATGTGCATCTGGAACAGGCGAGATTTGAGGAAAGGCTGGTGGTTGAGTATGAGGTGGAATCGGACGTGCATCTGTATCTGCCACCTCTCAGTATTCAGCCCCTTGTGGAGAATGCCATTCGCCACGGCGTGATGGAGCGGGCAGCCGGCGGGACTGTTCATCTTAGGATTTTCCAAGAGAGCGAGCATGTAGTCGTCCAGGTCCAGGATGACGGTGTAGGTATCCCTCCTGAGCGTATGGCTCAGGTCAAGTCTGGGCGCACCGAAGGTCCGGGAGGTGTCGGGCTGCAAAATATAAACCGTCGCCTGATGTCTCTCTATGGTCAGGGACTGGAGATTCATAGCCATGTGGGTAAAGGCACGCAGATCCGATTCCGTATCCCTGTGCAAAAGGTGGATTATTCCAATTAGTGTGCCGAGTTAAGCAATTATGGTTAACAGACTAATAAGCGGATGCCGATAAAATCGGTATTCCTATTGAATCTTTCATGGCAGGAGGCTGAAAGAACGGTGAGAGCCATTGTGATCGATGATGAGAAGCCAGCGCAGCTTCATCTGGAGCGACTACTACGAACGGACGGACGAATTACACCCGTGCAATGTTTTTCAACAGCTCGTGATGGTCTTCATTTTCTGGCAAAGGAACGTGTAGATGTTGTATTTTTGGACATTGGAATGCCCGAGATGAATGGCCTGGAAGCGGCTGAATATATACAGCAATTGGATCAGAGTATTCGTATCATCTTTGTTACGGCTTATGCGGACCATGCAGTGGAAGCATTTGAGTTGCATGCACTGGATTATGTACTGAAACCGGTAAGTTCCGCCCGATTGGCCAAAACCATTGATCGAGTAGCGGGCATAATGTCGCATAATTCCCAAGTTGCAGCCACCGCCGAGGTGCAGGAATCGGAACCTGTATCTGTGGAGTTGGATACTGAAGTTCCGGGGCTGCTAACGTTCAAACATCTGGATATCTACAGAAGCTTGGATCAGGGAGCCAAGAAACATAAGTGGCGTACAACCAAATCACAGGAATTGTTTGCTTTTTTGTTTCATCACAGGGAAGAATGGGTAAGCAAGGAGATTCTGCTGGATAAGCTATGGGGTGATGTTTCCCAGGAAAAGGGATTAACCCATCTACATACTTCCGTGTACCAGATTCGAAAGCTGCTTAAGGAATGGAACATGACAGGCAAGCTTGAGTACAATATGAACCGCTATCGTCTGTTATCAGGCAATCTGGTAAGTGATGTGGATCAATTTGAAAAAGCCATGGTCTACAACGTCATCACATCAGACAATGTTGAAGACTTGAGACATATGATTCCGCTTTATCGTGGCGATTATCTGGAAGAGCATGATTATCATTGGGCACAGGCCAAAGCAAGGGAACTCAGACGCAAGTATACAGCGCTGGTTATGGATATCGCGAGATGGGATATGGAGCATGGTCGTGGCAAGGAAGCGATTGAGCAATTAACGATATTGCAGGAACGGGAGCCTTATTCGGAAGAGATCTGCCGACTCATGATGGAAGTGTATGCATCCATGGATGATCAGCAAGGCATACTTCGTTTATATCGTTCATTTACATTGACATTAAATGAGGATCTGGGATATCAGCCGGAGCCCGAAACAAGCAGGTTATATCAGAACCTGACGGATAAATAAACGTATGTAATGTAAGTTCAGACAGGAGGGTGAGCATGAAGCTATTCATACACCGCAAAGATTTGCGTACGGATGATTTGGCCGCATTCGATTATTTGCGGGAACACCAGGAAGAGAGTGTGCATGTTCTCATCTATGATTCATTCCTCCTGCGGCAAGGCCGAGAGAAGGAACACAGCGGTGTGAATTTCAGGCAGCACGCAGCGGAATTAGGCAGACAGTATCTTGAAGCCAAACGAAAACTGCATGTTGCTTATGGCAAACCGGCTGAAGTGGTTGATTTCATCCTGAACGAATTCGAAGGTGAGATTAACGAGATTGTGGTCCATCGGGACATGACGCCATATGCAATCGAGCGGGAAAGGGCCATACGCAAAGTTAGTGAGGCGCACGAGGTTTCGTTCACACAACTGACGGATCATCTGCTGATGGATCTGAATGGATTTTCCAATTTTACAGGCAAGTCGGAGCCTTATAAAGTATTTGCGGCTTTTCATCGGCGGTGGGTGGAATTCATGAATGAACATCCCAACCCTCCTTCGGCAACAACGGTTGCAGCGTTGAAGGTGAGTGATCGTCAGATTGAATGGCCGGATGCAATGCAGGTACCTCCAGAGTTGCTGGAGGGCAGTCTTTCGAATGACGAGGACCCACATCTGCTGTTGGATCAATTTTTGTCGGATCGAATTGCTGAATATGGGGATCATCGGGATGAATATGAGGCGTACGAGCCAAGTCATCTCAGTTCTTACGTAGCTGTGGGGGCTGTATCCATTCGCAAAATGTATGATGCGGCGAGTCGCACGGCTGAGGCTGGGGAATGGATCAGGCAGTTGTGCTTCCGCGACTTCTATCTGTATCGAGCGGTCTATGAGAGTCACTATTTTACATATGAAAAGGTGTACGATCTCTCGGCTCTCCATGATGATCACTTTGAACGGTGGTGCAAGGCGGAGACAGGCATTCCGATTATTGATGCAGCGATGACGGAACTGAATGAAACCGGACATATGCCAAACCGGCTGCGGATTCTCACGGCGATGTTTCTCACCAAAAACCTGCAATGCCCATTCACCTTGGGCGAAGCTTATTTCAGGCGCAAGCTGCGTGACTATGATAACATTCAAAACCGTGGTAACTGGTTATGGTGTGCCTCGCTTGGGGAGAATGCGGCTCCGTATTTTCGCGTGAACAATCCAGTAACGCAATCCGAGAAGTATGATCCGCAAGGTGATTATATTCGCAAGTGGTTGCCTGAATTGAAGGATCTGCATAGCAAGGACATCCATCAGCCGCGCAAGGATGCCATTGTTGATCTGAAGGCATCGAGACAGGCAGCGATTGACGTGTATAAACAGATTCTGGCGAGTCGTGGGAAGTAGACTCAGTCAGGGGCGTGATCATGCCCAAACCCAAATTTACCATTCTCATCCGGTTGATCCAATATTCATTTGGTTGAGAGCAGGATGTTCCACAGACCGTGTACTCGCGGTCTTTTTTACATATATAGACATGAAAATAGTGTGAAATGTGTTGAAAATTTAGGAATTGTTAAGAAAATGGACTATCCATCTTAAGCATTATGGCTTTTAATAGATAGAGAGCTTTATTGTATTAAGTCATATCTGACATATTGACGAACACATTAAGGAGAAACGTAAACATGAGTGAAACACTGAAAAGAGAGCGAATTCCAGAGCTGAATCTGGTGCGTGCCATGGCAATTATCGGCGTACTGTGCGTGCATTCCACGTCCTATGCGACGGTGGACATGACAGGTTCAGGCTACTACTGGCTGTACAACTTTATTAATATCTTTATGAAATATGGTACGCCAACCTTTATTTTTATGAGCAGTTTTGTACTGTTCTATAACTATTATTCCCGTCCGCTGGATAAGAAACTCGTGAGTAACTTCTACAAGAAAAGATTTGTGTATATTTTGCTTCCATACTTCCTGTTTTCATTAATGTATTTTGTATTGCTGCATTTCACACATTATCAGGGCCGACCTTTCGGCGAATCGGCAGTAAGTTTTATCACGAAATTGTTTACGGGCAAGGCCTATACCCATCTGTACTTTGTGTTTATTAACATGCAATTTTATCTATTATTCCCATTGGTGTTATGGTTGCTTAAGAAATATCCTTCTGTGGTGAAATGGTCTGTTCCGATTGGACTATTGATTCAATGGGCATTCATCGTAAGTAATAAATATGGATTCCAGGTACCCAACAAGGGAAGCTGGGCGTTCTCGTACTTCTCCTATTTCATGCTGGGTGCTTTTATCGGGGTGTATTTCCCTAAAATCAAGCAATGGTTTGTCATCAGTCGGGCCAATGCCACCAAAGGACGCGTAGCTTCATGGATTCTGCTCTGGGCGGTATGGATCATTGCCGGACTTGGCCATGTGTATATCTATTATCTGCTGCGTCTGAAGATCGCAACGTACAACACACTGTGGTATGAATTCTTCTGGAATGTGCATACCTTTGCTTGTGCGCTGGTACTTATCCAGGTCGCTTATCTGCTCTATCGCAAAGGACCATCACTGATCGTCAAGCCGCTGAATCGGCTGGGGGCATTGTCCTTTGGCATCTACCTGATTCATCCCTTCTTCCTGCTGGTGTATCGTGAATTTCCACCGCAAACAGGTGTTTCCTGGTTAGTGCATCTGTGGTATGCCGGAGGATTCGGTGTAGCTCTGATCGCTTCGTGGATTGTCGTTGGATTGACGGCAAGGTTCGTTCCATATGCATGGGTCATCTTTGGCAATCTGCCAAAACCGAAACCACGTCTCGCGCCACAACAGAACTCGGGACAATTGGACGTACGTTAAGATACATTTCCAATTAGAGGAATAATAAACCGTTTCTTGGTCGACCTTAGGGGAGAGCGGGGAGCGGTTTTTTCGTCTATATAGATATGCTAGATGTGGGGAACGAGTGTTTCTTTTTCATGTATAAGGGGTAATCATAAGGCGGAACGATAATACATTATGGATAACAGGATTAAGGTGAATATAATGACAACATGCGAAAAATGCGGGAGACCGATGCAGGATATATTGGAATATGTGGAACACATTCTTCACGAATGCAGTGAACAGACACAGGAGTACAACTCGAAAGATTATCAGGCCTATGGCCATGAGGGTGTTCACGAGCAGATGTGATACAATAGAAAGAAACCGGATTCATACGGAACCGAGGTGACAACATGGAGACGGGTCCAGCCCCTTTCCGGCAAGGAAAGACGGAACAAGAAGCGCGACTGAGCAAAACGTGTATGTATTGCGGACAACAGCGGCC
The DNA here is from genome assembly GCF_059759055.1 of Paenibacillus sp. GQ49. Classification (NCBI taxonomy): domain Bacteria; kingdom Bacillati; phylum Bacillota; class Bacilli; order Caryophanales; family Paenibacillaceae; genus Paenibacillus; species Paenibacillus sp. GQ49. The sequence goes on from NZ_JCAXEL010000003.1 coordinate 9,399, forward strand.
AATGTCCGAATTCCGGCGCAGAACCGGAAAGCGGGCAGGTCCCGGAGCCAGGCGGGGAGCCTGCCGTAGCTGTCGCCAGCTTGGTGGACAGGCTGACCACGAGGCAGGTTCAAGTGTGAGCGGGCGAACGAATGAACGGATGGAGCGTCAACGGGATGGCTTGGAGACACGTGCTGTTACTGCCAGACCCTCTGCATCTGCAAGAAATGAGGCAAGTCATACCTCCCATGGTATGGAGCAGGGATCTGCTACGGTGTCTGAGTCTGAAAAAATTTTGGTGTCTCAACCGTCAGCAGGCTCGTCATCTTCGAATGACGATGAACATGCTGACTTGGTGACTTCCTCACCCTCTTCTTCGGGTATTCGGAAGAAGAGGAGAAGACGGAGGAAGAGCAAGCGTTCAGAGAGCATAACGGGCAATGAGCTGAGAGAGACGAGTCTGGAGCAGGATGGCTCGGCAGGTGAGGTAGGAGATGAGCCACAGCCAGGTGAGCGCTGGCGTGGGGTAGAAGGGCATTCGCAGGGGCATGCTGCTGCGAATGATAAGGGCACTGCACAGCGGGCTGGCGCGCGAGCAACCGCTGCAGTGCAGGCCGCCGAGCAGACCGCGGCGGCCCACCAAGCTCTGCTGCCGGCTGAGCCGCAAGGCCCGGCAGCAGAGCCCATGGCTGCGGATCAACCGACCGCAGCCAAACGCAAGCGCAAGCGGCGCCGCAAGCGTGCTGCCGCGCTCGCGCCCGGCGCAGGGCAGGCCCGCAGCGTAGCTGCTGAGGCCCATGCGCCGGCCCTGAGCGACCGTGGCGATGCCACCACGGTCGCTGCACCTACGGCGGCGGAGGCACAGCCTGCCGCCACCAGTCGCGAGCCCGGGCAAGCGCCGGGGGATGCTGCGGAGGCAGGGCCTCCTGCGCCCGTGCGCCAGCCTGGCTCGCCAGGGTCCAAGCCGCGCCAGGCGCGCAAGGAGCGTGCGCCCAAGGCGAGCGGCGAAGACGCTGCCCGCGGTGCATCCGGGCAGCGACCCGCGCACGCCAGCCGCAGTCACGGGGCTGGCACGGATGGCCGTCCCCGCCGCCAGACCCCATCGGCCCCGGTAGCCATTGACCCGGAGGATCCGGCTTCGCTCCGGACCAACCGGCAAGGAATGGTACGGATGCGAGGCAAGACGGACAAGGGCAGACGATGGCATCAGGAAGTGGACATGGAGCTTGCAGTCACACTGGTGAAGGAAAAAGCCGCTGTGGTGGTCAATCGGTACACGATTCGCCGATTGTTCAGCAACAAGGATTTCAAACGGTATATACTGACCCGGGATCACTACACCTGTCACTTCTGTGGATCGTATGGAGATACGATTGACCATCTGCTGCCGCGTGCCAAAGGTGGACATACCACCCCGCTCAACTGTGTCTGCGCCTGCAATCTGTGCAACCAGTCCAAAGCAGCGATGGATGCCGAAGAGTTCATGCGTTCCGGTATTCCCGAATGGAATGCTGCACATCAGGCAGAGTTGATTGAACTGGCCATGCAGGAAGCGCAGCTGGAAGAAGGATAAATACCCCCGAAGATGGAATCGGGGTTTTGATATAAAGAGCACACCAAGACCACAGAGGTCAAGGTGTGCTTTTTTTGATTTAATTTTGATTGGGGTGGGAAGTGAGTTTGCCGTGCAATAATTTCTTCAAATTGACATCGGTGTTCATCGAAGATGTACGTTATACTGGGAGGGAGTTGCTAAAGAAGCCTCATCATCCATAAGAATGATGAAATGTATAGTGAACATCAAGCCTGAGAACTTAGAATGTATAGATTGGATGGATGCAGATGACCCCGGCAGCATTGGACATTATGTCATATATTACGGAAGAAAATATTCGTTTCTGGCTGGAGAAGTTTCGCTCCCTGGGCCCGTTACCGGGAATTTTGCTTACGTTTATGAAATCATTTGTACCGCCACTTCCGACGCTATTAATTGTAGGCGTGAACGGTGCAGTATATGGTCTGTGGGCAGGATTTATATATTCATGGATTGGCATGGTGCTCGGTTGTACCGTTACGTTCCTGATCGTACGAGAGATCGGGAAATCCGCTTTTGTGGAACGATGGGCACGCAAACCTCGTGTGCAACGCAGCATGGTATGGATTCGAAGGAATGCATTCAGTTATGTTTTTCTGCTGAGTATCTTCCCGGTAGGTCCGTTTGTCATTATTAACGTGGCGGCAGGTATCGCGCGAATGCGATTGTTATCCTTCCTGCTTGCGGTAGGTTGTGGCAAAGCGATAATGATCTTCTCAGTTACGTATATCGGCTCCAATGTGGAACAATTTCTGGAGCACCCTGTACGCTGGGTAGGCGTATTGCTGTTTATTGCGGTATCCCTGTGGGCAAGCCGCAAACTGGAGCGACACTTTACCCGGTCATCGTCAGATGGAGAAGATCTGCATGATCTGAATCAACCAACTGGAAAATCGATTTCCTCTTAAAAGAATTATCAGTGAGCAGATATAGGATGTCAGTAATCTCGTTAGCTCGAAGGAGGACCTAGCATGAATGATAATATCTATGCATTCAGCCGAACGATAAATCGTATGAGTGAAGATGAACTTCGTTCAGTACTGCGTGTGCTCTATATGAAGTCAGGACATGTGGTCAAGCGGCAGGAAGAGCAAGGCGAAAAGGTGGATTTTGCGGAAGCGGTACAGTCACTGTTTCGTAATATGGATACCCCATTTGATCTGGGTCGTCTGGAACAACAAGCTCTCGCCGAGGTCGACAAGCCAAATGAAATTCATATTACGTTTGGAGAATCACCTCTAAGTAGTCTGAAAATGGGAATGAGTACATTGCCTGATCAGGAAAAACGGAGTTTTTTCTCTATAGATGATAATTATGCGGTAGGGCCGTTGGGTGATCTGACCCGGCGTGCAGACTTGCAACGCAGGCATCTCTGGCTGACCGAACGAATGTGTCTCAATGACCGTGAGGCATATGGCATGCATGAACTGGAATCATTATTTGAGCTCAACGCCACAATACAGTCCTTTGATTCCAAGACGTCGATCATTATCTGGTATGCGAATAATGCACGGGAGAAGACGGGACTGCTCTACGCCCTGTATCTATTGCGGAACAGCGAGAGCCCCATATATCTTATCGAGACGAGTGGCTTATATAAGCAATTATTTGATAGACCTGACGTTCAATACGATGTGCTCCACACAGGCGAGATTCTTCCGCAAAAGCTTCTGGCGATGTGGCACGTTTGCTCTGAGCAAGAGCCACTGTCCAAGCAAGAGCGCCGCCAACTGGAGCAGGATTGGCTGGAACTTTCGGTACAGCCTGGGCTATTACGTATGATGGAGAATGGCGTGATTCGGAGCTTAACTGAAGATGCGTTGGACGAGTACATTATGCAGAAGGTGAGGGAGCTGACACCGAACTGGGAGCCAGGCAAGTATATCCGAGCAGCTCGTATTGTGGGTGAAGTGATTGGTACAAGTAGCCAGCATATAAGTGATGCGTTCGTGGAGTACCGTCTACGGCAACTGGTGCTGCAAGGCCAACTTGAAATGGATGGAAAGCCACTTGCAATGAGGTATTACAGTATTCGGCTTACCGAGCGCTGAAAGGGACTAAGGCTGAAACGCATGGATAGAAAAACAAGCGACGAGATCACAAAATTTGAAATAAGACGGAAGATTTGAGCAGTTCCTTGCCCATATAGGAAGATGATCACGAAGTGCCTCCGTTACCACCTGTTCAGATTTAACACTTAAATAGACTGTTCCACCGGTGAGTAACTTCTACTTGTCCGGGGAACAGTCTATTTTTCTCGTTAAGTACCGAACCAGCTTCGCTTGTGCATTGTCCAATAACATGCTTCTTGATTATCTCCATATCTATTATGATTTCTTCCCATTCCAGATTTCTAGTAACGGTCCGTGCTGCCCATAGACCGGATCGGTATCCGGGATCGGAACCTCTCGGATTTCCTGAAGAGCCTTGGCACGATCGTCTTCTTCACCTGTGCGTGTGTTGTAACTCATGCCGCCCGGATAAGCTCCGGCAATACGAAAATCAGTGCTGGACTCCAGACGTTTATGCCCTGTTCCAGCAGGAAGAACGACAACGTCGCCTGTTTGAAGGTAAACTTTCTGACCGTTTTCTCCGCCTAAAATCAGTTTCACGAATCCACTCACCACAGCAAGAGCCTCATGAGCATTACTATGATAATGATGATAATTGAACACACCATTCAACCAGCTATTTCCCCATCCGTTACGGTTCAGCAACGATTCTGCATGAAGAGCCTCTTCAGCCCATACATTCTTATACAAAAGCACAGGCAGGGTCGGATGATTGGGAATTACACCGTCATCCTGAAAGAATAACGTCTCTATGTCCTTTTTCCGTTCGTTCATCTCACATCACCTCACTATAAATTACCCTATAACCTCAAGGACGAACAAAAAACAATTGTAAAATGATACAAAATGTATCATTTTAAGGTTATACTCAGTACATAAACTCTCTTCAGTGCACTCGTTGTATAAATCGCAAGGGGGAATCGTGTGTGAACATTGTTATTACAGGGGCTTCTGGATTTGTGGGATTTAATCTTTCACAGTTTTTGGCGCAAAAAGGGCATCGAATTACCCTTCTGGATCGGGATGATTATTGTCAGAGGCTGGTTCATATCTCTCCTCTGCATGAGATGCCGTTCATCTGTTGTAACCTTGCATCGGACCGGATTCATCTACCTCCAGGAACAGATTACATAATTCATCTGGCGGCCATGCCACACGTGGATTATTCGTATCATCAGCCAGGGGAAGTTTTCCGCAATAATACGCTCAGCACACAGGCCATCCTGCAATATGCTACGGAACATCACATTCCAGTCTTGCTGGCTTCATCCGTTGAAGTGTATGGCGGTGATTGGGGCATAGTCTATCACGAATCAGATCCGTATGCACCCGTCTCTCCTTATTCCGCGTCCAAAGTTGCGTGTGAAATGCTGGCTCACTCATACGCTCAATGTTACCAGCTTCCAGTCAAACTCTTTCGCTTGACCAACCTCTATGGACCTTGGCAATTACCAGACCGTATTATTCCCCGAAATTTTGGTCGGATGTTGGACGGACTGGCTCTGGATATTCAGGGATCGGCAGTGCGTGATTTCTTGTATGTAGATGATGCCCTCCGGGCCATTGAACAGATCATGCTGAAAGGCAAAGACGGACAGGTCTACAACATATCGACAGGGCTTGGAACAACCATGCAGGAAATAGGGGAGATATTGAAACCGATGGATCGATCCTTAGCCGCTGTAGAGATCCGGGAGCAGGAACCAACCCAGTCCAGAGGGTCCAGTCTGGTCGTACATTCAGGCAGATTGCGAGCGGAATTGGGATGGTTACCGCAAACCACGTTGGAAAAGGGATTGGAAAAAACCTTTCGTTGGTATCAGGAACATCCCGAATGGGTCAGACAGTTCAGCCGTGAATACCATAAAACAAGGGAAACGCGCAGTTTCATTATCGATATGGCAAGATACGCAGTTCCAGCAGTATAAAATACACAAAAAAAGCCAGGGAAGGGTGTATTGAGTAACACCTTCCTTGGCTTTTTTGCGCCTCCGTCTCACATTCGGATAACTTCCGAACACGGACGGTCAGGCTATTTTAAAACGATCTATTGCACGAAATCTTCGTGCTTTCTGAGTTTTACATCAAAAGGATCTAGTGATGATCTTTTTTAATGTCGGCAATTTTATCCTGTACAGCACCTTTGGCTTTGTCTTTTTTACCCTCAGCCTGAAGGGATCTGTTATTGGTTGCATTACCGATCTGATCCTTCACTTCGCCTTTGGCCTTGTTTACGCCTGCTTTGACTTTATCGCTAGTTGAATTACTCATATCGAACATCTCCTTCGTTTCTGGTGTAGTCCTTATTAACCGGGATGTCTCCATTCTAAACGTTCACAATTTCAGGGCGGTCAGAAATTTGTTCTTGATATTCTGTCAGAAATGATCTGTACGAAGAGTCAGTATAAGTATAGGCATTGCTTAATCGCGTGCTTCATTAAAGGAATGAGAGGATGTTATGATATGAGCAATTATATTGGAAATGGTGCGTATTGCTACGCCAACTCAGCTTCAATGCTGCTGTCGTCCATTGGAGAAAAGATAGATCCCGGTCTGATTGAAACCATCGGTGGCTTTTCACTAGGGGCCTTTCGAACGCAGGAAGATATGCTTTTTTTTGATAACTGTACCTCCAGTCCTGATCTGGCCATTAGCAAGGCGATGAGCATTCTGGGATTTAGTGTGCGCGAAAGTGTGCAAGCACGGGGTACGGAGATGCCTGTAGATGAGCTAAGAGAGGTTTTGAAGCAGGGCCCTGTGATGATGGGGCCGCTAGATATGGGCAAACTTGTCTACAATCCCAACTCTCCCAATCTGGGTGGTTGCGATCATTATGTAGTGGCGCTCAATATGAGTGGCGATGAAATATGCCTGCATGACCCGGCTGGATTTCCGAATGTCTTCCTGACACTGGATAAACTTGAGGAAGCATGGAAGTCTGAATTCCCATGGAGTAGCGGTGTGTATCGACGATGGTGGGGTCCTGAACGCATTGAACATCCTGATCGGGAGGAGATTAACCACCGGGCTTTCACTTGGTTCAAATCAACCCTGACAGAACAGACCCATGATATTGCTGCACAGGAAGGACGAACCGGAGCTTCAGCCATTCTGCATAAGGCGGAACAGGTTCGTACTGGAGCAATCGATGATAATGAGTGGGCTCATTATGTGTATTTTGCTCTGCCAGTAGGCGCACGTCGTGCCCATGATTATGGTTTGTTTTTTAACACAATCCATCCTGACCTTTCTGCTTTGAAATATGCACAATCCCGCCAATTCGGGGAATGCCAATCCCGTCTTGTCTCTCGGAACTGGGAGGCTGCTGCGACAATCATGGTGGCAATCGCGGAGACGGAAGCCATGATCGAAGCTTCTATTTTGAAGATGGAGTAATGAAAGTGTAGACGTTATAAGAAAGGGAGATATACATGGATGGATTAACTAACAATCGCCATATCAGGCCAGGGTTAGATGAGACATTAGAGGATGGGCAAAAGGAGCCCGATATCGCGCTTATCCAACGAGCCCAAACGGGGGATACAGAGGCCTTTGGAGAGTTGATTCACCGTTACCGTGGGCAATTGTTTCGTTATGTGCGAGCACTCACGTATGATTCTTATCTCGCAGAAGACATTTTACAAGATGGGCTTATTCGTGCGTTCATTCATATGGGACAGCTTCAGAATGCTGAGCGTTTTATGGCCTGGATGCAGCGCATTGTGCGTAATCAGGCATACTCACATATGCAGCGCCAAAAGCAGCAGCGGGAAGAACATTTTTCTTCGTTCTTTGCATTTGGATTTGGAGCCGATGATGCCTCATGGAGCGATCAAGACTCGCTCGACATGACGCTGAATCATCTTTTGAATGACACAGATCGGAGATCGCAGGATACAGGCTATGATCCGTATCAAGCTGTTGCTCAGCAGGAAATGAGGAACAATCTCCACAGGCTGTTGGGTTGTCTGAATGAAAGAGAACAACAGGTCTTCACATCATATTGGATGGAGCAGCTGTCACCGCAAGAAATAGCCTGCAAGTTCAATCTGACAAGTGCCAATGTGTATCAAATTCTGTCCCGTTCACGTAAAAAAGTGTCTCAGCTTCATATTCATTTATCTGTAGAAGAAATGCTGGCAGAGTGGAATACACTCGGGCAAAATCGAGTGACTCTGGAGGAACCCCTTTCGTTTCGGGCTCCCCAAACCTGGAACTCGGCAGCAGCATCCATTCACGAGATGTTAGGTTATATCGGTCCATCTCCGTCTCTCCCCATGGTTATGGGGATGAGTGGACTTTCTTTTCGTTTGACCATCCTGCCTCAGGACATACATATTGCTGGACCTACTGCCTATAACTTCAAAGAGGTGCTTACAAGAGGATTGCAACATATGGGTTATCGTTCCCATGCGGTTGAGGCTTTGGCGAGCGAAGCGGGACTCAATGCCAATCTGGTCGATCCTTCGATGCTAGAGGAGAAAGCGAAGGGGAAAAGGTTGCTTAATCCAAGACTTGTTCAGGCACTCTCCCTGATACGTTACGCCATTCATCGGGGAATTCCGGCCGTCGTGTGGGACCTGAATATTCCCGAATTCGGGTTGATCTATGGCTATGATGATGCAGCCCGGACCCTATACGGTACCGATTTCATTAAATCAGGAACAATTCCCTATGATCATGTAGGCCGGGGTGTGAATCAGGAAGTATTTGTACTGGCAGCCGAATCAGATGGCATGATACGAGAAATGAACTTGCACGCGGCACTGACAGCTGCGTTGGCTCATTATCGTGGAGAGGACCCGTATACCTTGCCGAACACAGTCAGTGGTGTGGCTGCCTATGCAGTCTGGAGAGAAGCCTTAAAATACAGACGGGTAGAACCGAACGGTCACGCCTATAACATTGCGGTTTTGTGGGATGCAAGACGTTATGCAAGTGAGTTTTTCAGAGAAATTTCTCTAAAGTGGGCTTCGACTGCCTGTTATTCCAACTTGATTCCATTCTGTCTTCAGGCAGAAGAGTTATATCGAAACATGTCCCAAAAGTTAAATACACTCACAGAATTATTTCCTTTTCCAGATGGAGGACTGCCTAATGAGAAGCTTCATGCCGATCAGGCTATCTCGATACTTCTGGAAGTGGAGGAATTGGAGCGAGCCGCCGTTGTTGTAATAAAAGTGTTGCTTGAAGGAATGGAACAGCATTCCCCAGAAATAGTTATGGTGTGACCTAATTGTAACAATCAGATTGGACATACAGTGAAAACAAATATCAGGAGGCAGGGCGATCCGTCAGGCCTTCTTTTTGTCTTTTTTGCATTCGTGACGCAAGAGGTTCATACTTGAAATAGAAAAGATGTCTCAATGATGGAATAAGGCTGAGCCCAACGCTGCATAATAACGACAGTGACCAATTTCGTTGCATGATTATCTTGATATTGGAAAACAATTCCTGAAATTTTCGATAAACGAATCCTTCCTTGTGTACATATCGCACATCTGGTCATATGTGATCTTGTCTTAATACCACATGTGGTAGGAATACGGATCTTGGACAGGAGGATCGGCGGCGTTAGCTTGCCTTCATGGGTTGACAAAAAAATCGATTTTGTTACAATGTTCACAATATCTTCACAAGTGTAAAAAATTTCTTTTTCATGTTCATGTGTAAGAGGTGTAATATAAGGGTATAGAGTTCGGTTTCGGCCTGCTTGTCGTTTTGTGCGTCAACACATGTTGTCCGCAATAGATCCAAGATACAATGCATGATATGGGAGTGGCCCTGAGCTACGCTCATCCTATTGTGTGAAATTTGGTACATTTAAATGTATTCGATGTATTTTGTGGTTCGGCTCTGCTTGACAGGCATCATGAAAGTCGCGGACTTCTATCCCAAAGTAAAGGAGGACTTTCTCTTATGTCACAATCGCCTACTCAACAAGAGGTGCCAGTTACAGAAGGTGCCAACGTTTCCGAGCGCCAGTCCTTGGACGTTCTGGATCAACTGATGAAGCCTGAGGTACAGGAGTCTTTAACCGTTCTGGTGGAGAACCTGCCTAAATTGGCTGAAATGGTTACTGCTATGACAAAAGCTTATGACTTTGCACAAAGTGTAGCAACAGACAAAGTTCTGATCAGCGACACAATGAGCGCAATGGGCGAGTTCGCTAAGCCTGTTGTAGACAAAGCTAAAGGTGTAGCTTCTGCTGCCATCGAAGCCAATGACCGTGCGCAAACAGAGCAAACTTCAGTTGGCTTGTTCGCTATGCTGAAAATGCTCAAAGATCCAAACGTACAACAATCGCTTCGTTTTGCTCAATCTTTCCTGAGCATCCTGAACGAGCGTCAACAACAGAAACGTTAAGACTTAGAAGAACGGAGGATGGATATGTCGAAGCAAATTTTGATCTTGGGTGGAGGATACGGCGGTCTGTTGACTGCATTGACTGCGCGTCAATACTTGTCTCCGGAAGAAGCGACAATTACTGTCGTGAACCGTTACCCTACACACCAAATTATCACGGAACTGCACCGTCTTGCAGCGGGAAGCATTGCTGAACAAGCAGTTGCTCTTCCACTCGAAAAATTGCTGCGTGGCAAAAACGTGAACTTGAAAATCGATACGGTGGATACAATCAAGCCGGACGAGAAAAAAGTTCTGATGACCAGCGGCTCCACATACTCTTACGATGCACTTGTCGTTGCCTTGGGCAGCGAAACTGCCTTCTTCGGAATTCCGGGATTGCAAGAGTACAGCTTCACGCTCAAATCGGTTAGCGATGCAAACCGTATTCGTGCACACGTTGAAGCACGTCTTGATGCTTACAAACAGTCCGGCAACAAAGCAGACGCTACGTTTGTTATTGGTGGCGGCGGCTTGACAGGTATTGAGCTTGTTGGCGAATTCGCTGACCTGCTTCCTGCTGTATGTCAAGAAAAAGGCATCGACTTCAAAGAAGTATCCCTGTACACAGTTGAAGCAGGTCCTTCCATCCTGGCAGGATTCCCGCCAGAGCTGGTTGAACGTGCTAAATCAAGTCTTGAGAAACGTGGCGTTAACTTCATCGTTGGCGTAGCGATTACCGAGATGAAAGAAAACGAAGTTCTGCTGAAAGACGGCAGCTCCATCCCTACGAACACACTCGTATGGACAGGTGGCGTACAAGGCAACGCTGTTGTTGCTAACAGCGGAATTGAAGTGGATCGTGGCCGTGCGAAAGTTACGGAAGTTCTGCAATCTACTTCTCACAAAGACGTGTTTGTTGCTGGTGACAGCGCAGTGGTCTTCCCTAGCGAAGGCGCTCGCCCTTACCCTCCAACAGCACAATTGGCTTGGCAAATGGGTGAGACTATTGGTCACAACTTGGGCGTTATGTTCAAAGGTGGCGCAATGGAATCCTTCACACCAGTATTCTCCGGTACGCTGGGAAGTCTGGGTCGTAAAGATGCTGTCGGCATGATCGGTGGTAACCAGACTCGTCTGAAAGGTCTGCCTGCAACCATGATGAAAGAAGCAAGTAACATCCGTTACCTGGCTCATATTCACGGTTTGTTTGCACTGGCTTACTAATCTTAATGCCATTCAAGGGCGCCCTTTTGGGCGTCCTTTTTGGTTGTCACGATTACAAAGGATAACAGATATTCAGATGGAAAAAAGGTGCGGCAGAAGTGGTCAAATGTGAGGTGGCGTATAAACCACCTAGGGTATATGGCATATTAATGGGACAACGGAAGAATTCACATTTCATAGATGTACTGAACGGGCATGGACATGAAGCCGGCGCTTAGAAGCGCCGGCTTTCGTTTAAATTATAGGATGAGTATCTTTAAATAAAAAGAACGGGGAGCAGCAACAAGCCATCCGTTCAACTGAGAGGAGAATGACGTATGAACGTTTTAGTTATAGGAGCAAATGGACAAATCGGAAAGTTTGTGGTGGAACAGCTGGCCCAGGAAGGCAAACATAAAGTAACGGCTATGATCCGCAAACCGGAGCAGGCGGATGCACTGAAGAAACTCGGTGCAGATGTGGTGATTGGTGACCTGGAGGGTAGTGTAGAGGATTTAGCTGAGGCAATGAAGGATCATAATGCGATTGTGTTTACGGCAGGTTCTGGCGGATCTACCGGTCAGGACAAAACACTGCTTATCGATCTCGACGGTGCGGTGAAAACGATGGAAGCCGCAGAGCAGCAAGGAATCTCCAGATATATTCTGGTCAGTGCGTATGGCGCAGATCAACGGGAGAAATGGTCAGAGTCCATTAAGCCTTATTACGTGGCGAAACATTATGCAGATCGTGCATTGTTTGCAAGTGATCTCAATTACACGATTATACGTCCAGGTGGTCTCAAGAATGAACCGGGCATAGGCAAGATTGCAGTTGGAACCGATCTGGAGCCGGGAAGTATCCCGCGTGAAGATGTAGCCCGCGTCATCGTGGCTTCTTTGCAGGAAGAGAAGACGTACCGAATGGCCTTTGATCTAATTGCCGGGGAGCATCCGGTTGAAGATGCCTTGGGCAAATTGTAGATGTTATTGTAAGATAACGGGAGAATGAAATGATGGGGATGAGGGGGAGCGCTGCATGAACGGAGCCGTGCTGGTCATAGAGGATGAGCCCAAAATAGCACGTCTGCTGGAACTGGAGCTACAGTATGAGGGATATCAGGTAGGCAAGGCAGGCAGTGGAACAGAAGGATTGGAGAAGTATGCAGACGGACAATGGGATCTGATTCTGCTGGATGTGATGTTGCCTGGTCTGAGTGGAATTGAAGTGTTGCGGCGAGTTCGGGCCAAAGATGCTACGGTTCCGATCATTATGCTCACTGCCAAAGATTCGGTAGAAGACAAAGTATCTGGCCTGGATCTCGGAGCCAATGACTACATCACCAAACCGTTCCAGATTGAAGAGCTGCTTGCCCGAGTTCGGGCTGCATTGCGGCTTAGTGCAGCGGCGTCTGTTGTTTCTTCCGCTTCTTCGTCTACACCTGCTGATCCGGGGAATGACTCTTCTGGGCATCAGGCTGAAGCTGAGGCAGGCTGGTTAACGGTTGCCGGGTTGAAACTGAATGAAGGAACGCGAGAGGTATCCCGGGATGGTGTGGCCATTGAGCTTACTCCACGTGAGTTCGACCTGCTCGTATATCTGCTGCAGAATCAACGTCAGGTGCTCAGTCGTGATCAAATTGTGCAGGCCGTGTGGGGATACGATTATTATGGAGATACCAATGTGGTGGATGTGTACATCCGTTATGTGCGCAAAAAGGTGGATAACGGATTCACACCGCCCTTAATACATACCGTACGGGGCGTTGGATACGTCCTGAAGGAACAGTTATGAGCCTGCGCAGTAAAATCTACGGATATTCGTCTGTATTATTTGCTGTGCTGTTAATCGCGGTGAACCTGTCCGTCTACATCGTGTTTGAACGGATGTCGATTGATAACGAGGTTAATCGGGTGGAAGCGGAAGCAGAGTCTATTGTCAAAGGAGTGCGTCAGTCTGCCGGCTCCATACCGCCGGATGACTTGCTGCGGGCCTATGCGCCTGTGAACGGCATGCTTCGGATCGTTAATGAAGACGGCACCAGTTCCCCGGTGACAACAACAGCAGCTTCCGAGCAGCTGAGCAAGCTGCCCTATAAGTACGAAAGTGAGAAGAAATCGGAGTATACCCAAGTTGAACAGATTGGTTATGTGTGGGTATCAGTTCCGGTCATCTGGCCTGATGGCGAGGTGGTGAATGTGCAGGTGACCGAGAGCATTGCAGAGACGGAGAATCGCCTGTCTGTACTGCGAACTGTGCTTGTGGCGGTCACGATTATTGCTCTCATTCCAGCCATTATCTCCAGCCGGATTCTGGCGAATCGGATGACCAGACCGATTCAGCAGATGACACGTACAATGAGTGACATTCAGTCCAGCGGCCAATTCAAGCGTCTTCCACTGGAGGAAGGGTCGAAGGATGAACTGAAAACAATGGGACAGACGTTTAACCGGATGATGGATCTGCTCGAATCCAACTTTGAACGACAGGAACGATTTGTATCTGATGCATCTCATGAGCTCAAAACTCCACTGACCATTATTGAGAGCTATGCCAGCCTGCTACAGCGGCGAGGAAAAGAGCGGCCCGAGGTATTTGATGAAGCGGTAGAGGCGATTCTGTCCGAATCGGTTCGTATGCGGGAGATGACCGAGCAACTGTTACTGCTTGCGAAGCAGCCAGAGCAGTGGAATGTGCAGTTGGAGCGTGTGGATATCACGAGACTGGCTACAGACTCCACACGTGCGTTTCGGGAAGCCTATCACCGTGAAGTCCGGTGTGAAGATCCAGATTCAATCTGGGCGATCAGCGATGAGAGCAAGCTGAAGCAGCTTTTGTTTATTTTGCTGGATAATGCCCGGAAGTATAGTGAAGATGCAATTGAAGTCAGGTTGGAAGCCAAGGGGCAAGAGTGCCGAATTCGGATTGTGGATACCGGGATTGGTATGCGGGAGGACGAGCTGGAGAAGGTATTTGACCGATTCTACCGGGTTGATCCGGCCAGAACACGCAGCTTAGGTGCAAGTGGTTCAGGTCTGGGATTGTCACTTGCCAAAGAGCTTGCAGGAGCAGTTGGAGCACGGATCGAACTGACCAGCACCGAGGGTGAAGGCACCGAGGCTTCGATTATTTTGCCTTTATCGGTTCAGAACGGGCCGCTCTCATGAAATTCTCATTCTTCTCTTATATACTATATAAACTGAACTAAAGATTGTTCACACTGACACTACGATGACAGAAGAACCTCCCAATCGCTGTTATCCCCAGATTTTTCGATCCCCTTTTCTCAAGGGGAAAATCCGGGGATAGCGTATGCTTCCGATGTAGCTTTCTTTCAGAAAGCTTTTAGGCGAAGTGTATGCTTTCGAAGTAGCTTTCTTGCAGAAAGCTTGTAGCTTCGCTTTTTCAGGTTATTTCTGTCCTCTCCGTTACTGTGTAAAAGATTAGTTCATTTTATGTAGTAGCCATTGGGAACTAAACTCAGACCGAATATATAACAGATGAACTTGGGCTATTGGGAGAGTTATAAGGGGGAAACGTGATGACAGAGCATGAGCAGCGACCACCGGAGATGAAACGGCATGAACAGACGAACAGTGGGTGGGCAAAATCGCGAAGATCACTTTGGTGGGGTGCAGGGCTTCTCGTTGTGCTGATTGTGGCAGTAGTTGCTTGGTGGAAGCCTTGGCAATCGACGGGTGCGGTACTTACGGCAGATGCGGCAGCCCAGTCCGTACTGGATCAATATCCAGGAGAGATTGTGAATTCCACGTTGAAGGACGGGACGTATATCATGCAGCTCCGTTCGGAGACCGGCCTATATGATGTGCAAGTGGATGCCGTTACAGCTGCTGTGAATTCCATTAAACGGCTGGAATCGAACCCGCAAGCGGAAGAGAAGACGTTATGGAGCCGCGAGCAGATCAAGACGGCGTTGTTAAAACAACAAGCAGATAACCAATTGGTCTCGCTTGAACTTGTGGAGCAGCAAGGCAGTCCGGTATACACCGCGGTATTAAAGGCGAAGGATAACAGCCGTGAAGAACTCACGATTGATCCATACACGGGAGAGACGATAGCTTCCAAAACAATAACAGCCCCGACAACTGAACCAACCAAGGATGATCCCAAACCTCAGTTTCTGAGCGAGAAGCAAGCCAAACAGAAGGCACTTGCGGAGGTTCCGGGGGAAGTGGACGACATCGAACTGCGTGGAACCAACAGTGGGAATCCGTATTATCTGGTTGAAATTGATCTGGAGGATGGCCGTGAGGCTATTGTACAGGTGAATGCCATCTCGGGAGCGATTCGTTCCGTGACTTGGGATGAGGACGATGATTAACATGTTGCAAGGAACACATTAAATATAGTGTTAAACTGCTTTAGAGAGATGATTCCTAGTTTAGGGGTCATCTTTTTCATTTAGTTTAGATTACATGCAGAATGAACACCTGTTATATGAGTACTCTCCTCATTTTCTCATCAAATTCTAATCTAACTCTCGCTGATCTCTCATTCCTGCAGGTTATTCTATAAATGTAGACGAGAACGAAAACAACAACAACGAGGAGATGGATAATGATGAACAAACATAAACTTTGGATTGGTAGCTTGTCAGCAGCAGTATTACTTGGTGGATCGGCCGTAGCGGCTAGCGGGAATGTGAACGGACAATCGGTGCAAACTACACCAACGTCAACAACACAATCTGCAACACAGAATCAGAACAGCACAGGTAAAATGCTGAATGCATCACAAGCGAAAGCGTTGGCGTTAAAAGCAGCCGATGGTAAAGTGGATGACGTGGATCTGGAGCGTAGAAACGGCCAAACGTTCTATGAAGTTGAGATTGACAGAAAAGGAACCCATGATGTTGTCGTTCGTCTGGATGCTTACACAGGCAAAATCCTTGCGGTCGTGAATGATGAAGACTACGATGATGACGACGATTATAAAGGTACTGCAACAGGCAACACGTCTAATAACTCTGCTTCCAAGCAGGTCAAATTGACGGCCTCCCAAGCTTCAAACATTGCGTTGAAACAAGTTACGGGTGGTAAAGTAACCAAAGTCGAGCTGGATCATGATGATGGTCGCTATGTGTATGAGATCGAACTGAGAACCGCTCAAGGTGAAGCAGATGTAGATATCGATGCCAACACAGGTAAAGTGTTATCGTTTGACCAGGATTTTGACGACCAAGATTAAGCAATAAGGGCGAGTATACGCCGATAAAACATCATATAAAAACCTGCCTATGAACAGCCTTACACAGCTAGAGATCGTTACATCATGGAGGGGTAGGGCAGGTATAGCAGAGGACGCTTCGGGGGAAGCGTCTTTTTGTTGTTGATCGAGAGAGCGGAGTATAAAATTGTACATCTTCCGCCGGATTGTTCACTATTCGAGCAGGAACGTGGCGGATACAATCGGAATCAGGGAGGTGAACGCCCAGCCAGTATTGCCAGGAATTCTAATGCTGAAATGCATCATCGATCGGAGGCAGATGAGACATATCGATTTTCTTTTATGTAAGCGCTCCACAAAAAAACATGGAGGTGCATTACGATATGGCTATGAACGATGGATGGTTGAAAAAGAATACACATTCACGTCGCTTTACCTGCCGCTTAAGTTATCTGCTTGCTTTGGTTTTGGCGCTGCAATCAATAGGTATGCTGCTCGCACCCGGACCGAATGCTTTAGCTGCTCCGCTCAGTGTAACGAACGGGGTACAGTTCAAGGATACTAATGGCAATGTCGTTCATGCTCATGGGGGCGGGATGATTAAGGCAAATGGGTATTATTACTGGTTTGGGGAGAACCGTAATACGAATGGAACGTTCAAGGCGGTATCGGTGTATCGTTCATCGGATCTGAAGAGCTGGGAGTATCGCAATGATGTGCTGACCAGCAGCTCGGCTACCGAGCTAAATATCTCCAACATTGAACGCCCAAAAGTCATCTACAACAGTGCTACCGGCAAATATGTGCTGTGGATGCACAAGGAGAATGGTCTGGATTATGGCGAGGCCCGAGTGGCGGTAGCTACTTCGAATACGGTGGATGGCAACTACACGTATGTGGGCAGTTATCGTCCACTTGGGTATGATTCCAGAGACATGACGGTATACAACGATAACGGAACCGCTTATCTGATCTCTGCGACCCGAGTGAATGCTGATCTGAATATATATAAGCTGACCCCGGATTTCCTGGGTGTGGAATCCCTAGTCACAACGCTGTGGCCCGGACAATATCGTGAAGCGCCTGCCCTATTCAAAAAAGACGGCGTCTACTTCCTGATTACTTCGGGTGCGACCGGCTGGAATCCAAATCAGGCCAAATATGCGACAGCCTCCAGCATTACAGGCACATGGAGCGGCCTAAGCAATTTTGGAGACAGCACAACGTATGGTTCCCAATCCACCTATGTTGTTCCTGTAGAAGGTTCACAGACCACATCCTATCTCTACATGGGTGACCGCTGGGCTGGTGCATGGAGCGGACCTGTACAGGATTCCAAGTATGTCTGGCTGCCACTTTCATTCCCAAGTGCAACCAGTCTGGCGATGAACTGGGCCAGCAGTATTACGATTGATACAGCAACAGGGACCGTGACCGGAGTGAGTACACCGGATGTCTGGGACCCGAATGCTTCATATCAGCTGATTAGCCGTAAAAGCAACAAATTGCTGAATGTCATTGGGGGTTCTTCCGCCAACGGTGCGGATCTGGAGCAGCGAGCAGATGGGGGGATGACAAGTCAACAGTGGCAGATTACCGATGCGGGTGGCGGTTATGTCAAAATCATCAACCGTTCCAGTGGCAAGTTAATTGGTGTGGAGAATGGTGCCACGACGGATGGGGCTGTCATTGAACAGTGGAATGATGGTGGCTGGGCCAGCCAGCAATGGCAGCTCGTCCATGTAGGTGGTGGTTATTATAAACTGAAAAACCGCAGTACAGGCAAGGTATTGGATATCTCCAGTCAATCCCTGGCAGATGGGGCTGCGGCCATCCAGTGGACAGATAATGGCGGCACGAATCAGCATTTTCAGATTGTTAAGGTGCAGTAAGACGTTTTAAATATTAGAAAATAAGGTTCAGCATAAAATGGAAGCCCTTGTCTCTTACCATAAGGTGGGACAGGGGCTTTGTGATGTATTCACGCATTTAAGTGATGCTTTTACTCGTAGGGGATGTCCAGACGATGGCTGATATCGTGACCTTTTTCCGATCATTACCATCCCAATCTGTGGTAAACTAGTAGAATTGTAGAAAAAGATAGAGACAGGAGCTGGATAACGAAGTGAGTGAACAACAAGTGCTATCAATTGAAAGCTTGCGTATGAGATACAACGGACGTTATGTGTTGAATGGCATCGATCTGGAAGTAAATCGCGGTGAGATGATTGGATATATTGGCCCAAACGGGGCTGGCAAAAGTACGACGGTTAAGATTTTACTCGGGCTGGTTGAAGGATATGTAGGCACGGTGCGAATCTTTGGTAAAGATATTGCGGATGGCGATGTAGAGTACAAACGCAGAATCGGCTATGTTCCGGAGGTGGCGGAATTGTATGAACAATTAACGCCTGCGGAGTATCTGACTTTTACAGGAGAGTTATACGGTATGTCCTATGAAGATGCGGATTACAAAGCCAAGCTATTGATGGATTGTTTTGGAATGGAAAAATCATATCATTCCCGCATTGCATCCTTTTCCAAAGGTATGCGTCAGAAAGTGCTGTTGATCTCTGCGCTGCTGCATGACCCGGATCTGTTGTTCCTGGATGAACCGCTCAGCGGATTGGATGCCAATAGTGTGATGGTAGTCAAAGAGATTTTGTCACAATTGTCAGCCAAAGGCACAACGATCTTCTATTCGTCACACATCATGGATGTGGTGGAGAAGATCAGCAGTCGAATTGTACTGATCGCTGAAGGGCGCGTAGTGGCAGACGGAACGTTCAAGCAGCTCCAACAGCAATCCATGGAAGGTACGCTGGAGGAAGTATTCAATCAATTGACGGGCTTTAATGAACATAAAGCCATTGCGGAGCGTTTTGTATCCATTGTGCAGGAGGTGTACTGATATGGAGGAATCCTCCGACTTCCGCACACTCAAGATTCTGGATCGCTTTCGTCCGCTCATCGCCAGAACAGGGGCGGATTATGATGTGCTGCGCCTGATTTTGCGAGTGAAGTTCCAGATGGATCAACGCAGAGTACCTACCATTTTATCCAACAATTCAGGGAAAAAGGAGCGCAAGGAAGGTAATCAGTTTCTTCGATCCCTGTGGTTGTATGGATTAATGGGACTGATGATGGTTCCCTTCATCGTCTGGGATACGGGGCATTTCATGCTTCAGATGGGCCTTGTGTTTGGCATCTTAATGTTTATGATCATGACGTCCATGATCTCGGATTTTTCCTCCGTACTGCTGGACATCCGGGATCGTAATATTATTATGACCAAGCCCGTTAATGGACGAACGGTGGGGATGGCCCGAGCCATCCATTCGGGCGTATATCTGCTATTGCTGACGGGTTCATTAACCGGTATACCGCTAATTGCCGCGTTGGTGACGCATGGGATCGGATTCTTTCTGATTTTCCTTGTGGAACTGATTCTGATCAATATGCTGATTCTGGTGACAACGTCTCTGATCTATCTGTTCATGATGAAGTTTCTGGATGGTGAGAAGCTGAAGGATATGATCAATATGGTGCAGATTCTGCTGTCTGTGGGGATTGCAATTGGTTATCAGCTGGTCATCCGTTCGTTCAGCATTATTGACTTTGGTATGGTATTTACCCCGGCATGGTGGCAGTTGCTGTTGCCTCCGTTATGGTATGCGGCCGCATATGAATGGTTATTTGCAGGGGGCGGGAATGTCTGGATCTATACGTTCACAGCACTTGCAGTCTTGGTTCCTGTGTTGAGTATGATCGTATATGTGAAGCTTATGCCTTCCTTTGAATTGTATTTGGAAAAAATGGCACATTCGGGTCAGTCCTCTGGACGTAGACGTGGAAGATGGGATCGGTTGATCTCCAAGGTGGTCAGTCGTTCGAGAGAGGAGCAGGCTTGCTTCCGTCTGTCAGCCAGCATGATGCGTAATGAACGGGAATTCAAGCTGAAGGTGTATCCATCGCTTGGTTTATCATTTGTCTTACCTTATGTATTTTGGTTTACTGAATTGCAATCCTCCTCCTGGGCGGAGTTTAGGCAAAGTTCGTTCGTATACACCTTTTACATCGTGCTGATGCTGGTTGTAACGGTGGTGGTCATGCTGAAATTTTCAGGACAATACAAGGCATTCTGGACCTTTCGCGCTGCACCGATGGCGAATGATAGCGCGTTATATAAAGGCGCTCTGAAGGCATTCTTGTGCAACATGTTCCTGCCTATATTTCTGGCAAATGCCGTTTTGTTCACCTGGACATTTGGATTACGGATACTGCCGGATATTGCGATTATTATGCTTACAGCTACGGCGCTTGTCCCACTGGCAGGCAAATTGTTGTTGCGTAAGCCGCCGTTCTCCCAATCCTTCAGTATGGCGCAGCAAAGTGATGGTTGGTATGTATTCGCCGCCCTTCCTGTACTTGCCATGTTATGGGGAGTCCATGTCTTTTTCCGCTCGGTATCGGGGGGAGTGTGGATCTATGGCGCGCTACTGATTGTAGCGAATGTATTGCTGTGGACGCTGCTGTATCGGGAGAAGAAGACAGCGAAGAAGAGGTCGGTTGCAGTTTGAAGTTGCAGCAGAGCTGAAGAATAAAAGAGTAAAAGAAGGAAATAAAAAGAGGGTGGATTACGTTGAGAGGGACGGTTTACAAGAAAACTCCATGTAATCCGTACAGAGAGCGATTGGAAAAAATGAGCCAAAGGGTCAACGTTCTAGAGAAGTAATAGATTAGAGTACAGTACACCATAGAAGCATGAATTAAACATCGAAGAACGAAGAGCTAAGAACCAAAGCGATAAGGGATTAGAGATGAGAAGGACGAAGTGATAAGAGCTTAGAAGAGTTATGAGTGCTAAGAAGAACTAAGAAGAACTAAGAAGAGCTTAAAGGAGCTAACCTAGACGCTGATGTCAGGGTTAGCTCTTTTTGTTAGGTGATGCTACCCCAAAGAAACTTCATCATAGCTAAATGGAGTGAAGCAGTGTAGGCTCCCCAGGAGGGGGCACCCTATCTCGTATGGCCTGCTCGGAGGATGGATTCCGCTAGCCGATCGGCTGCATCGGCTGTAGAGATTGCAGATTGCGCAGCTTCTGCGTATACCTTGCTCAGCGTGCCTGCAATCCCCGCCACCTTTTGGCGGATCAGGTCAGGCCCGGCGCCTTCCAGCTCGTAGGCGGTAGAGATGATTCCGCCTGCATTGAGCACATAATCAGGCGCGTACAGGATGCCGCGCGCCTGCATGCGGCCTGCAACCAGCTGTCGTTCACTCAGCTGGTTGTTGGCCGCCCCGGCAACGATGGAGCAGCGCAGCTCCTCCACCGTTGCCGGGGTCAGTACGCCCCCCAGGGCACAGGGGGCGAAGACCTTGCAGTCAGCGGCGTGGATATGGGCCGGATCGGCCGAGATGGCGCCGCTGAACTGCCCAAGGGCACGTTGTACACGCTCCGGTACAACGTCTGCCACATTGAGCCGTGCCCCGGCTGCATGCAGGTAACGGCACAGGGCATACCCGACCTTGCCCAGTCCCTGGACGGCAACGGGAATGCCCTGCAAAGATGCAATGCCTTGCTGGCGCAGCGAGGTCACAATGCCGATGTGTACGCCATAGGCGGTCATCTCGGCAGTAAAGTCATCCTGCGCCCCAAGCGAACCCGTGGTGTCCGTCACATGTGCGGTCTCCAGTCGGATCTGGTCCATGTCTGCCGCCGTGGTACCCAGATCAAGACCGGTCACGTATCGCCCGTTCAGCCGCTCCAGACAACGACCCAATGCACGAAAGCGCTGCGCCCGCTTGGATACATCCGTATCCAGACTTTTATCTTGTGAATGTGTCATCTCATCAGCGGCGACTTTCCGTTCAGCGGCAGCGCCCTTTTGCTGCTCTACCCCTAGATTTCCAACGACCTGCTTACCACTTTGAGACCCGCAACCATCCTCATCCGGTTTTGCATTCTTGGCAAAAGGTACATCCCATATGACCACTTTCCCGCCACCATACGGCAGTCCGGAGATTGCATTTTTGTACGTCATGCCTTTGGCAAGCTTCACAGCATCCCGAACAGCTTCTTCCTCGGATGCATACGTCCAGTAGCGGCATCCTCCGAGCGCAGGCCCAAGGACCGTGTTATGAATGGCAATGACCGCCCTCAATCCACTAACTGCATCATGGCAAAAAATGAGTTCCTCCATGCCTTCCCGCTCCATCTCCTGCCATAGCTGCATGACGGTACCCCCTTTTTGTTTTGACCCATCCATCCTCGTTTTGACCTGATACCCTGTGCCAGCGTGCTTGGCTTTATGATGATACAGCATATTCACAGGTACCGATTTTCGACCCTGGGACCTCCGCCGGGTTGATAATCGGTACAAACGGTTCTATAATGGCAGTTCCGGCATGCCAGAGAGCAGAAAATGCCTACGGATTTACATCCAACCGTTTAGAATGAGGGCATAACGTCCAATGATGGAGATAGAGCGAACATACAGGAAGCATAGATGATACGAAATCGTCGAGGATATGCAGCAAAGGGCCGATTCCGTTGCGAAGGCCAGGAAAGAGGGATTGTGATTGTTTAAAATATTGGTATTTATCTTTTTGATCCAGATTGTGTACGTATCCGCTTATACACTCCGGATGATTCTGACACTCAAAGGCCAGAAATACATCGCCGCACTGATCAGCATGGGTGAGATTGTGATCTATGTACTCGGTCTGAATCTGGTGCTCCAATACCTGACTCAGCCTTCGGCCCTGATCGTGTACGCGGTGGGTTATGGACTCGGTGTATTACTCGGGGCCTGGATTGAAGAGAAGATTGCCCTCGGTTACGTTACCGTTAAAGTCATCTGTAACCAGATGGGCAACAACGTCGCGAATGCCCTGCGAGATAAAGGATATGGTGTTACTGCATGGGTGGGCAGTGGACGTGATGGAGATCGGCTTGTGATGGAGATTCTGGCAAAACGTAAAAACCAGAAACTGCTCTATCAAACAATTCTCGATCTGGACCCCAAAGCATTTGTTATTACCGTGGAGCCCAAACAGTTCCATGGCGGCTTCTGGACACGTTCCATCAAAAAGTAAAATCGAGCAGGTCTGCGGCAGATGCAGTCCTGCTTTTTTAATTTCATCCCATCTGGAATGTTCTTGTTGCCACGATATATCCCTGAAACCTTACTCCCCAAGTTAACTCTGTACGATTCAAGGTTGCTTACAGTACAAACCCTTACCATACCAGCCTTTCCTAACCACATGTGAGATAGGGATTATTGTTGTAATCGCTCTCAACACTTACATTGAGAACATGTCCTTCGTAATTTGGCATGGCAGCGATGGACGAATGTTATCATCATATATTGGGAGGAATGGAATCGTGAAAACTAAATTTCGAAGCTTATGCAGCACAGCCCTGGCTCTAACGTTGGGGTTAACTTTATTGTCCGGCCCGGCAAGTGTGCAGGCGGCGGGTAACGCAGACTACAATCTTACAGGCTTCTCCCAAGGGAACGCGGGCGGCGGCATCATTAGCGAATCCAACACAGCGACGTATAAGAAAGTGTATAATGCGACCGATCTGGCACTGGCGCTGAAAAAGAAATCCGGCGTCAAAGTTGTTGAGATCATGAACGATCTGAATCTGGGATGGAATGAAATTCCGAGTGCAGCGAAGACATCTCCTTTTGCCAAGCATAATGATGCGCTGACGCATCCCGTATTAAAACAGACAGGTGTCAGCAAGCTCACCATTGATGGTTTCAATGGACTCACGATTTTCTCCGCCAACGGCTCCAAAATCAAACACGCAGCGATCAGCGTGAAACGAAGCTCCAATGTCATCATCCGCAACCTGGAATTCGATGAGTTATGGGAATGGGATGAATCCACCAAAGGTGATTACGACAAGAATGACTGGGATTACATCACCCTGGAGGAGAACAGCAACGTATGGATTGATCACTGCACATTTAATAAAGCCTATGACGGACTCGTCGATTCGAAAAAAGGAACCAGCGGCGTGACCATCTCCTGGTCCCTCTTCAAAGGGGATGACGGCAGCTCGAACAGCTGGGTTACCCAGCAGATTAACGAGTTGGAAGCAAACAAGGCTTCCTATCCCATGTACAACTACCTTCGCAGCAGTGCTGTAGGTCTCAGCAAAGCCGATATTATCGCCATCTCTGGACCGCAAAAGAAAGGACATCTGGTCGGTTCGACCAGCCTGGAATCAGCTAACGCCAACCTGTCCATGACCCTGCACCATAACGTGTACAAAGATATTCAGGATCGGATGCCACGCCTGCGTGGAGGCAACGCACATGCATACAACATCGTGATGGATTCGACAGGGGCGCGTGCCGCTAAAGCCAAAATTACAACGGGGATGGCAACAGCGATTGCGTCCAAAGGTTATAAGTTCGATATCATTGGCAATGGGGCAATCTCCACAGAGAGTGGAGCCGTATTGGTCGAGAAATCAGTCATCAAGGACGTGCTGTATCCTGTTCGCAACAATCAGACCGATCCGGCAGATCCAACCTATACCGGCAAAATCAGAGTGACCGATACTATGTATTCTTTGGATGGAAGCTCATTCCGTGGCAGCAGTGATACGTCTGGCAGTCCACTGGCGCCAATCCCGGCCGTGGTGAAATCGTTCTCCTGGAACGGCTTCTCGACACTTCCTTACAGCTATACCACGGATGATCCATCTACGTTGAATGCACGCCTCATTGCTTCCAATGGCGCGGGTTCAGGTAAATTAACCTGGTCCAAGGACAATTGGTTGAAGACAAGTTATTGATATCAGAGTACCCTGTTGCTTTTCATCTTCAAATAAGGAAAAGAGTGCTCCTGCAGCTACGATAGCCGGGAGTGCTCTTTTTATATAATTTAGCTCCAGATACAGTTTGGCGGGCCGCTTGAAAAGTGACTCCTTGTTAGGGTGGATCATCTCCAGCTAAAGCATGTGTTAGTCTCGCCGGTGATCGTTGTGAATCTTTATTTATTTATCTTCATTACCTTTGTGAGTAATTTATGACAAATTAACCATTTATACAAGTACGCCTTGTAATTTTACTTACCGGTAAATATAATTTATTAGAATTGACTCATAAGGATGGTGAAGCAGCTTGGATGTATGGATATATTCCGCACTTACGCTTGTTTATTTGATACTTGTTGTTTGGATGGCCGTCGATTTAACCCGGAGGAAGCAATGGCTCACGTATTGCAGTTTTCAGCTATTTGTAGCGTTCAGCCTGGCATATGATAATGGAATTATTGCTGTAGGTAATTTGATAGGGGAAGGGGAAGTGTTAATGGTTCTCAGTAGCCTTCGATTTTGGCTACATGCCTTTGCTACCCCTACCCTTATTCTTGTTGGCTACCATATCTTGCGCAGCTCAGGTGCCAGGTTTGCCAATAGAAGTATAACGAGTGTGGTGGCATGGCTGATAACTTTAGGTTTGGTTATCTACCAGATTGTAGGCTTTACTTTGTCCGAGGTTCAAAATCTCAAAGTTACAGAAGAGTATGGAGTACTGAGATATATGGCAGAAGGTCATGGAGGTCCGCCAATGATGGTGATCATCGTGGGGCTTGTACTCTTATTTGTTAGCCTGGTCGTTCTTTTCAAACATAAATGGGTTTGGCTGTTTGTTGGGACTGCATTATTGTTCGCAGGGCAGTTAATCTCCCTGCCAGTGGAAAGTGGAACTTTAACCAATGTGTATGAGCTGATCCTCATCCTCTCAATTTGGCGAACGACTACATTTTTGAAGAATTCAGCAGATCATCGCCGTCGTTAAGCTCCAATGCATCAGAAAAGACTGGCCCGTAAGATAAAGGCCAGTCATCTGTGTTCCTATATTTCATTTTTTAATTCACATATTCATGGTATCTGATGAGGCAGACACAGCACTCACCGAGTCGCGATAGATGATGTTGCCTTTCACGTGTACACGGCCGAAACTGCGGTTTGGGTTGTCGACCTTTTTGAGCATGGACTGAACTGCGGTACGCGCCATCTGTTCCACATCCACTTCAACAGTTGTGAGCTTGGGATCGGAGAGCATCGCATAGATATCATTATCAAAACCAACAACAGAGCATTGGCCAGGCACCTGAATATCCATGGAAGTCAGTTTTTGAACGAGCAGATGAGCGACCTGATCACAGTTGCATACAAAGGCTGTTGGCAGCTGCTCCGGCAGATCAATCTCAATAAACGTACCCCGTTCATCCCGATCATTCAGAACCAGATCCGGATTCATCGGCAACCGATGTTCCAGCAAGGATTTGTAATATCCGAGGAATCGGTCCTGAATACTGCTCGTGGAATACAGGTTCCCCACGTAAGCAATGTTACGGTGGCCCTGCTGAACCAGATAGTTTGTCAGCTCATAGGCAGCGTAAAAGTTATCGGTAACGACGGAATCGATATCGGAATGTTCATCGTAAAAGTCGAGAAACATTTTGGGAACTTCCATCGATCGCACCAGTTCAATATACTCTTTGCTGATCTGCCCGAGCACGATGAAACCATCGACCTTGTTGTCACTGTACAGCTTGGGCAACGTTAATTCTTCCTCATCCTCCACATTCAGAATGTGCAGAATGCCGTAGTAGCCCTGTTCCTCCAGATGTTTGGTGATGCGCTGGAACACGCGTACATAGAACGACTGCGTAGGTCCGGTAAAACGCTCCGGGATAATTACGCCAATATTATGGGTTAAGCCTTCCTTCATCGAACGGGCAGCGGCATTATACCGATAGCCCATTTCAACAGCAAGCACTTTAATTTTTTCCTTTAATTCGCCACTCACGCCATCTTTATCATTCAATGCTTTCGAGACGGTCACACTGCTGACCCCGAGCCTGTCGGCGATATCCCGCATGGTGATATTGTTCTTCAGTATGGTCGCCTCCTTCAAGCCGGTATAGGCACAATGTGCTGTCATTATGATGAGCGCTTTCTCCATACATAATAACAATCCATATCAGTATACATCGTTACCAACTTGGAATAAAGCCATTCTGACTGTTGTTTCGCTATTTTCGGCATTTTTCAGGTTTGCATGAAAGGTTGTTATAGCGATGTTATGTCAATTGTTTCTGTAAAAGCTTTTCATTCTGTTCTATCAGCTGACCCCGCTGGCTGGCACAGTCCAGTGAACGATATGGATCAGCCGGTGTATTGAACGTATAATCGACTAGTTTTTCCAGCGTGGTTGTTGCCACATGACAGCGGGTATCACTGGATGCGTAATAGATAAAGACTTCGTCCTTCTCATTGACCACAGCTCCGTTGCAGAAAATAACATTGGATACATCGCCTACACGCTCATCGTCATAAGGGGCAATGAAGTGGCCGCCCGGCTTGGCGATAATACGCGCCGGATCATTCAGATCCGTAGCGAAGGTGTATAACACATAACGAAGGCCTGCCGCGGTGTTCCGAACCCCGTGAGCAATGTGAATCCAGCCACGATCCGTCTTGAGCGGAGCAGGGCCCTGGCCGTTTTTGACCTCATATACCGTATGATATTGCCGTTCGTCGATAATGGTCTCTTCATGAATGACAGGGTTCAAGATATCCTCACACAGACCAAAGGCGATTCCGCCGCCGCTGCCTGTCGAGATGAATCCGTCCTGTGGACGGGTGTAGAAGGCATACTTTCCATCCACGAATTCCGGGTGCAATACGACATTGCGCTGTTGAGGGGAATTCGTTGTGATGTTGGGCAACCGTTCCCAGCTTGTAAGATCCCGTGTACGAACCAGTCCTGCCTGTGCGACTGCACTGGATGTATCAAATGCAGGAGCCTCAGGGTCTTTGCGTTCCGAGCAATAGATGCCATAGATCCAGCCATCTTCATGTTGAACGAGGCGCATATCATACTGATTGGTTTCATCCGCATCGATATCTTCCCAGACCAATGGTTTACCCGTGAAACGGAACCCGTCAATTCCATTGTCACTCTCCGCGAGCGCAAAGATCGATTTACGGTCCAATCCTTCCGTACGGATGACCATGACGTATTTGCCATTGAAATAGATGGCTCCTGGATTCAACGTCGCATTAATGCCCAGGCGTTCCATAAAATGCGGGTTCGTCGTCTCATCCAGATCGAATCTCCAATGCAGCGGTACATGATGGCGAGTGATTACCGGATATTGATACCGATCATATATGCCGTTGTAGAAGGAAGAATTGATCTCATTGGGGCGAGTAAGCAGCTGCTCCTGTTTCTCCAGTAACTCCTTGTATTTCGGGTGTATCATTCTGATCCCATCCTCTCGATTAATTCAATACAGAATCTGCTATTGTGATATGGGCATTTCCACGGTCCGGCAATTTCGCTCTGATCCGGTGTGCCGTTCCCGTCCACCGACCAGTACCATTCCCCGCCAGCACGCTGGTCAATGATGTTTTCTTGCGTATAGGTCCACAAGCGTTCCACTCTCTCCAGAAACAGTGGATCACCTGTACGCTGATACGCATTATAGAAACCGACCATCGCCTCAGCTTGAACCCACCAAATGCGCTTCTCATCGATATGTTCACCTTCTTGTTCATTTAACAGTGAACCATCCGCATTCACGGCTACATTGGAGATGTTATAGGCAATATCTGTGACCATCGCCGCATACTCTGGATGTTGTTCCATCCCCAGAACTTTCAGTGCTTCGTCGATCAGCCAGCTGGCTTCAATGTCATGTCCGAACGATCGCAGATCGATGATGGATTCCCACTGTTTGTTGAAAAATACCCCGAGAAACTTGGTGTCTTGGTCATACACCCGTTCATATAGAATTCCGAGCAGGCGTTCCAGCGCTGCCTTCACTTGTTGATCCGGCCACACGCGATAGAGCGTGGTGTAGGCCTCTAACACATGGATATGCGTGTTCATTGTGTAATCCGCAATCACCCCGTTTTCACTCAGCATTTCATTGGGCTGTTCCTTCCATGTACGATCAAATTGTTCCTTGTAAGCAGGTAGTTCGGCATCCAGACCTTTGTCCTCGATAAGAGCAAAAAGCGTTTTCGCAAGTTCTAATGCAGAAGCATCCCCGGTTGCACGATAGTACTCACTGAGTGAATACACACCGAATGATTGCGTATACACATGTTTGCTCGTGTCCAGCGCTTCCCCTGTGTAATCTACCATCCAGTACATACCGCCATATTCGGTGTCCATCACATGATCAGCGAGAAACCGATAGGCGTGCTCCGCGTGATCGCGCCATCTTTCGTTTCCGGTAACTCGATAGGCTGCTGCAAAAGACCAAAGTTGCCGTGCCGTGGCGATCCCGCCTTTGGGCGCCTGTTGATTCACTTGAAGATCATTGCCGACCCAACCGTAGAATCCACCGTAGGTTGTATCCTTAAGGTTGGACCAGAAGGGTAAAATTTGCTTTTCCCAATGCGCCTTAATTTCTGATTGAAGTTCGGTTGTTTTTGTATTCATAAGTGAGCGCTCCTTCAACGTGTTACATAAATCTTAATATATAAATTGAACTAAAGAATATTTACACTGGCCACTCCGATGACAGAATAACCTTCCGATCGCTGTTATCCCCAGATTTTTTTGATTCCCTTTTTCAAAGGTGAAATTCCGGTGATAGCGTATGCTTCCGATGTAGCTTTCTTTCAGAAAGCTTTTAGGCGAACGCTCCGCTTCTTCAGGTTCTTTCTGTCCTCTACGTTTTGTGTAAATGTTTAATCAATATATATAGTTAAGTTAAC
The DNA here is from genome assembly GCF_059759055.1 of Paenibacillus sp. GQ49. NCBI lineage: Bacteria > Bacillati > Bacillota > Bacilli > Caryophanales > Paenibacillaceae > Paenibacillus > Paenibacillus sp. GQ49. Next base: position 39,541 of record NZ_JCAXEL010000003.1, read on the forward strand.
GATAACTTTATTAATCAATATTAGTGCTCTGAAAAACAGATGTCAACGAAATGCATCGCAATTTTTCTTGTTAAGTTATAAATAATTTAATTGACAGGTAAGCGTTACCATAATAGAATTCATTTTGTAACCTTAACGATAACTTAATTTATTTAAGAGAGGGGCCGAAACAATTGAGAAAAAACAAAGGTTGGATGATGTTGCTGACGATGCTGCTCATCACTTCACTACTTGCTGCATGTTCATCCGGAGGTGGATCTTCGCAGGCAGGGGAGGAGATCAGTACAGATCCGGCAGATATCAAAGGTGAAATAACCGTTCTGACGCAACGGACAGATATTGTGGATACCGTGTTCAAAGACTACGCTGCTGAGTTCAACAAGGAATATCCCGATGTGAAAGTAAATTTCCAGGCACTGGCCGACTACGAAGGACAAGTGAAGATCCGTATGAGCACCAAGGATTATGGTGATGTACTGATGATCCCGACCAGTGTTCCGATCGCAGATATCCCGGACTTTTTCGAGCCGCTCGGCACGTACGATGAATTGAAAGACAAATACACCGCCATTGAAGAACGCATGGTGGATGGTCAGGTCTACGGTATCCCTACCGTGATCACGTTCTCCGGAATCATTTATAACAAACAGGTGTTTAAAGAAGCAGGCATTATGGAAGTTCCCAAAACACCGGAGCAATTCCAGGCTGCGCTTCAACTGGTCAAAGACAATACAGATGCGGTTCCACTCTACACCAACTATGCATCCGGCTGGGCTCTCACCCAATGGGAATCGGATCTGCCAACCGTTGCAGGCAGTGTGGATTACGTTAACGTGGATCAACCGAATACAGATGAGAACTTTGTGCCTGGTCAGCCGCACTATGAACTATATAAGGTGCTCTATGATGCAGCCAAGAACGGTCTAATCGAGAAAGATCCAACGACAACGGACTGGGAAAGCTCCAAAGCGGATCTCGCCAAAGGCAAGATCGCTACGATGGCACTGGGCTCTTGGGCGATCACACAGATCCAAGGGATGACGGATACTCCGGACGACATCGGATTCTTACCTTTCCCAACCAATGCAAGTGAGGTTGTGGTTCCGCTCTCCGCAGACTATAACATCGGCATGAACGTGAACAGTGAGAACAAACCTGCTGCCAAAGCGTGGATCGACTGGTTCCTGGCGAAATCAAACTATGCAGTTGAACAGGGCGGCGGTATGGATGCAGACAAGAATGCTGAATTGCCACCGATTTTGGATCAATATAAAGATGTGAAATTTTCCACGCTTACACCTGCCAAAGAAGGTCAGGAAGGTCTGGTCGACAAGATTGATAACGAAGGCGAAATCGGTCTCTGGCAGCCTGACTTCAAGAAACGCATTATCGAAGCAGGTATTGGGAACCGCAAGGAATCGTATGACGACATCATGAAAGATCTGAACGACAAGTGGGTAAAAGCAAGAGCAGAACTCACGAAATAATTGGATTAACGTAAGTGGATCAGGTGATGAATGGACTGCGGGGATATAGGAATCCATATATGAATGGAGCATGGAGTATGTGGTATTTGAAAGCATGATACCCATGCTCTTCCCCCGGCAGTTATTCCGCAGGAATTCCATTGGACGGGAGTCTTTCGATATATAGGCGGGAGAACCGCTTGGAGGTGTGGAGAGCATGAAGTACTTAAAACTTTCGAATTGGGGCTACTCAGCGCAACGCATATTTATCATCTGTGCCTTCTCAATTATTCCGCTGGCGTTGCTATTCACGTTTGCATACTTACCGGTCATCAACATGTTCAAATACAGTTTCACCGATTGGAACGGATACAGTAAAAGGTTTGATTATGTTGGATTTGAGAACTATACGCGCATATTCAGTGATCCCGAATACTTCAAAGTATTTATTGTCAGCTTGTATTACTTCGTGGCCACGTTCTTACAGATGGGCTTGGCGCTTTACTTTGCCACCATTCTGAGTTTCAAAGTTCGAGGCAAAAACTTCTTCAAAGGCATACTGTTTTTCCCTTATTTGCTGAATGGGGTAGCCATCGGTTTTATTTTCCTCTTTTTCTTCAAACCGGACGGCACACTCGATATGCTCATGCATGCTGTCGGGCTGGGACAATACACACAGCTCTGGCTCGGTAACCCCAATATTATTAACGTGTCACTCGCAGGTGCATCGGTATGGAGATACATGGGCTTCAACTTTATCATTTTCCTGGGTGCAATCTCCTCCATTCCGAAGGACGTGTATGAAGCATCTGATATTGATGGCGCCAATCGCTGGCAGCAATTCCGCCACATCATCCTGCCAAGCATTACACGTATCCTGCAGCTCAACCTGATCTTGGCGATTAGCGGCGCAATTAGTGCGTTCGATATTCCATATATCATGACTGATGGTTCCAACGGCAGTATGACATTTGTAATCCAGACGGTTCATTTGGCGTTTAAATATGGCAAGCTGGGACTGGCATCCGCCATGGCTGTGGTGCTGCTCTTGATCGTTATTCTCGTTACGCTTGTGCAGCGCGTCACCATGAAAGGGGAGGAATAAACGTGACACAACTCAAATACACCCTTGCGAGCGTGGTTAAATATGCTTCCCTCATCCTTGCAGCGTTTATCGCACTGTTACCCATCGTGGTCATCCTGTTTGCATCTCTCAAAACGAATGCGGAATACGCTACCAGCAGCCCGCTTGCCCCGCCAGTCAACTGGCTGAACTTCGCGAACTATGCGCAGGCTTTTGTGGATGGCAACATGCTGGTTGGTTTCAAAAATACAATTATTATCCTGATCATCTCCATTATAGGTGCAACCTTAACGGGTTCCATGATCGCGTATGTACTGGATCGTTTCAAATTCAAAGGTAAGAAAATTATGGTCGCGGCATTTCTGCTCGCTACCCTGATTCCAAGTGTTACGACGCAGGTCGCCACCTTCCAGATCATCAACGCGCTCGACCTGTTCAACACACGCTGGGCGGCCATCGTGATGTACCTGGGTACAGATATCATCGCGGTGTATATTTTCCTGCAGTTCCTTGGCTCCATCTCAAGTGCACTGGATGAATCCGCCATGCTGGACGGCGCGTCGTACTTCACGATCTACTGGAAAATCATTCTGCCACTGCTGAAACCGGCCATTGTAACGGTCATTATCGTGAAGGGTGTGAACATCTATAACGACTTCTACACACCGTTCCTGTACATGCCAAAGACCGATCTACAGGTCATATCCACCGCCTTGTTCAAATTCAAGGGACCGTTCGGATCGCAGTGGGAAGTCATCAGCGCCGGCATCATGATCGCCATTATTCCAACCATGATCATCTTCCTGCTGCTACAGAAGTACATCTACAACGGCTTCGCGCAAGGCTCAGTTAAATAAAACCCGAAGGGAGAAATGAAAATGTCAGTTGCTGAAACGAAAAACGTACACATTGTTGGGGATGCTTTGCCAAATATGCCGTGGGAAGCCAAACCGGAGGGAACGGAAGGCCCGGTATGGAGACATTCGGCTAACCCGGTGGTTCCGCGTAACCCGGTCAAAGGTGTTGCCCGCATTTTCAACAGTGCTGTTGTACCGTATGAAGGAAAATTCATTGGGGTATTCCGCGCTGAAACTGTTAATGGACGTCCGCACCTCCACATGGGAGCGAGTGAGGATGGTCTGGAGTGGACGATTGAAGAGGAACGTATTGCATTTGTAGATGAAAATGGCGATCCGTTTATGCCGAACTATGCGTACGATCCACGTTTGGTCAAAGTCGAAGACACGTATTACATCATCTGGTGTACAGACTTCTACGGCGCAGCACTCGGTCTAGCAAAGACGGATGACTTCAAAACGTTTATCCGCCTCGAAAATCCAATGCTGCCGTTCAACCGTAATGGCGTGCTGTTCCCGCGCAAAATCAACGATAACTATGTAATGTTGTCCAGACCAAGTGACAGTGGACACACTCCATTCGGGGACATTTTCCTGAGTGAAAGCCCTGATCTTGTGTACTGGGGCAAGCACCGTCATGTGATGAGCAAAGGCGGTCAGGGCTGGTGGCAATCGGTCAAAATTGGTGGCGGTCCTGCTCCGATCGAAACGTCCGAAGGTTGGCTGATGTTCTACCACGGCGTCACGGGAACCTGTAACGGATTGGTATATAGCATGGGTGCGGTCATTCTGGATCTGGATGAGCCGTCCAAAGTCAAATATCGTTCCTCCAACTTTGTGCTGACACCGGAAAAATGGTATGAAGAACAAGGTTTCGTTGATAACGTCATCTTCCCATGCGCAACACTGCATGATGCTGATACCGGACGTATCGCCATCTATTACGGCGCTGCCGACACGTATGTGGGTGTGGCGTATACGACCATCGAAGAGATCGTGAACTATGTGATCGAGACGGACGAGGTTATTGCAGGTGACAGCGAGGAAGGCAAGCTGTAATTGTAGTAAAACCTAAAAAAGTTAATTCACACACTAACGGAGAGTGCAGAACCAATCTGAAGAAACGGAGTGTTCGCATTTATCAACGGATTTTACCCTTTTTAAAGGGAATCAGAAAATCTGGGGATAACGGCGATCGGAAGATGGTACTGCACTCGGAGTGACAGGAACGGTGAAAGGGGCTTTACAGTGCAAACATATATGGATTACATCAAAGGATTTACATTTGGCTGGATGAGTGGCAGGGGCGACTTCCGCAAGCCGGAAGCCAAAGAGTCTTTGCGCCTGATGGCCGAACGTACAGGCAGTTCACATGTTATTTTTGCACTGGCCGCACATCAGGGTCATCCGCAGGCGGTAGAAGTGAAGTATCGGGGTGAACATCTGGTCGAGGATGATGAACTGGTCGACATGATTCGTTATGCCCGTACACTTGGGCTGCGTGTCATTCTGAAACCAACCGTCAACTGCACCGATGGCACGTGGCGTGCACACATTAACTTTTTTGATATCGATGTGCCGTGTGAGCCAAAGTGGAAGGATTGGTTCCGCAGCTACACAGAATTTCAGAAGCATTATGCAGCGATTGCAGAGCAGGAAAAGTGTGAGATGTTCATTGTAGGCTGTGAGATGGTGCAATCCGAGCGTCGGGATGAAGAGTGGCGCGAGGTGATCAAAGGTGTGCGTGAAGTGTACACGGGACTGGTGTCATACAACACGGACAAATATCAGGAAGATCATGTGAAATGGTGGGATGCAGTGGACGTGATCTCTTCCAGTGGGTATTACCCCATCGGAGATTGGGAGGCGCAACTGGATCGTATTGAACAGGTGATTGCTCCCTATGGCAAACCCTTTTTCTTTGCGGAAGCAGGTTGTCCCAGCCGCAGTGGATCAGCCCAGGTACCGAACGATTGGGGACTGGAAGGTGAAGTGAGCGCGGAGGAACAAGAGCATTTCTATGAGACCATGTTCCGGCATGTTAGTCAGCGTGACTGGGTACGCGGATTCGGTCTATGGATTGGAGCGCACATCTGCATGCAGAGAAGGAGGCGCTGACCGATGATGGATATGGTGTTTACGGCAAGCCAGCAGAGCAGTTGATTCGTCGGTTCTATGAGGGCATCGCTGTAGACGTTTAAAATGAGAAACAAGAAGGCGTATGAAGATGGATTTCAGTAATATATCTGCATATGTACTTTCGTGATTTCCATGCTGTGAGCAAGGAATAACAGATTATTGTGGAACTTATTTTTGCAGTTGCGATTCATATTCAGGTCGAGAGGCTCTTCCTCCTATAGGAAGGGCTTTTTTGGCTATTTTAATAACAACACATACAATGTCGAATTATATTGACAAAAGGAGGTCTCCTGCCTATTCTTAATGGATGAATATGATAATCATTATCATAAAATAGAGAAAAGGGGTTCAACATCCATGTCTGTACAACATCGCAAATCTTCAGCCCTCACACTGGCAACTATGCTCTTGTTGTTATTCGTTATTGTGGGTTGCAGCAATACAGGAAGTGGAGATGAATCCTCATCTGCTGCTTCGGATCAAACATCTACGAAGTCGATTACGATGTCATGGCCACGTGATATCGGTACAATGAATCCGCACACGTACAATCCTTCGCAATTATTTGCCCAATCGATGCTCTATGAGCCGCTGATCAGTTACCAGAAGGACGGAAAACTGGAACCTGCCCTGGCAGAATCATGGACCATCTCCGATGACGGCAAAGTATATACATTCAAGCTTCGCCAAGGTGTGAAATTCTCAGATGGTACGCCATTTAATGCTGAGATTGTGAAAAAGAATTTTGACGCTGTAATGAAAAATAAAGACACACATAGCTGGCTGGGCATTGTAGGTGTGCTCGACAAGACGGAGGTTGTGGACGATCAGACTTTCCGCATGACACTCACAGAGCCGTATTATCCTGTTCTTCAGGACTTGTCGGTGGTTCGTCCTTTCCGCTTCTTGGGTGAAGCCGGATTCCCGGATGACGGAGATACATCCCAAGGCATCAAAGAGCCGGTTGGAACGGGCCCGTGGATGCTGGCTGAATACAAGCAGGACGAATATGCCGTCTTCAAGCGTAACCCGAATTATTGGGGAACAGCGCCGAAGGTAGATCAGATTACGGTTAAGATCATTCCTGATGGGGAGACCCGTGTCCTTGCTTTTGAAAAAGGCGATCTCGACTTGATCTATGGTGAAGGTATGATCAGTCTGGATGCATTCCAACAACTTCGTGACAACGATGAGTATGTAACCCAACTGTCTGATCCGGTAGGCACTCGCAGCTTGCTGTTGAATTCCTCCAATCCAAAGCTGTCCGATGTCAGAGTGCGGATGGCGCTCCAGCAAGGGTTTAACAAAAAGGCGATGGTGGAAGGCGTGACTTCCGGTTTGGAAGAACCAGCCGATACCGTATTGTCCAAAAACTATCCGTATACCAATGTAGACTTGGAACCGATCACGTATGACGTGGAGAAATCCAAAGCTTTACTGGATGAAGCGGGTTGGAAGTTACCGGCTGGTGGTACGGTTCGTGAGAAAGATGGTCAGCAGCTTGATTTCGAGATGATTTTTGATAAGACAGACCCGATTCAGAAAGCGATGGCTGAGACCATTCAGGCAGAATGGAGCGAGCTTGGGGTTAAAGTAAATCTCACTGGGCTGGAACTTACGGTTCAGATCAAACGTCTAAAAGCCAATGATTTCGACCTGTATTTCTGGTACAACTACGGCGCTCCATATGATCCACATTCCTTCATTAACGTTGTAGCGAGCCCTGGATTCGGGATTTCCGAGACCCTGAGTGCGTTGCCGATGAAAAAGGAACTGGACGATCAGGTGCATGCAGCCCTGTCATCTACAGACGAGACGAAACGCCAGGAGTTATATGGCTCCATCCTGAAAACACTTCAGGAGCAATCGGCGATCGTACCGATCTCTTATATTAAGAAAACGGCTGTTTATCAGAAGAAAATTTCCAACTTTATTTTCCCGGCAAACCGTGATGAAAATCCGTTTGTAGGCATTGAGTTGGGCAATCAATAAGTAGTAAATACTTTAATTTCGGAGTGGTAAGGCCTTGGTAAGGTCATGTAGCTTGATAAAGGGAGGAACGTTTGGTGATCGGTTATATTGGTAAACGAATGATCGCGATCATTCCTATCGTTTTTATCGCTACACTTGTTACCTTTGCGCTTATTCATATTTCACCGGTTGATCCGGCCGAGGCTTATCTGACAGCCGCTCATATCTATCCAACACCGGAGCTGCTTGCGCAAAAACGGCATGAGTTCGGTCTGGATCAGCCTTTATTAACCCAATATGTGCATACGATTCAGAAGATTGCCAAGCTCGACTTCGGAACTTCGTATCTCACCAACAAACCCGTATGGGATGAAGTGAAACTAAGGATTCCCGCTACGGCTGAACTAGCCTTCTGGAGTATGCTGTTATCAATTTTGGTGAGTATACCTTTGGGAATACTGGCGGCGGTGTATAAGAATAGCTGGATTGACATGGTCAGCCGTGCGATTTCCTATTTTGGAGCGTCGATTCCGCAATTCTGGCTCGGTTACCTGCTGATCTTCTTTTTCTCGGTGAAGCTGGACTGGCTGCCTGTGGAGGGACGTGGATCGTGGGAGAATCTGGTTCTGCCTACGATTACACTCTCCATGATCCTGATTGCGGTCTACACCCGATTGTTACGTTCCAGTGTACTGGAGCAATTGCAGGAGACATATGTACAGTACGCAAGAACACGCGGGATTCGCGAACGAGTGATTATGCTCAAGCATGTCCTGAAAATCGCCATATCGCCCCTTATTACGGGGATGGGGATGAGTATGGGCAAGCTGCTCACAGGCACCATTATTGTAGAGCAGGTGTTTTCCTGGCCGGGGTTCGGGCGTTATTTTGTCGATGCGATATTTAACCGGGATATTCCCGTTATTCAATGTTATGTCTTCCTGGCGGCCTGCCTGTTCATCGTATGCAATCTGCTCGTTGATCTGGTGCAGCTCGTTATGGACCCACGGATTTCAGCGAAAGGACGGGCAGAACATTGATAAACAAATGGCGTGCGGTATTTAAAGGACAGAGAGCCATCCAGATCTGCTCGGTGATCATATTGCTTTTCTTCGTGATTGCGTTATTAGCCCCATGGATTGCTCCTCATGACCCGGTGAAGGTGAATCTGTTGCAGAAGCTGGCGAGTCCATCGCTTGAGCATTGGCTGGGGACGGATCATCTGGGACGCGACAATCTCACCAGGCTAATGTATGGAGCGCGGGTGTCGCTTGGTTTTGCTACCCTGATCTTCCTGTCATCTTTACTCATTGGTGTCATTGTAGGTTCAATCTCCGGTTACCTTGGTGGCTGGGTGGACAGTCTGCTGATGCGCTTGTGTGAAGGCATTATGGCGTTTCCGAATCTGGTGCTGGTGCTCGGTATTGTAGGGATCTTTGGTCCAGGTTTGATGCAGGTGCTTCTAGCCCTCATGATGGTACAGTGGGTGTATTATGCACGTATCTGCCGGAATATGGTCGTTAGTCTGAAAGAACGGAACTTCATCGCAGCGGCGCGGATTAGCGGCTCCTCTTCATGGACGATTATCCGCAAACATATCATCCCCAACGTGCAGCGTCCCATCGTTGTAATGGGCACGCTGGAGATGGGATGGGCGATTATGGATATATCCGCTCTGTCCTTCCTGGGACTCGGTATTCAACCACCGAATGCAGAATGGGGAGCCATGATTCATGAAGGAACGGGTTATATTCGCAGTCATCCGGAGTTGATGATCTATCCGGGTGCATTGATTCTGCTGGTGGTCATTACGTTCAACATCTTGGGAGAAGCGTTATCCGAGCGTTATGGCATTGCAAAAAGGTAGTGGTTCGGAATCGAAGGCATATGAGGGGTGAACGTAACGATGGATGATGCAGCGAAGGTACTCGAAGTTCGTGGTCTGCAAGTGAATCTAAGAACAGCGGAGGGTTCAGTCCCGTTACTGGAGCCCATTGATTTTGAATTAAAAAAAGGTCGTGTCTTCGGTCTCGTCGGTGAGAGTGGCAGCGGTAAGACCGTTACATGTAACGCGTTGCTCCATCTGCTTGATCCGCGCAGGATGGAAGTGTCGGGCAGCATCCACCTGAATGGACGGGAGCTTGGCTCGTTGTCAGGTGAGGAGATGCGGCGCATCCGCGGCAAGGAAATCGGATTTATTATGCAGAATCCGATGAATGCTTTTACACCCGTATATACGATTGGATCTCAATTCATTGAAACTTTGCGTACGCATTCGGGAATGTCCAAAGTGGCGGCCCGAGAGCGGGCGATTGCAGCCTTGGCAGACATGAATTTGCCCGAACCAGCTAAACTGATGAAGCGATATCCCTTCCAACTGAGTGGCGGTATGTTGCAGCGTGTGATGATCGCCATATCGATGTGCCTGCGACCGGCTTTGGTTATTGCGGATGAACCAACGACGGCACTGGATGTCGTAAATCAATTGAAGGTGCTTCAGGAATTGGATCGTTTACGTACGGAATACGGCACATCCATCTTACTCATCTCTCACGATCTGGGTGTGATCTCGCAAATGGCAGATGAAGTGGCGGTTATGCAGAATGGACGGATTGTGGAGCAGGCAGATGTGTACCAACTGTTCGATCACCCGCAGCATGAGTATACACAGATGTTGTTAAATGCCAGACCCAGTATGTCTTTGAGACGATAGCGAATGGCAGATGAGATGAATCGTTCAGTGAATGTATGTGTAGAACGGGTATGAACTGTATTTTGAGTGGGTAGGCGTAGGGGTGGAATGGACATGGTAATGTGTAATTTCGTCTTCTTCGGAGATTACTTCTGCCAAGTACAAGAGAGGAGGATGACCTGATGCTTCAGGTACGGGAAGTAAGCCATAGCTATGGCAAACGCAATTGGCTTGATCGTTCGGGAGCGCGTCCTCCTGTGCTGACAGACATCTCACTTACGATTGAAAAGGGTGTTTGTCTGGGACTGCTGGGTACAAGTGGAGCGGGTAAAAGTACTTTGGGTAAAATCATCCTTGGTCTGGAGAAGCCCAGCCAGGGTCAGGTTTTATTTCAAGGTCAGGATATCTACCGCTCCAGCAAACCCGTCCTTAAGGGATTACGACGTGATCTGCAGGTCGTTTTCCAGGACTGTTATTCGGCTGTGAATCCACTCATGACTGCCGCGCAGATCATCGGGGAGCCGCTGGATAATTACGAGCATTTGTCGGCCAAAGAACAACTTCGTGTGATTGGACAACTGCTTGAGCAGGTCGGACTTACACCAGAGGATGCAAACAAGCTTCCGCACCAGTTCAGCGGTGGGCAATTACAGCGAATTAACATCGCACGAGCTATCGCGCTCAAGCCAAAGTTAATCGTACTGGACGAATCAATCAGCAGCCTAGACATGGTGCACCAGACGCAAATTCTATCCTTATTGGCGGAGCTCAGGGCGTCCTACGGGTTGTCGTACCTCTTTATCACGCATGATATTCGGGCTGCCATGACGATCTGTGACCGCATTGCGGTAATGGATCAGGGCAGGATTGTCTATAGCGGTGATGCGGGGGATTCGGTGATGAAGTCGGATCATCCGGCTGTGCAGCAGCTGGTTACAGCTATTTTGCCTGAGCATCCATCAGGTCGTATTTCGTTTGGGTAAATAATGTGCGCAAGGTTCGTTAGACTATAATAAACGCAACAAAGGGGTGTCCCGTCTTGAACATGACGTAGGGGACATCCCTTTTTTGTTTAGGATTAGGCAATTTTATCTTCTGTCTTACCCCATCTTCCGCCCAAGCTGTTCGATCTTATCCAACCAATTCTTTCTCTGTTCATCTGATTTCTTACCCACTTGATCTACAGTTGTTATCCGCACAGGTTTGATACCAGTCAGTCCAAATGTGGAGATTTTCATCATCTTGTGTGCAGGCTCACCTTGGAACCATTTGAAGTACCAGCTCGGACCATCCATCGTGGTGATCATGCGGGCGGTGCGGCCTTTGAGCAGTTGATCCGGGAAAGGTTTTCCTTTTTGATACTTGAAGGCGTAACCTGGCATGAAGATTCGGTCAACGAAACCTTTCAACAGGGCAGGTGGTCCTCCCCACCAGATTGGGAATACCCATACGAGATGTTCGGCCCACTTGATCGCTTCTTGGGTCTCTAGCAAATCTGGTTCAAGTGGAAGTTTATTACGATATCCTCCCTCCAGATTCATGTTGAATGCCAACTCGTTCAGGGTGATCATGCGGACGTCGGCACCCGCCTGCACCGCACCTTTACGGTAAGCTTCGGCTAGTGCGCCGTTGTAACTGGGGGAGACGGGATTGCCTTGAATAATTAATATTTTTTTCATGGAAGATGACACGTCCTGACTATTTTAGTTAATGAACACTAACCTCATGTGCAAAAAGAAAAGGTCACGTATGACCCGGTGATCCATCTGTATATCCTGATGGTATGCTGACGATTCTCTTTTTATAACGTGTAGCCCCAAACCTTACTTGGTTTTCTGCGAGGTCAAATGGCTACCACTCTCCCTCGCTACTCCTGAGGTACGTTTCCCAACATCGATGCAAGTCGGTGAACCGTCTCCCCAGTGTAGGGTACCAACAACTCCGGTAGCTCACCTTGCATACTGGAGACCGCCATGCGTGTAATTGCACCGATCACCAGAACGGCTGTAAGCCGTGAATCCTGCTGAGGCAGTTCACCCCGCATCATTCCCTGATCGATCAGATCCATTAACGCATCCAACGGCTGACGGTAATCCTCGCTGCTTCCGGCTTCAATGAATATTTCGTGATTCTGTGAAATTAGTAGCAGCCCGTAGGGATCTTCATCATGCAGATGGAGAACCTCGGTAACCAGTTGCTTGAAGCGTTCCAACACTGGACCTTCCTGTCGAACATACCCGTCAATCAGTGCAGTATAGTCGACACAGTATTGGGTGAAGGCTTCCAGGGCAACGGCATCCTTGTTTTTAAAATGTTTGTAGATCGCCGCGTCGGTTACTCCGGCGGCGTCACCGATCTCTTTGACGGATATGCCGTCAACGCCTTTGGTTGCGAACAAGCGCATCGCCGCTTGTAGGATATCTTTCTTTTTGCTGTCCACATGAGATTTGTTCTTCATGATTGTATAGTAAGTGATTACTAACCAAAATGCAATAAGCAATTTTGAAACTCTGAATGGAGACACTGAATAAGCGCTTACGACCAAAGCTTGCAGGCTTGTGAGCGGCAACGTATGATGAATAGAAATCAACATCGGAGTAGCAGGGAGAACGAAATGGATGGTGGGTAGCGTGAACGAAGAGTTGGATGCATACAGCTGGGTGACGCCCGAAGGAATGCTGAATGATCAATATATAACAAGCCGTGAACAGTTGTATAAAGGAATGAACGGACGATATGTGGAGCGATTCACTGTTCCTAGCGGTGAAAGTTATATTTTCAAACCGTTGACGAATCCTGTACAGCATGGACGGGAACGATGGATGTACGAGCGTGTGATGTCTGGCTTACCACCAATCTATCCGCAACTCATTGCAGCGTCGGATCTTACCATTGCTCCAGCACAGAGCTGGATGATCTACGAGGATCTGGGGCAACTGATGCATGATTCGCAAGAAGCGACGATGCTCGGCGCAGCGGCACATATGGCAGCATGGCATGCATTGTCTGTTACGAATTGGAGCGAACTGCCTCGCGTGGGCCAGAAACCGTCCATTCGCACAATGTTGGATGAGTTGCAAATGCATAGGCAATCTACCGATGAACTGTTATCCAGATTGGATATGCAGCTATCCGCATCCGATTGGGACAAGATCTCAAGGTTGATCCTCACGGCAGAGGAAGAACTTCCAACCGTTTTGTGTCACGGAGACCTGCATCCAGGTAACATGGCGGAGGTGGACGGCAGACTGGTCATCTTGGACTGGGAGCATGCCCATCTGAATACGCCACTGTGGGATATAGTTCACCTAGTTGATCTCTCGCATCCGCTGTTTCCCAGAACGGTTACGCCTGTATTGCGAGAGCGGGTCATGGATGTTTATTTGGACAAACTGGGGAGCCTGGGCATGCAGATTGAACGGGTTTCTTTTGCAGAATGGTACGACGCCTATGCTATTGTATTCTCACTCTGGATGCTGCGTTTGATTGATGGTGACCTGAGAAGTGAGGAATGTGTATGGCCGAAGGAACAGTTGCGTAACCAGTGGCATGAGACGGCAGCGACGCTGGAACAGTGCATGAGGCACATGCGTGAGGAATAGAAATGAGGGGTGAGAAGCTTGCGTAAAGTCGGACTTGTTATGCGTAAAATTCAATTCACGGAAGCACAGGGGCCACGCGTATTTGCGGATCGGCTGAAGCAGATTGGTCTGGAGCTGGGCGTGGATATTGTGTTCATCTCGCCGGAGCGTCATGTCAGCGGATATGACTGGTTGCCCGGTTACGAGCATGAGAAAGGCGACCTGGTGAATTACGATATCGTGCTGGATCAGATTCATAGCCAAAATATAGAACATGTCATCTACACCGTGTCCGGGTTTACGTTTTTGAAGATGTTCTTACCGAAGAGCGTGTTGTTCCCGCACAGTTTCCCCGATCCCGCGCTAACGGGATATGAGATGATGAAGCCATTTTATACGATGGTGGATAAAGCAATTGTACAGACGGAGTTTTTGAAAACAGAGCTGGGTCGCAATTTCGGTGTACATGACGTGAATGTTATTCCGATTGGCTTTAGCGAAGAGCTGGCGAACCGGCACTATGATCCGAGTCAGGTTGTGCATAATCGGGTGCTCTGGATCGGTCGGGATGAGGCGAACCGTCGCCCGGATCTAGTTTTGGAATACGCTCGGCAGAACCCGGACAAGGAAGTATATATGGTGTTTGGCGGTGTACGCTATAAGGAAACCATGAAGAAGTACGACATTCCTTCCAACGTGAAGCTGAAGTTTGCGCTCACGCAGGATGAGATATTTACGTTGATGAACTCATCCAAGGTGTATTGGAATTGTTCGGCCTTTGATACGTTTGCGATGCCGTTGACGGAAGCGATGGCGATGGGCAAAATGGTCGTGAAGCCGGAGCATGCCTGCTACGGTCACATTCGATCCACGCATGCCTTTGCAGGCAATGAGGATAACTGGTTTGAACTGGTGAACATGGCTGCGGCTGCGCCGCGCAGTGTGTCAGAAGACAACCGGGAGTATGCGTTTGGTGCTTTTTCGCGCACGAAAATGAAAGAAGGGTACCGGAACTTTTTCTCAGATTGGTTGAAGTAACGTAAGGTCTGTAACAAAGGGCTTAATCCATCCAGCAACAGGAGGGGAACCTTATGGAAGTACTGATCTTGTGGACATTGGGAATGTGGGCGGTGCAGCTGCTGATTGAATGGCTTATCTACCGGTTGCAAGGACGACGAATGACGTGGGTACAATATATATTGCCATGTGTGGCCCTGCTTGGCGGTGCCGTTGTAATCATGATCAGCATCGATATTGGCGGGTGGAACGGCATCGGATATGCCCTGCTCGGCGCATCACTGGGTACCTCGGGAATGTTAACACTTATTACGGTGGCGATCAGGGATGTAATGCTTCGGCGACAGGGCAGGAATTAAGCGTAAGAATGAAACTACTATACAGTAAGATTTGAATTGGGCGATGGGCTGGTTGCAGGGACACAGCCTTCTGTGATATATTGGCATTAATTATGACAAGGGAGGTGAAGACAGGTGAATCACGAGATGCTTAACAACCGTATTAGCCAGCTGCCGATTGCTATGGCTGGCATTGTTCATACTTTTCTGACCAACGGGAGAAGTCTGTCCAATTTTGAATATACGGAAGTTAACATTTGCGAGAAGATGCCTGCCTTGACCTCATTCGGACGATAAGCGATAGTGCTTGAATTCTGAAGGGCCGCGGAGCTAACCTCCTGCGGCTCTTTTTGTGTTGCGGTCAGGATCTTCCATACCATAGGAGGAACCTTATTATGATGATGATTAGCGCGCAACAACTGACTCAATACCACGGAGCACATCTGGTGCTGGACGGCATTACGTTTGAAATTATGGAAGGTGACAAGGTCGCCCTGATTGGCCGCAACGGAAGCGGCAAGACCACACTTATGCGCCTGATGGCAAGACTGAACAAGCCGGATGAAGGGCAATTGATGATCAAGAAAGATACACGAATGGGATATGTGGCTCAGGTTCCAGAAGGAATGGATGACCATACCGTACTGGATGTACTGAGTCTTGGATTCAAGGAGCTTATGATATGTCGCACGCAAATGAAGGAAATGGAGCAGCAGATGTCCGATCCGGCATGTGCAGCAGACCCTGATCAATTGGAGCGCCTGTTGAAACGCTACGCGGCACTGCAAGACCAGTTCGAGCGTGAGGGTGGATACGAAATGGATGCCCGGATCGATCAGGTGGCGGACGGTTTGGATATCGCCAAGGCACACTATGGTTGGCGCTTTGGTTCCCTGTCCGGTGGGGAGCAGACTCGGGTGGTGCTGGCTTCACAGCTAATTGTAAGACCAGACCTGTTATTGCTGGATGAGCCGACAAACCATCTTGATCTGGAGCGGGTTGAGTGGCTGGAAGGATTTTTACGTGAATATCTCGGTACCATTGTCCTGATCTCGCATGATCGCTATTTTTTGGATCGGGTCGTGAATCGAACACTGGAGCTGGAGGATGGGGAAGCGGAAACGTCTGCTGGCGGTTATACGGAATATATGAAAGTAAAGGAACAACGGCTGTTGCAGCAATTCGAGGAGTTCAAGGAGCAGCAGAAGGTTATCAAGAAAATGAAGGAAACGATCCGCCAGTTAGAGGAGTGGGGCCGGGTTGGTGGGAATGAAAAGTTCTTCCGGCGGGCCGCTTCCATGCGCAAGGCGCTGGAGCGGATGGAACAGGTGAAGCGTCCTGTACTGGAGCGCCGCAATGCCGAGTTCGATGTGCGTCCTACGGATCGAACGGGAAAGCGGGTAGCAATATTGGAACAGGTCGAGAAGAGCTATGGCGAGCGTGAAATCCTGCGCGGAATCTCGGGTCTGCTGGAATATGGGGATAAAATTGCACTCATTGGCCGGAATGGTTCTGGCAAGACGACCCTGTTCAAGCTGTTGCTTGGTGACGAGCAACCCAATGCGGGCAAGCTGGAGTGGGGGGCGCGTGTGGATGTCGGATATCTGGCTCAACAGGAGGAACCCACGAATCCAAAGCTGAACGTACTTGAATACTTCCGTCTGGAAGCGGGTGTGGAGGAAGGCGAGGCTCGCGGGATTCTGGCCCGATATCTGTTCTATGGAGCGGATGTATTCCGCTCTGTTGGGCAATTATCTGGTGGGGAATGGACGCGTCTGCGGCTAGCTCTTCTGGTGCAACGTAAACCCAATGTACTGCTGCTCGATGAGCCAACCAACCATCTGGATATCGCATCGAGAGAAGCGCTGGAAGAGTCGCTGGTTGATTTTGAAGGGACCGTACTTGCCATCTCACATGATCGGTACTTCGTCAATCGCCTCGCTTCCCGTGTCTGGGAACTGGAGGACGGACAGATGACCGCTTATCTGGGAGACTATGAGGCGTATCGTGAGAAGAAGCTTGATTTGCAAGCTCGTGCGGCGGTGACAACTCAGGCTACAGCAGGCGTGGGCGTTTCTTCTCGTGGGAATGCCAAGTCAGAGATGAAGTCAGGGTTAACGTCCGCGCCCGGCGGGACTGCCAGATCAGGAAAGAAACCAGAAACAAACTCGACAATGAACGGTTCCACTGTTGCGGCTCCCGATGGAAGTCGTGATTATGAAGTTTCCACAGGATCAAGCAAGGCGTTGACCCCTTCGGCAACAGCTGCATCGAATCATAGAAGTGGCAATGGCAACAAACCGTCTGCGGAGAAGCTGGAACAGACGTTGGCTCGTCTTGAGGCACAGATTCAGGTGCTGGACCAACAGCTGGAAACGGTGGAGAACAATCCGCTTGAACTGGAACAAATCTGGAATGAACGTGAGCAATTGTCCAATGAATACAATGATGTATTGGCCCAGTGGGCTGAGTTATAAGTCAGAATAGTATAAGCATAAGATTAAACAAGTGCGGTCGGAGAGTCTTCTCCGGCCTTTTTGAACTGGATTGCGTACCAAAACAAAAGTAGAAAACAGTATGTTATTTCCTGCTTCGTTAATCGGAGAACGAAGGTAGCCAACATGTTCTTTATTACATGTCATGGTGAATAGTGTAACTTTTTTCCTTCTGATGCGTTAAATACGTTTGTATGAATTGAAACGGCTCACCTAAGAGCTCGCAAAAAGGGAGGTTATCGGTATCTATTATTCATTGACTTATCGGAGTTGGTCGGATGATCGACAGGCGGAGACGGGGGTGCTGGAACAGACTTCAGTCACACGAGATGAACTGTTCATGCGCAAACTGGTGGATGCTACCTTGGTGAAAAACAAACTCTGGGCGCATCTGTCCAATGAATGCCAAGATGGGCGGGAACATGCAGTATATGTGACGGCGTATGACCAACAGATGCCGGACGAGTACGGTGCAGCCATTGCTGATGCTGCGCTGGCGATGTGCAAAATGTCTTCCATGTATAGCGCAGAGTATATGCTGTGGAATGGAAGTTCATTTCAGGAGTTGGAACTCACAGCGTCATCCACTTATACAATGGAGCTTGCCGAGCAACTGCTGGACCATTACATGGTTCGCGGTGGCAAGACGTATGAGTTCCTGTATTCTGTGCTAGATGCGGATCGTAAGAAAGTATTGTTTTATATGAAAGAGGTGGATCTGTGATGAGTGACCAAGAGCGGGGGCAAGCATCCAAACCCGGATCGAAAGCAAAGCTGGTTGCTTTCTCCCTGATGCTGGCGGTTCCTGCCGTGTTATCCGGTTGTGGCAGCAACAATGATGAATGTGACCCGGAGTATGATACCGGATGTGAATATGATTCCAGCAGTGGGCACTATTACTACGGTGGGTCGTCGTATCGAAGCAACAAGGACAGTAACAGCTCCTATAGCAAACCCAAGTCCAAATCAAGCGGCTTCGGTAGCTTCTTCCGCAGCTCGGGAGGATAACCGGATGAGGCAAGTGGTTCAACTGCCGTTAAGTCACGAAGAGGTATTTCAGGGTGAAACGGAACAACAGATTCCATATCATCGAATGTATGGGAAACAATATTGTGTGCCTGCATTAACGGTTTATTCTCCCTCGGAGGTACAAGAGCTGCGTACCGCAGCCGAGGCGGTAGACGGCATTTACTGTAAAGTGATGCAATTTATCCAGCAATATATGCCGGATTCTTTTTTGGAGCATCAGCTGGGTATCCATCCGGGGCTTATTCCGGCAGCACGTATGGAGTTGGTAACTGGAGGCATTACCCGTCAGGACTGGATTATTGGAGAAGCTGGGCCGAAGTGTATTGAAAATAATACGGACACTCCAACGGGCATACCGGAGGCTGCTGCATTGGAAAATATCCTGGTCGGTCTTGCTGAGGATGCTGCGCTAACTGCACCATCTGCCGAGATGGATACACTTATTCGGGAGTGTTTCAGGATATGGCTGGAATTCTATGCAGAGCAGGGATTACAGGGTCCGGTGACATTCACTTCTTTTGGCGAACATGTCGAAGATCGAACAAATACGGAATACCTGATGAAACGTTGTCAGGAAGCTGGATACGAAGTCTTCTATGCTGCACTTGAGGAACTGGAGATTGTTCCAGGGGAGGCGCTTTACCATCAGGGTCGGGAGATTAACCTACTGTATCGCCTTTATCCACTGGAGTATCTGATTGATGATCGGGATGAGACGACAGGGGTGGAGATTGGTGCTGAACTGCTTGAACTTGTACGTGATGGACGACTGGGCCTGATGAATCCGGTTCAGCATGTACTGATGCAGAGTAAAGGCTTCATGGCGGCAATCTGGTCGCTCTACGAGCGGAACGAGCAAACTCCGGAATATTGCGGGTTTACCCTCTTTGATGAAGCAGAGATGGACGTGATTTCCCGATATCTGCTGCCCACCTATTTTTCTGCTGAGCCTTTCGAACTGAACGTCATACCATATGTAGCCAAAAGCTATTGGGGGCGCGAAGGTAGAGGAACGCTTTTACTGGATGGAGGAACGGACAATGCCCCTGGAAAGCAGGATACGGAGCATCCTCTTAACGAGGCGCTGGAATCCAATCTTGCATCTGGGGCAGCAGACGAGGATGAAGAAATTACAGCTTATTACGAAAACCAGCCCAAAATCTATCAGCAGCTGGTTCCGATGGAACAGGCCGTGATCGAGACAGAAGATGGAGCGTACAGTGGTTATCTGCTTACAGGGGTGTTTGTTATCGGTGGGCGTTTGGCTGGGTTGCTGCCACGGGTCGGGGAGAAAGTAACTGGAGATATGGCCTATTATTGCGCGGCTACAGTTCGTGAACGGATGAATGATGAGGAGGAGAAGGAATGGAGAACTTGGGATTGAACTTGCTGAATGTTGCGGTGGGTATAGGCATTCTGCTGGTGGTATTGGTGTGTGGATATTTCGCTTTTAGCAAATTGACCCGGTATGACGATAGTGAGGAAATTGCCAAAGGTAACGAAGCGGCAGGCATGTATATGGGCAGTAAATTGCTGGGACTGTGTATTATCGTAGGCATGGTGTCTTTTTCGACGCATTCGTGGCTGGATATGCTGTTGTGGTCGGCGCTTGGAATTATTGTGTTGTGCCTGGTCTATATTATATTTGATTTCCTTACGCCTAAAATGCGAGTATGCGAAGAAATCGCACGAGGCAATATGGCAGTAGCACAGCTGCTGCGTTCGATTATCATTGGCGTTTCCATCGTCATCGGTACATTTTTGATGTAAAATAGGCCTAGAGATAAACGATAATTTAGAATCAATATAGTGTTTACACGAAAACGAAGAGGACAGAAAAAATCTGGAGAAGCGAAGCGTTCGCCTTTATCATCTGATTTTTACCTTTGAAAGAAGGTATATAAAAAAATCTGAGGGTAACAGCGATCTTAAGATTGTTCTGTTCGCAGAGTTATTAAGTGTAATGTTGTATTTTGTTCTAAATGAATATCAAACGGAAGAAGGAGCGCGGCATCATGAGAAGAGTCATCATCGATACAGATACAGCAGGAGACGATACGATTGCGATCCTGACGGCATTGCATCACTTTCAGGTGGAGGGCATTACGATTACGGGCGGTAACGTACAATTCGACCAGGAGGTTGAAAATGCCCTGTACACGGTACAGGTTGCTGGACATGGCGGCAAGGTGCCTGTGTATAAAGGTTGCGAGCGTCCGCTAATGGCCTATGGAAAGGCTCAGCACCGCACAGTGGAAGATGTGCATGGCGATGACGGCATGGGCGGCGCACATTTCCCAAAGGCGGATCAGCGTCCCGAGAGCGGGCATGCGGTTGATTTTATCATTGAGAAGGTGCATGCACATCCAGGTGAAATTGAACTTCTGGCGATTGCCCCTTTGACTAATATTGCGATGGCTATCCAGAAGGACCCAACCATTATTCCGCAGATTGCTCACCTGTACATCATGGGCGGAACGAATAATGCACTGGGCAATATCACACCGGCAGCGGAGTATAACTTCTATGTGGACCCGGAAGCAGCGAAAATTGTACTGCATGCAGGCATTCCGATTACTATGGTAGGCTGGGAGATGTGCACGCAATATTCAGTTATGGACGATGATGATCATGCAGAGATTGCGGCTCTCGGTACATCGGGTGCCGATTTCTTCACTGCAATCAACAAAGTGGTTATGCAGTTCAACAAGTCGGTACATAAGTTGAATGGCACCACTCATCCTGATACGTTACTAATGGCTGTAGCCGCAGATGAATCCATCATGACCAAGTCAGGTCAATATTATGTGGATGTGGAAGCGGCCGGAGAACTGACACGTGGATACAGTGTGGTTGATATCAACGGACGTTTTGGCAAAGAGCCGAATGTACGTGTCTGTGAAGCCATTGATCGGCCCAAATTCAAATCTATGCTTCTGGACGTTCTCTCAGCGATCCAATAAACGCAGTAATTTAACTACAGGAAAAAGAAGAAAATCCGTGCCTATCCCAGGTGCGGATTTTTTATTGCCCATTTTTGGAATAACTACTTCACCTGTCGTAGTAAATTGTGCTATACTTCAACTACTACGACAGATGAAGTAATGAGGAGGAGTATCTTTTGTGATCAGCAGTGACGTTATACGTGGCTACAATGATACGCTGATCCTCTACATGCTGCTCGAAGGGGAGTCGTACGGCTACGAGATTTCCAAGAACATCAGGCAGCTGACAGAGGAAAAGTACGTCATGAAGGAGACGACATTATACTCGGCCTTCACCCGATTGGAGAAGAACGGTTATATTGAATCGTTTTACCTGGATGAGAATAGTTTGGGAAAGCGTCGTACCTATTACCGAATTACGCCGCCCGGCCTCGACTATTACAGAGAAAAGTGTGAGGAATGGAAGGTTACACAGGAGGTTGTTAATCTATTTATCAGGGAGTTGTGACGGAACATGGAGACAATTATGGTGTATCTGGAGAACATGTTTGCTGGTCTACCGAAGACACCCGAGGTGGAGCATCTGAAGCAGGAACTCCTTTCGGGGATGGAAGATAAGTACCTGGAGTTGAAGCGGGAAGGCAAGTCGGAGAATGAAGCCGTCGGTATTGTGATCTCAGAATTCGGTAATATCGAGGAGCTAACTGCAGAACTCGGTATTCAACCAGTTAGTGCGGAAGAGGCAGTACCTGTGCTGACGGAAGAAGAAGCCTACGCATATACCACTGCCAAAAGAAATGCCGGATTTTGGATCGGGCTGGGTATTTTATTGTGCGCGTCGGGTGTGGCGTTTCTGATTTTCATGGATACTTTATTTGAGAACTATGCCACTTCAGATGCAAACCGTTCGGTGGAAACGGGGGCTGTACTAGGCCTGATCGGCATGTTCGTGCTGATTGCGATTGCGGTAGGCATGTTCATTCACAGTGGCATGAAGCTTGAACGCTTCAGTCATATGGAGAAGGGCTTCCAGCTTCCTTATACACTTAAAATGAGTATTCAGCATAGTCGGGAGAGCTTCGCTCTGACTTATCGTATAGCCATCATTACGGGTGTCTGCCTGTGCATTCTGTCTCCTGTGTTTATTTTCGCAGCCTCCTCTATCAATGATAACTACGCCTCTTATGGTGTATCTGCCTTTATGGTTATGGCTGGGGTAGGAGCATTCCTGTTTGTATATTACGGTAATATTCAGGGGGCTTACACGAACTTGCTGGAGAAGCACCAGTTGACGGTAGAGAAGAAGCAAGAAGTAAAGGTTGTGAGAGCCGTGGAAGCGATTGTATGGCCGCTGGCGACAGCCATCTTCTTGTTCACAGGCTTTGTATATCAACGGTGGGATATCAATTGGGCCATATTCCCGATTACAGGCATTCTCTCCGGCAGCTTTAGCAATGTGTACCATATTATGAAAAGCAAAAATCCGTCCTGAGCACTGCTTTAGCTAGTAAAGCCCACTTGATCTATATTGATCAGGTGGGCTTTATTTTGCTCCATTTAATCTAGTTTTGCTGCAACAAAAACGAGCGGATACCTGTCGTGACCAGATCATGGTCCTCCTCATCAGGCAAACCCGATACTGTAATGGTGCCGACCTGTCCCTCATTTTCCAGAATCAGCGGGAAAGCGCCACCAGCCAAGACGTAGTCCGATGAAGGAAGATTAAAATCCTGTTCAAGCGTTTGGTCCTCGTTTCTCAGGCGCAGAGCCGTGTGCCAAGAGCTGGAGGAGAAATGATTCACCACGTTGTTTTTACGTCGAATCCAGTCTTCGTTGTCGGGATGAGTGCCTTCCATCGCATGCAAAAAGAGACGATGCCCCTTCAGGGTAATGTCGATGGTCACGGCTTGAGAGCGACGCTTCGCTTCTTCAATTAGATGCAGCCCAAGGTTAAGCGCCGTTTCAGAATCAAATTTGCCAAATACCAAGTCCTTTTCTTCCTGCTGCATTTCCTTTAATTTCTCTGTCATGATCAGGTTCAAATTACAGGCATCCCCTTTACGTATATGATTGATGTCTACATTCGACATGGATTGGTGTAGTCCCTTCTCAATGCAGTCTGAACGATGTTAGTGGACGTTATTTGCGTGTTTAAAGACCGTTCATTTGGAGACCGTACATCGGCTGTGTTAAAGTGAAGGGAACCTAATATACATAACTCTTAAAGTTAAAATAAGTTATTGCTACGTAGGTAGGAGGAGAAGCACGATGCTGTTTTATTTTGTAGCACTGCTGGTGACTTTGGTGGACCAGGGAACCAAGATTGCAGTGAGGATGTATATGGAAGTTGGCGACGTCATGAGACTGGGTAACTCGGGCATGCAGTTACAGCATTACGAGAACAGTGGAATGGCGGGCAGCATGTTTCAGGGAAATGCGCGTCTGTTCGGTGTGATTGCTGTTCTGTTCATAGCGGGTATGTTGTATTATCGGAGTAAAGGTGAGATTCGCGGTTTCTGGATGCAAGCTGGCGCGGGTTTTATGGTCGGCGGAGCCTTGGGAAATGCGATCGATCGATTTATCTATGCCCGGGTAACGGATTTCCTCGTGTTTCCGTCAGGACGCGGGATTTTGAATCTCGCTGATGTCGCAATTAACATCGGTGTGGTCATGATCATCATCGGCATGTTGATTCGTGCATATCAGAGTTATCGAGCCAAGCGTTTACGCAATGCTTTGCCGAAAGCAGAACGTTCGTAATAGGTTGGACAAAAGTGTTATAGTGGCTGAATATAAGCTTATTAAATGAGGGGCATTGGATATCATCCAGTGTCCTTTTTGTTATGCCCAATTCGGGTCATGGGAAAAACTGCCGTGATTCATTTTTATCGAAACCGTTTTAGAAATAATAAAGACGTATATCATCCATTCAGATTGAAGTCGGTTTGGAAGGATTAACCAAATGGTTATTTCACCGTCTGAATGGGTAAATTTTTACGTATAAAGCTGAGGGAGGTACAACATGAGAACAACGCTTACCAAGGCTCTCGGGACAATGTTGCTGTGTGGAACGATGGCTGTACTTTTATCTTCCTGTACCAGTGGAGATAGCGCGAATGGCAAAGTGCAGATTGAATTTTTCCAGAACAAGCCTGAAGCCAAAACAACCTTTGATGAATTGATCAAGACGTTCAACGCGCAGCATGACGATATCCAGGTGACCCAGGTGAATCCGCCCGATGCGGAGACAGTACTGAAGACGCGTGTCGTCAAAAATGATATACCGGATATTATGGCCATGGGTGCAACCGACACCTATTCCATTCTGGCTCAGAGTGATATTTTCACCGATCTGACGGACAGCTCATTACTCCAGACGATTGATCCGAACTACATACAAATGCTGAATGATCTCACAGGCATGGACGAAGTGACTGGTATTCCTTACGCGACTAATGCAAACGGCATCATGTACAACAAAACGCTGTTTAAGGAAATGGGATTGGACGTGCCCAAGACGTGGGATGAACTCATTGCAACCGCCCAAAAGATTAAGGATGCAGGTGAGACTCCATTTTACTTCACATACAAGGATGACTGGCAGACGAGCCTGCCGTTCAATGCACTAGCCTCCAATCTGGTTGGTATTGATTTCTACCAAGAGCGACGCGATAACAAAGTGACGTTCAAGGAGAAGTACCGCGAGGTAGCCGAGAAGCAGCTGGAACTCATGAAGTACGGTCACGGCGATAACTTTGGTAAAGCT
Organism: Paenibacillus sp. GQ49; assembly: GCF_059759055.1. Classification (NCBI taxonomy): domain Bacteria; kingdom Bacillati; phylum Bacillota; class Bacilli; order Caryophanales; family Paenibacillaceae; genus Paenibacillus; species Paenibacillus sp. GQ49. The sequence continues at coordinate 64,921 of NZ_JCAXEL010000003.1, forward strand.
TATTCGGACGGTAACCGTGCTTTTGCTAACGGTGAAGCCTTTATGTACATCCAGGGAACCTGGGCCATCTCGGAGATCCGCAAAGCGAACCCAAATGTCGACATTGGTTTCTTCCCATTCCCTACGGGCAACGATGCAAGCAAGATCAAGCTGGTGAACGGGATCGACTCCCTGTTTACCATTGCGGCGGACACGCCTAATCGCGAACAGGCAGAGACGTTTATTGCGTTTCTATTAGAGCCTGAAAATATCGGAAGATATATTGACGAACAGACGCTGTTCTCTGCGGTAGAAGGCGTGAAGCAGGATGATCCTGCCGTACAGGAATTGATGCCATATATCGAGCAGGGCAAGGTTATTGACTTTCCCGATCATTATATCCCGGCTGCCGTGCAGCTGAATTCCATCGTACAGTCCTTTTTGCAGAACCAAAACATCGACAACTATCTAGATACACTCGACAAAGAATGGGACAAGGTCGCGAACCGGCGTTAAGCCTTGTCTGAAGGAGGATGGAATATGAACAAGCGTATCGCACCTTATTACTGGATGACGGTTCCGGGGGTAGTATTGTTCTTTGTGTTTATGACGCTGCCGGCCCTCCAGGGCATCTATTATTCATTTACGAATTATAACGGATTCGGGAAAGAGTATGATTTTGTTGGTTTTAAAAACTATTTCAACTTGTTTCAAGATGACAATGTAGGTAACGCCTACTGGTTTACGTTCAAGTTCGCGATCGTGGTGACGATCCTGACCAATATTCTGAGCCTGCTCATTGCACTCGGGCTGAATGCCAAGATTAAGTTCCGTAACTTTTTCCGCGGCATCTACTTCCTGCCCAATATTCTGAGTGTACTGATCGTAGGTTACATATTTAACTACCTGTTCTCTAACGTATTCCCGATCTGGGGACAAAATCTGGGCATCAATGCGCTATCCACCAACATTCTCGGCAGCGAGAGTCTGGCTTGGATCGGTATCGTCATTGTTGCAGTATGGCAATCGGTGGCCCTGAATACGATTCTGTATTTGGCTGGTCTGCAAACGATACCAACGACACTGTACGAGGCATCCAACCTCGACGGCGCAGGTAAATGGCGTGAATTCTGGAGCATTACTTTCCCGCTTATCGCCCCATTCTTCACCATTAATATGGTGCTGGCCATGAAAAACTCGCTTATGGTCTTCGACCAAATCGTAGCCTTGACCAATGGTGGTCCCGGACGGGCGACGCAGTCCATCTCCCATCTGATCTACACCGGTGGATTTGAAGGCGGCGAATATGCATATCAATCTGCGAACTCGGTTATTTACTTCATCGTTATTGCGGTGATTTCAATTCTGCAAATCCGGTTCCTGCAAAGAAGGGAGATGGATCTGTAATGAGAAGCCGTACACGAATCAATTGGCTCGTTATGCTGCTCGTTGTACTGGGTACCCTGTTTATCCTGTTCCCGTTGTATATGACTGTTACGATTGCTTTGAAAAATCCGGAACAGATGGCTCAATCGGTCTTTGCCATTCCGACGACGCTTCACTGGGAGAATTTCGCGAGGGCCATCGACATGACAAACTTCTTCCAATCGTTCCGTAACAGTGCAATCGTTACCGCATCAACTGTGCTCTTGACGTTGCTCAGTAACTCGATGGTGGCCTATGCGATTGCGCGGAATATGGAGAAACGCAAGTTTTTCAAAGGGCTGTATTATTATTTCGTCAGCGCGATGTTCATTCCGTTCCCGATCATCATGCTGCCGATTGTTAAGCTGACCGCATCGCTGGAGATGACAAATCTGGTAGGTCTGATCCTGCTTCACACGGTCTATGGTTTGGCATTCAACGTATTTGTGTACGTTGGATATATCCGGTCCATTCCGGTAGCGCTGGAGGAAGCGGCGTTTGTGGATGGGGCGACAACTTGGGGCACGTTCTGGAAAATCATTTTCCCGCTCATGGCACCCATCAGTGCCACGGTTGGTATTCTGACTTGCCTGTCCACGTACAATGACTTCTTGCTGCCACTCATTATTATCAGTGATCCGGGACAATACACGTTGCCGCTGGTACAGTATGTATTCCAAGGACAGTTCAATACTGAATTTAACCTTGCGTTTGCATCCTACCTGCTCGCGTTGCTGCCGATGATTATCATCTACCTGTTTGCACAGAAGTGGATCATCAACGGGGTTACACAAGGGTCTGTGAAATAACTGAAGATGTGTAGGGAAGAAAAAGATAGATGTAAAAGAAATGGATATATGTAAAGGGAAGATGAGTAAAGAGGGGGGGACTGTAAAAGTCCCCTCTCTTTTTTTTGATCATAGCTATTTAACGTTCGGAACGCTACAGGAGGATTGATTAACCTGTAAAACTATGCTATTTTTTAGTCGTTAGTTTAATCGATAAACAAAGACTAGAAGAGAAGAAGAGTAAGGTTTATTTCTGCAAGCGCTTTAACGAGAAGAACTGAATACGTAGATAAATCCGGCATCGTTTGTACCCAGTCTTCAAGAGCACGGGCGTAGGTGGTGGGTTCTTTTACATGCCAAAAAGAGAGGAGAATGGGGAAGTTGCACGGGAAAAAAGGACATTTTAACTCACTTCGCAATCAGATCTTCATTGGTTTTGTTATGGTGATGCTTGTTGTTCTGCTGCTCGCAGGCATATCGGCTTATGATCGGGTAGCTGCTCTGCTGAAAAGCAATGCGGAGAAACATATTCACCAAACCGCCGTCCAAGCCAGTGGCAGATTGGATGCACTCATTGCACAAGTGAATTCACTGACCGCGCAGGTGGCGGATGATTCATACGTGCAGCGTCTGCTTAGCGATGAGAAGCAAGGCAACCCGGCTACCTTTAATCAGCGCCAAGCTCTCTTGCAGATTGCAGGCAGTTATCAGTCTTTCATCAACGGAGCGCAAAGTATGGAGATATACACTACGGGTTATAACCGCATATTTCCGATGGATGACCGATCCCTCGATCTCAGAGTGGAGCGCAACTGGATCAACCTGGCGGATGAAGGAAAAGGCAGACTGGTATGGGCAGGCGCTGACCCTGAAGATCCGGGTGTGCTTCTGGCTATTCGGCGGATTAACCTGCTGGATCATTCTTTCGAACATGGAGGTTATGTGGTGGTACGGATGCAACGCAGTTTTTTTCAACTCAATGATTCGAATGGGTCAGATGGTTCGCAGGACTCTATCATGCTCTTGGATGGTGCAGGAGAAGTGGTGACTTCCGATCTGGAGATCAATCTCGATCCCAAAGCCATATTGGACAGCGGATCAGTCGTGCAGAACGGGGAGGAATCCTATATCGTCGTCCGGCAAAAATCGGAGTTAACGGGCTGGACACTTGCTGTCCTGACCCCGCTGCGGGAGACAACGGAAGGTGTATCCATCCTGAGGACAGCGCTGCTCGTCTCGGGAATGATTGGTGTGGTTCTATTCCTTATCATGTCCTTCTTTCTGTCCACAATGATTACACGTCCACTCATACGGCTGATGCGGGCCATGCGTAGTGCACAGCCGGGAGCAATGAGACCTAATCTAATGGTCAGTTCTACGACGGAGATCAATGAACTCAACGACGTATATAACCAGATGGTCTACAGGCAGAATGAATTGACCCGTGTGGTTCATGAGAAGGAAGTCATGCAGTCCCGGGCTGAGCTGAAGGCGTTGCAGTCTCAGATTAATCCCCATTTTCTATTCAACACACTGGAGGCATTCTATTGGTCCCTTGAGGAGAAGGGAGACGAGGAGATGGCACGTATGGTTGTGGCGATGTCCCGATTATTTCGCTACATCATCTCCAGTTCGCAACAGGATGAATGGGTTACGATTGCCGCCGAGCTGGAACACGCCGAGCGTTATCTTCAAATTATGCAGATGCGGTTGGGAGAGAGAATGCAATGGGAGATTCAGCTGAGCGATGCGGTACGTGAGGTCCACATCCCGAAACTGCTCATACAGCCCTTAGTTGAAAATGCGATTCTTCATGGGGTTGAAAGTAAACTGGGCCCGGGAAAGATAAGCGTCCATGTGGATGCTTCGACCGAGGAGAATCTGGTTCGCATTGAGGTTCGGGATGATGGTCCCGGTATGGATGAATTACGGATTCAATCTGTCATTCATGCTTTACATGGCGGGCCCGCTGTATCTAACAAGGGTACAGGCGTAGGTCTAATCAACGTACATCGGCGACTGAAGCTTTACTTTGGCAGCCAACTTGGCGAACGTTGCAAGCTTTCCATAACAAGTAAGGTTGAGGAAGGAACTGTCATTTGCTTTGAGATTCCCATGGGAACGGAGGGTGCATATGATTCATGACAAAACAATTCTTATCGTGGATGATGAGCCGCGTACAAGAGAGGGTATTCGCAAAACACTGGAAGGATGGTCGGCAGGACGAAATCACATTCAGACTGCAGAAAGTGGCGTCGAGGCCGTGGAATGGCTCAAGAAAAAACCGGCAGATCTGTTAATAACGGATGTTCGCATGCCGGAATTCTCTGGCTTGTCTCTGATTGAAGCTATTCAGCACTTTTCGAACAAGCCTGTTGTCCTGATTATGTCGGGGCATGCCGATTTTCAGTACGCCCAGCAGGCCATTAAGCTGGGTGTTGTGGAGTATATGTTGAAACCGATTGATAAGGAACAGTTGCTGCAGACCGTCGAAAAAGCCCTAAAGTTCAGCGAACAACAGCGACGTATTCAAACGATGCAAGAAATGGTTGACCCCAAGCTGCTGGATGTTAAGGAGCGCGGAGAACAGAGGCTCAATAGCCAGATCAGTGAAGCTTTGACCTATGTGGATACTCATCTGGGTGAACATGTGACCATGCGTGAAATCGCTGATTTACTCCATCTCAACTCCAGTTACTTCAGTGTATTGTTTAAGGAACAGATCGGCATCAATTTTAGTGAATACCTTACCCGCAAACGCATTCAACGCGCGAAGGAGTTGCTTGTGCAGACAACGATGCCAATCTCGGAGATTGCGGAACAGGTGGGTTATCAGACGGATAAGTATTTTATCACGGTATTTAAAAGCCTTGAGGGGCTAAGTCCAAGCAAATATCGGCATTCCCTATCTGAGCAAGATAACAAATAACCTCAAAAAAGTGGAGTTTTTCCAAATTGTTCTGGTCTTATAGAGGCAATAGGCCCGTGCTACAATTTGGTTAAAGCGGTTACATTAACCGAAAAAACCAAGGGGGTTGGGATTATGAGCAAAAAGACGATGGCCATTCTTCTGTCATGGACGCTGGTTCTCGCCGTAATTTTATCCGGATGTAACAGTTCAAGTTCGGATCAAGAGGGTGAAACGGGCAGCAACGGCACAGATGGGAAAGTAACCCTCAAATTCATGCACCTCTGGCCAGCAGGCAGTTCCGCACAGCAAAACAAACTGGTCAACGATATCATCAAGCAGTATCAGACGGATCATCCCAATGTGACCATTAAGCAGGAAGTGCTGGAGAATGAACAATATAAGAACAAATTGAAAATTCTGTCGGCATCGAATGAACTTCCCGATGTTGGTGTAACTTGGGCTGCTGGATTTCTGGAGCCTTATGTGAAGGGGAATCTGTTTGCACCGGTCGATGATCTGCTGAGCGGCTCGCTGGGAGAGAAATTCATAGCCGGAACAACAGAAGCCTATGCCATAGACGGCAAAACGTATGCGTTACCAATCGAGTTGAATATCTCCCCCATTTATTATAACAAAGCCATTTTTGCGAAATATAACTTGCAGCCGCCAGCAACGTACGATGAATTCCTGAGTGTGCTGAAGACACTGACAGATAACGGTGAGGTTCCGATCGCACTGGGTAATAAAGACCGCTGGACCGGCTCACTCTGGTATATGTATCTGGCGAATCGGTTAGGTGGAGATGCACTGGAAAAGGCGATCAATGGCTCCGGCAAGTTTGACGATCCTGCTCTGACTCAAGCTGCTGCCGAGGTACAAAAGCTGGTGGATATGAATGCCTTCAACAAAGGCTTCAACGGGTTGTCCAACGATGAGGGCAAATCCGAATTCATGAACGAAAAGGCTGCCATGTACCTGATGGGCACCTGGGAACTGCCAAACTTCACGACCAACCCGGACATCCCGCAGGAATTCAAGGACAAGATCGGATTTTTCAAATTCCCAACAATGGAAGATGGCAAGAGTGATATTAACAGTTGGGTAGGTGGACCAGGCGTAGGGCTGTTTGTGGCCCAGAACTCCAAAGTGAAGGAAGAAGCGGCGAAGTTCGTGCAATACTTTGTGGAAAAATGGGGTGAAAGTTCGGTGACTGAAGCAGGCGTCATCCCGGCAACCAAAGTGGATACAGCTGCAGTACAGCTGCCACAGCTCTATATTGACCTGCTGAACGAATTGAATCAGGCCAGCAGTCTCACACTCTTTGCAGACGTGCAGATGAAACCGGCAGCCGCTCAGGCACATCTGGATATGATTCAGGCGCTGTTTGGCAAAGCGGTAACACCGGAGGACTTTGTGAAGAATCATCAGGCTGCGATTGATAAAGGCAATTGACGTACACACGTTTGAACGCTTGAAGGGAGGATAATGTGATGGACAAAGTCATGTCCAACCGTCTCGTTGCTGCGTTGTACGTGCTTCCTGCACTGCTTCTGCTGCTGGTCTTGGTCTATATCCCGATCGTGCTCACCGGGTATTATGGGTTGATGCAATGGGACGGGATCGGTGCAATGACCTTTATTGGATTGGATAATTACACCAGACTGCTTCAGGACGGAACATTCTGGCAGAGTGCGAACCATACTTTTTTGCTTGCTTTGTTCTCTGCGCTGAGTCTGATCGGTTATCTGATGATTGCTTTGGTGCTGTCAGGCAAGATCAAGGGGGCCAATCTGTTCCGCAAAATATATTTGATCCCGATGCTGCTGTCTTCGGTCGCGATCGCCCAGTTATGGCTGAAGATCTATCATCCCAGCAATGGTGTACTGAACACCTTTCTGGAAGCGATCGGCTTCAGCAATCCGCCAGCTTGGCTGGCGGAGCCATCCCTGGTGCTGTATGCACTGTTCGTACCGATTCTATGGCAGTATGCAGGCTTCTATATTTTGATCTATTATGCGGCCCTCAAAAATATTCCGGAATCTCTGGTGGAAGCAGCCCGGATTGATGGGGCAAGTCCTTGGCAGATCGCTTTTCGAATCAAGCTGCCGCTAATTACTGAAGTCATCAAGGTGACCGTTGTACTGGCTGTGGTAGGCTCGCTCAAGTATTTTGATCTCATCTACGTGATGACCGATGGCGGACCAAATGGTTCCAGCGAAGTGATGGCCTCCTATATGTATCGTCAGGCTTTCCGTAGCTTCGACTTTGGTTACGGCAGTGCTGTAGGGTTCTTCCTGCTCTTGATCTGTCTGCTGGTTACCTGGCTGCTTCGTAAAGCGACGGCATCCAAAGATACGATCCAGTATTCCTGACGAAAGTGAAATGAAAGGAGGTCCATCCCGGTGAAGACGGATACCGCCGTTAGATTGCCAACTTACCCGGGGACAAGCCGAGGTTCGGCATGGTTAAGGAGATTCGGATATGTTCTGCTGTATTTCCTCTTGTCCCTGGTAGCTTTGCTGCAAATTTTACCTTTGGTATGGCTACTGTTATTCTCGCTTAAAAATAATCAGGAAGTATTCGACATGGCGCCTTTTTCCCTTCCTGCGACTCCGCGTTGGGAAAACTATGTCAAGGTATGGACAGAGGGAAATATCAGCTTGTACTTCTTCAACAGTGTATGGATTACGGTGGTCTCGGTGTTGGTCACCGTGCTGTTTGCCAGTCTGGTGACCTTTGCCATTACACGTATGCGCTGGAAGGGTCGTTCGCTGGTGCTGGGGCTATTTATGGTGGGTCTGATGATCCCTGTGCACTCCACGTTGATTCCGCTGTTCAGCTTGTTCCTGAAGCTTCATCTCACCGATCATCCTTTGTCAGTCATCTTGTCTTACATTGCTTTTAATATGCCAATTACCATTATGATTCTACTGGGATTCTACTACGCGCTTCCCCGGGAAGTGGAAGAAGCCGCAGTGATGGATGGTTGCTCCGTGCATCGGATTTTCTTTCGGATTGTGCTGCCGATGACGTCTTCGGTCATTTCCACAACGGCGATCATTAACATGATCTATAACTGGAATGAATTCATCTTTGTTAATACGTTCATCAGTACAGATTCGTACAAGACCCTGACAGTTGGGGTACAGAACTTTATCGGTCAATATACAACGGATTGGGGAGCCATTGGTGCGACGCTGATGATTAGCATTATGCCGATCCTGATTGCTTTTCTCATCCTGAGTAATCGAATCGTGGAGGGAATTGCTGCGGGTTCTGTTAAAGGTTAAAAGGTTGAGGTTCCAAGGTCCTTCCATTACTTGCTTAAAAGGCGAGTTGGGAGGGCCTTTTTTGTCTTCTAAAACCTCTGGCAGGCGTACGGAAACGGAGCTTGATGAAAACGCTGAAAATACCTATTTATGGAATTACAAAAAACTTTCAACTATTTTCGCAAAACTACTGCATTTTCAAACCACCTGTGCTAACATACCCTAAGAATTAAAGCCCACATGGGAAAGGTGAGAAAATGACAGCAATATCCTCAACCAAAGAGTCCCTTCGTTCTGATGCCAAGGATCTGAATCTGATTCGACTGACATGGCCTATTTTCCTGGAACTCTTCTTATTTATGTTGATGGGGAGCGTGGATACGCTCATGCTCAGCTCGGTATCCGATAATGCGGTCTCCGGCGTTGGAGCAGCCAATCAGATTATTTCTATCGCTATCCTTGTATTGGAAGTCATTGGACATGGTGCTGCGATTGTAGTCGCACAATATATCGGATCGAAAAAGTTAAGTGAAGCAGCACAAGTTACGGGTAATGCGATCACACTGAACCTTATTGTAGGTCTGGTCCTGAGCGGAATCTTCCTTCTGTTCGGAGGACAATTGCTAACACTTCTGAATATTCAAGGCGAAATTTATGATTTTGCCCGTTCGTATATAAATATCGTTGGTGGCGGAATCTTCCTCCAGGCACTTATTAATGCGCTGGCTGCGACGATCCGTACACATGGTTACACCAAAGAAACGATGTATGTTGCTGTATTCATGAACGTGATTCACGTTGTTGGTAACTATGCATTGATCTTTGGTCACTTCGGCCTGCCGAAGCTTGGGGTGGAAGGGGCAGCAATCTCTACGGTGGGAAGCCGGTTTATCTGCCTGCTGATCTTCTTCTGGTTGTTGTATCGTGTGAGCGAGGTACGGGTGGATTTCGAATACTACATTAAGTTGTCCAAACATTTTATTGGCAAAATTCTGCGGATTGGCATTCCGTCTGCGATGGAATCCATGGTATATCATTCCTGCCAACTCGTGTTCACGCTGTATGTGACCTATCTGGGCGCAGAAGCTATGGCAACCAAACAGTATGCGGGTAACATCTCCAGCTATATCTACTTGTTCAGCATGGCGATTGGTATGGGGACATCGATCATTGTAGGTCGGCTTGTGGGTGCGCGGCGCAAAGACGATGCGTACAAACGTGTTTTTGACAGTGTAAAATGGGCCCTTCTGGCCACGGTTATCATTGATGTAATCATCATTTTTTTCCGCGTGCCGCTGATGAGCATCTTTACGGATAATCCGGAAATTATCAAGCTGGGGGCTCAAGTAATTCTGCTCAGTCTGTTGCTCGAAACCGGGCGTACCTGCAATATTGTCATCATTGGTTCCCTGCGTGCGGCAGGGGATGCAAAGTTCCCGGTATACATGGGTCTGATCTCCATGGTCTGCATGAGTCTGCCACTGGGGTACCTGCTCATATTCCAGCTTCATCTGGGGCTCGCGGGTGTGTGGCTTGCCATTGCGGCGGATGAGTGGACGCGTGCGGTCATTATGTACTTCCGCTGGAAGAGTAGAGCTTGGGAGAAACATGAACTGGTGGAACATGATGACGAAGAGGTTGGTGCACAGCCGGTACCGGCTGTTTGACGAAGAATGTTGTGCAAATAGATAAAAGGAGAGTCAATTACGGAAAGGATTCAATCCGTGATTGGCTCTTTTTTGCGTTCGGGATAGAGGCCAACCGAAGTGAAGATAGCAAAAATGATCAAAACGGCGGTTACATCCTTCACGTATAGTAAGGATATGGAAGGGGGCTTTACCTCAGTTGAGCCGTTACCGTGCAATGATTCAGCAAAGTTTGTTCTATATTGAGACTCATCTGCATGAGCAGATTGGACTGGAAGAAGTGGCATCCGAGGCGTTGTTGTCGCCATATCACTACCATCGAATTTTCCGTAATGAGGTGGGCATGACCATCGTGGATTATATCCGAAACCGTCGGATGAGTCTGGCGTCCACCACCCTCCGATCGACGGATGCGGGCATATTGGACATCGCCCTGGCATGTGGTTTTGAGAGTCAGGAAGCCTTCACCCGTGCATTTCGCAAATTATATGGCATGCCACCGGGACGTTTTCGCAAATTATTTGATCTGAAATTATTCGAAGGAAGAACCAGAGGAGGAGAATTACAGATGAATCAGACGTCAACAATTACAGGTTGGATGTTAACCGGAAGTCATCCGCAAAATTATGAGATGGGCATTGATCCGGCCGAAGTGCATCAGGGGAAGGCATCAGGATATTTGAAGGCAGTTACGCCAATGGAGCCTAACGAGTTTGCAACAATGATGCAACAGTTCAGAGCGGACAAGTATGTGGGTAAGCGAATGAAATTATCGGGATTCGTGAAGACCGAGCATGTGGATGCGTTCTGCGGATTATGGATGCGTGTGGATAATAACGTTCAAGATGTGCTCCAATTTGATAACATGCATGATCGGCCAATTACGGGTACGCAGCCATGGAATCAGTATAGTATTGTGCTTGATGTACCGGAGGGTAGCGCGGTCATTTCATTCGGGGTTATTCTGAACGGTAAAGGAAAAGTGTGGGTCGACAGCTTCCGCTTCGAGGAGGTTGATCTGAACACACCACTGACACATATGGAGACAGAGTACGAGATGTCGGACGAGCCGCTGAACCTGTCATTTGAGGAGTAAATGCTGAGGTGATCAATAAGTGGTTGCCTAAACAGTAACATGAAACGGGAATCTATAGATCAAGGGCTGATCCAATCACGGGTTGGCTCTTTTTGTTACCTTTAGGGTATAAAGAAAGTAGAGCCAAGTCCAAGCTGAGAGGATACAAGCTTCTCATACAAATTGCAAACTCATCCATAGCTAAATCGCACGGACCTTGCTAACATAGACCCATAAACTAACTCATGACATAGATAAAGAGGATGAATTCCATGAATAAAAAGGTGCTCGTGGTGGATGACGAATCAAGTATCGTCAGTGCCATTGCTTACGCGCTTCGGCGGGAAGGATATGAAGTAGATACTGCGAGTGACGGCGAAGAGGCCTTGGTCAAGGTCGCATCATTTCACCCACAGGTCATGATTCTGGACGTGATGATGCCCAAGCTTGATGGATACGGGGTATGCCGCAGGCTGGAGGACCGCGAGGATATCGGCATTATTTTGCTGACCGTCAAAAATGATATCGTGGACAAAATCGTTGGCCTGGAAATGGGTGCCGATGATTACATGACCAAACCGTTCGAGATCCGCGAACTGCTTGCAAGGGTAAAAGCATTGATGCGCCGTGTCGAGAAAAGCAGTCCACCACCTGACGATTCGAAGAATCAGGCCATTGTGAATGGCACACTGCGTATTCATGTTGCTCACCGCACAGTGACCGTGAATGAGGAGAAGCTGGATCTGACACCAAAAGAGTTCGACCTGCTGACCATTCTCATGTCCAATCCCGAGCGTGTGTACACACGAGACGATCTGCTGGACCGGGTCTGGGGCATGGAATATGCAGGTGGCACACGGACCGTAGACATTCACATCCAGCGTTTGCGTAAGAAAATCGGAGATACAGATCAGCAAAAATTGCAGACCGTGTACGGGATTGGTTACAAAGCATCTGCGCCTGAAACAGGCGGGGCCATATGAGAGTCAGCATCAAGCTGAAGTTCAGTGTTTTTCTGGCAGCCTTGCTTATCCTGACCGTGGTTGTGCTTAGTTCACTGGTTCTGCGCGGTATTGAACGCAATCAGCAGTCACAGATTGAAGGTATTTTATCACAGCAGACACGGCTGGTGAATCTGAATGTGAGACAGTCCTACTACACCGAGTCCGTTCATCTGGATCAGGAAGTCTTTTTACAACAAAACGGCCGAAGGCTTGCACAGGAACTGGCCAACTCTACCGGATTGCCTATAGCACTCTATAACATGACAGGCCAGCAGGTGGGAGCATCCTTCGCCTCCGGCGAGAGTGAACTTGTTCAGGAAACGCTAGACTATGCACTGCAAAATAAAATTGCCTATCATGAACAAGGGGACACCCTGCTCTACGCTGCACCATTGGACGGTCCGGATGGACAGATGGGTGCCGTGTGGATACAGTATCCGGTCCAGAGTTACCAAGATTTTTATGCCCGTATCCTTCAACTATTTATGTGGGCAGGGATTGCGGTTGTGGCGCTGAGCTTCATATTAGGTTATCTGTTCTACAATCGGTTTGCCGTTGCGATTACCCGGCTGAAAAAGTCCGCAGATTCCATTCGCGAAGGCAACTACATTATGGAGTCTCCGGTAAGAAGCAAGGATGAACTGGGAGAGCTGGGACAGGGCATTTATTATATGAGTACATCCATCCAGCAAAATATCACAGCCATGCATGCGGAGCAGCAGAAGCTGCAACTTGCGATTGAGAAACTTCAGGCGTTGGAACAGCAGCAGAAACAATATATCGGTAACATCAGCCATGAGTTCAAGACACCGCTGACATCGATCAAAGCTTATGTGGAGCTGCTCGACATGTATAAGGATGATCCGCAACTGCTTGATGATGCCACGAGTAACATTGGCAAAGAAACGGAGCGGCTGTACGAGATGGTCGAGAAAGTCTTACATTTATCTGCCCTGGAGAAGTATGACTTCGAGAACCAGGCCGAAGATGTAGAGGTCAGCGCTCTGCTGAAGGATGCCTGTGGCCGGATGCGGGGGAAAGCCGAGAAATTTGGGCTGAACATGGAACTGGATCTTGAACCGGCGGTGATCCGCAGCGATCGGGAGAGTCTTATGCATATTTTCATCAACATGCTGGATAATGCCATCAAATATAACGTTCCGGATGGTGTGATCCGGGTGAAGAGTGAACTGCGGATGCAGGAGCGTCAAGCGATCATTCGCATCTATAACTCGGGTACGCCGATTCCGGCAGAGGCGCGGGAGAAGATTTTTGAACCCTTTTACACCGTGAACAAAGACAGAGCCAGAAAAACCGGTGGAACCGGACTGGGGCTATCTCTCGTGAAGCAGTTTGTTGAAAAACAGGGCGGTACAATCACCCTGCTGTCGAGTGATCCAGAAGATGGGGAAGGTGTGACGTTCCAGCTCATGTTCCCTTTGGCTGATTCAAGTTTACAAGTTCGAAACAAGTCTGAATAACTTTGGAAGTATGCGATGTGTATGCTTGGTCTATAGCAAGAGAAACCAGGGGGGACCATCATGAATTGGAAACAAGCAGCTATGGGCACGTTGGGAGCCATTGCCCTGCTAACGACAGCGGCATGCGGAGGAACAACGGAGCCGGGAGGCAACGCACAAGGTGGGAAAACGGGCACCGACATTACAGTAAAAGATAATACCAACACGTCCGTGTACCAGAGCTTCAAGCTGGAGAAAATTGATAAGCTGCCGAATATGCGCGGGATTACATGGCTAAGTGACGACTGGATTGTATCCGACAAGGAGAACAAGTCCTTGAAACCCATCACCGTTGAAGGCCAGGAAAGATACCCGCATAACTTATATATGTATGATCTGACTAAAGGTACAGACACGCCGCTCAAGGAAAGTGAAACCAGTCTGGGTGCACCGCTGGTGTCACCGGATGGGCAGTACCTGTTCTACCGGGAGCCGGAGGAAAGTACAGGTAGAGGCTACATTCTGAACTTGCATAACGGGGAGACAACCCCTGCTGGTAAGGAGGATGGCTTCATCCAAGAGGGCGCATGGTTGGATAATGAACATGTCGTTTTCCCCAATATGAAGGGTGATCTGATCTCAGCAAGCGTGGACGGCACAACGAAAGTGCTGGTGGAGACAGGTAATTTCAATGTACGGAGTATCAAGGTGTCAGGCAATATGCTCTATTATATTACGGGCGAGGACGGCCAGTTGAATGCATACGATGCGAAGACGGGTGACGTAAAACAGGTGCTGAAAAGTGTGGAGTGGGTCATCCCATCTAATGATGGAACAAGGCTTGCGATTGTGAAAAGAACGGCGGATACCAAACGTGCGCTGGTGCTCACCGATCTGGAAGGCAATGAGAAGGCCACACTCGCCAGAGGCACACAGATTTTCGGCACAAGCTGGTCGGGTGATGATACCAAGATTGCATACACCATCAATTCCGAGAATGATAATGAGAAAGGGCTGTTTGTCTCCAACACGGAGTCGGCAGAACAGTTCCAGATCTCGGCGGATATGGACAACGCTTCTGACCCACTCGCCTGGAGCCCGAAAGGAAATAAAATCCTGTTATCGCAGGCGGTATTGGAGAACGAATCATATCACTTTATAACCTCAGTCATTACGATCTCGGAATAGGATGATTGTTACGGACAGATATGTTCCATATCTTTCATCCCTTTCTATACATTTATATTGACTAAGCTATTCCGCTTCCGATAAACTAGAATGCAGGAATAAAAGTCGAATGTCAGGCAGCAGTTCGAGACGATGTTTCGGGCAGCTGTTTATTTTCTTTTTAACAGTAAGGGTGCAACGTAGTCGTCTTGCCGGATGATCCGGCTAATAACAACATGGAATAGGAACAGGTGATATACATGTGTAACAGCGCGTACCGCGTGCTTTTATATTATAAGTTCGTGAAGATTGAAGACCCCGAGACGTTTACACAAGAGCATCTGCAATACTGCAAGGACCTCGGTGTGAAAGGTCGTATTCTGATCGCATCCGAAGGCATCAACGGTACCGTATCCGGTACGCCTGAACAGACGGAACAGTACATGAAAGATATGCTGGCTAATCCGCTATTCAGCGACATGGTGTTCAAGATTGATGATGTCGAGGAGCATGCGTTCAAAAAAATCTTTGTTCGTCACAAAGCAGAGCTGGTAACCTTCCGTGTGGAAGATGAACTTGACCCGAATGTGACTAGCGGCAAACGCCTTTCACCAAAAGAGTTCCATGAGCATCTGCAACGTGATGACGTCATCGTTATCGATGGTCGCAATGATTACGAATACGAAATCGGTCACTTCCGCGGGGCCATCCGTCCAGATGTTGAGTCGTTCCGTGAGTTTCCGGAGTGGATTCGGGAGAACCTGGGTGACATGAAGGACAAAACGATTATTACCTACTGCACTGGCGGCATTCGCTGCGAAAAGCTGACTGGGTTTATGATCAATGAAGGATTCCAGGACGTGGCTCAATTGGACGGCGGTATTGTCACGTACGGTAAAGACCCTGAAGTACAAGGCCATCTGTTTGATGGCAAGTGTTACGTGTTTGACGAGCGAATCTCTGTACCGATCAACCGGACAGACGAGGATATTGTCATTGCCAGCTGTTATCACTGTGGAACGACACATGACCGATATATTAATTGTCCAACCTGCAACCTGCAGCACGTAAGCTGTGAGGATTGCGAAGAGACGCATAACCGCTTTTGCTCGGATGCCTGCCGGGAGGCAGCACCGGTACACGCATAAGCAGGAGAGCAGGTGCTGATCGTGAAGCGCGAAGAGGAACGAACGACGCGTGAACGGATTTTGTTCATGCTGAAGCAGCAAGGTACATTGACCGCAAGGGAAATGACAGCTGATTTGGGTCTGACTGGCATGGCCATTCGCCGTCATCTGACGGCACTGGAGCAGGACGGATGGATCGAGGTTCGGGAGGCCCGGGCTACGGCCGGACGTCCGTCCTCGGTGTACCAGCTGACGGTACGCGGGGACAGCTTTTTCCCAAAATCATATTCGTCCCTTACGCTGGAACTTCTTGAAGAATTGTCTGACTCTGCCGGTAGCGGTGTGGTGGATGCATTGTTCGAGAGTCGCCGGGACAAACTGCTTCGTAGCGGATTGCCACAGATGGAGGGCCAGGATCTGGCTGGACGGGTGGAGGAACTCGCGCGAATCCAGAATGCCAACGGATATATGGCCGATGCGTCCAGAGAAGCCGATGGAACCTACGTCATTACGGAAATGAACTGTCCGATTGTACAAGTCGCAAGTGTCTACAAGCAGGCTTGCCGCTGTGAACTGGAACTGTTTCGCTCGCTACTTCAAGCTGAGGTGGAGCGTACCGAATGTTACGCCGATGGCGGCAAAAGGTGCAAGTATGAGATTCGCGAAGCGTCGGGGAATTAACTGGTTTATACAAAGAGATTGTTTCGATTCGTCGAAATAGTCTCTTTTTTTGAATAAAAATGACGTAAACACGTTATATATGTGGTGAGATGCGTGATATAATTTAAAATAACATCCAGATGTTTTATACATAACTCAATATTAGATGGGAGGCGTTAATGATGCACGAACCCGAACCGGCTTTGAAAAAGGCCATGAATCTATTGAAGGAACTGAGCGAGGATGAAGAGTTCCGACAACAATATGAAGCACGTCAAAAGTTTTTACGGGATCAAGAATCCATGATGGAAGGCGCACGAGAAGAGGGTCTCAAGAAAGGCATGGAGGAAGGAATTGAAAAAGGAATCGAAGAATGGATCAAAGAGGGTGAAGCTGAGAGCATGCGGAAAATCGCAATGAATATGCTCAATTTAGGTCTTGATCGAGAGATTGTTGTCAAAGCGACGGGACTAACCTCTGCTGAAGTGAAAGCAATCCAGCAAGAAAAATAAGCTATATATACTAGGCAACTCGCATAGCTTGCGGGTTGCCTTTTTGCCGTTATGTAATGTTTTCTATCACAACCATACGATGAAAGTAAATTGGAAGCGGTTCAACCATTGACGGATATCGGGACGCCCCTTAATATTAGGGGAACAATAAAACACCAACACGGGTCATGGACTTCAGTCGCATGAGAAAAGTCTATATTTGTCTGCTTTTGTCGATCAAAGCAACAATGCGTTGAAGCGTTTGTTTTGTCCCGCCCTATCGTGCCAATGGACTCTCGATAAGGGTAACCACATTTTATAAGATGGAGAGGGGTTCTCACACATGAAAAAGAAATTTTGGATGTCACTGATGATGGTTGCTTCAATGATCGTTGCTGCAGGTTGCGGAAATAACAGCGGTACAGGCTCGGAATCCGAAGGATCGGGGACTACAACAGGTGGAGGCAGCGAGGAAAAATCATATCAGATTGCCATCTCGCAGATTGTTGAACATCCATCTCTGGATGCTACACGTGAAGGATTCATCGCAGCCCTGAAGGAAGCAGGCATTGAAGAGAACAAGAACCTCAAAATCGATTACAATAACGCGCAAGGTGATTCGACGAACAACTTGTCCATTGCACAGAAGATCTCGGGTGATTCCAAAAATGATCTCGTACTCGGCATCGCAACACCATCTGCGCTGGCTCTGGCTCAACAAGTGAAGGACAAGCCATTGTTGTTTGCAGCAGTGACAGACCCACTGGGTGCCAAACTGGTGACCGATATGGATAAGCCGGGCGGCAATGTTACAGGTGCATCTGACACGAATCCGGAGGCTATCGTACAATTGGCTGACTTTATCGCTAAAAATCTGCCGGATGTGAAAACGGTAGGTTTGGTCATTAACGAAGGTGAACCAAATGCGGTGGTTATGGCAGATAACGCAGAAAAAGCGCTGGCAACACATAATATCAAGCTGGTGAAAGCACCAGTTACGAATACATCAGAAGTAAAACAGGCTACGGATTCCCTCGTTGGCAAAGTAGATGCCTTCTACATTACCCTGGATAATTCTGTCGTGAGTGCGGTTGATACGATCATTCAAACGGCAAACACTAATAAAATTCCGTTCTTCTCCAGTGATCGGGATACCGTTGAAAAAGGAGCTTTTGCAACGGTTGGCTTCAAATATTATGACCATGGATATCAGGTGGGTGAGATGGCTGCAGACATTCTGAAAAATGGTACAAAACCTGGTGATATGAAAGTCACCGTTCCGGACAAACTGGATCTGATCCTGAACCTGAAAGCGGCTGAAGCCCAAGGTATCACGGTTACGGATGAGATGAAAGCGGAAGTAAAAGACCAGGAAAACAACATTATTCAATAGAATCAATTCATAAATTTAATGAGTTATGAGATTGATTCAATAATCTGACCGGAATGCAAATTCGGCAGTATGGATGCGAGGCGAACATGCAACGGGTTCGCCTCATTCTTTTCGATAGACAGGGAGGAAGTAGTGTGAGTATAAGCTGGAATTCAATTGAAGGGGCGATCGAGCTGGGGCTTTTATATGCACTGATGGCACTTGGTGTATATATT
Organism: Paenibacillus sp. GQ49; assembly: GCF_059759055.1. Taxonomy (NCBI): domain Bacteria; kingdom Bacillati; phylum Bacillota; class Bacilli; order Caryophanales; family Paenibacillaceae; genus Paenibacillus; species Paenibacillus sp. GQ49. The sequence continues at coordinate 83,531 of NZ_JCAXEL010000003.1, forward strand.
ACGTTCCGCATACTCGATTTTCCTGACCTTACCGTAGACGGAAGTTTTACAACAGGAGGCGCAATCGCGGCGGTTATGATCTCCAATGACTTCTCTCCTTGGCTTGCCTGTTTGGCGGCAATGGCTGGCGGCATGGTGGCTGGGGCTTGTACAGGTCTGCTTCATACCAAAGGCAAAATCAACGGATTATTATCCGGGATTTTGATGATGATTGCGCTCTACTCCATTAATATGCGTATTCTTGGCGCACCGAATAAATCCATTATGGGTATGGATAATCCATTCTCAGGTGAGCATGTCATGGTGTTAATTATCATCGTGGTGCTGGTGTTTAAAATTATGCTCGATCTGTTCATGAAAACAGATGTTGGACTGGCACTCCGCGCGACAGGTGATAACAAACGTATGATTCGCAGCTTTGGTGCAAATACGGATGTGACTACCATTGTAGGTGTCAGCTTATCCAATGGATTGGTTGCCCTGTCTGGTGCATTCATTGCACAGCAATCAGGTTTTGCAGACATTACGATGGGCATCGGTATGATCGTTATCGGACTGGCTTCCGTCATTATCGGTGAGGCCATTCTTGGAGCAAGAACGGTATTCTGGGCTACACTTGCAGCGATCGTTGGTTCAATCATTTACCGGATTGTGGTCGCGCTTGCCCTTCAAGTCGAATGGTTCGATACATCTGATCTGAAGTTGATCACCGCGGTGATCGTCATTATTGCTCTTGTATTCCCAACGATGCAGCGCTCCATGAAGCAGCGAAGTCTGGCTCGCAAACGAACGGAAGAGTTGATGCGATCCGGCGGTCATCAGGCGAAGGGAGGTATGTGATCATGCTGGAGATTACACAAGTAACCAAGCTGTTCAACCCAGGCACAACGGATGAGAAGACCGCGCTGGTCGGTGTGAATCTGACGATGAATCCGGGAGACTTTGTGACGGTGATTGGCAGTAACGGAGCGGGTAAATCCACGCTGATGAACATCATTTCGGGTGTGATGAAGCCGGATATGGGCGATGTGCTGATCAATGACCGTTCCATTAAAAACCTGCCGGAGCATAAACGCAGCAGCTGGATTGGCCGGGTGTTTCAGGACCCGATGGCAGGAACAGCACCACATATGTCCATTGAAGAGAATATGGCGATGGCATACAAACGTGGCAAAGGACGCGGACTGGGCTTCGGCGTGACCCGTGCCAGACGGGAGATTTTCAACACGCAACTGGAGAAGCTGGGAATTGGACTGGAAAAGCGGCCGAATGCAAAAGTGGGTCTCTTGTCTGGCGGGGAGCGGCAAGCACTTAGTCTGTTAATGGCTACGTTTACCCAGCCGCAAATTTTGCTATTGGATGAGCATACGGCGGCCCTTGACCCATCACGTGCCGAACTGATCACGGAACTAACGGAGACACTTGTGCGTGAGATGAGACTTACTACATTGATGGTGACGCACAATATGGAGCAGGCCATTCGTCTGGGTAACCGTCTAATCATGATGGACAAAGGCCGAATTATTCTGGATGTCAGCGAAGAGCGCAAGCGTACGTTGACTGTGCCTGAGTTGCTTGGTGAATTCGAACGTATTAGTGGCAAAAAAATGGCAGATGATCGTGTCGTGCTGGGTTAAGGCAAGGTAATACTTGTTGGAAGAACAGATATACGTAGCGTCTGCAATCTAAGCTATTTATAAGATAGACGATAAAAACCTTTTGCGTTCTCGCAAAGGTTTTTTTTGTGGTATGTTGAACACGTTGAAGAAAATGGAATGAATCTATATTATATCGGAATAGCGAATTATACATAGTAGGAGGAACCAGGCATGTCTTTGCATTTAGATGAAGGGACATATACGGTCACGCGGCGTACAGAGTCCATTCGCCTGCTCGCCAAGGAATTTGCACTGTTGCATTTTCTGTATGAAAACAAGGAAAAAGCCTTCACCCGCAGTCAACTGCTGGATCGGGTATGGCCGCTGGAATATCCGGTTGAACGCACCGTGGACGATCATATCTATCGCCTGCGCAAGAAATTGAAACGCTGGGATGAGATCAGTCTGGACACGGTACGGGGCTATGGATACCGGCTTGCTGTGCAGGAGAACAAGTCCGCTCTACCCGCTAGCCCCTCTGCTCAGGACCCAGAAATGCAGGAAGTCATTCACGGATTACTTCGTAAATATCACTTGTTTGGGCAGGGAAATGCCATACAGACCCTGGTTCAACAGCAAGAAGCGCTTGGCATTCAGATTGTCCCGTATTATCAGTTGTATATCCGTTTTATACAGGGAGATCTGGAATGGCTGATTACAACGAAAGAAATTGCTTTTGAAGAACGAATATACTGGTTATTAATTTTTGTCCATTCGCTAATTGAACCATCAGAAAGCTTACCCTTGTATGAGCAGGCATTGAGTTCATCTGCATTATCTGCCGATCAGCTTCGGGAACTCCGCATTCTGAACATCGTTGAAGTCTATGTAGAGGTGGGCCAGTATCAACGTGCCAAAACGCAGCTTGAAGAAACGTATCGTGTAATAGAGACTGACGAGCTGAAGAATTTCAGACTTCCTGTAGCACTTGCCGCGTTGTATGTGGAACTGTGGGGTGGCAGCGGTGAAGCTGTTGAGGCTCAGATGGCAGTCCTGCGGTCAGGATTGAAGGATGCCCCATATCTGCGGGAGATCGGACGTTTTCAGGTGATGGAGGGGTTATGGTTGCTTCGGCAAGGACGAGTTCGTGAAGCGGAACTTAGAATGGATGATGGCCTGGACGTATTGAAGATGTCGCTGAACGCACCGCTATATCTGAATGCTGCATTTCAGATTCTCCTATTCCTGGGTCATCATCGAATCGAAGGCAGACTTCGGAGTAAGTATCGTCAAGTGTACGCTGAGATCGGCAAAAGTTACGGTGTTCCCTTATATGGACAACAAATTGCAGATGAAGTACGTAACTTTTTATCTCCTACCTCCCCATCCTCTGATCTTCCTCTGATATAACTCCTTTATGATTACAGCCAAGGAACATACAGACCACAAGCGGCTGTAATCAAGGGAGGAAGTACATGTATGACCGTCATTTCAAATGAACCCACATCCAATGAACCCACCGAATCACCCGCCTCATCTGCGCAATCTTCCAAAAGCTTAAGGACTAACCTCCGGTTTGTCCGCATGTTTATCGCATACTCGCTGGCTACGTTTGGAGATTGGTTCGATGCACTCGCCATCCAGGTGATGGTGGCCTACCGCTGGGGTGCTGATCCGCTGATCATTGCGCTTATTCCTGTATGTATGGCTGTCCCGGGTATACTGCTGGGCTCCTTTGCTGGTGCCCTTGCTGATCGACTGCACAAAGTGAAAATCATGATGCTGTGTGATGTGATCACCGTGGGATTAACCGTTGCTATTTTATTCGCACCAAGCCCGGCATGGTTGCTTCCGCTTCTTGCTCTGCGGGCCATGATGGGAGTTTTTCACGTTCCAGCTCAGCAGGCGTTAACCCGTCAGGTGGTGGCAGAGGAGCATCTGTTTCAGGCATCGTCCCTAAACGGTTTTGTGAGCCAGTGTTCGAAAGTGGCGGGACCACTTCTGGGTGCAGTCATTTTGGCCTTTTTCTCACCACAAATCTGTATTGTCATTAATGCCTGTACCCGCCTGTTGTCGGGTGTGGTATTGTGGCCCTTGCGGCGTTTGGTGGAAAAGTCGGAGTCCGTAGCCTCAGACGGAAGTGCTGCTAGTGAAAAGGATGGATCGGAATCCTTGTTCTCCCAATGGAAGCAAGGCTGGCATTTTATACGGAGCAGTCGCACCGTGCTGAGTACGATTTTGTTCGGCTGTTTTGGACTGATGGCCATTCTTATGATTGATTATCAGTTTACGACCCTGTTTCGAGAGATCAAGCCAGGTAACGAATCACTGCTCGGCTGGTTGGGGTCGTCGGCAGGAGCAGGGGCAGTAGTCATCATTTTGTTATTAAATCGCTTGCCGAGAATTGGGTATGGGTGGGGACTGGGTGGTGGATATCTGTTCGTAGGTGCCGGAATCGCTGCGTTGGGGTGGATTGGCACACAAACACCTGAAATTTGGGTCATTATCTGGGGCCTCTGCATTGGGCTGGGTAATGGGCTCTTTATGGTAACTCTGAATTATTTGTTGCAAAAAGAGACCCCTCCTGCCTATGTAGGGCGCGTTTTTGGCATTCAAAATTCACTATCCAGTGTTGTACTGGTCGTAGCTCCACTTGCAGGTGGAGCGCTCATCCGAGTTGCAGGGCCGAGCCCTACCTTTCAATATATCGGTCTCGCTACGCTGGTGATTGGTCTTGCCGGCATACTGCTGCAACGCATTTTGTGGGAAGGGAAGCAGCCTCTCGTGTCTGAAGCAAAAGAGAAAATTACACAGGAATCGGCCTGACAGCCTTTGCCCGGACATTTTTAATCATCATTACATCTACAATATAACGAACAGCCGCTTTCGGTATCATCCGAAGGCGGCTGTTTGCACATTGCATTGTTAAGCACGATTAAGCGAATTACACTTCCCACCAAGCAAAATAAGCAGTAGAAGCCATCAGTCCACCAACCGAAAGTGATCCGCTGACAGAGAGGTTAATGGCTTGACCTGGAGGAACCACATAACGGCCAAATTCATTGGATAGAAACGGCCCTGCTTGAAGGGGCATAGCCATCAATGGGGTCGCTCCTGAAGGCGCAGCAGCAGAGAATCGTACGATGGCTACGCTGGTATTGCTGCTGGAAAGATTGCTGTTTACCGGCGTGAGTGTGGTGGGCGATGTCAGTGTTCCATTAGCGCTCAGACTCATGGAACCGCTGAAGGATGACAACAGATTCAGTGCAACCGTGATTCCACCGGAGAGCCGTGATACGTATAGGGTTTTCCCACTCCCTGCTGGATTGGCCAATTGTACGGTGGCGATAACCGTTCCTCCCAGCAAGCCCAGTGTTGTGGAGTTGGTGGAACCCGCATTGTACAGATTGCCTGTACTGCCAGCATTATTCTCCGGAGGTGCAACAATGCCGGGAGAAATATACGTGTTTGTGTTGGACGTATAGACGGGCTGGCTTAACGGGTTGAATACATTATTGTTTGGCAATGTGTGCACCTCCTTTTATCAGGATCAAACTCAGAATTCCCACCAGAACAGATTAATGGCTGCCGTCTGATTCCCCGTGCCTACGCTAATGGATAATGTTTGTCCCGGTGGCACAATAATGGAGCCATTCAGATCCAGTGAATACATTCCTGCGGTGAGCGGAATACTTGCAATGCTCGTGAAGGTTCCCCCCAGGGTCCCTGTATTTTGTCTTGTGGTAACGACACTGGCGTTGGTATTTCCAAGTAACGTATTGACGGGCACTGGTGTGCTACCAACAGTCACGGTTCCTCCAGAATAGATAACAAGAGTAGCTGCCGCTGTTGTGCCTCCTGTGAGGCTGGATATGCGTATTGTTCGGCCGCTGCCGGCCGCATTCAGGATCTGTAGAAGAAGGTTCTGGTTGGAAGGAATCGAGGAATTGTTGGTCGTCAGGGCAAAAAAACTGCCTGCAGCAGCTGCACCGCTGTCTGGTGACGCTTCAATGCCCGGGGCTGAGAAGGTATTGGTCAGTTGAGTAAACAGGGGACGATTAGATTGGTTGAATACATTATAGTTGGTCATCTCATCCACCTCCCATAGACCAGTTCATTTGAGCAACATTCCGATTGATTCGCATTTCATTGTACTTGCAGTGTATGTGAAAAGAAGCAAAATGGATTGGGGACTGAGCCGTATATCTGGAAATAACGGCAGATGCCGTGCCCGCATATACAAACCGGGCATACGATGCGTAAGCACATTTTTTAAGGGGAAATCGAGATGAGTCGAACAGCGAAGCGAAGCAAGAAGAGAACGAAGCAACCAACTAAATATGTCAGTCGCCGCCGCTCCCGTCATTCCTGCCGCGCTAAATTGCTGAAACCCCCTTGTTCCCGGATTACTCGTCCCCGATTCAAGCAGGGTGCTTCCTCACGTACGAAACTCCCTGGTGCTATTCATTGTTTTACAGAGCATACGTATGTCGGAGCCGAAACCAGTAGCAGCATGGATTCACTCCCGGCACAAGACACCTCATCACTCAGTATGTATACCTATGGCGTTGTGAATCGGGGAAAACATCCGGCTCTTGTACAGATCCAGATCAGCCCAAATGCCGTGGATTATGCTGTGGACAGCCAGGAGGTGGTCGCGGGAGGCCAGACCAAAGCGCTGGTACCATTGCGATTTTTGCACTATACCCGGCTTGCAATTCGATCCGTTGAACCGGATCAGCCGACCCGGCTCGATGTTTACTTTCAGGCACAGCGTATGCCGTAAGGGAGTTATGATCTCACAGATTTGACCAGGGAGGAGGACGAGGCACATGCCTAACTTTACAACGTTTAATACGAATCCGGATAATCTGAGAACGTTGATTTTTGGCCAGGATAGTACAGGCACAGCCCAGCCTGTCAGAACGGATACGAGCGGGAACGTGGTTGGTATTATTTTGGACGGAACCATCAGTAACATCTCAGGTCTGACCACGGTTACAATTAACGCCGGAACCATTACCAACATTCTGAACGGAACGATCACGAGTGTACTTGGAGCGACGATCACGGCAGGTACGATCACCAGTGTGCTCGGAGCCACGGTGACAGCGGGAACCCTGACGAACCTGCTGAATGGTACGATCACAAGTGTATTGGGAGCAACGATTACCGCCGGAACGATCACGAGTGTGCTCGGAGCAACGGTGACCGCAGGAACGCTGACGAACTTGCTGAATGGTACGATCACAAGTGTATTGGGAGCGACGATTACCGCCGGAACGATCACGAGTGTGCTCGGGGCCACGATTACAGCGGGTACCATCACAGGTATACTCGGAGCGACAATAACCGCAGGAACACTGACGAACCTGTTGAACGGAACCATTACCAGCGTACTCGGTGCAACGGTAACAGCGGGTACGTTGACGAACTTGCTGAATGGTACGATCACGAGTGTATTGGGAGCAACGATTACCGCAGGAACACTTACAAATTTATTGAACGGAACCATTACAAGCGTACTTGGCGCAACGGTAACTGCAGGAACGTTGACGAACCTGCTAAATGGTACAATTACCAGCGTGCTGGGTGCTACAATAACCGCGGGAACACTTAGCAGTGTGACGTCCATTTCACAGAAGAGTTTTCAGGAGTCCCAACTCATAAGCACCCCGACCGCAAACACCTTCACAGCGCTCCCGGCGGTTACGACCAGTGTATTTGGCACGTATTCTTTCTTTGTATATAACCGGGGGCCGGGTGTGAACCGGGTAGATGCTCTTGTTGAGATCAGCGCCAACGGAACGAACTGGTACATGGATGTGACGACGGTAACGGGCATTTTGTCCGGGTCAGTCGATGTATTGGTACCGCAGCGTTTTCTCAAATATACGCGTCTTTCCTACCGCTCCAGCCTAATCGGCGCACCAAGCACGATTGATGTGTTCTTCAATGGACAAGGCACATAACCCATTTATTTGTCATATAGGTACATGGAGTTCCTTTGGTGGACTTCATGTACTTTTTTGTATTGGAGGTGGTTGCATTTGAAGAACCGTTTACTTGGAATTCATATGATTGTGCAAAATGAAGAACATCATCTGCCCCGCTGTCTCGACAGCTTGAAGCATATCAGCACGGAATGTTTTATCACTGATACTGGCTCATCTGACCGTACACCCGAGATCGCCAGAACGTATGGAGCAACGGTGTTGCACGCCTGTTGGGAAGATGATTTTGCCCATGCACGAAATATCAGTCTGCCTCTGGCGAGCACGGAATGGGTCCTGTGTTTGGATGCGGATGAGTACGTTACGCAGGGATTGGAAGAACTGCTGAATTATTTACCTAAAGTCCATAAAAGCATTTCGAGATTACGTATTACCATAGAAAATCGATACGGTGAAGGGGTGGAAGAGAGCGTTATCTCTCAGCCAGTGAGGCTGTTCCGTGCTCATCAGGGATATCGATATGCGGGACGCGTCCATGAGCAGTTGGTTCGTTGTATGCCAAGCAAGCTTGTCCTGGATGAGGCTGCTGATATGAATAAGAGCGAGACCTATACAGATGAACAAAGCCAATTGATCGAGACTGAACCGCTTGCTCCACTATGTCTGGTTCATGATGGATATCTGGCCTCAACGATTGCGCAAGAGCATAAGCCAAGACGTAATTTGAAACTGATTGAGCGGGAACTCGCAGATAAGCCTACACAGCCTTTTCACCTGTACAATCTGGGAGTAACGTATTGCCAGCTTGGTCAGGTCGAAAAGGCAATTGAAGCGTTCCGTGAATCATTGCGCCTGGCAGAGTCGCTCGCGCCATATCGTTCTACACTGGTTAGAGATTATGCAAAGACCCTTGTAGGATCGGAACATTACGACGAGGCGCATGCAATTCTGGCTGTGGAAAGACAGCGTTATCCATCCTATGCTGATCTGCATCTGTTGTATGGGGAGACGTTGGAGCAGCAAGGTTTGGAGGAGCGTGCATATCAATCGTATGCCCGAGCAACGAACTGCCGGGAGGGAATAGACCGTGTTGGACACAGTGATGGCGGTAGCGCTTTAGACGCGTCATATGTAACGGAAGCAGGTTCTGACAGTTACAGAGCTTATACCGCCATGGCAAGACTTGCACAGAAACGGGGATTCCTGAATGAGTCTGCACATCTGTACGGGCTGGCTCTGGACAGCATGTTCACATATGCTCCGGCATGGGCAGGGTTGGCAGATGTGCTGCAACAATCCGGTGAAACCGATGAGAACATAGCAGAAACATTGCTCGCCAGACGCCGGGGATTCGAGGAATCGGGTCACGGTAATTCGATTCGTGGTGAAATGCTCCATTCATATGCAGTGACAAATGAGGACCATCTGGTGAAGGTGATTTATGTTCTAGCAGGCTGTGGGGCATATGATCAGGCATTGAAAATGCTGGATACTGATGTGCGTACCGCTCGTATCCATGTAGCGGATCGAATACATTGGATGTTATGTGCGAATAGGGTTTCCGAAGCACTACAACTGGCAGAAGAACACTGGAGCGTAGGGTGTGTAAATGAAGTCAATCTGCCGGCTGAGCACAGAATGGATTGGGCACTGGCTTGTTGGACCAACGGATTACGATTATCCGAGGCGTTCCTCGCAACTACGCTTCCACAAGAAAAAAACGTATGGAAGGTCATGGATCGACTGCTGAATCAGTTAACCAAAGAGCCGCGAAGCATAAAACCTGCTTCACAAGAACAAAAGCTTATGCAATGGGGTCCGCAGGCAGAGATGGTAGCAGAAAAGGTTGTGCAGCAAGCCGTAAAGACAGGACAGCTTACACTTGCTGAGCAACTGCATGAGTTGCGGGCCATGATGATGCGTGACCATTGGGGAACGGCTATAACTTTACGACGGGAGTTTGCAAGTCTGCTGTATCGTCAGGGGTATACCATGGTAGCCGCGAACATCCTCATTCAGTGCATGACCGAGAGTGAACTGGATGCTGAAGGTTTATTCTGGCTAGGTGAAACGCTGTATGCCAAAGGCCACAATGATCATGCGCTGTCTCTGTTCGAGCAGGCTCTGGAGCAGAAGCCTGATATGCGGCAGGCCCGAGCTGGAGCTGCTGTATGTTACATGCAATTGGCAATGGAGGAGATTCGGCAGGAATTGGTTCGTTCTCCGTCGGTAGGGTCACTCGCGGCACAGCATGCTGCACTGGAAAAAAGGCTGCGAACGACCGAAGGCATCCCATGGCGTACGCTTTTCCATGCAAAGGAAAGGAGGAATCAGCTTGCGAGCGGAACGAATTTCCCTATGCATGATCGTGAAGGATGAGGAAGAGTTGCTGCCTCATTGTCTTGCCAGTGTCCAGGGAGCGGTGGACGAAATTATTGTGGTGGACACCGGTTCGTCGGACCGAAGCGCGGAGATTGCGCAGCAATATGGAGCGGTGGTTGTGGGGTTTGAGTGGTGCGAAGATTTTGCCGCAGCACGGAATGCTGGCCTGGAGCGCGCTTCCGGCGACTGGATTCTCTTTCTTGATGCGGACGAGGCGCTCGATAGGGCTGCGCGGGAGCAGATCATGAGCTGGACGACGGTCAGCGGATGTGACGGATTGTTTTTAAACATTCATAACTATACAGGTACGGGTCAGCAGGGGGTTACCGTGAATCCGGTTTTGCGTCTCTTCCGTAATGCCCCGGAGCATCGGTTCGAAGGTCGAATTCATGAGCAGATTGCGGCGGCGATTTGCCGTAGGAATTCAGAGGCTGCTTTTCATGTGACGGACATGGTCATCCATCATTATGGGTATCAGACGGCGATTGTGGAGCGCAAAGATAAGGTGAACCGTAATGTTCGCCTGCTGCAACAGGCAGTGGAGGAAGAACCGGATCAACCGTTCCATCATTATAATCTGGGTGTCGAGTATCTGCGTGTGGGGGAAGCGGAGCAGGCATTGGAGACGTTTGGTGTGGCTCGGACGGGAATTGATCCTGCGGTCACCAGTTACGCGCATCTGCTGTTCAAATATGAAATTCGTTGTCTCCAGCACCTGAATCGCTGGCAGGAGGCATTAGATCGCATCGATGCTGCGCTTGAACTCTTTCCAGAGTACACGGATCTGATGCACCATCGCGGGGTGTGTGCAGACGCATTGGGCGATGCAGATCAGGCAGAATATTCGCTCCGTGAAGCTGTTCGCATGGGGCCACCTCCGCCCATATACCATACGGAAGAAGGCATCGGCACTTATCAGACGTGGTATACGTTAGGGCGATTGCTCGAAGGAAGGGCAGATCTGGAGGGTGCGGTGGATGCTTACGTGGAAGCGGTACGTGCCAAATCGAGTCTGTTACCGCCGCTCTATCGGATATTCCGAATTATGCGAGTCTCCGGGCAGGAACATCAGATTCCAGAGCTGGTGAGGGAGCGCTTTGCGCTCAGTTCGGAAGAGGCTACACACAAAGTATTGGGCATTCTGGAGCAATCTCGTTGTTATGATGCGGCTTTGCAATTGTTATCGGTTATATCCTCACAACCTTCCGCAGAGATGAGGGAGCGTTTATCTGTGGCGGAGGCGATGCTCCAAATCCAACAGGGAAGATGGAACAAGGCGCGTCTGAAACTGGAACCTGTGCAGCGGAAAAAAGGGCTGCTCGCGATCTCGTCTGCTCAATGGCTCGAACGTTTGGAGTGGATAGAAGGCAAGGAAGTCAACGGAGATGATCCATTAACCTTGTGGTTGAAGCTTAGTTCGCAGGTGGGTGAAGGAACGAATGAGGAATCTGCTGTGCAGACAGGGAGAACGGTTGGTCTGAGAGCGACAAAGAAGAAGGATATGGACTCCAGCATGGACGTAACGGTTGCGGGAGCAGAGTATGATGGCTGGCAGGCGCTCGGACTGTTGATGGAAGGGTGTGTACAGTCAGGGAGATGGAAAGAGCTGCATAGCCTGATTCAGATGTGTCGACAGCAATTGGCTGGAGATGATTTATCTGTTGGGGAAAGCGTTCGGGTGGAAGAGGAAGAGAAAGAGAAAGAGATGGAAGGGAAAAAGGAAAACGGGAAGGCCGGTGACATGGAGTCGTTCCCTGGGGCTTCGGATACCCTGACGGGAACAAGCTGGCTGGTGAAAGGATTGGTCAGTGCTGCGGATCATCATCTGGAGGTGTTCGCTCAGCATGCAGATGGACAGAGGCACCGTTGTTGGCCTGTCGTTCAGCATATTCGGCTGGAGTTACCGGGAGCGGACGGGTTTGAGAGCTGAGAGGGTATCAGGCAGGTCCGGGAGTTCAACTTAATTCAGCGGGCTAATGGGTGGGGCTGAACTTCGTTGGTGAGGGGTGGTGATGAATATGGGCATAGGGATTAGCTTGTGTATGATCGTGAAGGATGAAGCCGGGTCACTCCAGCGGTGCTTGAATGCAGTCAGGAATGTTGTGGATGAGATCATCATCGTGGATACTGGATCGGTGGATAATACAATCGAAATTGCCCGCCTTCATGGTGCCGTTGTAATCCGAACGGAATGGAACGGAGATTTCAGTGAAGCCCGTAATCTGTCGCTGGCCGCTGCTACGAAACCGTGGATTCTGGTGCTTGATGCGGATGAAGTATGGGCACAGACTCCGCAGATGAAGACAGAACTCATGCAGTTGTTAGCGACAAGCAGGGACGACGTATGGGGGTACTGGATACAGGTCACAAGTCTGCTGGGTGTGTCCGGTGAAGAGCGTGTGACGGATGCGGTATGTCGATTGTTCCGAAATGATCCCCGAATTGCCTTTCAGGGCAGAATTCATGAAGAGATCGCTTCATCTATCATGGCACTGGCTCCGCAAGGTGTGCTTCATTCTGGGCTTGAGGTCATTCATTATGGATATCTGGAGCAGGCGATTACTGCCAAAAATAAAGGTGCACGCAACATGCAGTTGATACGTTCCGCGTTGAATCAGGAGGGAGATCAACCGGAGTTGTTATATGCTCTGGCTGCCGAGTGGTTTCAGCAAGCGAAGTATGATGAAACACTCCGTTTGTTGCAACCATTATTGGCACAGCTTATGCCGGAGTGTGGATATCACTCAGATCTGGTGCTGAAAACGGCTTACGCTTGGCGAGAGAGTGGTAGCCCGGAACGGGCGCTTGCTGTGGTGGAAGCATGGGCGCCCGTGTATGAGGATTTCCCGGATTTGTTGGAGCTTGGTGCTGTACTAGAACTGGATCAAGGGAGAGAGGATGTGGCCTTGAACTGGTTAAAACAGGCTAAATCAGCTGCTTCTACAGCCAGCAGGTATACATCAGTCTCTGGTGCTGGGACCTATCGCAGCCTGACGCTGGAAGGCATGGCATATGAGCGGGCTGGCCGCTGGGTAGAGGCAGAAGCCGCGTACATAGCGGCGCTGGGCATGCAATCCGGCAGCTCGCCTGCATGGCAGCGGCTGTTGTTGCTCGCCGCAGCCACAGGACGGCCGCACGCCATCGCCAGCGCCGCGGCTCGGGTAGGCTTGCCGCCTGCGGCATGGCAAGCGTTGATCCCGGCCGCGCTTGCCGCGCATCGGCCGGAGTGGCTGCTGTGCCATGCGGCGGCACTGGCTGGCCCGCTGCGGGCACAGCCGCTGGCCGCCGGGCTTGCGCTAGCCCAGCTGGGCGAGGACGCCGCGGCTCGGGCGGCTTTGCAGCCCTGGGCGGCGCATGCGCAGCACGGGCCAGAGGCGGCCCTGGCGCTGTGGGCGCTGGGCCACAAGCAGCCCGGCAGGCGCAACGCCCGAGCTGCGGCTCGCCAGCAGGCAGCGCTGCCCGCCGCGGCCCACGCCGCCGAGGCGTTGCTGCAGCGCGGGGCCTTGGCCCGCGGCAGCGGCAGGGCATGCAGCTGCGGCAGCCTGCCCTGCGGCGCAACGCCCGGCGGCTCGCCTCGCGGCCCGGCCGCGTCTGCGCCCGGCGGCGTGCTCGCCGCTGCGCAAGCGCTCGCCAGCGTAGGCGCCTGGGCCGCATGGCTGCGCCTGCTGCAAGCCCTGCCGCCTCGCGGCGCGCTGGCGTTGCTCGCAGCGCTTCCGCCTGCGGCACGCTGCGGGCTGCTGCGCGCACCCGCGAGCGTCCGCGAAGGGCTGCTGCGCGCACCCGCGAGCGTCCGCGAAGGGCTGCTTGCGCTAAGCGGCACGCCTGACGGCGCGCAGCAGCCCCACGCGGACGAAGTGCCCGCCTCGGAGCGCACCGCTCACGCGCTCCTCGCGGGCACGCTCGCGCTGCTCGCCGGGCGGCAGAACCTGGCCCGTGAATGGGCCGAATCGGCCCAACTCACTGTGCGGGAACCTGCCGCCACAGGTCGCCCGCCGACAGCCATCCCGCCGGGCCTGCACACCCTGCTGCGCCTGACAGCACCCGGCGCAGCCTCTGCTGATGAATACACCAACCAGTGCAACATGTTACTGGTACACCTATAATTTCCTTTAATCTTTAATCTTTAATCTTTAATCTTTAATCTTTAATCTTTAATCACTAATCACTAATCACTAATCACTGATTTCTAGTCTCTAGTCCCCAACCTCCATCCCCATATATTCCCGAACTAGCCCATCCGATTGAAATTGCAAAAGCAACGGAGCTACCGGTAATCGGAGCATTGGCCGAACCGTGTATTGTTCCGTTGCTAATGGGTCGAGCCCTCGAGCCCTCAAGTCCTCAATTTTCCACTCTGCACTTAACTCAACGTAACCCAATTCGTCTCAACCTTTGCATATCACCGCTCGAAAACAGCGGATCGGCGTGCCGTACATGTCAGACCAGATGGCATCGTCCGGCTCTTCCACATTCAGCTTATCTTCAATGGTTAAACCGGTGACAGCCATGATCGTCTCCAGCAGATCCGGCCGCATCTCGGGTACATCGAAGGTAGCGATCAACTGTCCGTTTGGCTTCAGCACCCGGGCGAATTCACGGAACGCCCGCAACATCGTGCCCGTATCCAGATGCTCCAGTACAGAGATACAGAACACCCGATCAAACTTACAAGACTCATACGGAAGCTGGGCCAGATTGGCCTGCGCACGGTGCAATCGGACGAGAGTTGATTCCGGCAGATCCTGGGCGGCTTGCTCGCCAAAATCAGAAACAATATCCAGTCTTATCGCCTCTTCAGACAAAATACGTTCATCCCAGTCGCAGGCGTGAACCTCGCGGCAGTGTTCGGCGAGCCAGAATTTGAATGGATGGGAGATGCCGCAGGCTGCATCAAGGACAACATCATCTGGACGTGCAAATCGCCGGGCCCATTCATATTCGTAGGGACGGCTCCACCATGCCGGATGCAGCGGGAAGACCAATGTGTCCGTTTTAGGGTCACTTTGCCGAATGTATCTTGATTCCATGAATTCCGTTGCCTTGGGCGTATCCATCATCCCCGAATTCCCTCCTTTAATCCTGTCTCTGCCAAAAAAGATTCCAACACCGTGCTCCACCGGCTCCGCCACCTGGCAAGATCATACGACAGTGCAGTCTCTCGCGCATAGATTCCCAGTCGTTCTCGCTCGGCCCGATCCTGTACAAGACGCACCAGTGCAGCGGTTAGTTCCTGCTCATCAGGAGGTACCAATAGCCCGTTAAACCCATCCTGAATCAGATCATTCAATCCGCCAACATTGGAGGCAATCACCGGAAGTCCACAGCTCATTGCTTCCAGACAGGCATAGGATGTGCCTTCCGAGAACACGGTTGGAATTACGGCAATATCTGCCTGATGGTAGGCCTCCCGAATATCCCGGAAATCATACGTGCGCTGGTTAATTCGCTCCGCATGTGGATGAGTACGATGCCAGTAACGAAAGACTCTCCCTACCGTACTACCTTCGACCAGTTCCCCGGCAAATTCAACCTCCAGATCCGGAAAGGCTCCAAGTAGTTTATCTGCCGCCAGCATCATTGGAATAATGCCCCGTTCCATGCTGATTCGGCGCGGATAGATAATGCGAATTGGACGAGGAGAGGTCACACGAGCATCAATAGCTTTCTTTTCAACCTGTCCCTGAATTGGACCACTAACCTGATACTCAGCATCTGCTTCTACTAGAATCTCCGTAGCCCAATCCTTTGAATTTCGGTGGTTATGAGCAAACCTATACGTTTCGCCATCTGCCCTGACTTCTTCTAGATTCGATAACTGCAAATGGAGATCTACCGTTTCTTTCCCCTCTGGTTCTTGATCGCTATCTGTATCCCCACCTCCATCTCCGTTAGCCTTCCTACTGTTCGCTCCATCACCACTCGTTCCACCCTTGCCTTCCACAGCTTGCATCCCTGATATAACTGCACCAACATTTTCTTCATGACTCGCCAGATCATTCTTCCATGCGACAAGCCATTCGTCTTCCTGTTTTTGCTCGAAGGTTCGCGTTGGTGGGGCAGGTGTGAAATAGGACGTATCCACTGCGTTGGGAATCAGGACAACCTGTCTTGGATCGGTATAGGTGCATGCAGCTCGGCAAAAGGTCTGGAAATGAGAATCCACCGATACAATGCGCACGAGTCCATCCAGAGCCAGTTGAATATGTTCCGCCACTTGTTGTTTGGTCTCCAGTGGCAGTCCGGGACGATCCCAGTTAATGCCGTGACAGATGCCAAGACTGCCCGGTTTGTAGGTGATGGGTTGCCACAGACAGCTGGCATAGATCACTGGGCCGCGCGCTGCGGCTGCCATCCGATCAAAGGCTTCCGGTACATTATCCATGTCGTACGAATAACCAAATACGTCAATCTGCTCCGTCCGAGTCTGGAATGCTTCAAAATAAGAGAGCTGATGAACCTCAGGAATATGCCCGAGTCCTCGGATGACACTGCACAGATCCAGAATATATCGCTCCAGTCCACCCCCAAATACACGACCGAATTCCCGGTTGTACCCGTCGGTGAAACTATGCGTCAGAATACTCACCACGCCCATCTCACGGTCCCTCCTTCCAGGGAATCAGCCGAGGTTCCGGATCGAGAATAGACTCGTAATGTGCAAGATTGCCCCACTCACCGCTAGGATCAATGCGCTTGTAACGCAAATATTTACGAACCCGGTCCTCCAGACTGCCTGCCCAGCCGAGATGCTGAACCTTCAGTTCCGTACTGACTCCAGGCAACACAGTGCAGGACAAGGGAAGACGGGGAACATGATGATTCTGTTGTGGATAAAAATAAGGATATCCAGGCATATACCGTACAAGTGAAGCCGTATGCCGTTTATGCAGACACCAAAGTTCATCTTCCCGGTAGTGGGTCCGACCACCCCACATGTCGTAGAAACGGAATGCAAACCAGTCTGCATACTCCTGATTAATCAGAGTGCGTATGGCTTTCTTGGCCTCTGAGCTGTACAGCTCATCCGCATCAACCGAGAGCAACCAGTCGGGACATGTTCCCGCAGCCGCTTGCCATAAGGTGTTGCGAAGCCGCCATTCCTCGGCGAATAGCGGTTTCTCCAATACCTCCAGACGGACCACCTTTGGATAGGCTTTGCATAGATCCGGTGTTCCGTCTGTGCTGGCATCGTCTACAATGACGATCTCATCCACGAACTCACTCAGATCATGCAATACTTCTTCAAGGTATCGGCCACGTTCGTTGCGAACCTGGAGCATGGCGGTCAGCTTGTTACCTTTGCTTTTGCGAACCCGACGAATGGAGAAGGGCTCTTTGAATACACTTGTTTCCTCTTGTGTTATAGCTGCATTCTGTTCTGCCTGACCTTGTGAATCACCCCAGTGATGCACTTGGCTTCGGATGTCCTGCGTTGGTTGTGCATGATCCGGGGTGTGATCGTCATTTCCCAATGCGTCTGTATGTGTTCGATCGACTGTTTCGGTTGGCGTGTAAGTGGTTTCGGTTCGGATATCCCTGTGCACCATTGGCCCATTCAACTGTTGTCTACGCTTCTTCGGGTCCAGCATCATGGCACCTCCCCAAGCAATTGCTGTACAGCATGATCCAACAACTCCAGTTCGACAATCCAGGCGAGCGCATCTTCATCCTCCAGTGCCGTTTCGAGAAAATGTCGGACTGCCCCGTGCCGTTCCCCTCGCAGTGCCAGCGCACTGCCGGATAATTGCTGATAATCCCGGCGACTGGCATCATCCTGAATATCGACTGCATGCACGAGAGCCAGTGCTTCTTCCACACGTCCAGTCTCCTGGTAGATGCGGAATTTCCAATGTCTCGCCGTTTCTCCGCCAAGTTCGTCCAGGATACGCAGGGCGTTTCCGTAATCATCGTTCATACGCAGTAGTTCTGCTCGTACAAGTTGATCTTCTCCTGCCTCAAGCCAGCGACATAACTGTTCATAATGATGCCGTTCTTGTTCATCTGCTGCACTAATTCCGTACACCCGCAGGGCGTCCTCCAACTGTCCGGCCCGGGCATGAATGGCAGACAGGAATCGATAATGGGAAACCACACAATCACTGCGACCGTTCATGACCGCGTGGGTGAAGGCCTCTTGCAGCGAATGGACGGCCCGCCGATCTTCAAGCAAGTACTCATAGGCTGCCAGCAAAAAGGATATCGTCTCATGTGCACCTGCTTTGGCACGAAGCTGGCGGTAGAAGTCGGCACGTACACTGCATTGAAGCAGGGTGACGCTATCCGGAGTGCCTGACAGGACCTGCCGCAGCGCATGCAGGAAGAACAGTTCGTAGTCCCGGAGAGGGACTTCGAGATCATCCTTTTGCATCGTACCCGCAGGTGCAGGGTCTTCGCCGCCCAGCCAGATAACACGTACGCCTTGGAATAACAGCTTCATATAACGTGTTTCGGAGGATGTGCCTACCAGATCGGCGATGCCGACCAGTTTGGAAATACTGCTCTCCCATAGCGGAGATTCTGCTTCGTTTCCAGCAGGCTCAGGGAGCAGGGCAATACATAGCTCAGGCTCCAGCGAAGCTGTAGCCATTAGCCAGTAGGGATGGGCGATTACGGCTACGGTGCGAGGTTCCAGCAATAGCTGCTCGGCTTCAGGGAGGGAGATGACACTGATGACCGGAGGTACATCTTCTGTTTGCGTCAGGCTACTGACATAGAAGACCTCTCCCTCGATCGACAGCAGTGCAGCAATATCGGGATAGGGAAAGGATGACCAGCCACCTTTGCGAGGGAAGAGAACATATCGGACAGGGGACTGTGCTGTACTGACCTTATCCAGGCTGGCTTCGGTGTCTTCACCTGGTAGTGGTGCAGGTTTTTCCATGAATAGTTCACCTCACCTTGACTGTAATATGGAGCGTCATTCGCTCTGCATGTGCTTCATGCTTTCACTTCATATGTAAAGCCCTCACGGTACTTCGCATGATATGCCTGAGACTAACATATGGGCATTCCATCCCAAACATGAGTATCTTCCATGAATAGATGCAGTTGGCAAGCTGTGATAATAGGCTGAATTTTATCTTTTGTGTGACTAGGATCACTTTTTTTTGCTCTAGAGACGAAGATTGTGATAATTCTCACATGTATAAAATAGGTAATCTGGCACAATACGTTCATCAACGTATTTGGCGGACAGACAGCGAAGGTGCAGCTTCAATGCCAGATACGCATACTGCGAAGTGAACAGAAAGAAGGGGTAACGGTATGGATCCGATTATGTTATCGCGTATCCAATATGCACTTACAACGATTTTCCATTTCTTTTTTGTCCCGCTATCCATCGGTCTTGTACTGTTGGTTGCGATTATGGAGACGTTGTACGTTGTTAAGGGGAAGGAAATCTACAAAACGATGGCCAAGTTCTGGGGCAAGCTGTTCCTGATTAACTTTGCCGTCGGGGTTGTCACAGGTATTTTGCAAGAGTTCCAGTTCGGTATGAACTGGTCCGAGTACTCCCGATTTGTCGGGGACGTGTTCGGTGCGCCACTGGCTATTGAAGCGCTACTGGCGTTTTTTATGGAGTCTACATTTATTGGTTTGTGGATATTCGGATGGGATCGTTTGTCCAAAAAAGTGCATCTGGCCTGCATCTGGCTGGTGTTTGTCGGCACATTCCTGTCCGCGCTGTGGATTCTGGCAGCCAATTCATTTATGCAGCATCCTGTCGGGTTTGAGATTAACAACGGCCGAGCCGAGATGAATGATTTCTTTGCACTCATCACGAATGGTCAGCTTCTCGTCGAATTCCCACATACGATTTTTGGGGCATTGATGACAGGGGCTTTTGTCGTAACCGGGATCAGTGCTTACAAATTGATGAAAAAGCAGGATGTGGAGATCTTCCGCAAATCGTTTAATATTGCGATCATTATCGCTCTTGTTTCCTCGTTTGGTGTAGCTTTCTCCGGACACTTCCAGGCTCAATATCTCGTGGAGACACAGCCGATGAAGATGGCAGCCAGTGAAGGCACATGGACAACGACAGAAGATCCGGCACCATGGACGGTGGTCGCTTTTATTGATCCGGATAAACAGGAGAGTACGGGTGAGATCAAAATCCCTGGATTGCTCAGTTACCTGTCCTACAGCAAGTTCTCCGGTAGTGTCAAAGGCATGAAGGAGCTTCAAGCTGAGTATGAACAGACGTATGGACCGGGGGACTATATCCCGCCAGTACGGACAACGTTCTGGAGTTTCCGTATCATGATTGCAGCGGGTGGTTTGATGATTGCACTGGCGCTATACGGTACGTTCCTAGCCATGCGTAAGAAGCTGGAGGTCGCTGGGAAGTGGTTTATGCGTCTGATGGTATTCGCTATATCCTTGCCATTTATCGCTAATACATCAGGTTGGATTATGACCGAGGTTGGAAGACAGCCATGGACGGTATTTGGTTATATGACCACCGAAGCCGGAGTCTCACCGAATGTATCCGCAGGAATGATCCTGTTCTCGACCATTGCTTTTACCGCTGCGTATACGGTTCTCGGAATCGTGATGGTATACCTGTTCGTACGTGAGATCAAGGCAGGGCCATTTGCGGTCGAGAAGCCAGAAGATCACGATGAATCGGCCGATCCGTTCGGCGTGGATGGAGGTTATTCCGTTGTCACTAAGTGAGTTGTGGTTTTTGCTGATTGCCGTATTGTTTGTTGGTTTCTTCTTTTTGGAAGGTTTTGATTTTGGTGTGGGGATGTCTACAGGTATTATCGCCAAAACAGATCGTGAACGCCGGACTCTGATCAACTCGATTGGTCCGTTCTGGGATGGTAATGAAGTATGGCTGATTACAGCAGGGGGCGCGATGTTTGCCGCCTTCCCGCACTGGTATGCCACATTGTTCAGTGGTTTTTACCTGCCACTTGTAGTGGTGTTACTCGCCTTGATTGGTCGCGGAGTTGCTTTCGAATTCCGCAGTAAAATGAAACAGCAGCGCTGGCGCAAAACGTGGGACATCATCATTGTTGTCTCCAGCGCGCTCTTGCCTTTCCTATTCGGCGTGGTCTTTGCCACATTGATGAAAGGTCTGCCCATTGATGGAGAGATGCAGCTGCGTGCAGGATTCCTTGATATTGTTAATCCGTACACCGTGATTGGTGGCATGAGTGTAACGCTGCTGTGTCTGGTTCATGGATTGCTGTTTGCATCACTACGAACAGTAGGTGATCTCAGAGAGCGTGCCTTGAAGACAGCGCAAAAATTGATGCTGCCGCTGGCTGCACTGCTCGCTGTTTACGCGTTAATGACGTATTTCATGACCGATGTGTTCGCCGTACGCGGCTGGGCTCTTTGGATTATGGCTGTACTCGGCGCAGTTTCGCTTGCACTTGCGGCATACTTTGTTCGTCAGAAGCGGGAAGGTTGGGCTTTTGGGATGACAGGGGCTGTGATTGCAATTGCCTTTGCCTCGGTCTTTATTGGACTGTTCCCAAGAGTGATGGTGAGTTCCTTTGGAGCGGCATATGACCTGACCGTATACAACGCCGCATCCGGCGCTTATTCATTGAAAGTAATGACAATTGTAGCCTGCACACTGCTGCCGTTTGTTCTCGGTTATCAGATCTGGAGTTATTATATCTTCCGCAAACGTCTGAACGAGCAGCACCACCTGGAGTACTGATATGGGACGGGGGCTGCTGAAGCTGCCGGGCATCCGGCCTGTACTGGCGCTGGCATCAGCGCTGGTACTGTTGCAGGCGATGACGATCATTATGCAAGCCAAATGGCTGGCACAGGCCATCACGGCATTGTTTGAAGGTTCATCCGTAACGGAGCAGTACCCGGTACTGCTGCTGTTCCTGGCTGCTTTTGCCGCCCGCTACGCCTTATCCTTCTGGTTACAACTCGTGACATCACGATATGCGGAGAGGACAGGGACCGATCTGCGCAGACAGATGGTGGAGCAGTGGTTCAGGCTCGGGCCGCGTTATGCCAAGACGGAAGGCACAGGCCATCTGGTTACCCTGGCACGTGAGGGAACAGCTCAATACAAGACGTATCTCGAACTATTCATTCCTCGTATGCTGGGCATAGGATTCACACCTATCGTCATTCTGCTGTATGTGTTTAAGCTGGATCTGATGTCCGGGGTTATTCTGATGCTGACACTCCCAATCCTGATCGTGTTCATGATTCTGATTGGTTTGGCTGCGCAGCGCAAGATAGATGGACAATTCAGGTCCTACAAAGCACTCGCTAACCATTTTGTTGATACCTTGCGGGGTCTGGAAACGCTGAAAACGTTGGGACAGAGCAAAACACACGAAGGGTCCATTCTGCGGGTCAGTCAGCGGTATCGGAAGGCGACGATGTCTACCCTGCGCATGGCTTTTCTTTCTTCGTTTGCTCTCGATTTCTTCACCATGCTGTCCGTTGCTTCCGTGGCAGTTGGTCTGGGATTACGTCTGACGGAGGGACATATGCTGCTTGGCCCTGCGCTGACGGTACTAATTCTGGCACCTGAATATTTCCTGCCTGTACGTATGCTCGGCGCTGATTACCATGCCACATTGGACGGTAAGGAAGCCGGAGCGGCTATCAACCAAGTGATTGAACGGGGGAAAGTCGCCGAACAGAAACAAAAAGAAGCCTATGCAAATGTTGTTGCACATCCCGTTACGGCAGAGGACGAGGCTGGATCTACACCATCATTATCTTTGGGTAAAAGGAAAGCCGCTACTTCGACCATACGTGTCGTGTTGAATGATAAAACGGCTGCGGGGCATCTTGCTCCTGCTCCTGATCCTGATCCTGCTTCTGTTTCTACTACTCCTGAGCTTGTTTCTTCCTCTTCCTTAGTGTTCTCTTGGAATGAGAATAGCAGATTGGCTCTAACGGATGTACAGGTACGGCATGATGATGAAGGTCCTTATTCGCTAAAGGATGTCACATTTCAGATTACAGGTCTCGGCAAAATCGGTATTATTGGCGCCAGCGGAGCAGGCAAGTCCACGTTGATTGATGTGTTGGCTGGTTTCCAATTGCCTACGTCGGGTCAAGTTTTGGCTAACGGACAGCCAGTTACATCGGATATGCTCGAATCCTGGCGAAGACAGACGGCAGCTATCCCGCAGCATCCGTATATCTTTAGTGGAAGTCTGGCCGATAACGTTCGTTTCTACATGCCGGAGGCTTCGGATGCGGAGGTGGCTAAGGCCATTAGCGCAGCTGGATTAACCAAGCTACTGTCTTCATTATCCGGTGGACTGCATGAACTTATTGGGGCTGGTGGCAGACAGCTAAGTGGTGGGCAGGAGCAACGGGTGGCGCTGGCAAGAGCTTTGCTTAGTCAACGGAACATCCTGCTGCTTGATGAACCGACAGCTCATCTGGATGTAGAGACAGAGTATCAACTGAAACAGACGATGCTGCCGCTGTTTGAAGGAAAACTTGTATTTTTGGCTACCCATCGCCTGCACTGGATGCTGCATATGGATCGAATTATTGTCATGGATGGCGGCACAGTGGCAGAGACGGGAACACATCAGGAATTACTGGCACGACAAGGTGTATATTATAAGATGATTCAGGCCCAGATGGAGGCGATATAAAATGAAGTCCGGATATGAGCATATGGAGACCGTCCGTAACGGAAAAGAAAAAAATAGCTGGATCGCTCCGTATGTGGCACAGTACCGCTGGAGATTCATCGCAGTCATTGCGCTGGGCACATGCGCTGCCTTGTGTGCGGTACTGCTGCTGTTCACCTCCGGATTTCTGATCTCCAAGTCTGCGCTGCGTCCTGAAAATATTCTGATGGTGTATGTACCTATTGTTGGTGTACGTGCATTTGGGATATTCCGCGCTGTCTTTCGATATATCGAGCGATTGGCAGGACATGATGCCGTACTGCGGGTGTTGGCCGATCAACGGGTGAAGTTATATCGCATTCTGGAGCCACAGGCCCTGTTCCTGCGGTCTCGCATGCAGACCGGAGATGTACTCGGAGCACTGGCCGATGATGTGGAGCGGTTGCAGGATATTTATCTGCGTACAGTCTTCCCTGCGGTTACGGCGCTCGTGATGTACGGTGGGGCTGTGATTGCTTTTGGCAGTGTTGATCTGGGATTTGCGGTGTGGATGGGCTTGTATATGTTATTTCTCGTTGCCGTGTTACCTGCGATCTCGCTGAAAGTGACGTGGAAATGGCGTATACGGCTAAAAAAGGAAAACAGCAGGTTGTATACCCGTCTGACTGACGGTGTGCTTGGACTGGGAGATTGGCTTGCAAGTGGACGAGCGGCCGAATTTGTTCAGCAGCAGGAAGAGGCAGAAGAACAGGTCGACGCGGTTCGTCGCAAGTTGCGGCGCTGGACACGCTGGCGTGATCTGATGGCCCAGTGCGTCATTGGCCTGATGGTATTATCGGTTACGTTATGGGCCGGGAACGCCGCTTCTGTCGGGCAATTACCTGCCGTGATGATTGCTGCTTTTGTACTGGTGTTATTTCCACTTACGGAATCACTTCTGCCTGTAGGGGATGCTGTGGAGCATCTTCCACAGTACCGGGAATCGCTGGATCGCTTGAAACAGCTCGAAGGGAAAGAGCATCTTCCGTTGCAGAATGGAGCCGGTGATGCGGATGGAACGGGCGACTTGATCTCTGTAGTAAATAACGGCAACGTGATGGCTGGACAGCCATCCGAGTCCTTGCCAGCTGCGAATGTTATCCCGGACAGACGAATTCGTCTTCGCATTCCACCCAAACTCAGAGCAGACATCGAGATTAATCGCGTAAGTTACCGTTATGCAGCAGATAATTCCTACGCTGTACAGGACGTATCCCTTCATCTGCCACAAGGCAAACGATTGGCTATTCTTGGACGAAGCGGCGGCGGCAAATCGACATTGTTGAAGCTGATTCAGGGGGTATTACTTCCGTCTGCGGGGAAAGTTCATATTAATAATATGCCTGTGCAGATCCTGGGTGAGAGTGTCACTGATGTCATCGCAGTGTTGAATCAGAGTCCTCACCTGTTCGACACCACGGTAGCCAATAATTTGCGGATTGGTCGTCCACATGCAACAGATGAGGAGATTCGTCAGGTGGCCGCCCAAGTAGGGTTATCCGGTCTGATCGAATCCTTGCCGCTGGGATATGATACACCGATGCTGGAGACGGGGCTGCGTTTCTCTGGTGGGGAAAGGCAACGGATCGCTCTGGCCCGGGTACTGCTTCGGGAGACACCTGTTATTATATTGGATGAACCAACCGTAGGGCTTGATCCGGTGACGGAACGCGAACTGATGCGGACTATCCTGGACAGCTTGCAAGGCAAAACGATGATCTGGGTCACCCATCACCTGATTGGTGCGGAACAGATGGATGAACTTATTTTTATGGAAAATGGAAAGATTGCCATGCAGGGTTCTCACGAACAATTGCTGGCTGGGGAAGAGCGATACCGCCGTCTCATCGAACTTGATCGACCCGGATGGTCTGACTTGCAGACAGTAGAGGGCAAGCTGCCTACTGCCGCTTCCAGATAGCAGGAACTTTCTCGGCAAATGGAAGCGAATAGCGTGTCTCAGGTTCATTAAAACAAAATAACACAACAAGGGATGTCCCCTGTCATATTCATGACTTATGGGACATCCCCTTTTTGCTTCCTGGTGTGGACTATATAAATTGAACTAAAGAATATTTACACTTGCCACTCCGATGACAGAACAACCTTCTGATCGCTGTTATCCCCAGATTTTTTATATTCGGCTTTACAAAGGAGAAAATCTGGTGATAAAGGCGAACGCTCCACTTCTTCAGGTTATTTCTGTCCTCTACGTTCTCGTGTAAATGTTTAGTTCAATTTATATAGTATTAAAAATCGCTACGTCTATGATGTGAATTGATCTGCAGCAGCCAGTCCCAAGGACTTAACACTCAGATTTCCTGTGCCAGCAGCATGGCTGTACCACAGGATTGACGCACAACCAGTTCCGGCTCTACTTTAATGCAACGATTATCCATTTGTTTGTTCATCAGATCGAACAGAATCATGGCAGCAAGGCGTCCAATTTTGTCCGTATCCTGCTTGACGGTTGTGAGCGGTGGATCGGTATAACGGCAGGCTTCGATGTCGTCACAACCTGCCACTGCTATATCTTCTGGAATGCGTAACCCCACTTCCTTAAAGGCGCGAATAGCTCCAAAGGCAAGTAGATCTGTGGCTGCAAACACGGCACGTGGCAGAGTCTTGCAGGCGAGCATTTTCTTGGCCGCTTCGTATCCATCCGCTGCGGCATAATCTTTGCTGTACACAACCCACTCGGGCTTTTCATCAAGACTAAACTGATTTAGTGAACGTTTGAAAGCCATCTCTCTCTGTTGCATCACAAGAGAGGCGCGCTCCAGCCCGATAAAACCAACATCTCGATAACCGTTCATATAAAATTGTTCTACAACTTTGGTTGAGATCTTATCGTTATCGGACATGATGTAACAGGAGCTTTGTCCTGTTAGCTCGATATCTATTCCGATACAAGGAATCGGGCTGGCATCCAGGTCGAATATGCTGCTCTCGACCTCATCCCCCGCAATAATAATACAGCCATCCACTTGAAAATACTTGGATCTCGCCAAGTAGTCCTCACCCTGATCCAGAAACTTCTCATTCGAGAAGAAGAGTAGATCGTATCCAAGCAAGCCAATTTGTTTCTTAAACGCATTGATAACCTGTACGAAGAAAGGGTGGCTGAAATCCACGTTCAGCTTCCCTGCAAACACAACGCCAACGAGGCTGGATTTTTTGGTTGCAAGTGTTTTGGCTGAAGAAGATGGACGATAGCCTGTCTCTTCCATAATTTTAAGCACACGCTGGCGCGTTTCCTCGCTAATATCTGGATAGTTATTGATAATTTTGGACACCGTGGCTACAGACACGCCGGCTAAACTCGCTATCGTTTTGATATTCATAAACATCCCTCGGATTCCTAAACTGGTTTCGCAAACTGGGGCTGTATCGGTTTTTTCGCTTTCTTGCAAGTATTCTATGCTACATAGACCGGAGAGTCAACAGCAGAGAGAGGGTTTCACACTTGAAATGATATGCATCCATCGGTTTGAAGTGATCAAGGATGTTTGTTGCGAAAATAAAGACGAAATTTAGCTCGTAATCTTAATTCTTTTACAGATTTTGAGTCCATTTCTGGGGCTGTATATGAAATTATGTCATGTGCTGTGTTTCGTAACTTTCGTAACTATCGTAAAGTTTACATTGATTTCAACGTATACAGCAATAAATAAAGCTTTTATCAGGCGGTTTGGAGCATGGAAATCAAAAAAACAAAATGACTATTTACAAAATAAAGATCTGAAGTCATAATAAGGGTGAAATTAACGAAACTAATTTCGTAGATTTAATTCAAAAATTTGGGGGACAACGAAAATGAGGAAAATGACGTTAGCCATTGTACTTGTAACCGCTTTATTATGTGTGCTCGCCGCTTGTAGTAACAGCTCTTCGGAATCAGAAGGAACTCAGGCTACAGACAGCAGCAAAAAAGTTACCTTGAAGATCATTCACTGGCAGCAAGAGAATATTAACAACTACATCAAAGCGTTTAATACGAAATTTGAAGCGAAATATCCGGACGTAAAGGTGGAGTATACTACCGTTCCGGCAGACGCGACTTACGATCAGTTGATGCAAACACGGATGAACGCCGGAAGTAATGGGGATGTGGATATCATTCCACTCAAATCAAGCTTTGTAGGCGCTCCGCAGGAATGGTCCAGTGGTGCTGCTGATCCGATGTGGAAGCAATGGATCGATGCCGGGTTAATCAGTGATCTGTCCGATCAATCTTTTATCAAAAACTACAATGAATCGGATGTACAGAACGCAATGACATATAACGATAAGGTGTACGGTGTAAACATGGGCAAGGTGGCATTCACAGGACTGTTCTACAATAAGGAACTCTTCGCAAAATATAATCTGGAAATCCCTACAACCTGGGATGAATTGCAACATGTTATCAAAGTGTTCAAAGACAATGGTGTCGAAGCGCTGGGTCTGGCGGGTAAAGATGTATGGCCAATAGGTCTTGCGGTGCAAGGGCTTCAGGCCTCTATTCATGAAGATCAGCTTGCTTATATCAAAGGTCTATGGACAGGTGAAACCAAGCTGACTGATCCGGTTCAACTTGAAGTCTTGCAGAAATCTCAGGATCTGATGAACAATGCAATGCCTGGTTTCATGGGTATTGACTACGGAACATTGCCCAGTTTGTTCGCTACAGGCAAGGTGGCTATGATTGCTGACGGCACTTGGGATGCAACAACAATTCAAACGGCCAACCCTGATCTGAAGTTTGGATATTTCCCAATTCCAGGTAGCAATGATGCAGCCAAGAACAAAAATCTGGCGGGTAAATACGATATGACCTGGATGGTGGTGGATAACTCACCGAACAAGGATTACGCAATGAAATGGCTTGATATGTTATCGGAGAAAGAGAACTACACGGAATTTGTGAATGCAGCCGGCTTCCTGCCAACACAGCCTGATGTGGAGATGACAAGTGAGTTTATCCAAGGCATTCAGCCTTACCTGGAGGACTTTAAACTATCTTGGGATCAGTTGTTCATTAACCGTCAGAATGTAGGACAGTACATTTCTGAGGCCAGCGTTCACGCAGAGATGCTCAAGCCAGCCGGACCGATTGCAACACCGGAAGAGCTTGCAGGTAAATCCCAAGCGGACTGGGATGCTGCTGCTCCAAAGTAATTCATAATCATTCATATTCATGGCACAAGTTGGCCGCATGCGCCGGAATAGCGCTCGGGTCTGAGCCTTCAGGCCAGACAAGGCTGTTATTCCGGTTTTCTTATGTCTTAGTTTCACCCCATGAAAGGTGTGAGGATGATGTATCCGTTTGGGAAAGGTAAGGCAAGACTGATTCCTTATCTGTATTTGAGCATTCCGTTGTTACTTTATGTTGTGTTTGGCTTCGGTCCATCACTTGTGACGATACTGTTTTCGTTTACAGATGCTACTGGTGTTCGGGGCCAGGAATGGAGCTTTATCGGCTTTGAAAACTATAAAACATTTTTTGGTGCATCCAATGCTGGAGACCGAATGGATGCTATTGGGCGATCCTTATACTTTGCGTTTGCTGTTGTGATCATACAAAATGCAGTGGGTTTGTTTATAGCAATTTTGATCAATAAAAAGCTTAGAGGCGATAAATTATATCGCGCAGTATTCTTTTTGCCAGTGGTGCTGGGGGTTACTGTGTCTGGACTCATTTGGCAACTCGTTGCAAATCCGCTGGGCGGACCAGCCCAGTCCTTTCTGAATTTCTTTGGTACCAGTTCCAACTTTTTTGGCGATTATAATATCGCCTTTGAGCTGATTATTTTTGTTCAAATCTGGATGTACATGGGTTACTCCATGACGATTTTTCTTGCAGGTCTGCAGTCCATTCCGAGCGATCTGTATGAGGCGGGTTACATGGATGGTGCTTCGGGGTGGAAAGCATTTACGAACATTACATTCCCCATGATTGCTCCTGCATTCACGGTTAACATGCTCTTGTCTATCATAGGGGCATTGCAAACCTTTGATATTATCTATGTACTTACAGGCGGCAAGTTCAATACAACGACGCTTGCGTTTGATGTTTATGCTACGGCATTTGGCACAGGAACGGCTGATTACGGTTTGGCTTCTGCTGTTGCGATGATTCAGTTCCTCTTTGTATTTACCATATCGATGGTCGCTTTATTTTACCTTCGCAGAAGAGAGGTGGAAGCGTAATGAAACAGAGCCAAACGTCCAGAATGGTCAGCTACGTTATCGTTCTGCTCATGCTTGCGTTGTACGTTTTCCCTCTATTCTATCTGTTCAATGTATCCATGAAGACACAGACAGAGTATCTGCTCGATCCTGTAGCTCTTACTGAAGGGATCCGGCTTGAGAACTTTTCCGAAGCATGGAACAAAGGGAACTTCTCTCAGTATATGTGGAACAGTGTGCTCTATACAGGGATGTCCACCCTGCTGACGTTGATTTTATCTATATTTGCTGCATTCCCGCTCGCACGCAGATATGTTAAATTCAGCACACTCATTTATATTTTCTTTCTGATTTCCATGTACCTTCCCAACCCGCTCATTCCGCAGTTTTCCCTGATCAATAATCTGGGTCTTTACAACACCCAAATCGGGTACATCTTATTGAAGACGACAGGTACGGGCATTGCCTTTCTCATGTTTGTGGGTTATATCAAATCAATATCGCGTGAACTGGATGAGGCCTCTGCCATGGACGGGTGCGGGTATACAAGGTATCTGTTCACCATCCTTGTTCCGTTAATGAAACCAATCCTGGCAACAGGTATTATTCTTACCGCGATTGGTGTATGGAACGATATTATCGGGCCGACCATTTATTTATCTGATCCGAATTATCAGCCGGTAACCAAAGGACTCTTTACATTTTATGGACAGTACATGAACAACTGGCCGCTGCTCGCCTGTGGCATTCTGATTGTTACCTTGCCACTGGTTGTCCTGTATGTTGCTTTGCAACGTTTCATTGTTGGAGGTGCTATGGCAGGGGCTGTTAAATCGTAAGTTAGAATCACTCCGCTTTAACTGAAAAGAAAAAAAGGCAAGCGATCCAAAAAATATCATAAGAAAGCCACCCTCAACGCAATGAAGGTGGCTTCTATTATTTTCATCGTTATTTTGGTTTTATAACTCCACTAACATCAGAATAATGGAGGATAGACACAGACATGTGCTGACTAGATACAGCACACCCACCACCTGATTTTGATTCAATCCGGCACGCAGCAACCGATAATGGGCTTGACTCGCATCGGCCTGATAGATCGCTTTACCTTGAATGAAACGTTTGATAACGACAAAGATGTTGTCGAAGATCGGTACACCGAGCGCCAGAATCGGAATGAAGATGGACAACATGGTTGCTTGTTTGAATGCACCATCCAGAGCGATAACCGCCAGAATGAAGCCAAGGAACGTAGCGCCTGCATCACCCATGAACACTTTGGCAGGAGCTTTGTTGTACTTCAGATAACCAATCGTTACCCCGACCAGAATGATCGACATGAGTGCGGAATCAGTTTGACCTTTGGCAAGGGCCACGATGAACAGGGTAATTGCCGAGATGGCCGATAATCCGCCAGCCAGTCCGTCCATGCCGTCCGAGAAGTTGATGACGGTTGTCACCCCGAAGATCCACAGGATCGTGAGAATGAATTGCAGCCAGATTGGAAGCATGACATATTCCGCGTTGAAGGGATTCACGAATCCGGTGAACGCAATGCCAGAAGCAAATACGAGTACTGCCGCAGAGACCTGTACGAGCATTTTGGGCAGGGCAGGAAAATCTTTGCCTTTTGTTTTGTACCAATCGTCGACGGTACCAATCGTTAGCAGAAGCATACCACCAGCGACCAGAGCCGCTGTTTCCCATGTGATTTCTTTCGTCAGAGCAATGTATGTCAGGAAAAATCCAGTAAATATCGCGTAACTCGCCGTGAGCGGGATCGGTTGCCTGTGTAGCTTACGCTCCACATCTTCCCGAGGCTTGTCCACAAAATCGAGCCGGTGAGCCAGTCGACCAAGCGGCGGAATAAGCAGAACCACGACAGCAAAAGACACTATAAAAGCCAGTATATATACCATAAACTCGCTTGTTTCACTCCCATCTACCAATTTCCCCTTATTATACGAGTTAAACAGGAAATCTGTCGATGTCATTATTGTAACCAGACGTACGCAAAGGTGAGCAAAAGTTCAGGTTTTATCATCACATTTGAGGAAGATAGGAGCCGAAATAATGTTTTACGGCTTCTGCATGATAGCCATCATCACCTTGCCAGGTTGCTGCAAAGACAAAATCACTGGAACCACCTTTGCGTTTTCTCGGTTTATCTCCAGGAGCCAGTATGTCGGCTGCCGCCCAGATTTCCAGCAGGGCATCTCGCTCCTGTTTGCTGGAAGGGAAGAGATCCTTCCACTTTTTCTCAAGTGAGCGAGCACTGTCTTTGGGGTCTTCCGTCTGAGCTGCTTCAAGCAGGTTGATCAGGATGGCTTGGTCTTCAGGAGTTACTTCATAGTTTGTATCGTTGTCCTGAAGCAGTAATTCCAAATCCATCAGGCAATAGATAAGCCAGCCGTGACGCACGCCGCCCCATTTGATCCGTTCAAAGTTCAGGACGTTTAAGTCGACGTTGATATATTCCTTGTCTGACTGCAAACGCAGGAAGTTACAATCCCCACAGGCACTGGTGTTAGGGTGAAGGGCAGGGCGTTCCGCATAGGTGTGTAAAGGCATGTTCGATGTTAAAGCCCAGCTGGATAATGCGCTGCGCAGATAGACTTTTTTGGTGGACAGACTATGTAAAAAGGCCGAAATCACCCGTTCTTTAAACGAGTCATCCTGATGCATGTCGTATAGACGCTGGACGATCTCGTCATGCGTGATCGTGAGTGGATCGAACATAACACCTTTGCTTTTGGCATATTCAAATTCCTCCCCAGAGAAGGGTAGAGAGGTTGTTTTCCAACCGCCGCCTCCCCAGAACGTGCTCAGCAGTATCTTTGCCGCTTTTTTGTCCATGGTTGAGCCTCCTGTATCCGAATTGCGATTATGATCATTGTGATTCTTCTATCTCAGACCTGCTTAATGTGCGTATTCCGCGGATGTATTCAGAATCATCTCGACTAGTCCTGGAAAACGTGTGTTTAGTTCTTCCTTTCGTAGGGAATAAAAGTGCTGTTTACCTTCAATGCGTGGCTGGATCACGCCAGCTTCACGTAAAATTTTGATGTGATGGGACAACGTGGATTTGGAAATATGGTCTACTTCGAAGGCGGAGCAGTTTTTCTCGCCAGAACTGGCCAGACAGTGTGCAATTTTCATGCGGATCGGATCACCCAATGCATTGCAGACCGTGGTCAACTTCAATTCCGAAGCCATAGGTATCGTTGGAGTTCTCATATCTATGACGTTAGCATAATCGGCTTTGTCTTTCAATGTTTGAAAAATATCGAACTATACCTTGCGGGGAGTATAAGAAGTATGATACATTTCTTTTCAATAGTTCGAAAATATTCGAACTGAAAGATTGGAAAACGGCTTTTTATTTCAGGAGGAATATAAATGAGTACCACTACACTGTTGAACAACTATTTCCGTTTATTTGATGCTTCACGTACAGATGAGCGAGCCATGCAGGATTTATTGTCCCTGTTTACACCGGACGCAGAGATTGTGCTTAACGGCACCAGCCGAACAGGATTCGATGGTTTTATGAAAGCTTTCTACGAATACAATAAGGATGTAAAACATATGTGGGATGCGTGGGTGCAACAGCCCGACGGCAGTTACCAAACGAACTGGGCGGTATGCGGACAAGCGGCAGACGGAACGGTCTATGCCAAAGCAGGCATCGATATCGCACGTGTAAATGATGAGGGACAGATTGTGTATCTGGAGAATGTACAGGCCGACCAGAATGCGTTCAGCAAGTATAATCAGTAATTAAAATCTAGGATTTCAGTTCTATAGTTGTTAGAAATCTGAATCAATAAAAGATAGGAAACCTTAACTCCACCGCTTTTTCATGCTGTGGGGTTTTGTTATACCCAACGTGCTCAATCATTCTTTATAGGGTAGGATTAGAGTATAGAGATGAACGTTATAATTCTTATTTTATTGGAATAAAGAGGAGTGAACTACATGAACGAAGTTGGGAAACGAAACGTCATAGAACCTTTAGAGGTCATACCCATGGTCGGTATTGGACCATTTAAGTTGGGAATGAGTAAACCAGAGGTAGAAGAGATCATTGAGTGCATCACCCCGGAGATTAGTCAGCTCTACAACCAAATGGAGTATGATTCGGGACATAAACTCTATTTCATTGAAGTAACTAATCCACACGATTATCCACCTGATGAATCTGATGTTGTCCTTACATATGATAATATTGATGTTTTTCGAACAAAGGCTGATGATCTCGTTAAGCTAATAGATAGTAAGACACCATATACTCGAGACATCGATGCGGAGTTGGGATTTTCTTTTATTTTCAAAGACATCCAATTGGCTTTGTGGAGACCTAGCGTGATGACCGAAGAAATGATGAATTCAGTTGAGTTTCTGACCGAGTTTACGCCAGAGAATCAGGAACTGGAAAAGAGATTTTTCTATTTTAGGACGGTTGCTGTGGCGGCCCCTGGATACTTTAATAGAACATAAAGGGAAGCTCCAAGAAGCTGAGAGATAAATTTGGTCCATTCTAAATAGAGTTTATATAGTCTGTGCATGAAAAAAAGCCCATTCCCATATGGACATAACCATGGCGGGGTGGGCCTCTTTAACTTACGGCATCTCGTATTAATTCTAACGAACCTGTGACGCGCTATTGAGGATATTTGGCAGAAGTAATTTTCTAACGAACCACAGACACGTTAAAAGGCTACATGTTCAGAAATTTTGCAGTTTTGTGCCCATGAAAGCCGATATAAGGTGGCTCAGGTTCGTTAGATTTTGAAAATATGCTAAAAGCTTCAAATAAGACGTCTACGATTCGTTAGCGTATTCCATGTTCAACGTTTTGACCCTCCGACGTGTAACATCCCACGCCTTCCCTACCCCTGCATCGTCTTATTCTGAAAAGCAGCAATATCCGCATACTCTTCTTCAAACTTACGGGAGATGCGGATGAAGATCGGCAGCAGTTCCCGGTAGACGCGGACACTGTCCTGGTCAGGCTGGTGCCGGTGCGTTGATCCAATCATGCCGGAGACGGCGCTCAGGGAATCGATGCGGCCAAGAGCGTACAAGCCCAGTACAGCAGCGCCGAGGCAGGAGCTTTCGATACTTTCGGGAATGATGACATCCTGATCGAAAATATCCGCCATCATCTGACGCCACAACTCAGAGCGGGCGAAGCCGCCTGTTGCCTGGATTTTTTTCGGCCGACCGATCTTTTCTTCAATCGCCAACATGACCGTGTACAAGTTAAACAACACACCTTCGAGCGCAGCGCGAATCATATGTTCCTTCTTATGGTGCAGCGTCAGGCCGAAGAACGAGCCGCGTGCGTTCGGATTCCAGAGCGGAGCCCGCTCACCTGTCATGTACGGATGGAACAAGAGACCTTCCGAACCCGGAGGTACGTTCTCAGCAACACGAGTGAGCACTTCATACGGATCAATGCCAAGTCGTTTCGCGGTCTCCACCTCGGAAGCCGCAAACTCGTCCCGAATCCAGCGGAAAATAACACCGCCGTTATTCACTGGTCCGCCAATGACCCAGGCATCCTCCGTGAGCGCATAACAGAAGAAGCGTCCTTTTGGATCGGTCACCGGTTTGTCTACGACTGTACGAATCGCTCCACTGGTACCAATGGTCACGGCCACAACGCCTGGATCAATGGCGTTCACGCCCAGATTGGAGAGTACACCATCACTTGCACCGATAACAAACGGTGTGGTGTCCGCAATGCCCATCTCCTTGGCGTACTCCGGGTTCAACCCCTGTTTCAGTACATGGGTGGTCGGTACTAATCGGGACAGGTGTTCTGGCGTAATACCCGCTACATGGAGCGCTTCTGCATCCCAGTTGAGTTTCTCCAGATTCATGAGTCCGGTGGCAGAGGCCATCGAGTGGTCGATGACGTATTCAGAAAATAATTTATAGAAAACATATTCTTTCATGGATATGAATTTGTGCGTCTGTTGGAACAGTTCCGGTTGATCCCGGGTGAGCCACATGATCTTGGTGAGTGGGGACATCGGATGAATCGGTGTACCTGTTCTCAGATAGATTTCGTGACCATTCATCTCCGATTTGAGTACTTCGGTCCATTCAGCACTGCGATTATCTGCCCATGTCATGGCCCGCATCAGCGGTGTACCGTGTTGATCGACAGGCAGAATGCTGTGCATGGCCGAACTGAAGGATACAAACAGGATATCCTCTGGCTTCACTCCCGCTTTGGACGTGGCCTGTTTAACGGATTCGATGACTGCTTTGAAAATATCTTCCGCATCCTGCTCCGCAATCGCAGGTGTGGGGGTGTGCAGCGGATAATCGGCACTGCCTTGAGCCACAATGGTTCCGTTCTGTTCGAACAAGACGGCCTTGGTGGAGGTCGTGCCGATATCTACGCCGATCATATAGGGTGAAGAAGCCATTTTGTCATCCCTCTTTCTTGAATATATAAGTGAAATGAATGCTGTTACACGTTAACACTTCGGGTACAGAAAGCCTTCCGATCGCGTAAATGCGAAGCATATGCTTTCGAAGTAGCTTTCCTCTGGAAAGCTTTTAACTCCATTTCTTCAGGCCCTTTCTGTCCCCTCCGCGCACGTGGCGCCATTCATCCAACTTATATGGCATCTGTTATTTCAACTATAGATAAGAATATCAGACTTGAGGGATGGATCAAAATGCCACAATCTTAGTCCTTCACCGCCCCTGCCGCGATATCCGAGATAAACTGGCGGCTGATGAACAGGAACATGACGATAAGCGGAATGACCGCGAGCAGTGTACCTGCGATGACCATGGCATAGTCTGTGTTATACAGTCCGTTTAATTGAGACAATGCAATCTGCAACGTGTATTTGCGTTCATCCGTCAGGACGATCAAAGGCCACAGATAATCATTCCATACGCCGATGAAGGTGAACGCGCCGAGGAAAGCAAAGGCAGGTCGCAGAATTGGCAGCGCCACGTTCCAATAGAGTCGGAAGAAATTACAGCCGTCGATGCGGCCTGCATCCAGCAGATCGTTCGGAATCGACTCTGTGGCATATTGGCGAATCCAGAAGATGCCGAAGGCGTTCACCATGCCCGGAATAATAAGGGCTTTGAAGGAACCGACCCAGCCGAACGTTGCCATCAGCACGAAGGAAGGCACCAGCGACAGCTGAGAAGGTACCATCATGGTCGCGAGGAGCAGGATGAAGAGCCACTTTTTGCCGGGAAATTCAAACTTCGCAAACGCAAATCCCGCCAGTGAGTCAAAAAACAGTACAAGTATGGTCACGAGGCCCGACACAAACAACGTATTCAGAAAAGCTCCCCAGAAGTCAATCTGCTGCAACACCCGCGTAATATTATTCCACAATTCGCCACCGAACCAGAGCTGGGGTGGAAACTTGTAGATATCGGACGTTGTCCGGGTAGACATTACAATCAGCCAATAGAACGGGAACATGGATATGAGCATGCCCCCGATAAGACCGGTATACAACACCAGCGATTTGAGGTGTTTGGTCGCCATGTGCGCTCCCCCTTATCACATCAGGATGATTTGCCTTGAACAAGCTTCCAGTTCACAATCGAGAACAGGGCGATAATGAGGAACATGCCCCAACCAACGGCAGCGCCATATCCGAAGTAATTGTTAATGAAGGATTCACGGTAGAGGTAGAGTACAATCGTCATGCCTGCTGCACCAGCGCCGCCATCATTACCTACCAATACTTGAGGCTCGGTGAACAGCTGCATACCCCCGATCGTTGATGTAATGACCGTAAACAGGATCACTGGACGCAGCATCGGAA
Organism: Paenibacillus sp. GQ49; assembly: GCF_059759055.1. Classification (NCBI taxonomy): domain Bacteria; kingdom Bacillati; phylum Bacillota; class Bacilli; order Caryophanales; family Paenibacillaceae; genus Paenibacillus; species Paenibacillus sp. GQ49. Next base: position 121,084 of record NZ_JCAXEL010000003.1, read on the forward strand.
TCGTAATTCGGAAAAAGGATTGTATCGCTGATGCGCCGTCAATCTTGGCCGCTTCGTATAATGTCTGCGGAATACTCTGAAGTCCGGCCAGATAGATGACGGCGTTATATCCGGTCCAGCGCCAGACTACCATGGAGGAGATCGCAACTTTGATGCCCCATGGTGCATTAAGCCACTCCACAACCGGTAGCCCGACCGACTGCAACAGATAATTGAGAAAGCCATAATTGTTGGCAAATAAAGCACCGAAGATAATGGCTACCGCCACGATGGATGTGACGTTTGGCAGAAAATAACCGACCCGAAACAGGGTACGGAACTTCACAAATGGTGCATGCAGCAAAAAGGCAATAATCAGGGCAAAGAAGAGCATCGGAATCGTCGAATAGATCCAGATCATGAACGTGTTGCCCACGGCTTGCCAGAACTCGGCATCGGTCAGCATGTATTTGAAATTGTTGAGTCCGTTAAACGTCATGATACCGATGCCATCCCATTTATGAAAAGCCAGATAGAGTGAGAACCCAATCGGGAACAGCCCAAATACCGCAAACAGAATATAAAACGGCGATATCGCAACATAAAGTGCACGATGCTCCCACATTCTGGCCCACAGTGACTTCTGCCGATCCAGATCAGGTCTTGCATTTCCGGGATCGGGAGTAAGACGAGGTTCAGTTACAGCCATATGAATTCCTCCTTTACGGATAACGAAACCACACGTTGTTCAGGTTAACGCTGCAATTCCCGCTCGACGCGGTGTACTGTATCTGTCCAGACCTGCTGTGGATCGGCATTTTGCTTCGCGACATCATTCAGCCGCCGGGTGATAATGTTGTGTACGGATGGGTATCTTTCGCCAAAGAAAGCATTCGGCACATCCTGTGCCGATTCGGCAAATACAGGCCCTGTCGCCTGTCCACCGAAGAAAGGTTCTTTTTCTTTCATGGCAGGATCATCAAACACACCTGGTGCAGAAGGGAACAGGTTCAGTGTCTGATATTGCTCCAGTTGATTTTCGGGACTTTGCAGCCAGCGAACCAGTTCGAAGGCTTCCTGAGGATGTTCACTCGACTTCAGGATGGACAGGAATGATCCCCCGTTGTTGCCATCTCCCCCTGGTGCCCGAGCGACCCGCCATTTCCCGGAGGTGTCCGGAGCGGCTTCCTGAAGAACTTGTTTCATCCAGACAGCGCCCACGAAAGAGGCGATTTCGCCATTATTCATCGCGGCGTTCCAGCTTGGAGTCCAGCCATCTGCATTGGCTAGCAGTCCCTTCTCTTTGAAAGCAACGGCCGTATCCCAGCTCTTGCCCACAATAGGGGAATCCATGCCGATAAAGGACCCGTCCGGCCGGAAATAACGCTCCGCAGACTGCGATATGACTTGATTGTAAACGGTTGCAATATTGTCGGTTAGAAAAACCTTGCCTCCGAATTTTTCCTTGAGCTGTTCTCCGGCAGCAGCATATGCATCCCAGCTGTTGATCTGGCGTGTAACGTCTTCGGGATCAGATGGCAATCCGGCCTCCTTGAACAGATCTTCTCGGTAGAAGAGGGCAGTTGGTCCGGTATCCATCGGGAACCCGATCATCTGTCCACTTGGCGTAACGCCTTGCTTCCATTTCCACGGCAGATATTGGTCTTCAATATCTCCTGCGCCGAGATCATACAGATTATAGAAACGGTCCTCACTGGGGAATAGCTCCATGATCCAGTCGTTCAATGCTACAATGTCTGGTTCACCTGAGCGTGCAGCGAGTGTTGTTTTGAGTTTTGCTTTGAAATCACCGCCGATTTTCTGAGCTGTCAGTTCGATATTGGGGAACTTTTCCTTAGCCCTGGCAATCAACTTATCATCGATGGAACGATTCCAGTACCATAATGTAAGCGCTACCTTTTTGTTGTTCGCTGAATCGTCCTGTCCGGGCCAGATGGAGCATCCGCTTATGAGCAGGACGCAGACCATCAGTATGGCTGTCCAGCATGTTCTTTTCCGGCGGATCATGTGTATTACCCCCTCATCGTTAAGTTCGAGGCATGAAGTGCTTTGGACTACAACATTAGTGTATGAGCAGTTTATAAACTCATACCCAATATTCCCGAAATGAAACACATATTTGTGTCCGTTGCGTAACATAAATTGGGTAGTTACTTTAAAAATAAAAGTTACTTGACACATTATAATTTTTATTCTAAACTAACTTACATAAAGTAACTAATGATGATGAGAATAATATAGATACGTACTATATAACATCCAAGTGATCCAATTTCACGCTGGATGCGAATCAATCAACATACAAGTTGGCCTAAACAGGAGGAACGACAATGATCAATTCACATATTATTCAACTGCTTGCCCCCAAAATTCAGACTTTTCCGAGTGGAAAAGAGTTCATATACCTGGTGGGACCAATCAAACTCCCGGTTAACCTCGATGGGGAGACCAAGACATTCCAGTGGTACAGCTGGATGAAATCGGACAAAGCGATGGAGAGCGGCGAGTTAATCGAATCTCTTGCTGAGGCTGAACTGGCAGAGCGTCAACAATCCAGTGTTCTGGTGTACGGTGACTTTGCCGACGCACAAGAAGCGCTGATTCGGATGCATAGCATCTGTCATACAGGCGACATCTTTGGCAGCAAACGCTGTGATTGTGGCTTCCAATTGGAGCAATCCATGAAAATGATCGCCGCTCACGGAGCGGGCGCACTGTTCTACCTTGCCAACCATGAAGGACGTGGCATTGGTCTGTTCAGCAAAGCCATGGCGTACATTTTGCAAGAAAAAGGTCTGGATACGGTAGATGCGAACTTACAGCTCGGATTCACGGACGATGCTCGTAATTATGACGATGCGATTGCTGTGCTGCGTGCACTTCGCTCCGCACCGGTTACATTGATCACCAACAATCCACGGAAGCTGGCTGCTTTGCAGGAAGCGGGATTAAATGTGGGTGGACGTGTGCCACTATGGGGAGATCGCTCTGCTTTTAACGAGAAGTATCTGCAAACGAAAGTGAACCGTTCCGGTCATTTGGAAGAAAGTGATGGTTGGGCTGGGGCAGAGACGCTGCTTCCGCATGCGCAGGGTTAATCATTATTAATAGACGTAATCGATTAGTGGATTAGTCGTTGTAGTACTCTCCGTTAAGGAGAAGTACAGCAGCGGCTTTTTGCTATGGATGATAGGGTAGCGATCAGGTTTTCCTGATTCACGGAATGGCTTGCCGTTCCTGCAGTGCGGATTATACAATATAGGCATCTGATGAATGCGGGAGGAACCAAGGTGCCATTTGAGGGACAACGTATATTGCCGGCTGCAAAGAGCATGAAGCAGTTTGAAGCGATGATTGAAGGCCCTTATACCTATGGGGTGATGCTGGAAACGCATATTGCACAGCTTCAGAGTGTAATGGACGAGGCGCGGCGGTATGACAAAAAGATACTTTTGCATGCAGATCTGGTACAGGGATTGAAAAACGATGAGTATGCGGCAGAGTATCTGTGTCAGCACATTCGCCCGGCAGGACTGATCTCTACAAGGGCAAGTGTAATTCAAAAGGCGAAGCAGAAGGGAATTACAGCCATACAACGTATTTTTCTGCTGGACACCCATGCACTGGAGAAAAGTTATCTGCTGCTGGCTAAAACCCAACCGGATTATATTGAAGTACTACCTGGCGTCATTCCGCATATTATTGCGGAAGTATCTGTACGTACAGGTATCCCCATTATTGCGGGGGGACTGATCCGTTCACCGGAAGAGGTTGAACTTGCGCTTGGCGTCGGAGCAACGGCAGTGACCACTTCCAACGCAGAGCTGATCCGACACTTTGAGAAATCGCTTACACCTTAAAAAGAACCCACAACAGGAGGTTGTCTGTATGGAAAAATATATTTTGGCTCTGGATCAAGGAACGACGAGCTCCCGGGCCATTCTATTTAACCACGGCGGGGAGATTGTGCACATTGCACAGCAGGAATTCCCTCAATATTTCCCCAAACCGGGCTGGGTAGAGCAGAATGCCAACGAAATCTGGAGTTCCATTCTTGCTGTGATGGCTTCATGTCTGGCAGAGAGCGGAATTAAGCCTGTCCAGATTGCCGGAATTGGAATTACGAATCAGCGGGAGACGGTTGTGGTATGGGACAAAGAAACAGGCAGACCCATCTATAATGCAGTGGTATGGCAATCCAGACAGACCGCAGAGATCTGTGAAGAATTGAAGACGCAAGGTCTCGGGGACCTTTTCCGCCGTAAAACAGGATTATTGATCGATCCCTACTTCTCGGGAACAAAGGTGAAGTGGATTCTGGATCATGTCCCTGGTGCCCGGGAGCGGGCAGAGAAGGGTGAACTGCTGTTTGGCACGATTGATAGCTGGCTGATCTGGAAACTGAGCGGGGGTACACATGTCACGGATATATCCAATGCCTCACGTACTCTGATCTATAACATCTATGATCTGCAATGGGATGACGAATTGTTGGATATCCTCGACATTCCTAAGGCCATGCTGCCAGAGGTACGGGGTTCATCCGAGGTGTATGCACACACAACAGACTATCATTTCTTCGGTCATCGGATTCCGATTGCGGGAGCGGCAGGAGATCAACAGGCAGCGATGTTTGGTCAGGGCTGTTACACCAAGGGCAGTATGAAAAATACATATGGTACCGGTTGTTTCATGCTTATGAACACGGGAGAGAACCCGGTACAATCCAATCACGGACTGATTACAACGATTGCCTGGGGGATGAATGGCAAGGTTGAATATGCGCTTGAAGGCAGCATTTTTGTTGCAGGTTCAGCGGTTCAGTGGCTGCGTGACGGATTAAGGATGCTTCGCTCTTCAAAAGATAGCGAGGATTACGCCTCACGTGTGCCTTCGACAGACGGTGTTTATATGGTACCTGCATTTGTGGGACTGGGCAGTCCGTATTGGGATAGTGAGGTTAAGGGTGCGGTGTTTGGCCTGACCCGAGGCACGACGAAGGAACACTTTATCCGTGCTACGCTTGAGGCGTTGGCGTATCAGACCAAAGATGTACTGGAGGCGATGGAATCCGACTCGGGTATTCCCGTGCATGCTCTGCGTGTCGATGGCGGGGCGGCGGCTAATGATTTTCTCATGCAGTTCCAGAGTGATATTCTGGGCATTCCTGTCGAACGACCTACAGTGAACGAAACCACTGCATTGGGTGCGGCATATCTGGCAGGTCTGGCGGTGGGGTATTGGACGAACGCGGATGAATTGGCCGATCATGAGAATACGGAGCGTGTCTTCCATCCAGTTATGGCTGAGCAACAACGGACAGAACTGTATACAGGCTGGAAGTGTGCAGTGAATGCAGCAATGGCTTTTAAATAAAAGAAATGAAATGAATATTTCTTGGTGTGGGTATTTGTACTTTTTAACTAAACATATGTTATAAATGATATTTACTGGTGGAAAATGATGCATGATTTACAGGGTTATTCTTCCTAGGGAAGGCGGAATATACACCCACTATAAGGAAAAAAACAAGGTTAGTGGATTCATTTGAAATTCCATCCTTTGGCAGAACAACTTTTTGAATTTTTTTTGAATAATGTGTCATTTCAGGACTTCACGCCGTCAAAAATCTGTGATAGGATAAAGGCACAAGTTAAAAAATGATGTCTGGAGATCGGGAGGGACCACGTGCCGCTCAGCAATTGCTGAGCGAATGACGTGGTCCTTTTTTTGTTTTTTTACGGAAAAATTGAGAAAATCAATAGGAGGTTCAAGAATGACAGAAACGTTCTCGTCAGCACACCGGACCGAATATTTGCAAAGCATGGCGAATGCACATTTTGACGTATTAATTATTGGTGGAGGGATTACAGGCGCAGGGATTGCATTGGATGCAGCTTCGCGTGGATTGAAGACAGCGCTTGTAGAAATGCAGGATTTTGCAGCAGGTACATCCAGTCGTTCGACCAAACTTGTCCATGGCGGATTGCGTTATTTGAAGCAATATGAAGTGAAGATGGTTGCTGAGGTAGGACGGGAGCGGGCTGTAGTTTATGAAAATGGGCCACATGTGACCACACCGGAACCGATGTTGTTACCGATCTATACGGCTGGTACGTTCGGCCGCTTCAGCACATCCATTGGACTGATGGTGTATGATCGGCTCGCCGGGGTGAAGCGCAGTGAACGGCGCCAAATGTTGAATGCTGGAGCGGTGTCAGATAGTGAACCTTTATTACGCAAACAGGGGTTGTTGGGTGGTGGACTCTATGTGGAGTACCGGACTGATGATGCCAGGCTCACCATAGAAGTTATGAAAGAAGCCGTCAAACGCGGGGCACAGGCAGTGAACTACGTCAAGGCGAAAGGTTTCCTGAAGGAGAATGGCAAGATTACAGGTATTGAAGCTACGGATCAGATCGATGGGCAGATATATACGCTAAAAGCAAGCAAGGTGATCAACGCTTCCGGTCCATGGGTAGACGGTCTGCGGGAATTGGACGGTTCGCGCCAGGGGAAAACGCTGCAGATGACCAAAGGCATTCATTTGGTCTTTGATGGTGAACGATTCCCATTGAGGCAGGCCGTCTATTTTGATACACCAGATGGTCGAATGGTGTTTGCTGTCCCACGTGATGGCAAAACCTATGTAGGTACAACCGACACCGTATATCAGGATGATCCTGCACACCCGCAAATTTCCGACTCGGATCGCGATTATGTGATTGATGCAGTTAATGGCATGTTTCCAGATGTACACATTGGTACCGAGGATGTGGAATCCGGATGGGCGGGTGTACGTCCACTAATTCATGAGGAAGGCAAGAATCCTTCCGAAATTTCACGTAAAGATGAAGTCTGGGTATCCGATTCCAACCTGATTACGATTGCCGGGGGCAAGTTAACCGGATACCGTAAAATGGCCGAGATGGTTGTTGATCTGGTCGCGCGCCAGATGGAGCACGAGAGTGGGCATTCCATAGGCCCTTGTGTAACGAAGAAGATGCCCATCTCCGGCGGTGATGTAGGGGGATCTTCTGGATTTGTATCGTATGCGGAGCGCAAGATCAAGGATGGTGTTGCCTTGGGGCTTGCCCGACCGGCTGCGGAGCGGCTGGTTCGCACGTATGGTTCCAATGTGGAGGCACTGTATGAGCGAATGCCCGATCCACGCACCAAGTCCGAGCTTCATGGCATGCCACAGGAGTTATTGCTTATGCTACATTACGCGATTGATGAAGAGATGGCTGCAACCCCATCTGACTTTTTGGTACGAAGAACAGGTGATTTATTCTTCCGTATTGATGAAGTTCGTCGCTATAAAGCAGCAGTTATCTCGTATATGGCAGGTCGTTTGGACTGGTCTGAAGAGCAAGAGGTTAAACATACACAGGAACTGGATCAGCTGTTGCTGGAAGCATCCGGCAAAATCTGAGGCAGGATTTCAAGATCGAGAGTCGAATGGAACATGTAAGCGTGTAACATAGAGAGGGGATTACATCCATGACATTACAGATCGGAATCATTGGAACAGGCTGGTTCAGTAAGGTACACGCGGATATTCTCGCACGGATGGAAGGTGTTCGTGTTGCGAGTGTCTGTGGAACATCGCTCGAAAAGGCAGAGGCTATGGCCTCCGTTTATGATGCTGTTGGTTACGGGGAACTTGAACATATGCTGGATGGTGAGAAGCTGGATGCGGTGTATATCTGTGTGCCTCCGATGTCTCACGGATCGATTGAATCCGAATTAATCCGCCGCGGTATTCCATTCCTGGTGGAGAAACCGTTGAGCACCGGAATGGATGTTCCGCGTCAGGTGTTGGATCAGGTGCAAAAGAGTGGGTTGTTAACCTCTGTAGGATACCATTTCCGTTATCAGGAGGCTGCGCAGGTTCTGCAGCAAGCGATGAAAGAACAGACGGTCGGCATGGCTCTTGGCCGCTGGATGGGCGGAATGCCAGGGGTCGCCTGGTGGCGGCGTCAGGACGGTTCAGGAGGACAATTCGTAGAGCAGACTACACATATTGTAGACTTGCTTCGGTATTGTGCAGGAGAAGTTACGGAGGTATATGCTGTAGCAGCTCAGCGAAGCATGCATGAGAAGCATGAGCATGTGACCGTAGCCGATGTGGCAAATGTGACGCTCAAGCTGGAAAGTGGAGCGATTGCCAGTATCGCCAATACATGTCTGTTGCCAGACGGAGAGGGCGGCGCAGGACTCCAGTTCTACACGGATGCAGGTGTGTGGGATTGGACGCCAGAACGTTTGCTTCTGCCAAGTGCCGCAAAACATGCGATGGCAGGTCTGGAGATTCCGGCAGGACATAACCCATACGAGCGTGAGAATGAAGCGTTCATTCACGCCCTGCGTACGGGAGACCGTTCACGAATTCTGTCCGATTATGCGGATGCCTGCCGTACACAGGAGATTACGACGGCGGCGCTGGCATCGGCAGGTTCCGGTCTGCCGGTACAGCTTCAGCCTTCAAAACATCTCTCTCATTAAAAGGTTGAAGGTAATATAAATACGCCTGAATCAGGGAATGATCCGCAGATCAGCCTGATTCAGGCGTATTTGTGTTGAGTAGAGATTATTAAGTAGCAATTCAACTACTCGGATTTCTGCTGTTTCAACCAGTCCGATGACCAACTGTAGATCTGATCAATGACAGGTTCAATGGCTCTGCCTTTCGGTGTCAATTCATACTCTACACGGGGAGGTATCTCGGGAAACATGTGCCGGGTTACGATACCTTCCGTCTCCATTTCCTTCAGTCGCTCCGATAAAAGTCGTCCACTGATCGCCATCTCTGCTTCAAGCTCCGTAAACCGCTTGGGTCCGGACAACAGTTGGTACATGATTAACAGTACCCACTTCTTGCCTATGATGTCTATGGCTTGAGTGATCATACAGGGACTTGGTGCTTTTACTTTTTTCAGCTTCAACGTGTTCACCTCGATTCATAAGTATTTTCTTCAAGTTGTATATGAAAGGACATGATTTCTGCCGCTTTAAGAATATAGGACATCCAAGTAAATGAGGGTTACTACAAAATATACTGTAACATACCTTTTGTATGTATTATACATCATACTGCGAAAAATTACTTGAAGAAATTATATTATTATTATATACTAACTTCATAAAAGTAAGTTACTGATAAATAATACGTATAATATGAACGCGTACTATTCTGAAAATTGAACTGGGCTGAACGGTTGAAAACAGAGTGACCTTTGGGAGCTTTTACATAGATTCTTTTTTTACAATGTGCAGCAAAAATAATCATTACATAGTAGGAACATATAATTTGTTACAGGAGGATCTACATATGAACAAAATTTTGGGATATATTTTTCTGGTTATTCTTGCAGGTGTGTTTGTCATGACGGGGTTTAACAAGATTAGTGGGGCGGACATGATGATTCAGACCTTCGAGAGTTTCTCTTATCCGACATGGACGATGTATCTGCTCGGCGCTGCGGAGTTGCTTAGTGCAGTAGGATTGCTGATTCCACGTACTCGCATCCTGGCTTCTGGCATACTGACATTCATTCTGATTGGGGCCGTGGGAAGTCATCTGATCTATGCACAATACGCTGCTGTTCCGTTCCCGGCTGTGTTGTTGGTAGCTAATATCATTGTCCTGATTGTGGGCATGCGCAGATTGGAAGCGGAAGAAGAAGGCCAGATGGACGCGATTCAGGCGTAAGTGTTATACAGAAGATGACCACTGCCAGTGAGCGGTGGTCATCTTTTTTATGTAATACTTCGCGTGGCACGTGTAACGATTCGCCGTGTATGTTGTGTATCCGACTGCTGAGTCCAAGTGGCACAGACCTGCCGCACCCACTCTGGATTGGTCTTGCTGGCGTCGTTCAGCCAGTTACTTACCGAATCCTGTACATACTTATGGGCATCGGATTTTACTGCGTCAAGCAAGGGAAGGGCCATGGCCGGATTTTCTTTTAACTCCTGAATATGCTTGGCCCAGACGCCACGAGGTCTGATTGATTCTATGGCAAATCGACGGATCAGTGGATCAGGGTCAACGCTCCATGGGATTAATTGTTGCAAGGCTGAGGCTAATTCGGCAGAGATGGACTCCCGTACAGCCATCCAGGCAATTTCTCTCACACCAAAGTGATGATCTGCTGCAAAGGGCCGAATATGCTCCAACTTTTCAGTCAGGTTCAGACCGGAATCCAGCCCAATGATATAAGCCGCCCAGCAGCGAACACTGTCTGAACGATGCTCTGCAATGGAACGAAAGAGATTCGTTTGTTCATTGACTGATGGACGTTTCAACAGATCAAGCCATTGCATGGCTATGGTCGGGATGATTTTCATGATCCGCTGCTCATCCATCTGTGTTAACTGCTCTGTAATTGCTCTGGTTTCGGCATCCATTCCCCATTCATGGGTAACCTTCTGAAAAAGAGAAACATGATCTACAGCCAGCCATTCGGTCAAATTAACCGATTCAATATGTCCTGCTTGCAGCCCATTGCGGATATGCTCTGGGATTTCCGTTGCTTTACGGGCACCTTTGCGAAGAAGAATGTCTTCAGGGATAAATAGATCTGGCTTAGCATCCAACAGTATTCCTCCTTGGTTGTATAACATCATGAGTTATATAGTACAACTTGCTGGAGAACAGGGATGTAAGGCATCTTACAAGTGGGCAGTGATTTTCCGGAGGGTAGTGATTTCGTCACGATGAAGGGAGACTGATTTGAATCCGGTACGAATACGGCCTGCTCTTGCTAACTCTTGTATGACAATCGTAACCGATTCCCGTGTGGCTCCTGCCATCCAGGCAATCTCCTGATGGGTAAGCCCAAGTTGAATCCGGCAGTACTCATCTTCTTCGATCCATCCCATCTGTTCAGCCAGCCGGAAGAGATTATGTATCACCTTTTCATGCAGGTTTCCGAGTGCGAGCGTCTGTGTCAAGTCGCTCATTCGTTTGATCCGCTCGCTTAGTACGTTCATCAGTCTCATCATAAACTGTGGATGTTCAATCAGAAACTGTTCAAAACGTTGTTTGTTCATCAGGCAAATGTCACACTCCTCCATCGTTTCGATATAAACAGCACGTGTTCCGAGTGAGATTCCGTTCATTTCTCCAAACACGTTACCTTCCGTCAAAATATCGAGAGTGAACTGCTTGCCCTCCGGATTTAAAGTATATAAACGAACCTTTCCTCTTTTTACAAAATAGAAACCTTCTGTAAACGTATCCGGTGTCTGGATCTGTCTGTTTTTGGGTATGGTCGTAATAGAAGTCATCCCATCCATTTCAATCAGGTCTGCCTCGGACAAGGAGGACATGAGGTCGAATTGTGATAAATACAGAATTTTATCCATAGAACTCCTTTCCATAACAATATGAATATAAAAAAAGAAGAACCCACGAAAAACAACGGGTTCTCTTGCAGCGGGACTTCCTGATCGGAAGGTCTTCTGACTATAAATGATCAAATGCCATTTTAATTATAGTAACTTTTTTAATTGAGAGACGCGTCCTTGGCTGATGCCAAGCTTTTCCGCAATTTGCTGTTGAGCCAAACCGGGATTCTGTTCAACAATTTCTTTCATCTGTTGCAGCATACGTGCCGTCTTCGGCCGCAGGTCCGGGTATTCTTGGTTGTCAGCTGTGGTCCCTTCTTCCCTAGCGGGAGATGAGACTGGGGCGGATTTGGAAGCAGGACGCTCCACGGGTGCAGGAGCCTGTTTGTTCTGAGGTACGAACCAGTCGGGAGAGTCATCCGGGTGTTTTAATTGAATTGCACAAGTCCGGCAGATGAATTGTTCTTTGAAATACATTTCCGTATCTACATCACCGCAAAAAATACATAATGTTGATTTGTACTTTCTTAAAATCAACTCTTTCCCTTCAATGAAAAACTCAAGCGGATCGCCGATATGGATTTCCATCGTATCCCGCATTTCTTTGGGAAGGACAATTCGTCCAAGACGGTCCAGAGATCTCTTCATTCCGGTTCTTTTCATCGCATCTCCCCCGCAATATTCACAATTAAAAACCTGTCCTTATTGTAAGGAAGAAAGGGCTTTAATACAACAATAATATTTCAAAAAAGTGGATAATTCCATCCATTATGGGAAAATAAGTTTAGAAAGCACGGGTGCAACCGCTAAAGTGAACAATGCAGCGAGCACCATGGAGATGCTGGAGATGGTACCCGTCAGGGAGCTCAGTTCAAACGCCTTGGATGTCCCTGTGCCATGGGCACCGGTTCCAAACAGTGTGCCTCGTGCAATCTCCCCATCGATGCGCAGCATCTTAACGATCGAAGGGCCCATAATCACTCCGAGCAGACCAGTCATAATAACAAAAACAGCTGTCACTGCGGGAATGCCACCGATGGTAGCCGAAACGTTCATGGCAATCGGGGTGGTAATCGATCTTGGGATCAGACTATGAATGAGACCGGAATCCAGGCGCAACCATTTGGCGAGCAGGGCAGAAGAAAGTACAGCAACCACCGAGCCGGTCATGACACTGAAGACAATCTCGGAAATATGTTTTTTGAGTACATGGAAAAAGGTATAAAGCGGTACGGCAAACGCCACGGTGGCCGGTTGGAGAAGCAGACTCAGCCATTTGCCGCCACTGCTATACGTGGTATAATCCGTTCCCGTTGCGAGCAATATGCCAACGACAAGCAGCGGCGTAATGAGCAGTGGAGACAGATATACTTTTGGCAGACTACGATACATTCGTTTGGCGACCGCATAGATACCGACGGTTAACAGCAGGCAGAGAAATCCAATCATCCGGTGTGACGCTCCTTTCGTTTCGCGATTCGTGTAGCCACCAGGCCTGTGCAGGACATGACCAGAAATGTACTAAGCAGTACGATGAATAAAATTTGCAATCCGTCATGTTCCAACATGGGCATATAGTTCATAATGCCAACGGCTGACGGGATAAAAAATAACAATAGTTCACCGAGCAGCCAGGCAGCTCCAACTTCAATCCAGCGCAGCTTCACGACACGAGTCTGAAGCAGAATGAATAACACAACCATACCGAGTATCGAACCCGGTACAGGAAGATGGAGAGTACGGGCCAGCAGGTCCATGAGTAGTGAAAAAACCATTAAGAGCGCAACTTGTGCAATACCAAGGCCCCATTTTTTCACTTCAATCCCTCCTTGTATAATCAACGTAATCCTTTGAGTTAATATGAAAATGAAAATGATTCATTTGATATCATAAATTTTACATGGCATTCTTTCATGAGTAAAATGCATATTAAGAATGTTTACTATTCCATTTATCTATGAGAGGTGGGAATCAACCGATGGATATCCGCCATTTGCAATATTTTCTGGAAGTTGCCCGGCAGCAGAGCTTCACAAAAGCCGCCGAAGTTCTGTATATCACCCAACCTACGATCAGCAAGACGGTCAAGAGTCTTGAAGAGGAATTGGGTATCACTTTACTGGACCGTTATGGAAAAAAGGTGGAACTAACCGACGCGGGCCATGTGTTTTTTCGGCAGGCACTTGAGATTGAAAAATCATTCCGCAGTCTGTCGTCCGAATTGGATGATCTGATGAACTTGAAGAAAGGCCATCTGCGGATTGGTCTTCCACCGATGGTAGGATCCAGCTTTTTCCCCATGATCATTGGTGAATTTCACAAAGCCTACCCGCAGGTGACCATTCAACTATTTGAGGATGGTGCCAAAAAAGTGGAGGCCGATGTGATCAGTGGTGCACTGGATATTGGCGTTGCCGTACTGCCAACGGTGGATGAGCTGTTGGATCATTTTGTGTTTGTGAAAGAGAAGCTGAACCTGCTCGTACACCCTTCACATCCGCTTGCAGGAAAAGAATCGGTTGCGCTGCATGAACTGGAAAACGATGCCTTTGTGTTGTTTCGGGAGGATTTTGCGTTGCATGACCGGATTATTGTGGCCTGTCAGCATGCTGGGTTCCAGCCCCGGGTGGTATATGAGAGCTCCCAGTGGGATCTGCTCAGCGCGATGGTTGCCGCCAATCTGGGGGTGGCCTTACTACCGGAGACGATCTGTCGTGAGGTGGACCATATGCGCGTGCGCATTATACCCGTGGTGGAACCGGTGATTCCATGGCAACTCGGCATGATCTGGCGGAAGGATCGTTATCTGTCTTTTGCCACGAGAGAGTGGATCGCATTCACACAGTCAATGCTGGGTGAGTAAGGGAAGCGATCGGAAGGTTATTCTGTCATTGTAGTGTCCGATGTAAATACTCTTTTGTTGACCCCGGATCGTTGTTACAATGGAAGCATAATCATGATGGAGGTGTACGAACATGAAACTGCGGGTATCCGCTGTACAATACCAATTGCACACAATCAGCTCGTTTGAGCAGTTCGCCGCTCAGGCTGAGCATTACATACGGACAGCGAGTGAATACGGAACCGAATTTGTGCTGTTCCCGGAATTTTTCACAACACAGTTAATGTCCATTGGGGACAAACAAGGCAATGCACTGACGATTGAGAATCTGCCGAACTTTACGGAACAATATGAACAACTATTCACGTCACTCGCTGCCAAGTACGGCATGCACGTCATCGGGGGAACCCACGTCATTCGCCGTGAAGGGAAGCTGTATAATACAGCCCACATGTTCTACCCGGATGGTCGCATCGTGCGCCAGGACAAGATTCACATTACGCCAACCGAAGTACAGGAATGGAATATGGCTCCCGGAGATGGACTTGAGGTGTTCGACACGGATAAAGGCCGTATTGCCATGCTGACCTGTTACGATATTGAATTCCCCGAAATTGTACGGATGGCCAAAGCCAAAGGCGCTGACGTGATTTTCTGTCCTTCCTGCACGGACGATCGTCATGGATTCTACCGTGTGCGTTATACGAGTCATGCCCGCGCGGTAGAGAATCAGGTGTATGTTGTGTTAACCGGAACAGTGGGTAACCTGCCGACCGTTGATTTCATGCGTGCCAACTATGGACAGGCTGCAATTATTACGCCAAATGATATCCCGTTCCCGCCACGTGGCATTCTGGCCGAGGGTGAGATTAACAACGATATGATCGTGACCGCCGATCTGGATCTGGATTTGCTGTATGAGGTACGTGAACGTGGATCGGTAACGACTTGGCGTGACCGCCGTACTGATCTGTATACCGATTGGGAGTAGCAAGTTGCTCTTAAAACGGAACGGAACAGAGCAGGAAATTCATTTGTCAGTGGAAAGGGGTGAACCGACAACATGTATACCAAAGAAATGCTGATCACCGACCCGGAGCGAAGTGGCAAAAGGGTAAAGGCAGTTGTCCGCAATTATGTTACATCCGACTTTGAGGAACTCATTTGCATTCAGGCGGAGAGTTTCCCTCCTCCTTATCCGGAAGAGCTGCTCTGGAGTCATAAGCAGCTCACCAGTCATGTGCAGCATTACCCGGAGGGTGCCATCTGTATTGAAGTCGATGGAGAATTGGCTGGCTCAATGACCTCGCTACGGATGCAGTGGGATCCTGCACATCCAGCAAGTCATACCTGGGCCCAAGTAACGGATGACGGTTATATTCGTAACCACCAGAGGGATGGCAACACGCTGTATATTGTCGATCTCTGTGTTCGTCCAAAGTACCGCAAATGGGGACTGGCTCAACTTATGATGCAGGCGATGTACCACCTTGTCATCGCTCAGGGGATGGATCGGTTACTGGGTGCTGGTAGAATGCCGGGTTATCATCTGGTTGCAGAACAACTGTCTGCGCAGGAATATCTGGATCAGTTAGCAGCGGGAGAGAGGCGTGACCCGGTGATATCGTTCCTGCTTCGCTGTGGCCGCATGCCTGTCGGTGTGACCGCAGACTATCTGGACGATGAGGAATCCTGCAATTATGCAGCCCTGATGGAGTGGCGGAATCCGTTCAAATAAAAAATATCAAATGCAATACATCATCGATCGAGGGGGTATTTATCCATGGAATTCACGCGTATTACATCCATTAAAGATCCATTGTTTGCCCAAATGCACAAGCTGATGCAGGAGATTTTCCCGCGGGAAGAAGTGCTGGACTTCCCCCTGTGGGAAGAACCGCTGGAAGATCCGGGTATTCGGGTGTTCGTGGCTGTACATGAGGGACAGGTTGTTGGAGCGACGGAGTACCGTTATTACGAGGACTGGAACGTAGCCATGACGGACTTCACGATTATTGGGCGCGAAGGACTGGGGATCGGCAGTTTCCTGGCGAATCACCGCAAGCGTGATCTGCAAAAGCTGGCTGCAGCAAACGGGAAAGAATTGTTCGGTATGTTTGCCGAAATCTATAACCCTTATCTGAGTCAGGATCACGAGTTTGGCGGAATCAAGCCAATGGACCCGTATGTGCGTCGCGAAGTATTGTCCCATCTGGGATACCAGCGTCTGGACTTCCCGTATGTTCATCCATCCTGGCAAGGTGACGGTGAAGCGGTTGGCGGATTGGATCTGTGCTTCATGCCAGGTGATGAGTCGCTTGGTGAACTGCCAGCCAGTCTGGTGGCTGATTTCCTGAATCGATATTATGCGGTGTTACCAAACAAACCGCAGGAATGGCTTGCCATGGTAGAGCAATTGACTGCTCGCACGTCGGTTGCGCTACTGCCGTTGTAAACATATGAACGACCCGAGCCCGGACTAACAGGCTTCGGGTCATTTTTGTTATTTTTTAGAATAAACAAGATAGTATTTTCTTTCGTAAGGGATATGTTACCATAAATATGGAAGATATGTGTTCCTATTCATTATTATTAAGGAGGGGATTAGATGAGAAAAAGCAGAATCTTGTTGATATGGATGCTCGCTTTATTTTTAACAGCCTGCAGTTCAAGTGACGATGCTTCACTACCAGATGTACAGGAGAGGGAACGCAAGGATGCCATAAATACCGAACAAATGCGGAAGGAAAATGAACTGCTGAAAGAGCAGGTACGGAACAACCAGAAGGAAAAAGATGAAAAAGACGCAAAAGAGCAGGAAGACGTAGAAAGTTTAAGAGAAACGCTGAACATAACGTTTAAACTGATGGCGGCGATGCAATCCAATAACTATACATATCTTGAATCGGTGTCTTCACCGAACATAGAAATATCGCAGCAGAACAATATCATTATTTCGAAACTGGAACAGGGGGATTACGAAGTCCCTTTTCTGCATAACGTTAGCCTGAATAATTTGGAGTACCGTGGATTTAATCCTCTTGATTCAGATCGTGTCATTTTACATATGGCTACAGTATGGTCTGATGGAAACGGTGCATTGGATTTCTATTTCATTCGTTCTGAGGAAGGCAACTGGCTCTTTGATGGTCTGCTCACGAATGGATAGGCCACTAGTTTGGTTCTGAAAATAAATAGCGACCGTTCTCTCTATGTTAAAGAGGAAGGTCGCCACATGGATGAGTTCGAGTGAAAAGATTCAATTATTGTGTAGCCTTTCGATCCGGTAACTGGCTCAAATAACTGTTGGACAAGTGTGCAAGATCCAATGCCCGATCATATTGTTCCTTTGATATAAACCGTGAAGAAGACAGCCAATTGTTATTGAGTGTAACTATAGTTGGAGATTCCTCTTCTCCCGAAATCTTCGTTGTCTCTTCTGAAGGAACACTTGTCCGTTGTTGCCCGGCATCCTGTCTGCCCGCATCAGCTAGGGAATAATGCGTTCCGTCCCCGTATCCTTTCGCCGGTATGAAGAGAGAGGCATCGTTTAGCACCGACCCGGAAGGAAGGTAATATCGTTCGGGTAGGAGATTCCCACCTTCACGCAGCAAATCCTGTCCGAAGTGTAATTGGTCCTTCAGCGATACTCCGGTGAGTCCCGCAATCGTTGGCAGAATGTCCACCTGGCCTCCAATCTGCTCCAGCTGTACACCCGGAGTAGCACCCGGGGCCGAGATAATGAGTGGAATATTAATCATATCTGCTGATGTGTATTCCCGACCATACAACTCTTTCATAAGGACTTTGTCATCCTTATCCAGTGAGTAGATGGGAAGTCCAAGGTGATCCCCGTACAAGACAAACAAGCTATTTTCCCATAATCCCCGTTTTTTCAATCCAGCAATCAACTGTCCAACTGCCTCATCCGCATAATGCTGTGATATCAGATAATTACCGGGCATCGTATCCTTGTAACGTTCTGGCAGTGTCAGCTTCACCTTATTTTGAGGCAAAGTGTAAGGGTGGTGGGCTGACATGGAGATGATATGGGCATAGAAGGGATCACCCGAAGACTGCATGGATTCCAGCTTATCCAGTGTTTTGGAATACAGTACTTCATCCGAGGCCGAAAAGGCGATAGAGTCCTGTGTGCCGAAATAATCAATATCATAATACTGGTCGAATCCAAGTGCCTTGTATAACTGATCCCGATTCCAGAAACGAACATCATTTGTATGGAATGTGGCTGTCTGATATCCGTTTGCTGACATCAACTTGGGTAGACTCGGCAGAGCTTTATCCGCGTATACAGTTGTTGCTGCCCCGTTTGGCGGGGTGTAGAACGATGTGTTCACAACAAATTCTGCATCCGATGTATTTCCCTGTCCCACTTGCTGATAAAAGTTCGGAAAATACAGGCTTTGTCTAGCCAATTGATTCAGAATAGGCGTAATCTCCTGTCCATCTACCTCTAATCCAATCAGAAAGTCCTGAAACGATTCCAACTGGAGCATAATCACATTACGTCCGCTCGCGGCACCCTGCTCCACAATCGCAGGAAGTTCGGTCGTTTGTTTCAGTTGGTCGATGTCAGTCTGGTCGATGTGAGCAATGGGTACAAGTTCATCAGGTCGATCCAGGATGGTATACGCCTCGTAACCGAGGATGCCCATCTGTTCTGCTTGTGTAAGCTCACTCATGCTGGCCCGATTGGGATAGATGTTGAGCATGCACAGGATCATGGACAGGGTCAGAATGACCGAGGCAACCCGTCTTCTGGCACGTCGTTCAAGCGGAATGCGGTTCGGGCGTTCTGTACTCCCGAGCTTGATCCGGCGACGAATAAGTATCCCCCCAATGATCAGAACGTCTGCAAAAATAAACAAGTAATAGGGATCAAGCAAAGAGAACATGCTGCTCTTGACCGAAGTCACCTGATTCACCTGTGCCAACGCATGATAGTTAACGATTACACCATAGTATTTGTAGTACATGATGGCTGCAAAGAAAATCCCCGAGAGCAGCAAATTCATGGCAAGGTATATCCACATTCGCCGCTTGGCAGCAAACCATTCAATTAGACAGAAGCCGATCCAGATGAGCGGCAATTCGGTCAGCAGTGGTTTCCATACAGGGATGTCATCGAAGATAACAATCCAGGCCAGTGAACTTTTGATCATCATGATAATGGTAAAGAATATAAACGGTCCGCTTAGAAATCGGGTGAGTGAACTGCGTGACAAGGTACCGCCTTCCCTTCCGAAGTTTCGTTTAACAAGTATTATCCTATCTCAGCATGGCTGTGTCAAAAATGAGAGCCTTCTACAATTGACGGCAAAAAACCTCTTCCATGCAGGAAGAGGTTTGAAAAAACATGGGCTACTGCGATAAAAGCCAGATGTGACCCAATCCGTTATTCTATAGTGTACGTTGTGACGTAAGAAGGTCTGGGGAACATGGTGGGCTTCTGTGCGGTCAGCCCTTCGCTTGTACTGCGGTTACGATGAGCGTGACTATATGCTTGGGATTCCTGCCAGCCTTTGAAATGTTCCTCCGACTGCCAGAGTGTGAGTACAACATATGTATCATCCTTCAGAGGACGAAGCACACGAATACCGACAAAGCCAGGCTCGTCTTCTACCTTGCGGGCACGGTTCTTAAACCGTTCTTCGAAATCGTTACGACCATCCTCTGTGACAGGGATATTGTTAAGAACAGCGTAACCACCGCCAGCCCAGGAGCCTGCGGCATCAAAAGCTTCATATGCGGCTACTTTATCATCAGACTCGATATTCATCAGGCGTTCTGCGGATTCAATAGCCAGACGCACGTGCTCTTCGCTTCGCAAAGTCAGATGCGGGTATGTAGCAAGTGCATCCGGAATCGGTGAAGGAACCAAATAGATATACATAGAAGCTGCCTCCTCATATAAATACAATCCACTTCAACATAGCATATGGGATTGTGCGAGTCCAATCGGTTCACATGTATCGGACAGGTGGGCTAATTCCGAGCTGAGTAGTATAAGTTTGCCGCAATAGAAGATAAACAATGAATGACAAACACTGCAGTAATAATGAAAAAGGAAAGCGATATTCCGTCTAGCATAACTACGAGGATCCAAGCCAGAGCAAGACTGATAGTGGTAGCATTCCAGGAGAAGGCTTTTGCTCTCGTGATACAATAGAGGTACCGCTCATCCAGTCCGTTTTGCTTTTTTTGCAATCAACCTTGTGAAAAAAATAATGAGTATTGCAAATAACAAACCAGCTACAATTCCACCGATCCCGATCATCCGATTCAGTAATTCAGAACTCAATATTCTCATCTCCTTCAAAAATAAATAATTCCTCGATCTGACAGCCAAATAATTGGGCAAGCTTGTGAGCAAGCACAAGAGAAGGTTTGTACTTTCCGGATTCCAACGATATGATGGTCTGCCTGGAGACCTTTAGCCGTTGAGACAGTTCTTCCTGTGTGATGTGCATATGTATTCGTTTGTCTCTGATTAGATTTTGCAAGTATATCCTCCCATAAGTAAAGTTCGCTTTACGTAAAGTTAACTTTACTTATGCGACGATGGAATGTCAATCTCTCTTTATAATATTTTCCACTTCTTCGAGGTGGTGCTGTGTCCAAAAGCATATTTCATGATAAAGTATAATCACTACAAACAGAACGGGTGATCGTATGACAACAACAATTCGGATATCGGTTAGACCTTTGGTGGAGTATGTGTACCGCAGTGGCAGCATACGTCCAGGGTTCCGGACCAATGCCTCGATGCAGGAGGGAACTCGAATTCATCAGCGGGTACAGAAGGAGTACACGGAAGAGGATCTCAAAGAGATTGTGCTCGAAGCTGAGATTCAACATGGGGATCTGACCTATGTGGTGGAGGGACGATGTGATGGTCTGATCCGGTTGGAGGGTCAGTTGACGGTGGATGAGATCAAATCAACTGCGGGCAATCTGGATGATCTGGGAGAAGGTCTTCCCGTACACTGGGCGCAGGCGATGATGTATGCCTACATGTACGCCGTTCAGCAAGACGAACCACGTATGCAAGTTCAGTTGACGTATGTGCATTCGGTTACCCATGAAGAAAGACGGTTTCGCCGAATGGCAGAACGACAGGAACTGGAGCAGTTTGCGGCAGAAGTGATTGCCGGTTATGCGCCATATGCAGAGATGATCGCTGCATATGAAGAAAAGCGTGATATCAGTGTGAAAGAGCTGCCGTTTCCTTTTCGCAAATATCGGGAAGGACAACGTAAGCTGGCAGGAGCCGTATACAAGACAATCCGTGAGGGTCAGGGATTGATGGCCAAAGCACCAACAGGCATTGGTAAAACGATGTCCGTACTGTTCCCCACGGTCAAAGCGATTGGCGAAGGCGAAGCAAGCCGATTGTTCTATCTGACCGCGAGGACGACGACACGGGTGGCGGCAGAAGAAGCTTTTGCCCGGATGCAATCGGAAGGATTGAAGATGCATGTGATCAGTCTGACCGCGAAGGACAAGATTTGTTTTAAGGAAGAGGAAGCATGTGATACGGGGCAGTGCGGCATGTGTGAAGGGTATTATGACCGTATTAACGGGGCCGTGCTGGACATGCTGGAACATGAGACGTTGATGACACGTCCGGTCATCGAGCAGTATGCGCGCAAACATCGGGTGTGTCCGTTTGAGTTTTCCCTGGATGCGGCGTATGCAGCCGATGCGGTGATCTGCGATTATAACTATATTTTCGATCCAAGGATCTCTCTGAAAAGAATGTTGGAGGAGCAGAAACGCAAGACGGTGTTACTGGTGGACGAGGCTCATAATCTGGTCGATCGTGGCCGAATGATGTTTTCCGCTGAGCTGGAGAAGGCAGTATTTCTGGATGTGAAAAGAGAGTTCCAGTCGCTGGACAGCAGTGTGCCTGCTGCCAAAGCCATTGTTGACTACACCGGGGCCATTGATAAGTATCTGATTACCCTTCGGAAAAACGGTGGAGAAGAAGGAAAGATCATCCAGCAGGAAGCACCGGAGGAACTGATTGAACGGCTGGAGCCTTTTGTCATGGTCGCGGAGCAATGTCTTGTTGAAGGTGGTTCGGGGAATGCCGAGACGGATCAGCTGCTGTTGGATGCCTACTTCACGGCACAGAATTTCCTGCGGATCGCCAAGCTGTATGATGAACGTTTTATTACGTATGCAGAGTGTGTTCGAAGTGAAGTGAGAGTGAAGTTATTCTGTCTCGATCCTTCCGTACTGCTTCGTCAGACGGCCAAAGGATTCCGCTCCCTCATTCATTTCTCGGCTACATTGTCACCCCTTCGCTATTATCGGGATATGCTGGGTGCAGAGGAAGAGGATTATACATTGCAGATTCCATCCCCATTTCAGCGCGAACAATTGGATGTGAGACTCCTGCCCTTATCCGTGCGATATAAGGACAGGGAACAGTCCCGGCGCCCCATTGCGGAGATGTTGCAACAGCTGGTGGCCGAATGGCCGCGCAGTAATCTGATGGTGTTCTTCCCTTCTTACCCTTATATGCGCGAGATATACGAAACCTATGCACAGCTTCCAAGTGAAGCGGATACGGTCATACAAAAGCAAGGCATGAACGAACTGGAACGGGAGCAGTTTTTGGATGGATTTCAGCCGAATCCTGAACGAACACGCTTGGTATTTGCCGTCATGGGTGGCGTATTCTCGGAAGGTGTCGATCTGCCGGGAGATCGCTTGAATGGCGTCGTTGTGGTAGGTGCGGGGTTGCCGCAGATTGGTCTGGAGAACAACGTTTTACGTGATTATTATGATCGGACAGGACGCAACGGATTCAATTACGCCTATATTTTCCCGGGGATGAACAAGGTGCTGCAGGCGGGTGGACGGCTGATTCGAACGGAAGAAGACAGGGGCGTGCTGGTGCTGGTTGACGATCGTTTTATCCAGGAACCGTATCGTTCCCTGCTGCCCGAGGAGTGGCGGGACTATAAACGAATTTGAATATGATGCATCTCCACAGCAATTTCAATGTAATCAGGCAAATGCTGAACCAATAAGTTTAACATTTTTCTCAGATTTCTTTCCTTTATATGATTGAAGGGTAGGGTGAAAGGGTTATAACTTGGTTAGCAACGAACGAACAACGGCGAATTACCCTATCCGTTCCGCGGTCCGCTTCGAAAGCAATCAAGGAGGTCGGTTATAATGAAGAGAAATCATACCATGATGCAGTTTTTTGAATGGCACCTGGCTGCAGACGGAGATCATTGGAAGCGACTGGCTGAAATGGCCCCGGAACTGAAAGCCAAAGGCATTGACTCGGTATGGGTACCACCCGTAACCAAGGCAGTGTCAGCAGAAGATACAGGTTATGGTGTATATGATCTGTACGATCTGGGCGAATTTGATCAAAAGGGTACCGTACGAACCAAATATGGCACCAAGCAGGAACTGGTGGAGGCCATTGCTGAGTGTCAGAAGAACGGCATAGCCGTCTATGTGGATCTGGTTATGAATCACAAGGCCGGAGCAGATGAGACGGAAGTGTTCAAAGTGATTGAGGTTGATCCGAATGATCGGACGAAGGAAATTTCCAAACCGTTCGAGATTGAGGGCTGGACCAAATTCACATTCCCGGGTCGCGGAGATCAATACTCCTCCTTTAAGTGGAGCTCTGAACATTTCAACGGTACAGACTTTGACGCCAAGGGAGAACGAACAGGTGTATTCCGCATCGCAGGAGAGAATAAAAAATGGAATGAGAATGTCGATGATGAGTTTGGCAACTATGACTATCTGATGTTCGCCAATATAGATTATAACCACCCGGATGTAAGGCGCGAGATGATCGATTGGGGGAAATGGCTGATCGATACCCTCCAGTGTGGTGGGTTCCGGCTGGATGCAATTAAACATATCAACCACGAATTCATTAAGGAGTTCGCAGCAGAGATGATTCGCAAACGCGGTCAGGATTTCTACATCGTAGGTGAGTTCTGGAATTCGAACCTGGATGCATGTCGTGAATTCCTTGATACGGTAGACTATCAGATCGACCTGTTTGATGTGTCTCTTCACTACAAGTTGCATGAGGCTTCGCTTGCAGGCAGAGACTTTGATCTCTCCAAAATTTTTGATGATACCTTGGTGCAGACACATCCTACCCATGCGGTAACTTTTGTAGATAATCATGACTCCCAACCTCATGAAGCGTTGGAATCATGGATTGGTGATTGGTTTAAGCCGAGCGCTTATGCGTTGACTTTATTACGTCGTGATGGGTATCCGGTTGTATTTTACGGGGATTATTATGGCATTGGTGGACCTGAACCTGTGGATGGCAAAAAAGAAATTCTGGACATTCTGCTGTCTGCCCGTTGCAACAAGGCATATGGAGAGCAGGAAGATTACTTTGATCACGCGAATACGATTGGCTGGGTACGTCGTGGCGTAGAGGAAATCGAAGGTTCCGGTTGTGCGGTAGTTATCTCTAACGGGGATGACGGTGAGAAAAGAATGTTCATCGGTGAGCACCGTGCTGGTGAAGTCTGGGTGGATCTGACAAACAGCTGTGAGGATCAGATTACCATTGAGGAAGACGGTTGGGCCACCTTCCATGTGTGCGGTGGAGGCTTGTCGGTATGGGCTCTTCCAGAGCAGAATGAGGACTGCGCTGACGCTGAGTAACAGATTAGAATAAATGATATTAGAAACAACCATATATAGACCGTTATTCCACCTGAACCGACCAGTTTCTGCCGGGCAGGTGGTTTTTGGTATGTTCTTAATAAGTTCTCCGTTTACCTACTCCAGTTCAAATGATTCCAGCGTGCCGACCATCTGCAGATCATGCTCGCGGTTGAACTTTTCCCGTTTGTAGGCATCGGCGTACTCGTCATGATAATGCATCAGTACGGTTTTCTGTCTCACTTCCGCGGGTAACTGCTCCAGATCCTTCAATGAGGTATGGGATTTGATCACCAGATCATGCATATGACATTCATGGAAAATCAGCTGCACATCAGCGGCAACCTGCTCCACCCGTTCCTGGTCCAGTGTACTGTCTGCACTGTAATAGAAGTAAGGCTTGGCCAGCAGTCCGTTACTGACCATACCTGGCACGTGTTGTGTCCGAAAGGTCTCAAACGTCACGCCGCCCAGTTCAAATGTGCCTCCATCTGGCAGGGGAACGACATCGTAGTAATCGCTCATGGTACGTTCACCATCCGTTGTGTAGCGCATACCCGGAGATAGAATGTTCCATAGCGGATCTACCAATTGTTCGTGGATGAACAGACGGGGTTTGCGGACGCCTACGATCTGTGCGTAATAACCCAGCATCTGTACACCATTAATATGATCTTCATGCAAATGAGTAATGAACACATTGTGGATATCGGTCATGGCGAATCCGTATTCCTTGAGTGCTTTGGCATTTGATTCTGGAAAATCAATGACCAGATGCGTGTCTCTGAATTCAGCCAGCATACTATTGTGGGGCTGCTCCACGCTGAACATATCTCCTGTGCCGAGAAAAGTAATTTTCAATTCATTTCATCTCCTTGTGTGATCTTCAGATCAGCATCCTTGCGTTAAATCCAGTATACCTTGTTCCCGAATATATGCCTAAATCAACCTTTTTTGATAACGCTATCATTTTATATTGAACTTTGATGATAAACAGTGTAGCGTAAAGATGGGAAGTGAACCCATATGAACGTAAACTCACCTAAAGGGAGCGTGCGAGGCGAATGAAATCTTTTCTGGATGAACAATTTTTGCTGCACAATGAAACGGCGATCAAGTTATATGAGGATTATGCCAAAGACATGCCGATTATTGACTATCATTGCCACCTCAGTCCTCAGGAGATCTACGAGAACAAGACCTTCGGCAATCTTACAGAGGCTTGGTTATACGGTGATCACTATAAGTGGCGGCTCATGCGCGCAAACGGAATTGAAGAGCAATATGTGACCGGTGGTGAAGGAGTAACCGATTACGATCGTTTTCTGGCTTACGCCAAAACGGTACCCATGATGATCGGTAATCCGCTGTATGCCTGGTCTCACTTGGAATTACAGCGATATTTCGGCGTCTACGAAGTATTGAATGAGACAAGCGCACCAGCCATCTGGGAAAAAGTAAATGCCAAACTGAACAGTGACGGATTCGGTGCACGTGATCTGATTACCAAGTCCAATGTCACTGTTGTGTGCACAACCGATGATCCAACGGATTCTCTGGAGTATCATCTGAAAATTCAGGAAATCGAAGGCTTTGATACGGCGGTATTACCTTCTTTCCGCCCGGATAAAGGCTTGGAATTGAACCGGGATACCTTCGTGGAATGGGTGGGCAAGCTGTCGCAGGCATCTGGCACCGCCATTTCAGATTATGAATCCTTCCTTGCTGCGCTGGAGTCACGTGTGGAATTCTTCCATTCTGTAGGCGGCAGAGTCTCTGACCATGCACTTGATTATGTTCCTTACGGCGTGGCTACACGCGAAGAAGCAGCTGCCATCTTTGCAAAGGTACTTGCGGGTCAGAAGGTAACTCGTGAGGAAGAGGACAAGTACAAGACGGTAACGCTGACATTCCTTGGCAAACTGTATGCAGAGCGAGGCTGGGTGATGCAGTTCCACATTAATGCAGCCCGTAACAACAATACACGGATGTTTGCCAAGCTTGGGCCGGATACCGGTTATGATGCCGTGAATGATACGCCGCTTTCCGCAGCGATGATTGGATTGCTCGACGCGTTGGAGCAGCAACAAGCACTGCCCAAAACGATTCTGTATTCTCTGAATCCAAGGGACAACGAAGTACTCGCAGCGATTATCGGCAGCTTTCAGGGCGGGGGCATTCCGGGTAAAATCCAGCTTGGTGCCGCCTGGTGGTTCAATGATACAAAGGATGGCATGTTAGCCCAGATGAAAGCCCTGGCGAATGTTGGTTTGCTCAGCCGCTTTGTCGGCATGCTGACCGATTCACGCAGCTTTCTGTCCTACACCCGGCATGAGTATTTCCGTCGTCTGGTCTGCAATCTCATTGGTGAATGGGCTGAACAGGGCGAAGCACCGCAGGATATGGAGCTACTCGGTCAGATCGTACAGGGCATCGCCTACAACAATGCAAAAGAGTATTTCCCGTTTGCTTCAGTGCCAAAAACAGTCTCTGCTTCACAGTCTTAATGAGTAACAAACGAATTAATCATGCAAGTTATGCAATATGAAGTTTCTCTAGTTTCTAATTTTCAATCGTAATTTAAAATGCTCCCATTTCTTACCTCCGGGTCATCATCCACCGGAGTAATGAATGGGAGCTTCTTTGTAAGTTGAATTCATGGGATTGCACATAATAAGTATAGCAAGCTCCAATGACGGCAAAATGACAAAAACCAAAATCAAGCGCGTATAGGCTCTTGGTTATGGGTTTATATTGGTTATTTTTAGATGTTTGACATTCGTTTCTTGCGATAATATACTTAGTACACCTAATTAATTGTGCATCTATTTAATTGTACTACTATTTAATAGATGTCCTATGATGTTGGATGTCTACGGAATGATAAAGAAAGAAGGAGGGACCCATTATGACTGGTATAGATCCGGTTGCTCAGAAGCTTTTGTACTCCATTATGCAGTTTAATAAAGGCAAATGGAGGCAACATAAACCTCATGGGCGCAATCACAATGAAATTATGGTGCTGGGTTGTTTACTCCACGGGATGCATCCGGGAGAACAATTGAACTGGCAGGACAATCCGCCTGATTTCAATGACACGATCGAATCCAATCATCCCGGGATGAAAGTCTCGGAAATTAGCGCATTGCTACGCGTGAAGTCACCGACCATTACACCTGTTATTCGTGGCCTTGAAGATGAGGGGCTGGTCAAACGGACGATGGACCCGGAGGATCGCCGTGCTGTTCGTATCACGATTACTGAAGCAGGTCGTGAAATTATTCGGGCTGCTCACCTAGAACGCATGGAAATATTCAATAAGTTAGTTGAACATTTAGGTGAACAAGACAGTACTCAGCTGGCTGAGTTGTTGACCAAGGTATACACCTTTTTTGATACATTAACTTCCTTGCAAAAGGATGATTCGACAAGAGGAGATGATACGCCATGATGAAACTGTTTAGCATGCTGAAGCCATACCGAATTCCGATTATTTTCATTCTGGTTTTGGTACTGTTTCAGTCGCTTGCTGAATTGTACCTGCCTACGTTAATGGCAGATATTGTGAATGACGGCATCATTAAAGGGGATATCCCGTATATCTGGCAGATTGGTGGATGGATGCTGGTCATCGCGATTGGCGGAACGGCGTGTTCGGTGATCGCCAGTTACCTCTCATCCCGAACAGCGGGCGGATTTGCCAAACAACTGCGGAGCAGAGTATTTCGCCATGTGGAGAACTTCTCTCTCCAGGAGTTCGATAAGATGGGTACTGCTTCACTGATTACGCGTACGACGAATGACATCACACAGGTACAGAATGTACTTACAATGATGCTGCGAATGATGATTATGGCTCCGCTCATGTGTATCGGGGGTATCTTCATGGCGGTATCTCAGGACGCCAAATTATCTACGATTTTCCTGGTCGTGCTTCCGGTACTGGGCGGAGCCATTGCGCTGATTGGTGCCAAGGGTTTACCTTTGTTCAAAACCATTCAGAAAAAGCTGGACCGACTCAACCTGGTGCTGCGTGAGCAGTTAACAGGAATTCGGGTTGTTCGTTCCTTTAACCGTGGGGAGCATGAGAAAGTGCGCTTTAACGGGGCCAATACAGAACTGAGAGATTCATCGATCAAAGTTAATGTGCTCATGGCGACCATCATGCCTGTGATGATGCTGGTTATGAACTTTTCGATGATTGCCATCCTTTATTTTGGTGGAATGCGGATCGACAGCGGCAATATGAACATCGGTGCATTGATTGCCTTCATCCAGTATGCAATGCAGATCATGTTCTCACTGATTATGGTTTCGATGATCTTTGTTATGATTCCAAGAGCTTCAGCATCGGCAGAACGGATCAACGAAGTGCTTGATATGCAGCCGGATCTTAGCAATCCCGAGCAGCCTCGTGGTATGAAATCCATGCAGGGTATGATTGAGTTTGACAATGTAACTTTCCGTTATCCGGGCGCAGAGAATCCAGCTTTGTCCAATATCTCCTTCACAGCTCGCTCAGGTGAGACAACAGCCATTATCGGTGGTACGGGTTCTGGAAAATCGACATTGCTCAGCCTTATTCCACGATTTTATGATGTGACCGAAGGCAGTGTTCGGGTAAATGGTACGGATGTGCGTGAAATTCGGCAGGAAGATCTGCGTGCCAAAATTGGCTTTGTACCACAAAAGGCAGTCCTCTTTACGGGTACGATTACGGAGAATATCCGTCACGGGAAAGATGATGCCACAATGGATGAAGTTGTTCATGCGGCCCGTACAGCTCAGGCGGAGAACTTCATTACCGAGATGAAAGAGGGATATGACAGTCTTATCGCGCAAGGTGGTAACAACGTATCTGGTGGACAAAAGCAACGTCTGTCCATCGCTCGCGCACTTGTTCGCCGTCCGGAAGTTTATATCTTTGATGACAGTTTCTCTGCTCTCGATTTCAAAACGGATGCTAAACTTCGTGCTGCGCTGAAGTCCGAAACGACAGAAGCGGCTGTGTTGATTGTTGCGCAACGCGTAAGTACAGTAATGGATGCCGATCGCATTCTGGTTATGGATGAGGGCCGAATTGTCGGTTCAGGAACACATAAAGAGCTGCTGGAGCACAATGAAGTGTATCGCGAGATTGTATCCTCCCAGCTGACAGAGGAGGAGATCGCATGAGTGAACGTACAGAACGCAAGTCGCCTCGTCCCCATGGTGGGCCGGGTCCAGGTCCCGGAATGGGTATGCGGCCTCCAGTGGAGAAAGCGAAGGATTTCAAAGGCACACTGCGGCGCTTGATTCGTTATCTCCAGCCCCATAGTTCTCGTCTGTTAGGTGTGCTGGTTGCAGCCATTTTGAGTACCGTATTCAGCATCATCAGTCCAAAAATTATGGCCGAAGGAACGGATATTCTCAGTAAAGGCGCCATTGCCATCCTTCAGGGTGTACAGGGAGCCGGGATTGATTTTCCTGCATTGATGAAAGTATTATACCTGCTTGGCGGACTCTATCTGTTCAGTGCTGCATTTATGTATGTTCAGCAATACCTGATGGCCGGTGTGGCCCAACGTGTTGTGTATGACATGCGTGAGCAGATCAGTGCGAAGGTTGGACGTCTTCCTTTGAAATATTTTGACTCCCGCACAACTGGGGAGACACTTAGCCGTGCCACAAATGACGTGGACAATATCAGTAATACACTTCAGCAAAGTTTGGCACAGTTCATTACGTCTATCGTCACAATTGTCGGCGTAATTATCATGATGCTGACGATTAGTCCATGGATGACCTTGATCACGATTTTGACGTTGCCACTCAGTGTGGTTGTTGTCATGCTGGTCGCATCTCGTTCGCAAAAACACTTTGCGGGTCAACAGAAATCCCTTGGGGAACTGAATGGTCATGTCGAAGAGATGTACACGGGACACAAGGTCGTCAAAGCATTTGGACGTGAAGAACAATCCGTACAGCAATTTGAGAAGGTCAATGAAGAGCTGTATGAATCTGGCTGGAAAGCTCAGTTTATCTCCGGTATTATTATGCCGCTCATGAGTTTTGTGGGTAACTTGGGTTATGTACTGATCTGTGTGGTCGGTGGGATCTTCGTTACACGTGGTTCTATCTCTATTGGGGATATTCTGGCCTTCACACAATATTCCCGTCAATTTACACAACCGATTAACCAGATTGCAAATATCTCGAATATTATTCAATCAACGATTGCTTCGGCAGAACGGGTATTCGAGTTGCTGGATGAAGAGGAAGAAGTTCCGGAGTCCAAACAACCCGTGCAATTACAGCAGCCTAAAGGTGCGGTTGCATTCCAAGGTGTTAATTTTGGATATAAAGAAAATGAACTGCTCATTCATAACATGAATATTGATGTAAAACCGGGACAGACGGTAGCCATTGTTGGACCAACGGGAGCCGGTAAAACCACCCTGATCAACCTGTTAATGCGTTTCTACGAAATTCAGGATGGTCGGATTACGATTGACGGTGCCGACATTAAGGACATGGAGCGTGGCAAGTTGCGCAGTCTGTTCGGCATGGTGCTTCAGGATACCTGGTTGTTCAACGGAACGATTCGGGACAACATCGCCTATGGTCGAGAAGGTTCTACGGAAGACGATGTAATCAAGGCAGCCGTTGCGGCACATGCGGATCACTTTATCCGTACACTGCCTGATGGTTATGATACGGTGCTGAATGAAGAGGCGTCGAACATCTCTCAAGGGCAGAAACAATTGCTGACCATTGCAAGAGCGATTCTGGCGAACCCCGCCATCCTCATTCTGGATGAAGCGACGAGTAGCGTGGATACACGGACCGAAGTATTTATCCAGAAAGCAATGAATGATCTGATGAAGGATCGCACGAGCTTTGTCATTGCACACCGTTTGTCTACCATTCGCGGCGCTGATCTGATCCTGGTTATGGATCATGGTAACGTGATTGAACAGGGTAATCATGATGAATTGATGGCAAGTCAGGGCTTCTACGCCGATCTGTACAATAGTCAGTTTGCGGAGCAACAACCGCAGGCGATCTAAGTTTCGAACTAGCATTTCACATGCATTTGATGTTAGGTTAGAATTTGAAATTCGACCACAATCATTGTGTGGAATGCTAGTTATATGAATTAGGAATAATACAAAAAAATCTAAAAAATGCTAATGATTTATTGTATTTCTAACCGTTTGGTGCTAAACTATATATGTAATGTTGTTGCTAATCCGTATGCAACTAAAAGATAACGGATGTGTAAATGTTGTTGCTAATCCGTATGCAACTAAAAGATAACGGATGTGTAAATGTTGTTGCTGATCCGTATGCAACTAAAAGATAACGGATGTGTAAATAGGAGGAGCAGGATTTTTCCTGCTCCTTTTTCAATTACTTGGGGGAGTACACATGGAATTTAAAGTATATAAACTAAAACAAGAATTTCACTCCATTTGTGATTGGAGAGAGTACAAAATTTCAATTAATGAACAACGACCAGGCCTGCTACTAGTTCTTGAAGATGAACAATTTCCTGATTCCTTATGTTGTATTCCTATTTCAAAGGATGATGATAAACATAATAAATACAAGCAATTAATGATTTCAAAACCTACTAATGTTCATCCTATTAAGATGAATCAGTATGACAATTACCTGTTGATTCAAAATATGTTCTATGTAAGAAAGGAATTTATTGGTGATCCATTTACAGTAAAACAAATACATATTGAAATTAAGAACTCGGCTGAACGTGAAGTCATTATGAAAAAAGTTAAAAAGATGAATGCACTTATAAAATCAGGCAAGTTACCATATTTTGTACCGCGCAAAGAAGTACATGATATACAAATAAGCTACCTTGAAAATAAACGGTATGGTTCTTTAGATATCCAAAAGGAAATACACATTACTTTAAATAATAGTTAGCAGTTCTTGTGAGATGAAGAAGCTCCTGTGCGTTCAGTCGCACAGGAGCTTTTGCGTTCATTGATCCTTAGACTCCTTCGCAGGTTCATCTGCCCCGTTGCTAGAGATCGACTTCGCTTCTACTTTCACGTCGTCGCTGTTAGCTTCCTCAAGCGCAGACGGAGCGGGATCACCTGGAATCAATTCGCGCTGCTCAATCATGCGTTTGACGACTTCATAGCAGTCATCGACATGTTTGTTACCCACATAGCGCATGGCAGTGAAGCTGAGTGCGGCAGCCAATCCCTGTCCTGCAAAGGGGACAAATTTGGCGACGGATTTGGTGGCTACGCGTACGCCGACTCTTTTCAGAACCTGTACCACCAATTCCTTGGTGATCATACGACCAATGACTTTGCTTCCGATGGACATCACGAATCCATAGATCATGGATTTGGTCTCGGGGTCCATGCCGTCCAACTGTTTTTGTGATAATCCGAATTTATTGTTAATGGCAGGCAACAGCTGCATCAGCATCCCCACATCAGCCAGTACGTCTGTACCGGGCAGCGGAACGAGTGTTGTACCGGCAGAAGCGGTAGCTCTTTTGCGAACCATGGTACGGCATTCCTTGCGAACTTGCTCCAATTGTTCCAACGTTGCCGGAATCATAGGGAATCCCTCCATTCGTATATGGTATAGATATAACCGTTTTGACTCGATTTGAATGGGTTCTCACCAGCAAAATTTGCGGTCTTATGACATTAAGGTGCGGAGAAACCCTCATTCTCATGCATAAATCTGGTTAAAAAAGGAATTGGCTAGTTAGATAAAAGGGTTATCTATTTAAGTTTAACTATACATTTACACGAAAACGTAGAGGACAGAAATAACCTGAAGAAGCGAAGCGTTCGCCTAAAAGCTTTCTGCAAGAAAGCTACATCGGAAGCATACGTTTATCACCAGATTGTCACCTTTGTAAAAGTAAATCAGAAAAATCTGAGGATAACAGCGATCGGAAGGTTATTCTGGCATCGGAGTGGCATGTGTGAATATTCTTAAGTTGAACCTATATAGCTATTACGAATGAATGAGGATTAGGATGCATACCTGATTGGGAAACCTATTGGAATCATGATGAGTGCTTAGCGAAGGGCTTGTTTACGGCTTCAACCTTTGTGGGTAAAGGGTAACAAGCATTGGAATGGAGGAAGAGGGATGGAGTTTAACAAAGCGTTGTTAATTCATCATCATCATTCGGGCAAGTCCAATCGTGAGAATACAGTGGGCCTTGTGGCTGGTGTGCTGGCTCCCGCTGTCCATGAACTCGTCATTGTGCGTACGGATGAAGCTGGTGAAGGAGAGAAGCTGTGTCGTGAGCGCGGGGAACAATTCGATGTGGTGTTTATCTTGGGCGGGGATGGCACGGTGCACGAATGCGTGAATGGGCTGGCTGATCTGCAACATCCTCCGTTGATTGGTATATTGCCTGGAGGCACATGTAATGACTTTGCGCGTTCGCTCGGGATTTCACCGGATGCAGAGACTGCGGCACAAGAAATGCTGGCAGGTCGGGTGGTGTCCATTGATGTTGGACGGGCTAAAGATCGGGTGTTCACGAACTTTTTCGGCATTGGTTTGATCAGTGATGCATCGCAGAATATTAACGAAAATCTGAAAGGCGCGCTGGGTAAGCTCAGTTATTTTATCAGCACGTTGCAGACAATTAGTCATACAGAGCCGTTTCGTTACCAACTGGAGGCGGATGGGAGAGAGATGGAAGGCGAAGCAGTGATGATCTATGCAGCCAACGGCCGTTTTCTGGGAACCAATGCATTACCCTTTGCACCGGATGCGTTGCAGGATGGCGAACTGGACGTGCTCATTATTCATGAGACAGGCATTCCGCTGCTGCGAGAGATGCTGTCACACAAGCCAGAGGGAGAATGGCAACCTCAGAGTGAGAGTATTTCATACTTCAAGGCATCTACGTTAAAAGTGAAGACCGATGCGCCGATGTCAGCCGATACAGATGGCGAATTGTATATGAAGACACCCGCCGAGCTTTCGGTGTTGACGGATCATCTGAAGTTTCTAACCGGGGAGGGTTATTAAATCCCCCGGTTTTTTAGTTTGATTTAGCTGATCGGAAACTTAAACATTCCCTGCCTGATCTTTCATATGACGTTGCCTGAACTCATCCTCCAGCATGCTCATCTGAATGGCATCATGGTATTGATGATTGTAGAACAAGACATCCCGCTTCACACCCTCGCGCTGGAATCCAAGCT
Organism: Paenibacillus sp. GQ49; assembly: GCF_059759055.1. Taxonomy (NCBI): domain Bacteria; kingdom Bacillati; phylum Bacillota; class Bacilli; order Caryophanales; family Paenibacillaceae; genus Paenibacillus; species Paenibacillus sp. GQ49. Next base: position 156,172 of record NZ_JCAXEL010000003.1, read on the forward strand.
TCTCATACGTGCGAATGGCTCGCTCGTTGAAGGCATACACCTCAAGCTCGATTCGATGCAAGTTACAGATGCCGAAGCCGTAGTCCAGCATAAGCAGCAACGCCTCGCTACCGTAGCCTTTTCCTTGATGCTCGGCCTGATCGATGGCAACCCGAATATGTGCACTGCGATTCTTGGCATGCATGTCCATCAGGACGACATCTCCGATGATCTGGTCATTTTCCTGCAAAGCAATAAGTAGCATGAGTCTGGTGTCATCTTGTGCTGCGTTCTCAACATAACGTTCAACCTGAGCGCGTGTGAAACTGTTCTGTGTTCCTGTCAGCCTGCGCATCTCGGCGTCAAACAGGCCGGGGAAGTAAGTATCCACATCTGTAATCTCGAAAGGATGCAGGTATATGCGCTTTGTTTCCAGCAGACGGGGGATGCGTGGGGATGGTTTTGGTGGTGACATTGTTGTTTCCTCCTATGAGTTCAAGGCTAGTGTTATTCATGTTATGTATCGTATTAATCAACGGGAAATAGATAATTAACAACATTTTACCATATTTTCTCATGCTTGTAGCTATAATGGTCGATATAAGTATTGTCGTGCTTGCTAAGTCGAAGAGAAACCTAGTTTGAAGATTCGTATTACTCTGCTCGAATTACATATTTTGATTTGCTGTACTGTATACATAGCTGCGTTGTAGTAAACCAGACATTCATAGTCTTAAAGAGACGTATCAGTTTACCTTAGCAGGCCGATAGATTCTATAAGAATAGAAATGGGGATTTAACGAAATGCGAAAGTTAGAGAATTGTTTGAAGTGGTTTACTGTTTTTTTAATTTTGGTTACACCGCTGTTTACTTCACCTGGACAGGTCTCAGCAGCGAAAAAAGAGATCTATATCACTCTTTCTGGAGAAAAACACAGATATGTAGGAGAAGTCAAAAATGGTGTTCCTAATGGTAAAGGAATTTCCTACTTTCCAAATGGGAAGAAGAGCTTTGAAGGTAAGTTTGTAGCGGGGAGGCCTCATGAAGGAAAAAGGTATAACTCTGATGGGAAGCTGTACTCGGATATCTCTAATGGACAGGGAAAGATCTATTACCCAAATGGAAAGTTTAATTATGTTGGTAAGGTGGATAAGGAAACGTGGCTTCCCTCAGGTAAAGGTACCGAGTACGACATAAATGGAACGGTTAAATATAAGGGCGATTTTTTGAATGGTTCGTTTCATGGTCAAGGTAAGTGGTATACAGAATATGGTGAAATGTTCTATCAGGGTACGTTTAAGAATGGTTTGCCACAGGGACAAGGTAAAGCATATCAATATGGAGAAATTGCCTATGTTGGTGCATTTGATAAAGGAGTACCCACGTATTCTGGCAAAATTAAATTGTACGAAGATGGTGTAATCATCTATGATGGGCAGGCTAAAAATGGAGCTATTACCGGCAAAGGTAAAGGGTACTTAAACGGTAAGTTGGTCTATGTGGGCATGTTTAAAAACGGAAGACCAACGGGTGAAGGTAAATTCTATACGGAGAATAGTAGTGATGGCCCTAATATATCTATTTATATCACTGTCGATTAAGTAACAGGTAAGTAATTACAGGATCAATTCAAAACTTTCAGGAGCAAAGTCCTATAATATGATTAGATTTCAACCAATAAACCATCGGTAGGTGTGTTCATTGCATCGCCCGATGGTTTTTGGCATAACTGCTTTTGAGATACAGCTATATATTTTAGTTTCGCCTAACAGCTCCATCCAGAAACAGCGCCACCAGTTCCTGCGCAAGTTCCTCGATGCTGCCGCCATTCATGTTGCGTACATCTTCGCGGTTCGCGAGCATCAGCAGTGAAGTAAACGCATGAGCAAGCAGCATGGGATTGGCGGCCCGGAAATAACCGTTGTCCATCTCCTTCTGAAAATGGGTAGCTAGTACTTCGAATATGCGAACCTCTGCTTCCCGAATCTGAGCGAGTTGCTCCGTATCCAGATGTTTCTCGGCTTCTCGCATCATGGTCTCCGTTTCAATATGGGAGTGCTGCATCTTCGCCTCAGCAACCTTAACCAGCCTTTCTTGCAATGAGCCGGGTTCTTCCAGACGGAGCGAAGTCTGCTGCATGCCCATCGCCATCATGCGGGTGATGGCAACGGTGAACAGATCAGCTTTGCTGGAGAAGTGATAATAGATCGATGCTTTGGTTACATTGCATAAAGAAGCAATCTGCTGGAGAGAGACGGGCTCATACCCGTATTCCATAAACAGACGTGATGCGGTCATCAATATGTTGGTTTGGACAGATGCTTGATCCACAGCTGTTTTGGGTCTACCCGGTGAACGGGGAATGTTTGTTTTTTTGCTCATAAGTACATACCTCTTTACGTATTTAATTGCTGGTTAGACATGTTCACAAAATTAGGCATTGCAAAATTAACCTTCCGGTATATATAATTAACTCGATTATACTATGACCCGTGGTTCATTACTACACCATCATATATATTAGGGCTTCATAGAAACAGAATAGGGAGATGAAGAGACAATGCAGGAAGGTTCAGGTTACGGCCGCTGGGTAGCCGGCAAACGAAGCAAATGGATTACACTGTTGGTATGGATCATTATCGCCGTTGTGCTTGGCATGGTATGGCCTGCTGTAGGTGATCGTGAAACCAATAACGCACAGGATCTGAGTGAATCCAAACCATCGATTCAGGCAGCTGCACTTGCAGAGAAGGAATTCCCTGGTGGTGAAGGATTGCCCGCACTGATCGTATGGCGTCAAGCCGGCGGTCTGACAGATGAGCAGATTGAGAACATTCAGGCATTAACGGAGCGACTGGATCAAGATCCGGTAGAACAACAACAGTCCGTTGTGCCACTCTATCAATTGCCACCACAGGCATTGAAAGGCCAGCTTTCGGAAGACGGAAGTACTTTGGTTATGCCACTTTTCTTCAATGAAGGTGCCGATTCGGAACAATTGAAGGAAGCTATTGAAGCACTTGAGCAAAAAACACAAGACATCTTCGGGGCAAACCCGTTTGATGTAGCTATAGATGATACCAATACACTGATTGCCCGTGTGACTGGGCCAGTAGGGATATCCATTGATGCGAGCGGGCTATTCTCCTCCGCCGATGTATCCTTGCTGATCGCTACGGTTGTTCTGGTATTAGTCCTGTTGCTGCTGATCTACCGCTCGCCGGTATTGGCAATTATCCCGATTATTGCGGTTGGGTTCGCGTATATGGTGACAAGCCCCATACTCGGATTCATGGCGGATCAAGGCTGGATCACGGTGGACGCACAGTCCATCTCGATCATGACCGTATTGTTATTTGGAGCAGGAACGGATTACTGCCTGTTTATGATCTCCAGATACCGTCAAATTCTCTATCATGAGCCGGACAAAAAGAAAGCCATCTTCCAGGCAATTACCGGATCATCCGGCGCCATTGCCATGAGTGGATTCACGGTCGTTGCAGCACTACTCGTGTTGTTGCTGGCTGAATACGGTGCATATCAACGCTTTGCCGTACCATTCAGTCTGTCCATCTTTATTATGTTTATTGCAAGTCTGACGCTGGTTCCCGCACTCCTGGCGATCTTCGGTCGGGGTTCATTCTACCCGTTCGTACCGCGTACACATGAGATGGAAGTGGAACGTGCGAAGAAAAAAGGCAAACCGGCTCCGGCCCCGCGCAAAATCAAGGAAAGCTGGATTGGCCGTGTTGTAATAACAAAGCCATGGACCGTTCTTGCAATTACGTTGGTATTGCTGGGAGGATTGGCGACATTCTCTACTCAGGTTAAATTCACATATGATCTGTTGTCTTCCTTCCCGGAGGATGTACCTTCCCGCGAAGGTTTCACCGTCATCGGCGAACAATTCTCCCAAGGTGAGCTGGCTCCAGTCAAAGTGATCGTTGATGCCGAAGGCAAAGAAACTGATCTGAAGCAGCGTCTCGAAGCGCTGGATTACATTAGCAAAGTAGGCGATGCTCAGCAGGGTGCTGAGAATGCCAACATTACCGCCTTTGATGTGGAATTTAATCTGAATCCATATTCCATGGAGGCAATGCAGCATATTCCAGATCTGCGGGCTACTGCCGAACAGGCGCTTCAAGACGCTGGTGTAGCTAATGTGGACAGTCAAGTCTGGATCGATGGTCAGACGGCTGAACAGTATGACATTGAAGTAACCGGAGAACGGGATTCCAAGATCATTATTCCGGTAGTCATCGGCATGATTACATTGTTACTACTGATGTACTTGCGTTCAATCGTAGCCACAGCGTACTTGATCGCGACAGTCGTTCTATCGTACTTCTCTGCACTGGGTCTGGGTTGGATCATTATTCACTACGGACTTGGCGCAGATGCCATTCAGGGAGCGATTCCGCTGTATTCCTTCGTATTCCTCGTGGCACTGGGTGAAGACTACAACATCTTCATGATCTCTAGCATCTGGCAGAAACGCAAAACGATGCCGCTTCGTCAAGCGATTAAAGAAGGTGTTGGCGAGACAAGTTCGGTTATTACATCTGCAGGTCTGATCTTGGCAGGAACATTTGCCGTACTTGCTACTTTGCCAATTCAGGTGTTGGTGCAGTTTGGTATTATCACAGCCGTTGGTGTGATGTTGGATACCTTCCTGGTTCGTCCGTTCATGGTACCGGCGATCACCGCATTGCTGGGCAAATGGGCCTTCTGGCCAGGCAAGTATGTGCCGATTGCAGAGAAGAATGAAGAGAAACAGAACCAGTCCATGTAATGCATGGATGGGGTGAGATGGACGGCGGGGCTTCAAGCCTGCTGTCCATTTCTTTATTTTCCGAACGAAAATGACCTCTACCAGTTGTTCTCCTGAGATGGAATGGTGGAACTGTAAAATATCCGCAGGATGAGGCGTGATCCTTGTTTTCTTTGCATGGGGAAGGTTTACGTAGCCAAGGGTTATGGGACATAATAGAGAGAGCGTCGGCCTTGGGCAGACGGATGATCAACATCAATGGGACAACCAGGGGAAGGATGAAAGCAAGCATGACGAACCAACTTAATGTGTATTTCAACCATGACGGCGGCGTGGATGACCTCGTATCGCTGTTCATGCTTCTGCAAATGGACAATGTACATGTAACCGGCGTATCGGTTATTCCGGCAGACGGATATCTGGAGCCAGCAACAGATGCCAGCCGTAAAATTATCGATCGTTTTGGTACATATTCCGTAGAGGTATCCAAATCCAACTCCAGAGGGAAAAATCCATTTCCTGCGGCGTGGAGACTGCATTCCTTCTATGTAGATGCACTTCCTGTACTGAACGAGTCCGGCAAAATGGAAGCTCCACTCTCTGCCGTTCCGGCACACCAGCATCTGATCGAGAAAGTGCGCAATACCGAAGGCAAAACGTTGCTCTTGTTCACAGGCCCACTGACTGACCTTGCGCGTGCACTGGACGAAGCACCAGACATTGAAGAGAAAATCGACAAGCTGGTATGGATGGGTGGTACATTCGAGCGCGGTAACGTAGAAGAGCCTGAGCATGATGGCACAGCAGAGTGGAACGTATTCTGGGACCCGGAAGCGGCTTACCGTGTATGGCAGAGCGGCATCCAGATCGATCTGGTTGCACTGGAAAGCACCAACAAAGTACCTCTGACTCCAGCCGTTCGTAACCGCTGGGCAGCAGAGCGTCGCTTCGAAGGCGTCGATTTCCTGGGTAACTGTTACGCAGGTTGTCCGCCACTGGTGTACAGTGAGACAAATTCCACATACTATCTGTGGGATGTGCTGACAACGGCTTCCGTTGGACGCGAGGACATCGTGAAGAAAAAAACCGTGAACTGTATTGTCATCCCGGATGGTCCTAGCCAGGGCCGCACGGTGGAGCAAGCAGACGGACGTCCAGTACAACTGGTGTATGATACCGATCCGGAAGCGTTCTTTACGTACATGACGGATTTGGGTAAAAAAGCTGCTCCGCAGCGCTACTAATTCAGGCAGCCGTAAGGCTTGCCAACATTAAAGGTACAACAAAGATAAAGCCGCAGGCAGTGGTCTGGATATGGGGTTAAACCCCATGATCCCGTCACTGCCGTGCGGCTATTTGTTTTGGGCTGATTTATATAGATTGATAACAGCGATCGGTAGGTTGTTCTGTCATCGAAGTGGCATGTGTGAATATTCTTTAGTTCAATCTATATAGCCGATCTATATAGCAATCTAAGCTGCCCGCTATATTTTAAATCGACCAATCAATCCGTTCAGCTCACTGGACAATACCCGCAGAGATTCGGCGGATGCACTCATCTCATCCATGGATTGCAGTTGGCTTTCGGTAGCATGAGACACCTTCTGGATGCTCGAAGAGGATTCGCGTGAGATATGTTCCATATCCTCCACGGAAGCGGATACTTCTTCTGCACTGGCAGACAGCTGCTCGGATGCTGCGGATACTTCGTGCAGACGTTCATTCATCGTCTCAATCCCGGTATGAATGGATGTGAATGAACGGCCTGCCTCCTGAACAACAGCGAGACCGGATTGGACTGCTGATGTGCTGGCAGACATATGTTCTGACAACAGGGCAGTCTGGCGTGTCATCTCGGCGATCAGTTCGGTTACATGCTGGGACGATTGCTCCGATTCCCCCGCAAGCTTGCGAACCTCTGAGGCAACCACGGCAAACCCGCTGCCATACTCTCCTGCACGAGCCGCCTCAATACTTGCATTAAGTGCAAGCAGATTGGTCTGTGAAGCGATGCCTTTCATCAGGTGTGCCACCGACTCAATTTTACCTGAGTACTGCTCCAGCTGAGAGGTGGAGGCCACCATCTGCACATTCGCTTGATGAATTTTGTCCATACTGTCAATCGCCGTGTTGATGTTGGCCTGACCTTGCACCGCGTTATTGGTCGTTTCCTGTGAGACATCCGCAACCATGGAGGAAGAATTCGCAATATGCTGCATGCTGCGTGTAATCTCTTCCATAGCTACCGTAACTTCGCCCGCACGAGCCACCTGTTCAGCAGCTCCATTGGCCGTATGATTCGTATGCTCGGCAATACGCTGGCTAGCTTCGGCAGTTGCCTGCGAATGTTTGGATACTCCTTCTGCAGCCTGTAGCAGAGAGTCGGAGCTTTGACGGATGCCCGTCATGACATCACGAGTACCTGTAACCAGATGTTTGAACTCGGAAGCGAGCTGCCCTACCTCGTCCTTGCGACTAAGTTCAACGTTGACGGTCAGGTCGCCTTTTCCTACCTGGGTAATTAACTTCTTCAACTTCACCAATGGACGGGTCAAGTAGTGGGCGAATCCATACACCAACAAGACACTCAGCAGAACAATAGCCAAGGCTGTCCAGATCATGGTCATACGGTTGCGGGACATCAGTTCATAGACCGCAGTGGAGTCCAGATCTGCACCGACCAGCCCCAGTACTTTTCCGTCAGCCCCATGGATCGGCACATAGGCTGTAATGGTAGCGCCATATTCATCCTGTGTAAGTTCGCCCCGAATAGGCTCATTCTGTTCAAAAGCTTGCAGCATTCCTTCATAATGGGTCTCTTCTGCGGAACCGTAAGGTGAGAAGTCATCCTCTGCCACATCGGCAGCAGCCCCATCCACAACGTAGAAATATGTATTTGTTCCATTTTCTTCGCGTGTACCAAGGGTGTACAGATACTTAAGTCCATTGGCCTCGCGCAGCTGGCTAAGCTGCTCACGCAATATGCCGTAATACGCTGTCTCGTTCTGTCCGGTACTGAGTGGTGCATACAGAGAGGTGTCAATTAATGCAGCTGCCCGTTCACCCACAGCCTGTGCCTGCATCCCCATGGATTGCTCGACCAGTTGAGCCGATGAACGGTACATGGTAATGCCAAGAACCGCACCCGCGGCCAGCATCAGACAGGAAAAAAATAAAAAGATCCTCATAAACAAACTGTTCATTGGTAAAAGTGTTCCCCCTTGATCTGTTGAATCAATCTTCTTTTTGTCTCTTTACTTGGTGCTTGTCGTTCTTCTTTTGGTTCGTATGTATTGTATATCAAATATACCATTTTCTACTTGAAATATCGGCATCCGGTCGATAAAGAATTAGCCCCCGAGTCAATTTGATCCGGGAGCTAGTTTCGTTTCAATCCTATATTGACCATGCCCATCATTGGGACACACCTCATTGTTACTACTTAGAGGGGCTTCATATGACTGAGTGATTACGTCATTACATCGTTCCGCCGCCCTGGCGAACAGAGGCAGGAATCTTTTCAGGTCCCTGATTAATATATTTATTGATAAAAGTACCTACCTTGGCATCGTCGAATTGGTCGAGCTTCATTGTTTTGGTCCATGCGGTCACCACGACTTCACTGCCTTCGGGAATATCCTTGTTGGGTACAGCCAGAATACCTGCTCCGGCTTCGCGGAATTTGGCCAGGTATTTCAGATGTTCCTTCAAATCCTCACTTGCGTTCTCACGATAATAGATGATGATATCCCCGTGCTCCAGATTGTGTACCAGGTAATTGTAGCCCGGGAAGTCGGTGTAAAATCCAAACTTGATATCATGGGGATTATGAGGCCCCGATGTTGGAATTGTCATCTCATACTGAATGGGGTCCTCCGTATGGTCAGCCCCATAATATTTATCGTCCGTCACGTCGATTGTTGCGTTAGACTCGAGATCGGCTACATTATATGTTTTACCTGCCCCTTGCATGAAGAACAGGCCAAACGTAATAATCGACACAGCCATCATTAAATGTGCAGCCAGCCGAAGGGATCGACTTTTTTTCTGGATGTCCGCCCGCTCTTTCTTTTTCATGTGGCCCAGGATTTTGCCCTGTGTGCGCGATGCCCAGATATAGGCGGCGATGGAGAACAGTAATACGATTACACCTACGATGAGCCACAGGTAGGATGTACCTGCCTCGTGCTCCATTTGCATATGATTCATATGAGTCATGTCCATAGAGAGTTCCTCTGCTTTCTTTGTAAAATCGCGATTAATACACTACGAAATGTAGTGTTTGTGGCAATGGTGAATCCACTCATTACGTAACGGGAGTTGCTGATTCCGTGTTTGTTACGTAAATAAGAACATAACTGTTGCACTACACATTATAGTGTATGATGCATACCAGCGCAATGCTGCCTTATAAAACCAAAAAAGACGTTCCCCGCGTGAGCAGGGAGCGCCTTAATATAAATCAAAAGAGTCAGGAAAATTTATATCTATTGGAATATTCATTTACACGAAAACGTAGAGGACAGAAAGAACCTGAAGAAGCGGAGCGTTCGCCTTTATCGCCAGATTTTCACTTTGCAAAAAGTGAATTAAAAAAAATCTGGAGATAACAGCGATCGGAAGGTTGTTCTGTCATCGAAGTAACAAGTGTAAATAATCTTTAGTTCAACTTATATTAATTCACAGACGACCAAACGGCGAAAGCATCATGCCAATCAGTCCAATAATAATCTCACCCAACAATCGATACAGAATAAAGAACACGACCACATTGGCGATCAGTACGCTGTACATGCTGTCGATGGCTGCTTGGGTGCGATTCAGTGGATATTGGAACAGCACCGAGTTCAGAGCAACAAAGATAATGATATACGAGACAGCAAGCAATGAGATCGCGATGGAATACGAGATGATAATAAACAGATTCGCCAGAACAAGGGATACGACAGCAGGAACAAGCAATGTACCAAACTGGGCAACCAGTGTTTTGGGGCGGAAGGTTATTTTTTCAATCTTCAGAATAGCGTACATCAGTGCAATAGAGGCAATCAGGATAATGACGGTGAACAACAGCGGTCTTAAAAATCCACCAATGAACAAGCCGTCCATGCCTATGCGACTAAAGGTAATTAAGAAGTATGTAGAAGATAGAACTGCAATTAGCGCCATCGTTAGCCATCCGTTTAGTGAATGCTGGTCGCCAACGGTTTTCATCGTCTGATAAGGACGGGCCAATACACTGAGGAAATAGGACAGATACTGTTTACTTACTTCTTTGGCTTGCTGAACTTTCTCATTCTGCACAATATTATTCCACTGATTGGAGTTATTGCCTCCTACAGAAGAATGGTCATTGGTACCTGTTGATTCTCTCGCCTGTTCCTTGTGAATGGAGACGGATGGTGTGTTGGATGGAGCAGATGTCTGGGAAGAGGTAGCCTGCGTGCTGGACCAACGGGTATATTCGGGTTCGGAAGCAGCAGCAGATTCCGGGTTCGGTACAGGAGTTGGTGATGAGGTTGTTTGCGTTAGATTAGAGCCGCACCTCTCGCAAAAATGGGCATCTCCATTTTCATGATTACATACTGGACATTTCATGGGTTAAGCCTCCAATTTCTAGAAAATAAAAACATGTCAACATTGTGTCTCATTTTAACGGTTAATGACGAAGTTTGTCTATGTTTCGCAGGAATTAGTGCCCATTTAGGGAAAGTTGAAACAAAGCCACGAATCCTGTGTATTAAAGCGGAGTGTAGAAGCAACAATAGTATAGGAATGACATGCAGGCATATTAATGTAAATTCACTGTGGTATAAGCCGAATTGTTTTCTGCTGTTAATGTCTCATCGTTCGCTTTTATGTGTTATTATCATGTTAACTATATCTTTTGGGTTGCCTATGATCGTATATTTATGTATAATCAATCGTGTTAACACGTCGAATGTACGGTAGTAAGAGATGTGGGTGAGTTCATGGAACTACTGGACAGCAATGAGAGCAAGAAGAAGATGTGCCAGTATTATAACGAAATTTCGAAGGAACTGTTCGGATTTGGCACCACTCTCCTGAGAGTGACCATTGACCAGAATATTGTGACCTTCTACGCGAAGCACCGACGTTCACCGCGCTCTGACGCCCTGGAAGGGGAGGCCCCCGGCTTAAAGCTGGAAGTGGACTTCCGCATGTCTGTCTTATATAAGAAGAAATTCCGGGAGAAGCTCGAGCAACACATGGGTTTGCCAATTGAAGCTATATTGCGGGATTATGATGCGTCCACTCAGTGGGCGATCACAAATGTGATTCTGGAACAGGCCTAAGGATGGATCGGCAGGATTAATTCTTGTTGATGTATAGAGAGGTTATGGCCGGATTCATGATCAGGTTCCGTACAATTTCATATGATGGCGTCTGTCTTTGGATTGATTCTGAAGCAGAAACCGATGATGTACCGGCAGCGGGTGTCGCTTTCCTTTGTTTACGAAGAAAAGTGTTCTTGTTTATACAAGAGCACTTTTCTTTTTGTTTTTTAAGTCGAACTATACACACTCAACTAACGTAATTTACACGGGCACACGATGACAGAACAACCTTCCGATCGCTGTTATCCCCAGATTTTTTGATCCTTTAAAAGGTGAAATCCGGTGATAAAGGCGCACGCTTCGCTTCTTCAGGTTATTTCTGTCCTCTCCGTTATGTGTAAATGCTTAGCAGAGCATGTAAGCTAGTTCAACTTAATGGTTGGGTTGTTAAATCACACATATCAGGGGGAATAAGGATCATGATGAAAAAGTGGATTAGCGGTTTGGCAGCAGTGGCAATGACATCGGTATTACTTGCAGGTTGTGGCAGCAGTACGGAGGATGCAACAAGCGGATCAGGCAGTGGTGGAACAGCAGCTAACAAATTGGTGATCTCCACTTGGGGCTTCTCGGAAGATTTCTTCAATGAATCGGTATTTGGCCCCTTTGAAAAAGAACATAATGTAGACATCGTGCTCGAAGTCGGCAATAACGCTGAACGTCTGAACAAAATTCGTCAAGGTACATCAAATGTCGATGTTATCTACCTGTCTGATTATTATGCACAACAAGGTATCGATGAAGGTCTGTTTGAGAAAATCGACCGCTCCAAAATTCCAAATGTAAATGACATTTATGATATTGCCAAAGCACCACTTGGTGAAGATTATGGCCCGGCCTACACGGTTGGACAGCTCGGTATCGCTTATAACCCGGATCTCGTATCCAAAGAAGTCACTTCATGGAGTGACCTGTGGGACCCGGCGTTCGAAGGTAACCTGACCATTCCGAATATTACGGCAACAGCAGGCCCAATGGTTGTAGATGCAGCTTCCCGTGTAGCCGGAAATGATACGTTTAATGAAGATGCGGCATTTGCTGAACTGAAAAAACTGAGCGGCAATGTGGTGAAATTCTACAGTCAAACTTCCGAGTTCGTGAACATGTTCTCCCAAGAAGAGATTGCTGGCGGACCGATCATGGAAATGTATTTCAAAGATCTGAAAGCAGCCGTGCCTAATGCGAAGTTTGTTACACCTAGCGAAGGTGCATATGCCGTGATGAACACGATCAATGTCGTGAAGGGCAGCAAAAACAAAGAGCTCGCTGAAGAGTTCATCAACTGGCAGCTCAGCCAAGATGTACAAGCGAAATCTGCCAAAGCCAAAGTCGATTCCCCGGTTAACACAAAGGTTGAACTGACTGCTGAAGAAGCAGAAGGCGTAACATACGGCGCTGAAGTTGTTGAGAAGCTGAACAAGCTGGATATGGAATTCGTGAATCAACAGGTTAAAGGCTGGACAGATCGCTGGAACCGTGAGATTGCACAATAAAAACAAGTAACCGACTAAATAGTTATCTTTGATCTATATAGTTTAACTAAACTTTTTACACGAGAACGGAGAGGGCAGAAATAACGTGAAGAAGCGAAGCGTTCGCCTTTATCCCCGGATTTTCCCCTTGAAGAAGGGATTCAAAAAAATCTGGGGATAACAGCGATCGGAAGGTTATTCTGTCATCGGAGTGGTAAGTGTAAATATTCTTTAGTTCAACTTATCATTTGCAGCAAGCAACCAATTACCGTATAGGAGTTGAGAACGGATGATTGAAGCGCAAAATCGCATCATTCTGGACGTGGACACGGGGATTGACGATGCACTGGCGATTTTGCTGGCCGTCAAAAGCCGGAAGTTGGAAATTCTCGGCATCACCACAGTCTGTGGGAACGTATCACTTCAGCAGGCAACAGAGAATACATGCAAAATTCTTGAACTCGCGAGTGCACCAACGATCCCGGTCATTGCCGGAGCAATTGGACCCCTCACTCGCAAGTCTCATTATGAACATCGGGTACATGGACAGGATGGATTGGGTGGTGCGCTGCCTGATCCGGCCGTGTCTAAGAAAGCCGAGGAAGGTTTTGCGCCAGACTTTATCGTGGAGCAAGCCAAGCAATATCCGGGCGAACTGACATTAATTATGACCGCACCCTTAACTAACCTGGCACTTGCGCTGATGAAGTGTCCTGAATTGCCTTCTTTATTGAAGGAAGTCATCTTCATGGGTGGCGTAGTTCGTGGACATGGCAACATTACACCAACCGCCGAGTACAACACCTACGCTGATCCAGAGGCCGCACGCATCGTACTGCACGCAGGCATCGAGAAGCTTACCCAAGTCGGATTGGATGTGACGCGTCAAACATTGCTGAATGAAGCAACGATCGAGCGTCTCACAGATCCTGTAATTCGTGCATACGTCGCTCAAAGCACAGAGATTTATATCAACCGTTATGAACAAATGAACGGCGTCCGCGCTTGCGCTTTACATGATCCACTAGCCGTAGGTGTAGCCCTTGCCCCGGAACTGGTAGGACGCAAATCGTACTACGTCGATGTCGAAACCGCCAGCCGCCTGTGCGATGGTCAGATGGTATGCGACTTCCAAAACCGTTTGGGCGAACAGCCCAACACCCTTGTCTGCGAAACCGTAGATGCAGAAAGCTTCCTTGAACTGTTTATCAACGCGTTAAATGCGTAGATATGATAGTTAAATTCATGTTTTACACAATAACGTAGTGACAGAAGAAAGCTGGAGAAGCGAAGCGTTCGCCTTTATCCCCGGATTTCACCTTTTCAATAAGGATCAAAAAATCTGGGGATAACAGCAATCGAAAGATTCTTCTGGCACGGAGTGAGCTAGTGTAAAGTTGTGCTTTTAACGTGTGAATAAAACCATTTTAATGTCAGGAGTATCGCGATGAAGAAATCAGTAATCTACTGGCTATTGCTGCCGGGATTCGTGTTTTTGGCGGCATTTATGATCATTCCGATTGTCCTGACGATCGGGTCGACGTTTTTCCAAGAAAACTCCTTCACGTTTGAAGGATACATGCATTTTTTCAGAGACCCATACTTTTTGAAAATATTGCTTACGACGTTGCAAGTCAGCGTGGTCACCACCATCGTCTGTGTGGTGCTCGGATTCCCGACAGCTTATTATATCTCGCAGAAAGCGCCACGCCGCAAAGGCATTTTGCTGGCACTGGCGATCTTCCCGCTGCTGACGAGCCCGGTCGTGCGCTCGTTTAGCTGGATGATCATTCTTGGACGCAAAGGGCTGATCAATAACACCCTTGTTGGCCTCGGTATCGTGGACAAGCCGCTGGACATTCTGTACACGCCGGCAGCGATGATGATCGGTCTGACACATCTGTTCCTGCCACTCATGATTATCTCTCTGGTGGGTGTGCTGGAGAACATCGACGGTGACCTGCTCAAAGCAGCACAAAGTCTGGGTGCATCGCGCATTACGGCATTCCGCCGGGTCGTGTTCCCACTGGCTGTTCCAGGACTTGTGATCGGAGCCGTGCTTGTCTTTGTTGGAAGCCTCACGGCGTATACCACACCTGCCCTCCTTGGAGGTAAGCAGCGCGTGATTGCTACGTTCCTGTATCAGAACGCCATGACCCTCAACGACTGGTATCTGGCCTCGGTTGTTGCCGCGATTATGATTGTGATTACATTTGTCGTGGTCGGTGTCATGAACAAAATGGCCAAAACTTTAAATCCGAAGGGGTAGACATATGCGGGAGAAACATATCGGGCTGGGCCTGTTCAGTCTGCTGGTCTTTATCTTTCTGCTGGGCCCGCTTCTGATCATATCGATCACTTCGTTTGAACCGGGAACGGTACTCAAATTTCCGCCGGAAGGGTTCTCCTTCCGCTGGTATGAGAATATTTTCAACACAGGCGGTTTCCTCCGCACGTTCCAGACGTCCATCATCATTTCCTTGCTGGGGAACCTGTTGGCACTGGTGCTCGGAGTTCCGGCTGCGTATGCACTTAGTCGTTACGATTTCAAAGGCAAGTCCGTGCTGAACGCACTGTTCCTGTCCCCGGTACTGATCCCGGGAATCGTGCTTGGTTTTACATTGATGAAATATCTGATCGTAATCTACCATCTGCCAATGTATCTCGGACTGTTGATTGGTCATACGATTATCATGCTTCCATTCATCATTCGGGTTATCGCATCGAGTCTGTCGAGCTTTGACTTTGCAGTGGAAGAAGCTGCGCTGAGTCTTGGTGCGGGACGGGTAAGAACGTTCTTCACGATCGTGCTTCCCAACATCCGCTCAGGAATTATCGCTGCCGTGCTGATTGCTTTCCTGGAGTCCTTCAACAACGTGGACATCTCGGTGTTCATGACCGGACCAGGGGTAAGCACATTACCGATCCAGATGCTGACGTATGTGGAGAATTATTTTGACCCAACGATTGCAGCGATTTCCGTGCTGTTGATGGTACTGACCGGACTATTAATGTTCGTGATCGAACGGATCATGGGCGGATTTTCATACTTTACTAAACGTTAATTGGAGGCGCAGAACGCTATGGCATTGCTGACATTAGACCACGTATCCGTGGCATACGATAAGCAGACAATCCTGAAGGATTTTCAGTTGGAGCTGGAAAAAGGTAAACTGCTCTCCCTGCTCGGACCGAGCGGTTGCGGCAAAACAACTACGCTGCGCCTCATCGCCGGATTTCTGGAAGCATCACAGGGCAAGTTTATGTTCGGCGGCAAGGATTATACGAAGGTTCCGGCGAACAAGCGGAACTTCGGATTTGTATTTCAGAGTTATGCGTTATTCCCGCATCTGTCTGTCTATGACAACGTAGCCTTTGGCCTGCGGATGCGCAAGGTGAAAGACAAGGATATCTCTTCCCGTGTGATGCGAATCCTGGAAGTCGTTAACCTGAATGGATTTGAGAAACGTTTTCCACAAGAACTGTCCGGTGGACAGCGTCAGCGTGTAGCCATTGCTCGTGCATTGGTCATTGAACCTGACCTGCTCTTGTTCGACGAACCGCTCAGTAACCTGGATGCCAACCTGCGCCTTAACATGCGGGTGGAGATTCGCCGGATTCAGCAAGAGCTGGGCATTACAACACTGTATGTCTCACATGACCAGGAAGAGTGCTTCTCGATCTCGGATCAGGTAGCGATTATGAACAAAGGCGTGGTCGAGCAGCTCGACCGCCCGGAAACGATTTTCAAATATCCGGCAACGGAGTTTGTAGCACGATTCATCGGGTTCCATAATTTCATTGAATTTGCGGAGCGTACTGATGCAGGTGAAGTGATCACACTGAGCGCAGGTGGACGCACGTTTACAGCGACAGCGCATCCCGGAACAGCCCGTCCCGGTGCATGCAAAGGTGCAATTCGCCCGGATGATCTGATCGTTAGTGGAGATACCTCTGCGGATGTGGTGAATGCTTTGCCGGGGATTATCAAGGTCAGCACGTATCTAGGACGCAGTTATCAGTATGTAATTGAGACAGAACTGGGTGACTTTACAGCAAATCAGGAGATGGAAACACCATACCTTAGCGGGCAACGTGTTAGCCTGATCTTCCCACAGGACAAGCTTGTATTGGTAGAGTAGTCGTGAATGTAGCGAGTAGCATTAAGAAATAAGAGCAGTAAAGAAGGCAATTCATGCGATGATTCCCGGACGATGGCAGTGGTGCGCAATCAAGTGCAGTACATCTGATTAAAGTGCAGATTCATTGTCCAGTCCGGATCGCGGTGAAATGCTTGTGAAGAAGGAGATTATGCCCCATGCGTGCAGATCAACTAATTGTGAATGTACATGTGTATAACAGTTATTATAAACGGTTTGAAATGAACAACGTTGCTGTGTTGGGCGGCAGATTCCTATATGTTGGACCCGGCGGACCGGAGATGATTCAGGCAGACGAAGTCATCGATGCGCGAGGAAGACACATGATTCCTGGCTTGATTGATATCCATCTGCATATCGAAAGTACGATGGTGACACCGGAAACCTTTTCTCATGGTCTGATTGGCTGCGGCGTAACATCCATTGTAGCGGAACCGCATGAGATGGCGAATGTGTTCGGGCTAGAGGGTGTGCAGGAGATGATGGCTGTGAGTCGGGAAACCACCGTGGATATGTTCTATGCGATCCCGAGTTCCGTTCCAGCAACCCCGATGGAGACAACAGGTGGTTCGATCGAGATTGAAGATATGGACGTGTTGCTCGCCACTGGCGAGATCATCTGTCTGGGTGAGATCATGAACTATGTCGATGTCATCCGTGATCCGGAATGCAAGACAAACCAGATTTTACAGCATATTCGCAAAAACTATCCGGATCTTGTGATCGAAGGACATACACCGAAACTGCTTGGACTCGATCTGCATCGACTGATCTACGCAGGTATTGATTCCGATCATACTCATCAGAGCATTGAGGGATTACAGGCGCGGATTGCGGCAGGTATGTTTATTGAAATTCAAGAGAAATCAATGACCCCGGAAGTCATGGAGTACCTGATTCAACATGATGTGGCGCAGCATTTCTGCTTTGTAACAGATGATGTAATGCCGGATTCACTGGTGGAGCGTGGTCATCTGGATCATATCGTACGCAAGGCAATTCAGATGGGGATGCGTCCGGAAGACGCGATTTATGCAGCAACATCAACCCCTGCTTCCCGGATGAAAATGACCGATCGTGGCAGCGTTGCCCCAGGCAAAGTAGCCGATTATGTGTTGTTATCTAACCTGGAGGAGCTCGCTATTGATCAGGTGTACAAAAACGGCCGCAAAGCTTATGACGATTACGAACCGTATAAGCAGGAACGCATAACCGGGCAGTTTCCACCTCATTTCTATAAGAGTGTACAGTTGGAGAAGCTGGGCGTAGCAGATTTTGCAATTCAGTTGTCAGACCCAAAAGTCAGTGGATCAGGTGTTGATCTCGCTGGCGAAGGTGAGCACCAATGCCGCGTCATGATGGTGAAGGATGGTTCTACTTTTGTAGAAGAACATATTGCACCGGTTCAGTCTGCGGATGGCGAATTGTTATGGGAAGAAAGCGGATATGCTCAAATCGCTACCTTTGAACGTTATGGTGTGAACGGCAATCGTGCACATGGTCTGATCGGTGGAGACACCATCAAGCGTGGTGCCATTGCAACGACATATTCACATGACAATCACAACCTGCTGGTTGTAGGACGTAATCGTGAAGATATGATACTGGCAGCTAACACAGTGATTTCGAGCCAGGGTGGGTTCTGTGTGGTGGAAGATGGCAAGGTGTTGTCCCATCTGGAACTTCCCGTAGGTGGCATTTTGACGGAGGAACCACTTGCAGTGGTATCCCATCAAGTGAAGGAACTGAGAGCAGCGATGTTGTCTCTTGGGTATGTACATTACAACCCGATCATGTCGATTAGCACGCACTCTCTTGCGGTAAGTCCCGCGCTGAAGATTACGGACCATGGTCTGATTGATGTGAATGCGGGTAAGGTTGTATCGTTGATTGTAGAATAGAGTTTATTAAAAAATAGCGTCACCCCATTTCATGACCATGAGTTGTGAAATGGGGTGTTTTTATATATAAGAATGACTATTTAATGATTCTTTGCCAGACAGAGGTCTCTGGCTATGGTTTATCCTAGAGAGGGCTGCAAAAAATCCTCTTTTGGACGGGACAAATGAATACATATATAGTAAGAAGAGAATCTTTGGACGCAAAAGCAGGAGGATAGACAACCATTATGGATAAAATGAATGATGCTAAAAACATATTTTTCGACGTGGATGATACCTTATATGATCACTTGCAGCCGCTTCGTGGCGCGTTGCAGGACGTTCTCGGCCTGCCCGATGAGTTCCCTTATGCTGAGGCCTATCATCGTTTTCGTTATTATAGTGACTGGCTGTCTGCACAAGAAGATCTGTCCGCTGTACCAGAAGCGGATGCAGTAGAGCGAATGCGCCATCGGAGGTTTGAGTTGACGATGGAAGAGTTCGGATTCCCCCTACAATCGGGACAGGCTGAAGAACTACAAGCACAGTATCTGAGCAGACAGTTTGAGATTGTACCTTTTGAAGGAGCGTATGAGCTGATCAGAAGGCTTCAGGCAGAAGGCCATACCGTTGGTCTAATCACCAATGGAGAAGGAGAGCATCAGCGCCGCAAGCTTGAAGCACTGGATGTGCTCAGTCTCGTGGACGAGCATCTGATTTTCATC
Organism: Paenibacillus sp. GQ49; assembly: GCF_059759055.1. Taxonomy (NCBI): domain Bacteria; kingdom Bacillati; phylum Bacillota; class Bacilli; order Caryophanales; family Paenibacillaceae; genus Paenibacillus; species Paenibacillus sp. GQ49. The sequence goes on from NZ_JCAXEL010000003.1 coordinate 175,519, forward strand.
TCCGGTACGACTGGTTATGCGAAGCCGGATCGCAGGTTGTTCGAATATGTGAGTATGCAGTCCGGGACGGATGCCCGTTCCAGCTATTACATCGGAGACTCGTGGCGTAATGATGTGGTAGGTGCAGTGGATGCAGGCTGGACAGTCATCTGGTTCAACCATCGGGAGGCGCTGCCGGAGTCCGATCATCAACCTCATTTTGTAGCATCGAGCTATGAAGAGATCAGTCGTATCCTGACTTTTGAGTTTGTTAAGCAATAAAATTGTACAGGTGGGTTCATGCAGTCCTATCTTCTCGCGGAGATGAAGGCTGTTTTTGCGTTATTTGCACTGTGAGAATATTCGCAGTATGTGAGCGTAATTAAAGGTATAAATAAAAAGTGGGATCTGGTGCAAGCAGTACTACAGATCCTCATTAATCAGCCGTGTGGCCAGTGTAACTCCACTTTTTATAATGATATAGGATGAAGCTGTACTTCATGGAATCTTCATGTACAAGACAGGGCAAAATCCTTCCCAAATAGTATATGCGGTGTTATAATTAAAACAAGATTTAGATTAAGTCTAAATTAAAAAGAAGCGAATCAAAGCAATCCATTATAAAATTCAAATTCTATTTTTATATTCGAGAGGGGATAAATTCCATGAGCACAATCCAAACTAGAAACAACACTTTTGCTAACAACGCCACAGCACTTCAAGAGGTCCTGAACCGTCAGATCGCAGGTTGGTCCGTACTTTACACGAAACTGCATAACTTCCACTGGTATGTCCAAGGACCACATTTCTTTACACTGCATGCCAAATTCGAAGAGCTGTACAACTTGGCTACGGCAAATATGGACGAAGTTGCAGAACGTTTGCTTGCTATTGGTGGACGTCCGGTAGCTACGATGGGTGAACAGCTGCGTCTGTCTCCGATTGAAGAGGCACAAGGCCGGTTGTCTGCTGAACGTATGGTAGAGTCGGTGGTTGCTGATTTGCACACGATGGTGGAAGTGATTCGTCAAGGCATTCACGAAGCAGGAGAAGCGGAAGATAACGCAACGGAAGATATGCTGATTGGATTCACCGCTGCGCTGGATAAAGAGGTCTGGATGTTAACCGCATTTCTGGGCAAATAAGCAAAGTCACCCTACATCCTGACAACGATATGTAGAGTCCGTGAACAAAGTGTCAGTTCGCTTACAAATCCGGTGCGCTTGCCGTATAATGATGGCATTCAAGATGTACAGAATGGTGGAATGAACGATGCGGTCAGACCTGGAACAATTGCAGGAAGAAGCTGAACGGTTTATATATACATGTTATGAAGAGCTGGGCCATTCGCGTGAAGACGCGCAGGCCCGGCTTGTTGCCGTTATGGGCGAGATTGAAGTGACGGGTACCTATGTGCATACCACAGAGGAATTGGAGCAGGGTTGTAAAATGGCATGGCGGAACAGCAACCGCTGCATCGGGCGTCTGTTTTGGGATAAACTTCGGATCGTGGATGCCCGTCACGCCGATACGACAGGAACGGCAGCGGAAGCTGTGCTGAATCATATCCATGTGGCATCCAACGGTGGCAAAGTAATCCCGATGATTACCATTCTTCCACCGGATGGGCCGAATGGAACTCCGGTACGTCTCTGGAATCATCAGCTTATTCGTTATGCAGGATATGAGACAGAGGAAGGTATTGTTGGAGATCCTGCTTCGGTGGAACTGACCAAGGCGGCGATGTCGCTTGGCTGGCAGGGGGCAGGTAGCTCCTATGATGTCTTGCCACTCATAATTCAGGCGCAAGGACAAGCTCCAGAGTGGTATGTTATACCCGAAGAAGAGATTGTGGAAGTGATGATTGAACACCCGGAGCGGGAAGAGATTGGTGAGCTGGGTATGCGCTGGTACGGTGTGCCGATGATTGCCGATATGCGACTGGAGATTGGCGGTATATCTTATCCAGCAGCACCGTTCAATGGTTGGTATATGGGTACCGAGATCGGCGCCCGTAATCTGGCGGACACGTTCCGGTATAACAAGCTGCCTGCGGTGGCGGAAGTGTTTGGATTGAATACGTCGAGTGAAACGACATTGTGGAAGGATCGTGCGTTAGTTGAGCTGAATGTGGCTGTGCTGCATTCGTTCAAAAAAGCAGGTGTGAGCATTGTGGATCACCACACGGCGGCAGCACAATTTGCTATGTTTGAACAGCGGGAAGAGAAGGCTGGGCGTGAGCTGACCGGGGATTGGGTGTGGCTGATTCCGCCAGTGTCCCCGGCGACCACGCATATTTTCCACAGCTCGTATCGTAATGAGATCGTGAAACCGAACTTTTTCCGTCAGGATCAGGCGTATACCCTGAAAGATGGCGTGGCATCTGCCGCAGAGGCGCGAAGCAGCGAGCAGCAGAATGCACAGATAGAGCATCCCCAGCCTCAGGCCGGAGATGCACTAATGAAATGCCCGTTTGCACATTAAATTGTGCAGGCGGGTTATTTTTTGTAATCCTTTTTTATCCAAAAGAAGGGCTTTAAAATAGGAAAAAAATGAAAAGATTCTTTCTCTATATGGAAATATATAACACGCCTATAATGAAGCCATGACTTTGACTTCACATAGGGGAGGGAACAATCCATGGGTTATATTGAAACGTTGCGAGGAATGGTTGGCAATGCTCCTGTTATTTTGGTGAGACCGAGTATATTGATCTTGAACAAGACAGGTGAGATTCTATTAGTTCGACATATGGATGACACTTGGGGAGTACCCGGTGGATTCATGGAGCTCGGCGAATCGGTGGAAGAGTCTGCAATAAGAGAGGTCAGAGAAGAGATTGGGATAGAGATCAAGAAACTTCATCTGTATGGCGTCTTCTCAGGAAAAGAGTTGTACACGAAATTAAGAAATGGGCATGAATACTACAATGTGGTCATTGGTTATATTTGCACGGAGTATGAGGGAGAACTGAAGCCAGATGGGGTTGAAGTTCTTGAAGCAGAATTTTTCAAACCAACGGAATTGCCTGAAAGGACCGACCCTTACTTAAAAAGAAAAATTCAAGAAAATGCAGTACACATAGCAACATTATTGGGAAAAATATAATCGAGAGGTTGCCACCGAAACGGTTTATCTCACGAGTTGTAAAGCTTACGAACCGAGCGCGCCTTACAGGGCGGATTAATTGTGGAATTGTAATTTAACGAACTTCAGTGGCGATATATCGGCATTAACCTGCCTGAAACCGATGAGGGAGCACCATTTCGGGGAAATAGTACTTCTGTGATTCGTTAAAATACCGCCCTGTGGAAATTGAAGCGAATAACACTTGTGTAGTTCGTTAGAAAATAATTACGCCAATAAAGGGATGCCTCCGTCATATTCATGACTTGTGGGACATCTCCCTTTTGCATTTACACCCGCCTTGTCTTGTACCGACTACGCATCGCGGTCTGAACGGCAATCGCTGCTGCAATCAGGACTAGATTAAATACAAACACGGAGTACAGCGAGCCAACTTCCATAAGTAGTGCTGCAACCAGTGGAGATACGATGGAGCCGATCTCGGCCGCAGAGACAATTTTGCCTATGACAGAACTTCGACTCTCGTCCGGGATGTGATCGCCAATATGAGCAAAGAACGAATCCATGTAACATGCACCACCAACCCCGCCAATGAGCATGCCAACGTAGACCCATAGATGGGAGGACGTGCTTAGAAATACAGCAACTTCGATTCCAATCAGGAACATGCCGAGCATGCAAAGCAACAGACGATCGCCCATCCGATCAGAGAGATAACCAACAAAGGGAGCAGCGGCAAGCGTAGAGATCCCGGATACAGTGAAGGCGAGACTGGTGGCAAACGGGTCCCAATGCATGATGTGAGCTGCATACAGTGCAAAATAGGTGAGGAAAACCGCATAGGCACTCATCTCCAGAAAATGTACTGTGCCGTAGCCGATAAGCTGTTGCCGCTGTGTGAGCCTTGTAGATAAATCTTGAGTATGCTTTGCATCAGACGGTGATGAAGATAAAAGAGGTTCAGTGGATGCAGCAAAAGGGTGGGATTCACTGATGGTGGGATCTACAACAACGTTATCCGTGGAGAGTGGCGAATGTGATGATTTGTCGATAGGTTCTTGTGTCACAGTAGCCGAAGGATCCTCTATTAGATGATCACTTAACGTATCCCCAGATCCATGATTGGCTTTAGCCTGTGCCGTCGTCTTCATTCCCATCGCAGCGACTACGGCCATCAGACAACATACGGTAACGAGCAGAAAAGGCACCGACAGTGGCCAATGCAATGCGAGCCAGCCACTTATGACCGGACCGAGTACCATGCCGCCACCCTCACTGCTGCTGATATATCCATTGTACAGGCCGCGGTTGTCTACATTACCCTCATCTCCGATGATGGAACGTACGACCACGGTAAGGCCCGTGGAAGCGAGCCCCTGTAGAAGTCGGAGCAGGCCGAATAACACCGCAGCAGTAGACAGCGCGAAGCCGCCCATACAGACAGCCAGCAGAATCAGCATGAGGATGAGAGCTTTTTTACCACCTAGTTTCTTATAAATTGCCGCTGCTGGAACGCCACCAATTACTTTCCCCACATAAAAGAGTGCAAAAATAACCCCCATCATCCAGCCGGACAGGCCGAATTCCTCAATAAACAAAGGAAATAGGGGCAGGATCATGAATCCGCCCATCTGACTTAAGAAACAAATGGTCATCAGCAAAGGCAGGTTACGACGAATATCCAAGAGCCAAGACTCCTCTCACACATAAAATGGAATCCTAAAAATCCTTCATTTACTCCATATGGGTACGTATTATCGACATTACCCGTAATGTATGCAGAATTTTTGAAAATAAGAAGAAATGACACGCGGCGTTTACATCAAAACCATTGCGGATATACCTGAATCATATATAATAGATGGGTTATCTATAAGGATGCATGAACGAAAAGTGTACAGACTTAAGAGGTACCTCAAGTATAAGGGGGCGATATGAAGCATGTCAGAACAACAACCGATTATCCGCTTCGAAGCGGTGACTCAGCAATACGACCAGGATGAAGCCGTATTGAAGGCGGTCAGCTTTGAGATTGAGCGGGGTAAATTTTATACGCTTCTTGGCCCATCGGGCTGCGGGAAAACAACGATATTGCGGCTGATTGCCGGTTTTGCGGAGCCGACACAGGGAAGTATTTATTTTAACGGTGCGCTCATCAACCGGGTGCCTGCTCACCAACGGCAGGTGAATACCGTATTTCAGGATTACGCGTTATTTCCACATTTGAATGTATTTGAGAACGTGGCTTTTGGTTTGCGGATCAAAAAGATGAAAACGGCTGAAATTCGCAGCAAAGTGTTGGAAGCCCTCAAATTCGTCAATCTATCCGGGTATGAAAACCGGGAAATTGGCGAAATGTCCGGCGGACAACGACAACGTGTCGCGATTGCACGCGCCATTGTGAACGAACCTGAAATTCTGCTACTGGACGAGCCGCTCTCGGCACTCGATCTGAAATTACGGACCGAAATGCAGTACGAGCTGCGCGAGTTGCAACAGCGACTGGGCATTACGTTTATCTTTGTTACGCATGATCAGGAAGAGGCCTTGGCGATGTCGGATGAGATCTTTGTCCTGAATGGCGGTGTGATTCAACAGAGCGGTACACCGAATGATATCTATGATGAGCCAATTAACCGCTTTGTGGCAGACTTTATCGGGGAATCGAACATTGTATCGGGCAAAATGAAGCAGGACTTTGTGGTGGAATTCGCTGGCGCACAGCACGAGTGCGTCGATCAGGGTCTCCAGCGGGACGAGCCGGTAGAGATTGTCATTCGCCCAGAGGATCTGGAGATTACAACCGAAGACCAAGGCAAGCTGAAAGTCAATGTGGACTCCCAGTTATTCCGCGGGGTGCATTACGAGATATCTACGTACGACGATGCGGGCAATGAGTGGCTTGTTCATTCAACGAAGAAAGCCGTCGTCGGCGCGCGGATTGGACTCTATTTTGACCCGGAAGCTGTGCACGTCATGCGCTTTAACGAGACCGAAGAAGAGTTCGACAAACGACTCGAAGCCTACCAAGAGGCCGCTCATGCAGACTAAGGCCAGCACACGCAATGCGTATCTGATTCCATATGTATTATGGATGGTGTTGTTTGTTGTGGCGCCGGTTCTGCTGGTCATCTATTATTCATTCTTCGATGTGGAGGGTAACTTCACGTTTGGCAACTACGCCCGGTTCTTTACACCGGTGTACTTGCAGATGACGCTCAGTTCGTTCTGGTATGCATTTCTGATTACGGCGTTCTCACTGCTGATCTCGTATCCAACGGCGTATATGCTGACCCGGACGAAGCACAAGCAGCTATGGTTGCTGCTGATCATTCTGCCAAGCTGGATCAATCTTTTGTTAAAAGCGTATGCCTTCATCGGCCTGTTCGGAACGTACGGTCTGACCAACTCCCTGCTTGAAGTCGTGGGTATTGGTACACAGCAGATCTTGTTCACCGACTTCAGTTTTATCTTTGTCTCGGTGTACATCTTCATTCCATTCATGATTCTGCCGATCTTCAATGCGCTGGAAGAGATGAATCCATCGTTGATCTATGCGGCGCGGGATTTGGGAGCCTCATCGTGGCTGACCTTCCGCCGGGTTATCTTTCCACTGACGATTAGTGGAGTGAAATCAGGCTGTCAGGCTGTATTTATTCCTGCGCTGTCTCTGTTCATGATTACCCGCCTCATTGCGGGGAACCGTGTAATTACGCTGGGGACAGCGATTGAACAGCATTTTCTCGTCACCCAGGACTGGGGGATGGGTTCTACGATTGCCGTCTTTTTGATTATTGCGATGGCGATTATTATGTTCCTGACTGGATCAGGCAAGAAGGAGGTGCGTAATGGGAAGAAACGGAAAGCTGTCTAACGTCTATCTAGCCGTTGTATTCGCCATATTGTACGCACCGATTGCGTATCTGATCTTCTACTCCTTCAATAGTGGCGGCCACATGCGCAGCTTCGAAGGATTCACGCTTGAATGGTACAAAGAGGTGTTCGCCGATACTCGGCTGCTCATCATTGTGCTGAATACATTTATCATTGCGCTCCTGTCATCAGCGATCTCGACGATCCTTGGTGTAGCAGGAGCACTGGCGATCTACCATGTGCGTCGCAAACGGACCAAGAACACGCTGCTGTCACTCAATAACGTGCTCATCGTTAGTCCGGATGTCATCATTGGTGCGTCATTCCTGATCCTGTTCACCATGATTGGCATTAAACTGGGCTTCACTTCGGTCCTGCTGTCTCATATCGCATTCAGCGTACCCATTGTCGTGATCATGGTGCTGCCAAAGCTGCAGGAGATGAGCCCAACATTGATGGATGCGGCACGCGATCTGGGCGCTGGATCATGGCAGATTCTGACGCGTGTGGTGCTGCCATACGTGAAACCAGGTATTTTTGCCGGATTCTTTATGGCGTTGACGTACTCGCTCGATGATTTTGCAGTAACATTCTTTGTCACGGGTAATGGATACTCCACACTCTCTGTAGAGATATACTCCAGAGCAAGGCAGGGCGTTTCGTTGTCCATCAATGCTTTGTCTACCCTGCTATTCCTGCTCACGGTGCTGCTGGTGGTCGGATATTACTTCATTAACCGCCGAGCAACACGGATACCACCTGGAGGAAAGGGGCTGCGACCATGAAGCAACTGGTACGGACATTTGCGATTGTTTTTGTGGCCGCGTTTGCCCTGATGATCCTGGCTTCGTATCTGAACAAGAGTCAGGGGTATTCTGGCGGCAACACGCTGACTATCTATAACTGGGGCGATTATATCGACCCCGATCTGCTCAAGGAATTTGAGGATGAGACAGGCATTAAGGTTATCTATCAGACGTTTGATTCCAATGAAGCGATGCTGACCAAGATTGAGCAGGGGGGAACCACGTTTGATGTGGCGATCCCTTCCGAATATGCGATTAGCAAAATGAAAGAAGAAGACCTGCTCGTTCCAATTGATCACAGCAAACTGACTAACCTGAATAACATCGATCCGCGGTTCTTGGACTTGTCCTTTGATGAAGGTAACAAGTATTCCATCCCGTATTTCTGGGGAACGGTGGGGGTTGTGTACAATCCCGAACTGGTGGATGGGTTGACGTTTGATAGCTGGAACGACCTGTGGGACCCACGTCTGAAAAATCAAATCCTTCTCCTTGACGGGGCACGCGAAGTCATTGGGATGGGATTAAACAGTCTTGGGTATTCTCTGAATGATACCAACGAAGACCATTTGCAAGAAGCGCTGAAGAAGCTGTCTACACTGACGCCAAACGTCAGAGCAATTGTCGGAGACGAGATCAAGATGTTACTCGCCAACGAGGAAGCAGCAGTTGGACTCGTGTGGTCTGGGGATGCATCCGAGATTATGGATGAGAACGACAAGCTGGATTACATGGTGCCAGAAGAAGGCTCGAACCTCTGGTTTGATAACATGGTTATTCCGAAGACGGTGAGTAATATTGAAGGGGCACACCAGTTTATCAACTTCATGCTGGACCCGGATCATGCCGCTCGTAATGCGGAGTATGTCGGATATTCCACGCCAAACGCCGAGGCGCTTAAGCTGCTGCCAGAGGACATCTCCGAGGATGAGCGCTTTTATCCAGAAGAGGCACTGACAGGCAAGCTGGAGGTCTACGATAATCTGGGCAAAAAAATGCTCTCGCATTATAACGATCTGTTCCTGGAGTTTAAAATGCACAGTAAATAACCGCCAACAGCGTATGTACAGTTCGTTAGATTCTGAAAAAAAACAAAAAGGGGTGCTGCTCGTCATATCAATTGATGACGAGCAGCACCCCTATTTTATTACCTTCTTCAGAGCAATAGCTCAGGTCATGCTTTTTTCGTGCACACGTTAACGGAGGGGAGAGAACAAACGAAGGAAGCGAAGCGGTCGCCTTTATCAACGGATTTTCCCATTTCTAGATGGGATTCAAAAAAATCCGGGGATAACAGCGATCCGAAGTTGTTCTGTCACCGCAGTGATCAAGTGGGAACGAATAAAGGGTTACATGCGCTTTTTGCGACCCACCATGATCCATGCCCCACCCATAATCAACACAATCGCCACAAACGGTTGAATAAAGCTCAAGCTGCTCAGCATCGTGCCAATCGACATCACAGCGAAGAACAGCAGCGATATCACCGTTAGAATGTTGATGGGGATCAGCAACCATTTATTCCGACCACCGAACCAATACAATTCGAACAAACCAACAGCTACAGCCAAGATGAAGCCCGGCCACATTGTACTCCAGTTGTTGAACAGCATCGCGATTTGACAGACGATACCCACCGTGAGCAGCAACCCACCAGGAACCAGAAGTCCAACCCCTCTGCCAATCATGGAGAAGTACAGCCAGTGGAAGAACAGTCCCAGTGGAATCACGAATAACGTGGGCCAGAAGGTCGCAAAGATCGTACCCGGACCGAGTGAACCTCCCTGGTTCAGAATCAGGTACACGCCTAGCAAAATGAGAACAGGCGCAAGGATCGTACGTTTAGCCATAATATCTCTCCTTCTGAATAAAACATCAATTTCCGAACGGTTGTATGTAGAGCAATACTTTCGTTACTCACAGCATACCATGAACTGGAAAAGTCTATCCTCCGTCTTTGGAGTTAAAATGAACCTAGACCAAAGTCTAGGTAAGCATTTTGGGCAACCACCTCTCAGTAGATGAGGATGTAGTTGAACATGCTAAAAACCCACTCTGTTGAAGAGTGGGTTCTTTCATTCTTTTTATCAAAACGAAGCTCGTTATTTCACTACATCCGAATGTTTCTTGCCCCAGCTGTTCACACCGTCATCCTCAATAATGGAGATGGCAGCGTCGGCGATGTCAGGGTTTGTCATCAGTTTCTCCTGAATACGGAACTTGATGTCATCCGCATCAGCCAGGCTGAGTCCTTTGGTCAGTTCAATCAGACCTTCGACATGATAATAACGGCCTTCCTGAATGATACGCATCATCTGAATGTCAGCAACGTGTGTGTCTGCGAGAATAGTCTGGGACACTTTGTCCTCAATATCCTGCGGAGCCGCTACACCGATCAATCCGATCATATTATCGTAACCGACACGGAAGGCTACAGCGATCATCAGACATCCAATAATTGTTGTCACAATGCCGTCGAGCAATGCAAAATTGGTCAATGCAATGACTACAACGGAGATCAAGGCGAGTGTCGCACCGAGTACTGCCACAACATCTTCGTAGAATACGAGACGGGTTGGTGGCGCAGCACGGCCTACATTTTTGATAGCAGCAGGGACCAAGGCAAATCCGGCGGCTTTGGGTGCGCGTGCTTCTTTGAGGATTTCCTTCATGGCTTTGATCAGAATGGCCCCGTCAATGACAATGTTCAGAACAAGCACTCCGATGTTAATCCAGAGACCGCCGGTATGACCAACAGGATGCTGCAACAGATGGATACCTTCATGGATCGTTTCATACGCCATAATGGTAACAACAATAACGGCGATCATGCAGAAAATGTTAATGACCCGTCCGAATCCGGTCGGGAAGCGGCGTGTAGGTTTTTTCTCGGACAACACACTTCCGACAAAGACAAACCCTTGGTTAATGGCATCAGCGAGTGAATGCATCGCCGAAGCGAACATGGCGCCACTGCCACTGAATAGGAAGGCTCCCCCTTTGCACACAGCAAGTACGGCATTACCTGCCATCGCTACGGCGGAGGATGTGTTTCCTTTTTTGATGAGAGACATAAAGCTCTCAGACTTCGGTTGTTCAGCCACTTCGTATGTTCCTCCCAGATCAATGTATTAGGTGTAGAAAAGGCAGTCTTATCTATACAGCATGTGCATTTCCACTAAATGTTATTATAACCGCTTTGACATATCCCAGCATTATGCAAAAAAGGTCATATCACCATGTGCAACTCAGTACTCGATAGCCTCCAAGGCACGTAAATTGTGGTTGGATTGTTCCAACAGTTCCGTAAACGTCCCAGCGACATAATATACAAAATCCGGATCATGTACGTACATAATAATCTGCCCGACGGTTCCTTGCTCTGTCGGATCAAAATCGAACATCAGATACAGTGAACCGCCTCCAAGCTTGCCAAACGTGATCCATTTCTTTTGAAAAAGGTAGGGTTTGATTCGAGGATCAAGCTCACGGATCTCTTCTTCGGTAAAATAATCATCCATGCGGTTCTCCACCAGCGTGGACTGCTCCTTTTGAATCTTCTCCAGGGATAACAGGTAAAATGGCTCGGATTCCCGTCCTTCCTCAAGACTTGGATACAACACGTGAAAGCCATATCCACTGCCGTTTTTTCGTTTGTAGAATGCACAAAAATCAGTGGGCAAACGAACACCATGTTCCTGCTCGAATGCGTCGAGCTGCTCATCCGTCACGCCTTCAAACTCGCGATATGCCTCCAAGAGCTCCCGGTTTTCCTCATCCTGTACCTTCTCCTCCAGCAACATATCCAGTTCATCCATCAATTCATATATACGCTGTTCTGGCATCCAATTCCCTCCGTATGAGCTATTCAGATAATATGGTGAGTGATATGCGAGCAAACTGTGCCTGATTTCACCTCATATTATAGTTATAATCCAGAAAAGCACACAAGAAACCGGAGTCCTTGCTTACATACTACAATGGTCTCATTATTTAAAGGTGGTTGTTGCATATCAGCACACATAGCCCCATCCCAATCGATTATGTACAACCATCATAAAAGTCGCTCCTAACGACAAATAAAGCGTAGGCATAAGGAATGATCCCTGTAACCCACGCTTTATTTTTATCTACTATATAAATGAAACTAATCTTTTACACGAAAACGTAGAGGACAGAAATAACCTGAAGAAGCGAAGTGTTCGCCTAAAAGCTTTCTGCAAGAAAGCTACATCGGAAGCATACGCTTATCACCAGATTTTCACCTTTATATAAAGTAAATAAAAAAATCTGGGGATAACAGCGATCAGAAGGTTGTTCTGTCATCGGAGTAGCGAGTGTAAATATTCTTATTTCATTTCACATCGTCCTCTTTAATCAAACTTCCAGCAGGACAGACTAAGGTTGCCATACTGATAGGCTTTGAACAGGAGCGATGCCTGCTTGTTCTGATCTCCCGCACCCATGGCGAGTAACAGCGGTACAAAATGCTCCGGCGTAGGCACGGCGGCTTGAGCTGAAGGTGCCAGTTTATCATAGGAGAAGAGAGACTCCGTATCCCAACTCACCAGCTTGTCATGCAGCCAGTTATCAAACTCTGATGCCCACGGGTCAACGCCGTTACTTTCCCAGTTCAATCGACGCAGATTGTGGACGGTTCCGCCGCTGCCAATGACGAGGATGTCTTGCTCACGCAAGGAAGCAAGCGCCTGTCCGACCTGATATTGCTGCTCACCTGTCAGATAGCGATTCACGGACAAGGCAATTACGGGAATATCCGCATCCGGATAGAGTAGGCGTAGCACAACCCAAGCGCCGTGATCCAGGCCACGAACATCATCTGACTGTACCGAAATGCCTGCTTCTGTGAATAAACGCTCCACCTCGGCTGTGGTCTCTGCCTGTCCTTGAGCCGGATACTTGATCTGGTACAGCTCTGGCTGGAAACCGCCGAAATCATAAATGGTCTCATAGTTGGCTACCGAGGATACAAGCTGGGTTGTGGATTCCCAGTGAGCAGAGAACAACACGATTGCTTTGGGTTTCGGCAGTTCCTGTCCAAGTTTTTGCAGAAATTCAGTGTACACATTCTCCTCCAGTGCCAGGGATGGGGCACCGTGAGCAATAAACAGAGATGGCATCATTATGAATTCAGTCCTTTCGGGTCTTCGGTAGTCAGATTTGCATCCGTCCGAAGCCAGTGTTGAAATTGTTGATATAGATCGGGGGTCACTTGGTGCCCACCGTTGTAAGGTACATATGTGACGTGATTGGTATGTTGACGGAAGAAATTGGCGTTATTTTCCCCCAGTTGCAGCGGGAATAGATGATCCTGATCCCCATGCGAGATGAACACAGACAGCTGCGAATCGGGTTGCAGCTTGTACTCGTCTTTCACAAATTGCGGGATGTACCCACTCATCGCTACAATGCCTTTAATTTCATCTCCCATCATCAGCGATAGGGTCATCGCCATAATGGCGCCCTGGCTAAATCCGGCGATATAACGCCGCGTGGGATCAATAGCATATTTGGCGGAAAGATCAACAATCAACTGTTGCAGTCCCAGCACGGAGGCATCATACAATTTACGGATGGGATTGCCAATGCTTTTAATCTGAAAATAAGCATAACCACTACCCTGAACGATAGGCCCACGGATGGCAACAATAATAAAATCAGACTGCATAGGTTCCATTAAACGAAGCATATCTTGCTCATCTGACCCCATGCCATGTAAGGCGAAAATGACAGGATAACGTTGATCTGGATTGTAATGAGACGGTAATCGGACTTCATGTATATAAGGAGAATTCATTGATAACACCACCTGAAGAGGAATGAGTTAAATATATCTTTTCTGACAATAAAGTTCACCAATATGAAATAAATATTCTTATTTATGAACAAAATTTATCATGGTTTCATTGTAGGGTCAATACTTTTTTTGTATGATGAATATATGTTGTTTATAAAAAATCTTGAATGGTTCTACAATAAATGCCGCTGCGCATGGTTCATATCTTATTCCCGAGGACGTGATCAGGATGTTAAAGAGTATCGTGCCTATTTTGAGAATATTTGATGAAAATAAAGCTAGAGAGTTTTACCTTGAATACCTGGGTTTCCAATTGGATTGGGAACATCGATTTGAGCAAGATATGCCCTTATATATGCAGATTTCACTCGATTCCATCGTGATTCATTTATCCGAACATCATGGAGATTGTACACCTGGAGCTGCCTTGCGCGTGGAAACAGATAACTTGGATACATTCCATGGTGCACTTCGTCAGAAAGAGTACAAAAATGCGAGACCCGGTATAGAGGAGACCCCATGGCAATCAAGAGAAATGACCGTGACAGATCCGTTTGGCAATAGGATTATATTTGTTGAGACAAGCGCCGAATAGATAACCTGAAGTAGCTAAGCTTACGTCTGGTGTCTTATATAGATCAATAGAAGGGGAGGGACGCAATATGGATATTGGCTTGGCTATTCGTACGATCCGCAAACAGAAACAGATTACGATCATGCAGATGTGCGAGGGAACCGGTTTGTCCAAAGGTTTTATCAGCAACGTGGAAAATAACAAAACGTCACCTTCCATTGCTACGCTTGAAAGTATTGCAGATTATCTGGAAGTGCCACTTCCTTATTTGCTACTGACACCAGAGCAACGGATGAATGTGGTACGCAAGAACGAGCGCAAGGAGACGACAGCAGGAAGCGGACAGATCAAAGTACAGCAGCTTACAGCCAAAGGTGCAATGCGTATGTCCATTGTGGAGTTACCGCCAGGTGCTTCGACCGGGGTTAGCAAACATGCCGGGGAGGAAAGCCATCTGGTGTTGCAGGGTAAGATTCGTGCGGAGCAATGCGAAGATGTGGAAGTTCTTGAAGTGGGTGATTCGTTTACTTGGAATGCAATCGTGCCCCATGAAGTGACCAATATCGGTGAGGAACCTGCGGTGGTGCTCATTGCGGTGTCCAAAGAATTGGGTCTGGATTATCTGTAAAATACAAAAAGGACGGCTCCCAAGTCATGAACATGCGAACCTGCATACATGTACAATGGGAAACGTCCTTTTATATTTCTAACGAACGGAGCGAGCCCTATTAGGTGAGTTTAAGCAGGTGCAGAGATGTAACGAACCTCATACGCTTTATTTCACTGCTGTGTGTGTATTTTGGCTACATTCCACAGACTTCTGGCGAAATAACGTCGCAGAGATTCCTTAGAAAGGTCAGAAGCACACTGTCTATTGCGGATTAGTCGTCCAGATGCCTGCTGCTTTGACAAAGACACGGTCGGACAGCTTGAGCGTTGCCAGTGCAAGTTCAGCTACATCTTCCGCTTGCATCATGCGATCTTCGTCGCCAATTTTCAGTCCGGCATTAGTCGCAAGCTCCGTATTAACGGTGCTTGGAGTCAGTGCTGTCACACGAATGTTGGACTTACGCACTTCCTGCATCAGAGATTCGGTCATGCCGAGTAGTGCAAACTTGGATGCACAGTATGCCGAACCTGTAGCGAATCCGCGTTCACCTGCAGTGGAAGCAATATTGATAATGCTGCCGCTACTTTCCTTGATCATGCTCGGAAGGACAGCGCGTGTAACGTAATATGTACCCATAACGTTCACCTGCAGGATGCGCTCCCACTCTTCCGGCTCCATCTCCATGAACGTCCCGAACTTTCCGATCCCCGCATTATTGATAAGGATATCCACCGCACCGAGTTCCATCTCGATGGCTGCTACAGCGGCTTCCGCCTGCGTGCGATCCGAGATATCTGCTACAGCACTGGTTACTTTTACACCGTATTCTTGACTAAGTGACTGTTGCAGAGCCTGAAGATCGGAAGCGGTACGTGCAATAAGGCCAAGGTGCACACCTTCTTTGGCAAGTGCCTCAGCAATCGCACGTCCGATACCTTTACCAGCACCTGTGATGATCGCTGTTTTATTTTTAAGTTCCATGTGGGTAATTCCTCCTTAGAATTGGACTGGCATCTGATTATACTATATTACCCACAGTTCGGAAATTTGCTTCATCACTATTTGGTAATCTCGATGCTGCCAGAAGAAGTACGGGCCTTGATCACTTCCCGGCTCACCATTGGCGATTCAGGTACATCTACACTTCCGGAAGTAGCCTTAGCGTCATAGATTCCGTCAAAATCAGGTGCAGCTTGAATGAAAATATCTCCTGATGTTCCAGACGCATTAATCGGGGCAGGATGGGACTGTTCAATATGAATGCTACCCGAAGTGAATTGAACATCGGCTGCACCGTTTAATTCAGTGATCTCAATATCTCCTGATTTAATCTTACTGTTCACTTGACCGGCAATCTGATCTGCCGTGAAGCTTCCGGATGTCTGTTTCACGGTCATGTCTCCATTGATCATGGAAGCGTTAATGTCACCCGAAGTTAGAACCAATTCAATATTGGGCGCCTTGATGTTTTCCAGACGTATGGAACCTGAGGTGGTGTTCAGCTCAAGCTGATTGGCATTTAAACCTGTCAGATCCCAGTCACTTGAAGAAGAATCCAGCTTAACCTCATTTAATTGGTGTCCTTCGGGCAGGGCCACAGTTATTGTGGAGTCTTGATCATTCCAATACAGGGTGAAAAATTGTAATCGTTCACGTTCTGTCTGAGACAGTTGGAATGTGCCGTTGGATAAAGTGGCTTGTTCGAAGCTTTTGACTACGGCAGAGTCCCATTTGCCATCCACTTCGATATAACCATTCGAATCCGGGCTTACAACAAATTCAATATCTGCACTGAAATTAGCATTCATGATAATGTTCTGCAATTCATCTGCTTTGAAATCCCATCGTTTAGAATAATGCTCCCGTTCATCCCCGAACTGAACGCCATAGATGGATGTACCAAGTAAACCTATTCCGATACATATCACGGCGAGTGCAAGCCATTTTTTGGTACTCATGCGGAAACATCTCCTTTCATCGTGTTTTTATTCCATCTAATATATTGAAGAGTGACGATTTTGAAGGCTCTAAAGACATACTTCGATGTGATAGCAAACAAAATGCCGACACCGAAAGCGCCAATCGCAACGAAAATTTCCGGTTTATCGAGTTGCCCCAGGAATACAAAGTCCACAACTGCTGCCACAGGAGCCAATACCAGCAAGGAAAGGCTGGCAATAACAAGCCATACCGACCACATCATGAGACCAAGAGGAATGCCAAGAATCAGATTCAGGAATAACAGGCCGATGGCTGTGAAAAATTTGCGAGTGGCTCTGGTGCTGTTTCTAGGTGACCGCATTTCGCGATACGTCGGTGCATAGAACGCATCTGAACCCGGCGTATGAATGTCATAACGATCACCGAGTGCTTCCTTGGCGATCTCTTCCGGGTGTCCCAGTTCCCGAGCAATCTCTTCTTCCAGCCGGCCTTCTCGTAGTCCAAGCTCGAAATGTTGATCATAGTCGGCGAGCAACTCAGCCCTTTCGAACGGGTCCATCGGCCGTAGATGAACTTCCATGGCTTTCATAAATTGTTGTCTATTCATTAGGGATTCCTTCCTCAATCAGATTTGCGACATTGCGCACAAATTCATTCCATTCTGTTGTCAGTGCCGTCATGTAGTCGCGACCTGTATCAGACAGTCGGTAATACTTGCGTGGCGGTCCTTCCGTTGATTCTTGCAGATAGGTGGTGCAGTACCCGTCATTTACAAGCCGGCGAAGCAAGGGATACAGTGCACCTTCAGCAACTTCAATATGTTTGGAGACCGCCTGAGCCAGTTCGTAGCCATACCGATCCTGGCGGTTAATTAATACCAGGACGCACAGCTCCAATACTCCTTTTTTGAACTGGATGTTCACATTCACACAGGTTCCTCCTTCGTAGCTTCATTCATAGCTAGTGTATATTGTTCAGTAGTGGTGAAGTCATCATAGCATCCAGTACTGTTTAATGCAAGGTAGTGATTTTAAAATAGTTCCATGTCACAATTTATCGATCATAAGTTTGTTTAATGCGGATGCTTAGCCGAGGCTGTCTGTTTAGCTATATAATTCAGCATACGCAAAAACCGGATCGGTTGCTTCCGTCTGAAGGCGGATTCCGATCCGGTCTGTGAGATGAACTTTGGTTTCTTTGGTTTACAGGTGAATCGCTGAATGTCGGTTATTCTTTTGCATCCAGGACTTTAAGGTCTTCCACAGCAGGGCCCTCAATGACATGGCCTGCATAATCGAAGCGGGAACCATGGCATGGGCAATCCCACGAACGTTCGCCCTCGTTCCATTCGACTTCGCAACCCAGATGGGTGCAGGTGGTATCCACCAGAAACAGCTTGCCACTGGTGTCCTTGTAGGCGCCAGCCCGTTTGCCATTATGTCGGACGACAGCTCCTTCGTCTTCACCAATATCGCTAACCTTTTTGTGAACAATGCCTACTTTACCGGAGATTAATTCCTTGGCTACATTCACATTTTCCACAATAAAGTTCTTCATGCCAGGATCTGCCTTGAATCTTGCTGGATCAAATACTTCAGCATGCGGATTTTCACGTCCGGTGATCCGATCTGCGAGAATATGCCCAGCCATGGTACCCGTTGTCATACCCCATTTGGCAAATCCAGTCGCGACATAGACGCGTTCATGTCTTCCGGTAATCGGTCCGATGTAGGGCACCTTGTCAATGGAGATGAGATCCTGAGCAGACCAGCGATATGGAATGTTGCGAATACCAAATGTCTCCGCTGCGAACTGCTCCAGACGTTCATAGTGACCGAAGGTGCAGATGCCTTGTCCGGTTTTGTGATTTTCGCCGCCAAAAAGGATGTGTTCCTTCCCGTTATGTAAGACGGTACGCAAGGAGCGGTAAGGTGTATCGTCCGAGATGTACATGCCGCCTGCATAGGGTTTCTCCGGTTCGACTAATACGGCGTAGGATCGTTCGGCGTGTAATCGTGTGAAATAAAATCCGGGATCATAGACGGGAAAATGAGAAGCCACGACAATATGTTCCGCTGTTACGGATGGGCCATCTCCATAAGTTCTGACATGTAGTGAAGCGTCTTCCTCTACATCCGTAACAGTCGTATGCTCGTAGATCTGTACCCCTTGTTTCACAGCGGAATCGAGCAAGTAGTGCAGGTAGGCCAGCGGATCAAAGCGTGCCTGACCCGGCATGAGAATGCCTGCTCTGGCTGGGACTGGAATAGGGAGTGGGTCTACCCACTCACCAGGGATATTGAGTTTGCCATAGGCGGTCAGCTCGATCTCCAGTTTTTTAATGTTTTCCTCTGATTGAATGTAGACGTAGGCATCTTCCTCTGCCCACTGGCAATCAATCTGTTTTTCCTTCACCAGATTGCGCATCCATTTCGCGGCATCGGCATTGCCTTCATAGTACATTCGAGCCTGTTCTTGTCCGAAGTGATGCATAATTTCATCAAATATGACGCCGTGTTGTGCAGATACCTTGGCAGTGGTATGACCAGTCGTGCCATCCAACACTTTTCCAGCCTCTAGCAGGACCACACGCATACCTGTCTGTGCCAGCAGATAAGCGGTGGTAATGCCTGCAATACCGGCACCAATAATGGCTACATCCGCGGTGATATCTTCGGTCAGTTTTGGATAGGCATCGAATTCATGCGTAGCACGCCACAGTGATTCGGGGACCGGGGGCAGACCCGTCTTGGGATGCTGGTTGTCGCTCATTTTTTTTCCTCCTTGATTATCTTCAATCTATCGAATGGGATGTTGTTCAGCGCACATCGTTGTACTCTTATTCATGATTGCCAGACTATGCCAGGAAAAAACGGTGTTGTTTAGATTTTGCAGAGGGGATGTTCACAATTTCCTGCACAGGACCTCTGTTTTTTTTGTTAAACATGCTATATGATAGAATTACCGAAATCGTTTTAGGTATTGAAAAGGAGATCAGGTTTTACACCTGTAAACGTTGATTATAAAAGGATTAATCTATCTATTGGAAGAAAGATTTCATCCGAATTAACCCCCGTTTTTTCTCGATATATGTATTCGCTATCATTTTAATTAACTACCGATAACCAAAGGAGATTCTATATGACCACCAACCAAACGAAATATCCGTTTCAAGATACAGCACTAGAGTTAGACACCCGTGTGAAGGACCTTGTATCCCGCTTGACGGAAGATGAAAAAATTGAATCCATGCTGCAATATCAACCGGCAGTAGACCGTTTGGGTGTGCCTGCATACAAACACGGAACAGAAGCTGCCCACGGCTTGGCCTGGCTTGGAGAAGCAACATCTTTCCCACAACCGGTGGGGCTGGCATGCACATGGGATGCGGATCTGATGAAGGAGATTGGCTCCGTGCTTGGAGACGAGGCACGTGTATTTTATAAACGCAATCCGGCAGTGAACGGTCTTACCCTGTGGGCACCTACAGTAGATATGGAACGTGACCCGCGCTGGGGCAGGAATGAAGAGGCGTATGGTGAAGATCCGGAACTGACAGCCGAGCTGACAACAGCATTGGTCAAAGGAATTCAGGGCGACCATCCGAAGTATTACAAAGCGGTCGCTACCTTGAAGCATTTTCTTGCGAATAATAACGAAGTGGATCGTGGAAGCGGTTCGTCCAGCATTGATCCGCGCAACATGCGTGAATATTATCTGAAGGCGTTTGAGAAGCCATTTAAAGAAGGCGGCGCACAGTCCATGATGACAGCGTACAACTCCATTAATGGTACACCAGCGTTGTTGCATCCATTTGTGAACGAGATTGTCAAAGGAGAATGGGGCATGGATGGTTTCATTGTCAGTGATGCAGGCGACGTGATGGGCATCAAGAACGATCATAAATACTATGATTCCCACACACCGGGTACCGTAGAATCCGTGAAGGCAGGAATTGATAGCATCACCGATGATGCTGAGCTGTCCAAACAGGCACTGCGTGAAGGATTGGAACAAGGTACGCTCACGATGGATGACATCGACAAGGCGTTGTTTAATACGTTCCGTGTGCGTTTCCGTCTGGGCGAGTTCGATCCGGAAGAAGGCAACCCGTACGCTGCTATTGGTGAAGAGTCCATGATGACAGAGAAAGCAAAAGAACTGTCGCTCAGAGCCGCAAGAGAACAAGTGGTATTGCTCAAAAACGAGAAAGGCACGCTCCCGCTGGACAAAACAAAAGCTGGTAAAGTGGCTGTGATTGGTCAATTGGGCGGAACCGTCTATCGTGACTGGTATGCAGGCACCATGCCGTATAACGTATCCCCGCTTGAAGCGATCCGTGGCAAAGTAGGCAGCGATAAAGTATCGTTCAAGGATGGTAATGATCGCATTACGCTAACTTCCGTAGCCAATGGGAAGAAAATTGGACTGGCAGAAGGTGAAAAATCACCTGTGATTGCTTCGGGAGAAGCGGAAACGTTCATGGTGTCCGACTGGGGCTTCGGAAGTTATACCTTGCAGGCGGAAAGCAACGGCAAATATCTGACCACAGATGAAGAGACCGTAACAGCTTCCGCAGATGAAGTGTACGGCTGGTTTGTGAAGGAAGTATTCCAACTGTTGCCACAAGAGGACGACAGTGTAGGTATGACCACTTGGAATGGCAAAACGGTGACTGCCCCTAATGGTGGAAACGATGCATTTGCGGTGTCCGAAGAACTGAAAACCTTTGGTGCCACAGAGACGTTCAAGCAGGATGTGGTTTTGAATGGACTGGAGGAAGCCGTAGCAGCTGCCAAGGCTGCGGAAACGGCAATTGTGTTTGTTGGTAATAATCCGCTTGTAAATGGTAAAGAAGAAATTGACCGTCCAAGTCTGGATCTGGCCGAATCCCAGCAACGTCTGGTTGAGGCGGTCTATGCCGCGAACCCGAACACGGTAGTTGTCATCGTGGGTAGTTATCCGTTCACATCGAATTGGATTCAGGAGAACATCCCGGCGGTATTGTATACTTCACACGCAGGACAGGAACTGGGTAACGCAGTAGCTGACGTATTGTATGGCGACTATGCACCAGCAGGTCGTTTGAACATGACATGGGTACAATCAGCAGATCAACTGACCGACATCAAGGATTACGATATTATTCAATCCGGTCGGACATATCAATATTTTGAAGGTAATGTATTGTATCCGTTTGGACATGGTCTGACGTATGCAACATTTAAATACAGCAATTTGGAAATTAGCCCAGCTCAAGTGGGTACAGAGGGCAACGTTACGGTAACTGTAGATGTAACCAATACCGGTTCAATCGCCAGTGACGAGGTTGTACAGTTGTACGTTCGTGCAGGCAAATCGCGGGTAAAACGTCCACTCAAAACGTTAAAAGGATTCCGTCGTCTTCATATCGAAGCGGGAGCTACAGCAAAAGTCAGCTTCACCTTGCCTGTGCAGGAACTGGCAATCTGGGATGTAACTCGTGATCGGTATGTCGTGGAAAGTGGAACTTACTCTATTATGGTTGCCAAGTCATCCTCCGATGTTCAGCTGGTTGCAGACCTGACGGTTGAAGGAGAGACAATCCCTGCTCGTAATCTGGGTGTGGCTACTCGTGCCGAGAATTATGATGCTTACCTGGGTGTTGACCTGGATGAGAGCAAAGAGGGCGGAAGTGCTGTCCGTGTAGTTGGAGAGCAAGGATGGATTGCCTTCAAAGATGCCGATCTGGGTAGTGGGGCAGCAGCAATTGAAGCTCGTGTATCCGCAGAACAAGCAGGCGCTGTGTTGGAAGTTCGACTCGGCTCTCCGGAGGGTACGCTAGCAGGACGTGTGGAACTGGCACAAGGTGAAGCCCAGCAGTGGTCTACCGTGAAGGCAGAACTCTCAGGTGCATCAGGTGCGCAGGATGTATACATTGTGCTGTCAGCAGGTGTACGTATCAGTCACTTCGAGATTCGTTAAGTCAAATAGCTCATGACAAAGCCTCCGAATGCATTCGGAGGCTTTTGTTGGTCTATACGCTGGTTGGATCAGGATGCTTCTTCCTGTACAACTCTTTTATCCTGAGCGGTAACACTAGAATTATACAAAATGCTTTGCCATCGCACGTATTTTTATTTTCCGTCAAACGTAATCATTTTTTGCACAAATTGCTTCAATTGTTTGTTGGTTTCATTCAGTTGCTCAATTGTGCTCATGAAATTGTTTACGAGTTCAGCCTGCTCTTGGGAGCTTGCAGTGATCTCACCAAGTTCATTCTCCATGCCTTGAATGGATTGCCGAACCGAGAGAAGAGAATCTTCAATACGTGCCGTCGCTTCTTTGGTATCCACAGACAGTTTGCGAATTTCTTTGGCAACAACGCCAAAACCTGCACCTGCTTCACCTACACGAGCAGCTTCAATAGCTGCATTCAAGCCGAGCAGATTGGTTTGCTCGGAGATTTCACGAATGAAGCTGGCGACTTGAGTTACATTGCCTGATTTCTGTACGGCTTGTTTGGAATTGTTCCGGATCTCTTCAGTTGTGGCACTGAGTTCCTCGGAGTGTGCAGCTACATGCTGTACACTGTCAATTAACTGGTTAGTCAGATTTTCGGTAGCATCCATGAGCTGTTGCAGCTGGTCCTGATCATCCATACTGTAGAGCAGGTTAAACAGGGCGATGACTTCACCTTGTTCATTTTTAATGGGAATAAAAGCCACGTCAAAAGGAACGCCGAATAAATCTTTAGGGTAGTGATCGAATCGTTTGACTGTACCGCCGTTGAGATCAGCAAAATTTCGATTTCCATCCAATAGAGGGTCGCCGGGTTGATAATTCAGTTGTTTTAACGATTCCCCTGCTGAGAAATATAGAAATTTCTCATGATCAATAACGGAGAGGGTTACATCCTGACGAATCGTATCTCGAAAGAAAGGCATACATGTAATTAATGCTTGAACAATATCCATATAAAAGATGATTCCTCCCTGGCTACCTTATGTAAACGGTTAAATTTTAAATGCTAAATTAATAACTACCTATATTATATATCGTCATGCAATAGAGGAGAAAATAGAGAGAATGGATAGAACCTATTTCTTTAAGGCAGGTCTCTACGAATGCTTCAATTATGCGGGAAATGGTCCGAGAACCAGTTAAAGATTGTTTAATTACTATTCTTATTTACAAACCGATGGTCGGTTTGTATAATTCTTATAAAGAGTAGAGGAGTAAACAAGGGAGGAAACGTACTTGAAGAATGAAGACAGACGGAAACATACAACGGCTCAGTTATTGGGAGCTACCAAGGAACTGTTACAAGAGAAAGCCTGCCATGCGATTACCTTAAAAGAGATTATGGAACGCTCGGGATTGTCCAAAGGGGCGATTTTTCATTACGTTAGAAGCAAGGACGAAATATTTATCTGGGTTCTGATGGAGCATCTGGAGACGGTGCACTCTGCCGTTCTGTCTACCATTGCGGAAGCAGATATCAAGACGTTTGAAGGTCCGATGCAGATTATCGCTGCGAATTTAGTCGGTCTGGAGGAGCAGGGGTCAATGACCAATAAGGTCTTGCTTTATTTGCTGGGCAAAGAGGACGAACCTCAGGTGTCCGAAGCACTACAGCAATTTCACGATAGGTCGGTCAACTATTCGATGCAGTGGATTGAGTTGGGAATCAAACATGGTGTGATAGATAGCTCGATTAATGCAGAGCAGATGGGAGAACTTTTTGTACTGCTCTCCATGGGACTGCGGGTACGCACCTCAATGCATACAAGCGGAAGGTCACACTTGAACTCTACAGATATAGCTAACTTCATGTCTACCATGCTTAAGCAACAAGACTGATACGGATCTTTTTATAGTAAAGATGATGAAGGAGGGTAAGAAATGGCACCACTTATTGCATTATGCACAACTTTTATGATACTTCGCGGGATCGGCTGGATTGGAGTTCCGATGTTTAATCATTGGCATCCTGCGTTGCAAGGTGCGGTTGTCGTCATGTTTTTGTTAACCGCATCCGCACACTGGGGCAAACGCAGATCCGATTTGGTTCAGATGGTTCCTCGTGGATTAGTTCACAAGGAGAAAATCGTAACGTGGACTGGAATCCTGGAGATCGTAGGCGCAGTTGGTTTACTTATACCTGGTGTTGCATGGATTGCCTCTACAGGGTTGCTGCTCATGCTCATTGTCATGTTCCCGGCTAATGTCCATGCGGCCCGTGAGAAGTTAACAATAGGCGGCAAAGCTGTGTGGCCAGTTTTCCCACGTCTGATGCTTCAATTGCTGTTCATTACAGCGGTTGTACTCGCTTCGCCATGGTTTGGATAATATAATACCTCATATGAGTGTGTGCGTCACAATGGTGTGACTTGCCATTGTGCCAGGCACATCAATCAAACGTTGATTCCGGCTGCCGCGGAAGGGCAGGGAGACATCACGCTCCGCTTCAACGTATCGACCGTCGATAATGACGTCGCATAACCGGGCAAGCTCCGCTCTCACAGGGTCGGTGACCAGCTCTTCATATTCGAATCCCGTGTAAGCCCACACCGTCAGATCAGGACGTGCAGCGCGGAGCTGCTGAACCCAAGACGTACATTCTGCTGCCGAGAAAAAGGGATCACCGCCACACAACGTAACGCCATCCAGCAATGGATGGGTCGTCACTTCATGCAGAATCTGCTGCTGCCGCTCCTCTGTAAAGGGCTCACCCGCTCGAAAGCTCCATGAATCCGGACTGAAGCAGCCCGGACAGGCGTGACGACATCCGCTGATGAACAACACAGCACGCAGGCCTGTCCCTTCATTCACCGATTCCGGGATGTAACCATATAGATTCACCGGTGTTTCACCCGATCCCGCACTTCAGCTTGTTTCGCAGCATTGAAGCGTACTTTGTAATCTCCGGTCAGATAGCCCGTTACGCGGCGTAACCGCTGGAAGTGTACATGGTTCTCATGGGCTTCACAGCCTGGGCATACATCCCCGATGACGCCTTCATAACCACATGCAGGACAGTGATCAATCGGGTGATTAATGGAGAAATATCCGATATCCTGTGCCAGTGCATATTGCACGATCCGCAGGAAAGCTGCGGTGTTGGCTCGAACGTTCCCGTCAAGCTCCACATAGGAGATTGCACCCGCATTACATAACGTATGGAACGGGGCCTCCAGTTCAATCTTCCGATAAGCTGGAAGAGTGTGGTATACCGGGATATGGAATGAGTTCGTATAATACTCCCGATCATTAACTCCAGGAATGAGACCATAACGCTCTCTGTCGATTTTCGTGAATTTGCCGGACAACCCTTCAGCAGGTGTGGCAAACAGGGTGATATTCAGGTTATGCTGCTCGCTCATCCGGTCACAGAACTCTCTCATGGTCCGAATAATGTTCAGTGCTTCACGATGTACATGAGTGTCCTGCCCATGATGGCGCCCATAGAGAGCTGTCATACATTCCGCAAGACCGATAAAACCAAGAGATAATGTTCCATGCTTTAAAAGATCGGCAACCGGCTCGTTCGGGCCAAGCTGTTCTCCACCTTCCCATACACCCTCTCGCATCATGAAGTCCGATGCCTTGGCAGGCTGTGCTGTCTGAATTCGGTAGCGGTGCAGCAGGCCGGAAGCGGCATTATGCATAACCGACTCCAAAGCAGTATAGAATCCGGCCCGGTCAGCGACAGCTCTGGCACCTTGGCAGATGCCAAACCGGATGCCCAGTTTCACGAGGTTAATGGTGTTGAAGGACAGATTACCTTTACCACTTTGACGATTGCGACCAAAGCGGTCAGCCAGTGTACGTGTGCGGCATCCCATAGTTGCGATGATCGTATCCGGATCTTCCGGATGATAGAAAGGCAGATTGAAAGAGGCATCCACATTGACAAAGTTGGGATACATCCGCCGGGATGAACAGGTGACTGCGAGCCGGAACAGATCATAGTTCAGCTCTCCTTGAGCCTGATTGATCCCCTGTTTACATTGGAAAATATGTTGAGGGAACACGGGAGTCTCCCCGTTGCCCAGGCCACGGATGGTTGCTTCCAGCAATGAGCGTGATACCAGCCGACCTTCTGCTGATGTACATAATCCATAGTTCAGTGAAGTGAATGGAATCTGACCACCTGCACGACTGCTCATCGTATTCAGGTTATGAATCAGCGATTCAGCAGCTTGTCCTGTCTCCAGTTCAGTCTCTTCATAGGCGAAGGCATACGCCTGCGGGCACTGATTCTTCGCTTCGATGCTATCCAGATGAAGCTGTTCATCCCCGATCAGGACATTTTCACCGAAGAGCCGTTGCCCTTTGCGGTAATGTTTGCGGAACGATCGCTGTACATAGGGAGCTAGATCCCAGTCGATTTTATTGGCTGACACACCACCGTATTGACTGTTCTGCTGGGACTGGAAGATGATCGCAACCAAGGCCATGGCAGACATGATGGTCTGAGGTGTGCGAACCGATCCGTTACCTGTATTGAAACCTGCAGCCAGAAGACGGTCAAACGGGATAAAGATGCAGTTGGTCGTTCCAAGTGCATACTGATCCAGATCGTGTACATACAGATCCCCATTCTCCACAGCTTGGGCAAGCTCTTCCGGCAACACATGACGCAGAGCATGCCACTTGGCTGTCTCCGAACCGAGCCTGCTCATCTTGCCGCTGAAGGAGTCTCCGTTCAGATTGGCATTTTCCCTCAGCGTATCGGCGTCTTCTGCGCCAATAATTCGTCTTCCCAGGTCGGATAATAGATCGGATGCCGGTGGAGTGGCATACTCAAGCATGTTCATGTAAGGTTCCTCCTAAAATGATTGAATATCATTCAATTTCCGTATAACACTATATGTAGATTCCTCTTATCCATTTATAAACTATATGTGGTTTTTTGGGTGTGATAATGGTCACATAGTTTACAGGACAAAGCGGACTTTCCTTTAATTGCTGTGGATAAAGGTTCCCAAAGTTTGAGTAGAAGCGTATAATTTCTAGTTATCCTGCAAGGATAATATCCGAAGTTGGACAGGATGGACTTTAATCAATCTGAAAAGGCGTTTTGCCATAATTTTTCGTTTGTTAATCCATCCGTTTAAGAACTGTTTTAACCGCAAATGGGCAATAAACAGGAAGTATGATTCTCTTATACAGCTACGGTGTTAATCATATAAGTATAGATTGTGACAGCTATTCGGATTTTTTGATGAACCCTTGTACGTGATTACACAATTATGATCTACAGATTGGATAGTGCAGCTAAGATAAAAGGGGTGGATCATGGGGACGGCAGAAGGCATTACGAGAGGCTTCTATGAAGATATACAGGAAGCTGCGGCCCATATTGTAGACGTACTAAGTGGTATATTGAAGGTCAATACCATCTTTGTTGCTACGAATGACGGTTTGACGAATGTCATTCTGGAGGCGTTCAATCGCAAGGAAGAATTGATTGTAAAAGGTAGCGAACTTCCATTTGAAGATTCTTACTGCAGCTTGGTATTAAAAGATAAACATGAGAACCTTACAATCCAGAATACATGTGAACATCCGATGACAAGATTCATGGATGTCACGAGCGGGCTCGGCAATCGTTTCTTCGTGGGCGTGCCTATCATGCGAAGATCTGGCGAAACATTCGGGACCATCTGTCTGATGGATAATCCTGATTATGTAATCAGTGAAACCGACATGAAGACGCTGAAGGCGATGGCTGTATTCCTTGGCTATGTTGTGGACCTGGAGAGCACACTGCATCTTCAGGAGCGTAAACTGAGTGATTCGGAACAAATGCAAGAGCAGCTCCAGGCAGAGAAAGAACGAGCTGAATCGGAGGCCATGACCAAATCACAGATGCTAAAGCTGATGAGTCATGAGATTCGCAATCCGTTGAATGGCATTCTGGGACTGACTGATCTGATACGTACACCGGATATGCCTGAGGAGCAGTCAGAATATGTGAATATGATTGAGACGAGCGGCAATATTCTACTTTCTTTGTTGAACAATATGATGAATTTCAACATCAATGAGACAGGTAAAACGGTTATACATGATGATCCTTTCGATCTGGTAGGTACAATCGAGAATACGGTCTATCTTTATGCGGGAATTGCGGCTGGCAAGAACATTGAGCTGGGATTAAATCTGGAGCTGAATGTGTCGCAAGTATTCGTTGGTGATGAGATCAAGATCGGACAGCTGCTTGCACATGTCATTCAATACGCTCTCGATTCAACGCGTGAGGGCTCCGTCCTGATCACGGCAGTGGTGAACGGAGAAGAGACCGAAGAGACCGGTACACTTCTGCTCAAGGTGAATTACACGGGTCAGATGTTATCGGACAAGAAGAAACCAACCTTTAACAGCCAAGATGAAAAATTGAATATCCAAAAACTGATTGGAAGCAATCTGGGTTTAGCTGTAAGCCAGAATCTTGCCATTCTCATGCATGGCCGTATTCAGGTGAGCAGTGTGAAGGAAAATGAGACGGAATTCAACATTTCACTTCCGTTACGCAGATACTGGGAGTTACCTCAGCTCGCAAGTGTTCAGCAGCGGTTAAAAGGGAAAAAGGTGTTACTTGCCAAGGACCCTGACATTTTGCAAGGTGTCTCTTCCCTGATGCGTAGGTGGGAGATGGATGTACACATGACCTCGGGTGTGACATTAGCGCATGATTGGATCAAGGAAGGATTCATGCCGGATGTAGCCGTTGTGGATATGGGATTAATGGAAGGCGGCGCGGTTGATTTTGTACATGAACTGAAACAGCGACTGGAGAATCTGCCCGTCATTGTTCTTGTTCCTTATGGTATGCACATTGAATTGCATGAAGCAGAAGCCTTTGATGCTGTTCTGACCAAGCCGGTCAGACAGGCTGATCTGTTGAATGCATTGAGCATTACTTTGCCTTAGATCATGATCATAGATCTTTATTCGGCGCATCTTATAGGTGCGCTTTTTTTCATTTTCCATTTTCTGAGCCAAAGCCCTTTTATTCCGAGCTGGTTACGTTACAATAGAAAGTGAACTTCATCTTTATAACCAACAGAGGAGGATATGCAATCAATGGATTATCGCAGATTAGGTGGAAGCGGACTGAAAGTAAGCGAGATTAGCCTGGGAAGCTGGCTGACGTACGGAGGGTATGTGGAACGTGAGAATGCGGTGAAATCAATTGAAACTGCATTTGATGAAGGCATTAACTTTTTTGATACTGCCAATGTATATGAACGGGGTGCAGCAGAAGAACTGCTTGGACAGACGCTCAAAGCGTACTCCCGTGACTCTTATGTACTTGCAACCAAAGTATTTGGCAAAATGGGTGATGGTCCGAATGACCAGGGGTTGTCTCGCAAACATATCAAGGAGCAATGTGAAGCCAGCTTGAAGCGCCTGGGCGTTGAATATGTGGATATCTATTACTGCCATCGTTATCATACCGAAACACCAATCGAAGAAACACTCCGCGCTCTTGATGATCTGGTACGTCAAGGCAAAGTGTTATATGTAGGCGTCAGCCAGTGGACAGCGGCTCAGATGGAAGCTGCGTTGGGTACAGCAGATCGTCTGCTTCTGGATCGTATCGTGGTTAATCAGCCGGTGTACAACATGTTTGACCGATATATCGAAAATGAAATTATCCCGCTCGGTGAGCGTAAAGGCATCGGACAAGTCGTATATTCCCCGCTTGCTCAAGGTCTATTGACCGGGAAATATACGTCCGTTTCCGATATCCCAGAGAATAGCCGTGCTGCCAAGCTAGGATGGGACGAAGGAAAGATCAATGCGGATCGTATCGGGAAAGTTCGTCAACTGATTGAAGTGGCGGACAAGCTGGATCTGAAGGTTGGCCAACTGGCCCTGGCCTGGATTCTGCGCCAGAACAATGTATCCAGTGCACTTGTAGGGGCGAGTCGTCCCGAGCAGATAAAAGAGAACGCGGCTGCATCTGGCGTGAAGCTGGATGCTGCCATTGTGGAGGAGATTGAGAGCATCCTTGCTTGATCTCCTGTCATTACACAAGCTGAGATGATATGCAATGATCCATAAAGCAAGGGATGTCCTGTGCGCCTGAATAGGCGAACGAGACATCCCTTTTTTGAATAACGTTGAAAGGTTAGATTATTGAAAGGTTAGATCTTACTTTAAAGCGTAAGAGGCAAGGAGCGAAAAGTTAAGGCACACACACGGTTACGCCCTGTATTCTTGGCTTCATATAAAGCACGATCGGCCTGTTCGAAGAAGTCATCATCGTCATGATCATCACAATGATCGGGATACACGGCTACACCAATGGAGATGGTTAGACGTGTCGTGTGCCCGTCGGGTAGAGCAAAATGGTATTTCTCTACAGCCTGTCGTATAGATTCGGCGGTAGCCACGGCCTGACGGTGTCCACAGTCGAGCAAGAGAATGGCGAATTCTTCCCCACCGTTTCGTGACACGATATCAGCAGAACGTGCATGCTCAACAAGCAGTTGTCCAAGTTGCTTCAGGACCGCATCGCCGGCGGAATGACCATAGGTGTCGTTCACCTTTTTGAACCGGTCAATATCAATGGCAAGCAAGGAAAGCTTCTGTTGGTACTCCCGCGCACGCTGGAGTTCCAGTTGAAGTGATTTTTCGAACTGTCGTCGATTGCTCAGGTTGGTAAGATGATCGGTAGATGCTCTTTTTTCCAATAGAAATAACATTTCATTGGATTTATTGATGAATTCTGCGATGAAATAGATAAATAATCCACCGGCAAAGGAAATGGTCATTTGTAACGGATATATCTTCATTAATGAATTCATGCTGTCCGTGTTCAACATAAGGATGATAAAGATTAACGTAATGCCGAGCAGATTCATCGTAATGATTTTGGTCAGTCTGGACCAGGAAGCATAGGCGAAGTATACACCGGACAGCCCGATCAAAGTCATGACAAATCCTGCATCTATGGCAGAGGATGATATGCCAAACATCAGAATACGAAGGACCGAGATCATGAGTCCCGTTACGATCGAAGCCAGTCCTCCCAGATATACTGCTGCGGTAACGATGGCCAGATGACGTAGATCTACAATCGTAGTTTCGTTCAGAGGGAAAGAATAGTTCATGAGTACTGTGCCATATATACCGAATAATAAGCCGCCGATCAACTGAACACGTAACGAGGGAAAAGGCAATCGGATACTATAGAACTTCGCGATGATCCCGGACACATACATAAACGTAATCATGACACAGATATTAATGAAAAAAGTGCTAAACAACCGACATTCCCCCTTTTTACGCACATCCCTACATTTTATCTGAAAAGTGGAGCTGTAGCGAACCATATTATCCCAAATTTATGAGGGGATTGCTGGGAAAGATGTTTTATTTGCATATACAGGATGTTAGGGTGATATTGACTTCAATATGTAATGAGATTTATACTTAATCTAAATCAAAATGTATTCCTTCTTTTTGGGAAGACCATCATAAGTAGAAGATCAGTGTCTGATTTCATATAAAATGGATCAATAATAAAGGAGAAATGGTTGTGAGAACTTTAAATCTGACGATACAACGGCAAGCGGTATATGATGTGGTGCGCCATTCAGAGGATCACCCGACAGCTGCAGATGTCATGAATCGACTCGTAGAACAAGGATATAATCTGGCCTATGGTACGGTGTATAATTCTCTTCGTTATCTGACGGACAAAGAATTGATACGGGAACTTAAACTCGGAGAGACAGCAAGCCGATACGATGCCCGTATGGATGATCATCAGCACATTATGTGTGAAGTGTGCGGCAAAGTGGATGAGGTAATGACAGAGGTTCCTCCACAATGGATGAAACAGGTAGCTGAAGAAACCGGATATGCAATCGATCATGCTCATGTGGTCTTTGGAGGTGTCTGCGGGGAATGCAGAAACAAACGGATCAAGTAAAAATAAAACTGCCTGGCCGCCGTTTACCCCTAAGGGTTAAACCAGCCTTGTCTGACTCAACACCCCTTGTGGACAATTGTCCTGTTACACGGCGTGTTATTCTGATCAGCCCGATGCCGGGGCAGGTTCATGAACTGGTAAAAGCCTTAACGGATAGCTGCTTTGATGTACTGGTCTTTCATCGCTGGGAACCGGATCTGCATGAGCGTCTTGTCTTTGATCTGTTGATCTATGACCTGTCTGTCGCCGGAACGATCGATGCATTTGCCGGCATTAGCAGTCGATTGAATCGTGAGGCTGAGCATACAACCCCTTGTCTGTATCTGGTTGGTGAGAAGATGATCGGCAGTGCGAGTGGACCGATGCTTCAGGAGGAATTGCTGGTGTGGCCTGCACGCCCGCAGGAAGCACTTTACCGGGTGCAGCGTATGATTGGCAACAGTCCTGCTCTGCCCAACCGTGGGTTTTTGCCTGAGGAAGGGCACCGTATCGGATTTAAGGATCTGTGGCTCGATCGTGAACGGATGAGTGTACAGCGCGATAATAACCGGATTCATCTAACCAAGACCGAATATGATCTGTTACTCAAGCTGATTGATGCC
Source organism: Paenibacillus sp. GQ49 (assembly GCF_059759055.1). Classification (NCBI taxonomy): domain Bacteria; kingdom Bacillati; phylum Bacillota; class Bacilli; order Caryophanales; family Paenibacillaceae; genus Paenibacillus; species Paenibacillus sp. GQ49. The sequence continues at coordinate 208,743 of NZ_JCAXEL010000003.1, forward strand.
AAAGGTGCAGTCATTTCCCGTGAGGAGATGCTCAGCGATATCTGGGAGACGGACTTTACGGGTGGAAGCAATGTGGTCGATGTTCATATCAAAAGCTTGCGAAAAAAATTGGGCGATAACGCATCTTCGCCACAATATATTGTCACTGTAAGAGGAGTGGGCTACCGCCTGGCGGATTAGTCCGCTTTTTTTTGCCTAATGTTATCGTTCACCTCAACCTAATGGATATAGTAAATCCGGATCACTTCCTTAAAAGCATGTTCATAGTTCATTCATGAAGTGTTGAAGAACCTCATCTTAATCTCATGTGAACCTCATGCAAGAGCAGAGAGGGACATGTTAGAATCAATTTAACAGTTAGATCAAGTCTAAATGTATATTTAATCCGAAGCCGAATATGATTTTAATAGTAGATATATAACAGCCGTGAGACCCATTAGAGGAGGACGACATGATGACAGAACGTATGACTACGAATCAGGGAGCACCTGTAGGTGACAACCAGAATTCTCGCACAGCAGGTAGAAGAGGGCCAACACTGCTTGAAGACTACCATCTCATTGAGAAAATAGCCCACTTTGACCGAGAACGTATTCCCGAAAGAGTCGTACATGCGAGAGGTGCCGGAGCCCATGGTGTATTCACACTGGAGCAAAGTATGAAGGCTTATACAACAGCGGACTTCCTGCAAGATCCGGGTACCGAGACGGATGTGCTGGTTCGTTTTTCAACTGTTATTCACGGTACGGGATCACCAGAGACTGCACGAGATCCGCGTGGATTTGCCGTCAAATTCTACACACGTGAAGGCAACTATGATATCGTGGGCAACCATCTGCCCGTCTTCTTCATTCGTGATGCCATGAAGTTCCCTGATATGGTTCACTCCCTGAAGCCAGCTCCGGATACCAACATTCAGGACCCAGCTCGCTATTGGGACTTTATGACTCTCTCGCCGGAATCAACGCATATGATGACCTGGTTATTCTCTGACCTGGGTACACCGGCAAGTTATCGGGAGATGGATGGATTCGGCGTACATGCTTTCAAATGGATCAATGCACAGGGACAGGTCCACTATGTGAAGTATAAGTGGGAGTCTGCCCAAGGGGTCCGAGGCTTCTCTCGTCAGGAAGCTGCCGAAGTACAGGGCCAGGACTTTAACCATGCTACCCGTGATCTGCGTGAACATATCAAGAACGGGCAATACCCGCAGTGGAAGCTTCAGGTGCAACTGTTGAAGCCTGAACAGATGGATGATTTTGCTTTTGATCCACTCGACCCTACGAAGACCTGGCCTGAGGATGTACTCCCGTTCCATACGGTAGGAACCATGACCCTGAATCGTAATCCGCAAAACTTCTTTGCTGAAGTGGAGCAGGCTGCGTTTTCTCCTAGTGCAGTTGTGCCTGGAATTGAGCCTTCCGAAGATAAATTACTGCAAGGACGCTTATTCTCCTACCCAGATACACAGCGGCACCGGCTTGGAACGAACTATTTGCAAATTCCGGTGAATTGCCCGTACGCACCCGTTCGTAATCATCAGCGTGATGGACTCATGAATGTGAATCAGGACCCATCCCCGGTGAACTATGAACCCAACAGTTCCGGGAACAGCCCGCAGGAAGATCCGGCATACCGGGACAGTCAGGTTCCGTTGCAAGGGCACGTTACAAGAGAGAAAATCGAGAAGACGGATGATTATACGCAGGCAGGGGAGCTATTCCGTTCATTCACTCCTGTAGAGCAGCAGCATTTGCTGGATAATCTGATCAATGACCTTAAGGGCGTATCTGTTGATATTCAGATGCGTGCCCTGTGCCACTTCTTCCGGGCGGATGGACAGCTTGGCGGACGTTTGGCTCATGGACTCGGTGTGGATATTTCTGCACATATGCCGTCACAGGATGGAAAATAAAGTGCAGTTTGAACTTGTACTCACAACATCATACTGACTGATATTCGTTGAAGACCGGGAAAACCGTGAACGTGCGGAATTTCCCGGTCTTTAACCTTTTTTACTGAAATGGAAAACAAATTTACAAATCATTTACATAAAATAGCTGACATAGAGGTTGACTTCTCATTTGTTGGCACTACAATGGGTAGTGTGAGGGGTGTCAGAAAATGAGAATACACAATTTCAAAGTGGGTGAGCGTGGGCTCAACCGATTTTTCGGTCCGCTGGAGGCCAAGATCATGGACATTTTATGGGCTCGTCCTGGCAGCAGCATCCGTGAAGTGCAGACCGCACTTGAACAAGACAAAGACGTCAATTTTAATACAGTCATGACCGTGATGAACCGGCTCGTAGACAAGGGACTTCTCGAAAAGTCGCAAAAGGGCAGAACATCTTTGTACCAACCGGTACAGAGCAAGGAGGAGTTTATGAACGACCAATCCAAGGAATTGTCACATGAGTTGGTGGATGAATTCGGAGCTTTGGCATTGAATCATATGCTGGATGCGCTGGATGAAGCAGATGCGGGTCTGATTGAACGCTTGGAACAGAAGATCAAACAATGGAAAAAGGATACCGATTAAGATGTGGAAGACCCGCTCGAAACTTTTGTTTACCGTCGGGTTTGGCATTCCGTTACTCGTGTTCATGCAGATGTTCATGTACGCGATGTACAAAATTTTTGGCTGGGATATCCCGTTTAACCTGCTCTGGCTCTGCAATCATTGGATGAGTCGACTGGGTTGGTTATCCGTGGGACATTTTCTGCTGGCACTGGTATTGCTGACATTTGCGGGAACAGGTTGGTTGCTAATGGTGCGTATGATGAAAACCAGAGCAGCCGTACGTAAGCTCCGCTCCATGGAGGTGCGTGCATTGTCTCGCGAACTGGAGTCCAAGTATCACCATCTCGGACAGCCAGGATTCATTGTAGTGGACAAGCATTCTCCGGTTGCATTTACAATTGGTCTATGGAGACCTTGCATCGTACTCTCCACGGGGCTTCTGAAGATGCTGGATGCAGAAGAGGAGACAGCAGTTGTGTACCACGAAGTCCATCATCTGTGGCACCGTGACCCACTGAAAACAACACTGTTATCGGTATTTGCAATCATGATGCCGTATATTCCCGTATTGAAGCATACTTCGAAACATTACAATATCGTTAGAGAAATTCTGGCAGACAATGAGGCTATTGAGCGTACAGGCAATGTGGCAGGCATTGGCAGTGCTTTGCTCAAGCTGCTCCGTGCTTGTCCTGAACCTTGGGGGGCCACAGAACTGACCGTTCAATCCTCATTTGCGGATACGTCGGTGAATGTCCGAATTTCACGTCTGCTGGACCCGGAACAGGACGTCACGCTGAGATTGCCACGTTACGCCGTTCTGATGTCGGCTACTGTTTTTCTATTGCTGTCTATCTTGTTTGTTTGGTCGATCGGATAGATTAATTGGGCTAAAGTGAAGTCGAATATAATGAGGAAGGAAGATGAACATGAATAATAAAAGTGTAGAGATTGGATTACTTTTCTCAAGGATTATGATCGGTTTGATCTTTGTATTGCACGGATGGAGTAAATTCGAAGGTGGAATCAGCGGTACGGTAGGTTTTTTCGAAAGTATTGGAATTCCCGGATTTCTTGCATCCGTTGTAGCCATCATTGAGTTGGTAGGTGGTGCAGCGATGATTCTGGGTCTGGGAACACGTGTGTTTGCTGCCCTGTTTGCCATCGTGATGGTTGGCGTTCTGTTTACAGCCAAAGTGGGTGAGCCGTTCCTGAGTGGTACGGAGTTAGATTACCTGCTGCTGGCGGGTTCCCTGACACTGCTCTTCACAGGAAGCCGCTTCCTGGCCGTGGATTATCTGTTCTCCAGACAGGGGAACGCTCGCCAGAATGTGAGTGCTTGAATGGACTAACGATTGCTACAAATAATGAAGTGCAGGAATAGTCCTGTAATGAGGTTCTTTATTGGCCAGGCCGGTTCGGAAATTGATTTGCGAACCGGGCTGATCAGTAGAGAACTTTTTTTCTAAATATAGGAAAGTATATCATCTCGTCTCGTCATTCTTTATCTATATTTCTTCGGAATGAAACAGGCTGAGCCGCCAGAGGACGGCGACAGCCGTTTCACCTTGTTTGGACGACATGCCTTTGGTTTGGTACAATGAGAATAAGTATGCTACTAAGAAAAAATAAGGAGGATGCATTTTATGATTAACGTCATTCCATCCGATGCCCGCTCCAGCTTCGATCGAGGCTGGCTCCGTGGTAGTCACAGCTTTTCTTTCGGAGAATACCAAGACCCGGAGAATACGGCGTTTGGACCGATGCGGGTAGCGAACGACGATGTGATCGCGCCTGGTCGCGGTTTTGGAGCTCACCCACATAGTGATATGGAGATTGTATCGATCGTACTGAACGGCAAGTTGCGACATGAAGATAACCTTGGGAATGTAGCCGTTACAGGCTTTGGCGGTATCCAGCGGATGTCAGCAGGCAGTGGCATGATTCATACCGAACATAATGCATCCGATACCGAAGAAGTACGTTTGCTTCAGCTCTGGTTCATGCCACAGACCAAAGGGTTGGAGCCCTCCTATGAGACGACATCATTTGATCCAGCGGCATTGGCAGGAGCACTCGTGCCGATTGTATCCCCAGATGGGGGACCAAGAGTTGCGACCATTCATCAGGATATGACGATCTACCTTGGCCGATTAGCCAAAGACGAAACGTTAACCTTTAATCAGGATGCAGGCCGCCGAATGTACATTTTCTCCATCGAAGGCAAGCTGGGATTGGATGGAGAGTACCTGTTGAACGAAGGCGACACGGCTCGTGTGGAACAGCGGGATTCAATCGAACTGCAAGGAAACGAAGATACGTTCTATATGATTATTGATTTGCCGTAGATGACTGATGAAAAGAACTCCAAGATGAAGGAGGATATACACGTATGGCGCAACAGGAATGGTTCATGGTTAAACATGCGGTGACCGGGCGAGGATTAGCTAATAGCAAAACAGATTCGCTGTCCTATCGGTTCCAACAGGAGGGTACAGGTTTCATATTTACCGTTACAGGTCTGGACGAGCAGATGGTGGAACAGATTATGGAGCTTAGACAGGAACTGAACGTATTTCGCTTCGTCCAACGCAAGGACCAGCCCCTTTTGAAACACTGGTACTATGTAGATGGTGAACGGGTTGTGTACGACAGGGAGAGTCATACGCTAAGCATCTATGCGAAGTCGGAGATTCGTTATGTGCCTGAAGATTATTTTGCGGATTAACTTGTAAGTAACGATAGAACTTGGAACATCCCAGAGGTCTCTGTTAATACAGAGGCCTCTTTTGCTGTCTGAAAACTCAGAGGATTTTTATCGTAATTTTGCAAAAAAGACCACATAATTCCCTCCTGTCTGGCACAAGCTACCTTGTATAAAAACAAGAACGGAGGGGCGGCATATGGCGGACAAAACATCTGGGAAAGACAAGTCCCGGCAATCGGGAAGAACTTCAGAAAAAAAACATATCCCTTTGGGACTGCCGTCCCCGCCTTTTCTGCGGCAGCCGATTAGTGCAGTACATGAAACTCAGATTCAAGCGGTAAAGGAGATATTTTCCGATTGCTCGGATGTGGTTTTTCGCAACGTCATGATTACGCCTGAAGTGAAAGGACTTCTCGTCTATATCGAAGGCATTGTTAATTCGGCTGATATCCAGGAACACATGCTGCGTCCGATTATTCGAGGGCTGGTGCAGCAGCGCACAGATGAACCCAATGTTCCGCTGGACGATACAACTGTTGAGCTGACCCAGGTAAAGCGAGTGGATACCTGGGCTGCTGCGACAGAAGGAGTGCTGGCATCCTCTGCCCTTCTGGTGGTTGATGGAAGTAACAAAGCCTGGATGTTCAATGTCAAAGGCGGCGTCAGACGTGGTGTAGAGGAACCGCAGACAGAATCCGTGATTCGGGGGCCGCGGGAGGGATTTACCGAAACGCTTCGTGTGAATACGGCCTTATTGCGGTTCAAGCTGAAAACACCTTCTCTTAAGATGGTGAGTATGACCCTTGGCACAGACACCAAGACAGATATTGTGCTGACCTACCTGGATGGGATTGCTGATCCAAAAACGATTCAAGATGCCAAGAAACGTCTGGAAAAAATCAATATTGATGGCATCCTGGAGACGGGTTATATCGAGGAATTGATTGAAGATCATCCGTACTCGCCTTTCCCTCAGATGCACTACTCGGAGCGTCCGGATACTGTTGCAGGCAATCTGTTGGAGGGACGCTTTGCCATTATGGTAGATGGTACCCCCTTTGCGCTGATTGCTCCAGTCACGATGTGGCAGATGCTTCAGGCAAGTGAGGATTACTATGAACGATTCTTTATCAGTAATCTGTTGCGCTGGATTCGCTTTTTGTTCGTAGCCATTGCGTTATTCCTGCCAGCGCTATACATCGCTATTACGACATTTCATCAGGACATGCTGCCAACCACATTGATACTGAGTATCGCGGGGGCACGGGAAGCTATTCCTTTTCCGGCACTGGTCGAAGCTCTCATCATGGAGCTATCCTTTGAAGCACTTCGTGAAGCAGGAGTCAGGTTACCGAAAACAGTTGGGCAGGCCGTCAGTATCCTGGGTGCACTTGTAATTGGGCAGGCGGCTGTCCAGGCAGGGATTGTATCTGCACCGATGGTTATTATCGTATCCATGACAGGTATTGCTTCCTTTACGATTCCACGGTTTAACTTTGCGATTACCGTTCGTTTATTGCGTTTTCCAATCATGCTACTGGCTGGCATGTTCGGACTGTATGGTATCGTGATCGGTCTGGTCCTGATATCGGTGCATCTGACCCAGATGACCTCATTTGGTGTGCCGTATCTGTCGGGTCTTAGCCCATACAGCAAAACAGATACCAAGGATATTCTCATTCGTGTACCTTGGTGGAAAATGATCAATCGTCCATCTACGGTTCACCGGGATCAGAAGCGGATGGCAGAGAAGATCAATGGTTCGCCTGAAGCAGAAGAGGGGTGGTAAACACATGCAGTTCATTCTGAAGTATCGTGCAGTGGGTGTATTGCTGTTATGTACCGTTCTAATCTCCGGCTGTTGGGATCGCGAAGAGATTAATGATGTCGCCTTTGTGATTGGAATCGCGATTGATAAGGAGAAGGATAACTACAGAACCAGCTTGCAGGTTGCGCTTCCTGGACAATCCGGTTCTTCGGGGAGTGAAGGAGGCGGAGGAGGTAGCAGTGGTGATAAATCCTGGTTCATGTTATCCAATACAGCCAAGACCTTTCGTGGAACTTCGCTGGAAGGACAGAAGTCATTATCACGCAGACTGTATTACGCCCATCGTCGTACCTTGCTGATTGGAGAGGATTTGGCAAGGGAAGGTGTGGCTCCCATGCTGGATTTGTTAACACGTTACCCACTCAACCGATTCTCGGCACTGCCGGTAATCACCAAAGGTGAAGCTTACAAAGTATTGGATACTGATGCGCCCATAGAGAAATTCCCCTCTGAAATGGTGCGTGAATTATGCTTTCTGAATATGCGCAACCCCCGCTCGCTTAAGACATTTATAGATTCCATTTTGGATGAAGGTGTAGATCCTTTTCTGCCCATCGCCTCAGTTGCAGACAATGTACCGAAGAGCTGGAAGGATTCCAAGACAAATATCAAGCTGGATGGATTGGCTGTATTCAAGAAAGATAAACTGGTAGGCATGATTGAGAAAGCGCCAGCCGATGCGCTGATTCTAGCTATGGGCGAAGCGAATGCACCAGAAGTGATGGTCAAAGCTCCGAGAGGGGAAGGAGATATATTCCTTAAGCTGAACGAAAATAATTCTGCCCTTCATCCCAGTGTCAATAATGAGAAGGTCAAGGTGACCATTCAAATGTATGCCAAGGGCGTTATCGTGGATAACGAATCAAATTACGGTGACCGAAGTGAGAAAGAGATGTTGAAGTTAAATGAAGGTGTTCATGAAAAGTTGAAATCAGACATTGAGGAAGGTATCCGGTTGGTGCAGCATAAATATAACGCTGATATCCTTGGAATCGGACGATCGATCCATCAACACTTACCGGCAGAGTGGGACAAAATAAAGGATCGCTGGGACGCCATATACCCTGATGTTGAGGTGGAAGTCATCCCCCATGTCATTATTGAAAATGTAGGGGTAGTCAACAAACCAATTGGTGTTGCAGAGGAGGATATTGTCCATGATTAAGCCGCTTATGTTTACCTACCTGGGAATGGTCATCGTAGTGATTTTGATGGATTTCAGACATATGAAGCAAGCAGCAGCCATTAATCGCTGGCTATCCTATGGTTTCATTGCAGTGGGGACAGGCATTTGGATCTACGTGACACACTTGAGTAAAACATTCTACGTTTCTGTGTGGATAAGTCACGTCGTTCAGCGATTATTACCACTTCCCTAGATTCTGTATCAGAGGACAGGTGATTGCTGTTATGCGCTCGGAAGGAGGCAGGTTATGAATCAGAAAGTGACCCATCGGCAGATGGTGCTTCTTATACTGATGCTCAGCATTACAGGAACGTTGATCCAGCCTCATGCGCAAGCTATTTTTTACGCGGAGCAGCACGCGTATCTCTCCTATGTGCCTGTTGTGCTTGTGATGACTGCATCGCTGTGGATGTTAAGCCGGGTTCAGCGGCGATTTCCTGAGAAGGATCTGTTCGAGTCTCTCATCGGACGATTCCCCTTACTGGGAAGATTAATGGGTTTTTTGTATATTCTGTTTTTTTTCTTTGTGTTTGCAAGAGATATCCGGTTAACAGGTGACTATATCAGTATCACATTGCTGGAGACGACACCGATCTCTATCATTGTGATGTCACTGATGATTATGGGCGTTTTTATCGTCCGAGGGGGATTGGGCTCCTTAATTGGAATGACAGAATTATATGTTACTTTGTTCCTGCTGAACTCGGTTATTTTACCTTTCATGCTCATTCAACAGATCGACATGGACAACCTTATGCCTTATTTTCATGTCGATGTTGCAGGCGTAGGTAAAGGGAGCTGGTACATATTTTCATTTTATGGCGAGATGATTGCATTGCCCTTTGTTATCAAGGGTAGTGATTTCCGTTTTAAGTCTGCACTATGGGGAATTCTCATCTCTGGCGTTCTGATGATGCTAATTGTGGTGGAGACAATTACGTCCATAGGTGTTCCGATTGCTTCAAGACTGGTATACCCTTCTTATGAACTGGCAAGACAGCTGCAAATTAGTGACTTTCTGGACCGGTTTGACCTGGCGCTGGCAGCAGCGACTTTGCCTACAATGATCACGAAGATTGCTTTTGACCTGTACTTTGTCTGCTGGGGACTGAAGCGGATGATTCCGAAAGTGTCGGGAAAGATGATGACAGGCCCGGTGGCCTTGGTTGGATTCGTATGTGCTTTCTGGTTCTTCCGAAACGCGATTCAGCTTAATCGTTTTACCCGGGAATGGACATGGATCGCCATTGTTTTCGAAGCGCTGTTCCCCATTGTGCTGTTCCTTTTTCTTCGTCCTCGCAAAAAGGATAAAAAAGAATCTACCCAACAGAGATCGAGAGACCAGTCAAAGGAAGAGAAGCATGAACAGGGACATGAATCCTCTGATTCGGAGAAGAACGGAGAGAAAAGAGGGCAGGATTCCCATGGTGGGGAACTCCAGCCTTCCTGATGCATTCCATCAAAAATCCTTATAGATGAACGGGCAAAAAGAGGGGAAACACAGTTTCCCTTCACAGAAGTACCCTGTATACTGTAGTCAGACTGATGAACATTCGGCTGAACTAACGGGGGGAACATGAATGGCTCAACATTTGGCAGGTGTGCGTGTAGCATTGACAGGACCACGAAAATCGAAAGAAATGTCCATACTGGTTGAAAAAATGGGTGGAATCCCGCTTGTGCGACCGGCACAGGGGACCGTATTCCTGGATGACCGGAGTATCAGGGACGGGCTGGTATCCTGGATCTCAGACCCGCCAGATTGGGCGGTATTAACGACGGGTATGGGATTGGATGCATTGTTTGAAATGGCTGAGGATATGGAAGTGGCGGGAAAATTACTGGATGTATTATCGCAATCCTCAATTGCGGCAAGGGGATACAAGACGGTGAATGCGCTCAAAAAGCGTAAGTTAACACCATTGGTACGAGATGATGACGGTAGCACGGATGGGCTCATTCGAGAATTCGCCCCACATGATCTCGCAGGGAAAAAGGTTATGTTGCAGCTTCATGGGGAGACAGCTCCCAAACTTGTCGCATGGTTGGAAGAACAAGGCGCACTCGTCAGACAAGTGCTTCCTTACCGCCATGTACCGCCAGAAGAGACAGAGCTGGAACAGTTACTGAATGAAATTCTAAATTTCGAAGTAGATGCTGTTGCGTTCACAAGTGGACCGCAGGTCAGATTTCTGACCCAATATGCAGCCTCCCAGGACAAGCTTGAGCCGATGCTTGCAGCCTTCAGACAAGGTGTAATTCCTGCGTCTGTAGGTAAAGTTACAGCAAACTCCATGCGTGAAGAAGGCATTGAGGCACTGGTCATTCCGGAGGAAGAGAAGATGGGAGCACTCATCGTTGAGCTTGGACGTTACTTTGCAGCAGGGCGTGCGGCCAAGATTAGAGATTAGTGGCCTGCTTTTAGATCAGTTCGACAAAAAGCTTTTGGCGTCGCTTCATGAATAAAGGGTGTGCATTAACTTAACCGCATCGCTATATGATGCGGTTTTGTTTAGATTATAGAATTTATACGTTTTCAGCGGAGCTGAAGGATTCGATAATCGCAAGAAAAGGTGGATATGACGATGACCATTACAAATCGTAACACCAGACCCCGACTGATCATTGCAGGCACCGGAAGTGGTGCAGGGAAAACGACAGTAACTTTGGGGCTAATGAGAGCACTCGCTCAGCGTGGTTTGAGTGTACAAGGGTTCAAGTGCGGCCCGGATTATATTGATCCGACATACCATACCGCCGTCACGGGCAGACCGTCACGTAATCTGGATGCATGGATGACATCGCCTGAGTATGTGAGAGATACGTTCGAGAAGGCATCGGCGGGGCATGATATTTCCATTATTGAAGGCGTTATGGGCCTCTACGATGGCAAAGATCCGCTTAGCAATACAGGCTCAACTGCAGAGATTGCTCTGGTCACGCAGACCCCTGTGATCTTGGTCGTGGATGTACGCAGCATGGCTCGCAGTGCGGCCGCGATTGTACTGGGTTTTCAACAATTGGAACCTGAATTAAATATTGCCGGAGTAATCGTCAACCGTTGTGGAAGTGAGGGTCATTATACCATTGTGAAAAAGCCATTGAGCAGATGTGCGGCATTCCGGTGGTTGGCTGGCTGAAGCGTGACGAGGACATGTCCATTCCGGAGAGACATCTGGGACTGGTACCTGCGATCGAGCGCGGTGAACTGGAGCCATTATTTCAGCGGGCTGCCGATGTGTTAATGGAAGGCACGGATCTGGACCTTCTGCTGGAACTGGCGGCAAGCGCCCCGCCGTTAAATGAAGAAATGAGTCCTGCCATGACTGCCCACACGGATTCGGCTAATGCTGAATCAGGCTCTTATTCCGACCGAAATTTCAATTCAGTGATCCACGTTAATAATCGACATGTATCTTATGCGGTGCAGCCTGTCATTGCCATTGCGCGCGATGCGGCATTTAATTTCTATTATCCCGATAATCTGGAATTGCTTGAAGCAGCCGGGGCCCGAATACATTACTTCAGTCCGCTCGCTGGTGAAGGTATTCCAACGGATGTGGATGGCATCTATTTGGGCGGTGGGTTTCCAGAGGAGTTTGCAGCAGAGATTGCGGGTAACCAGGGGTTCTTGGAAGGACTTCGACAGGCAGCACACTCCAACATGCCTTTATTTGCCGAGTGTGGTGGTTACATGGTGCTCGGGGAAACGTTAACCGACCGAGAGGGCGTTACTTTCGACATGGCGGGGATTATCCCCGCACAGGTGCAGATGCAGAAGAAGCGAGCTGCGCTTGGCTATCGTGAAGCGAGTAGCGTTCGGGATTCCTTTTTACTGAAAAAGGGTGAAGTACTTCGGGGTCATGAATTTCATTATTCGACAATGACCTATCGTGATGGAGAAACGATCCCTTATGCGTATGAGACCAAGGGGTTACGTGACTTGAAGCAAGAGGGATATGCCGCAGGCAACATCGTGGCGGGGTATACACACGTTCATCTGGGCTCTTATCCGGCAGCCGCTCGAAGATGGGTGGAGCATTGTTTAGCCTATCGGCAGGAGCGATATATGCAGAGATAATAGCAGCTTTTTATAGCTCAAATAGATAGCTGAATTCAATAAGCAAAATGGCTCTAATCTCGCTTTTACCTCATGAGTCTTTGGTCGTGAAGTTGGCGATCCCATTCTGAATTAAAGGTTTTCAGATGAATATGTGGAATGAATAAAAGACAGAATCATTATGCGAAGGAGGGACATCATGATGAGAACCGTATGTGTAACGGGAGCTGCTCGGGGATTGGGATTGGCTTTGACGGCACAGATGCTGAAGAGAGGGTATCTCGTGTATGCGGCCGGTCTGGACGTGGAGGATTCCGAGGGGATTCGTATGCTTGCAGAAGGATATCCTGACCATCTGCGCGCCATCGAATTGGATATTGCGGATGACCTGTCGGTGGCTCTGTTCACGGAGACATTGAAGCTGGATACGAATCATTTGGATATGCTGATCAATAATGCGGCTATACTAGGGAGTATTACGGATCATATCCGCGGGCCGTTGAATATGGCGGAGATGGCTGAAGTATTTAATGTGAACACCTTAGGTACACTGCGTGTGACTCATTCCCTGTTACCCCTCCTTCTTCAAGGACAGGTCAAGCTGATTGTTGATATCTCTTCCGAGGCTGGAAGTATAGAGCAATGCAGTCGGGATGGGTGGTATGCCTATTGTATGTCCAAAGCTGCTTTGAACATGCAGGCCCGTCTTGTGCACAATGGTCTGAAGGATGAAGGCGGACAAGTGATGCTTGTGCATCCCGGTTGGGTACAGAGTTATATGCGGGGAGAATTGGATGCTTCTGCGGATCTCACGCCCGAGCAATCTGCACAGCATATCGCAGTACTTATCGACCGCCATGAACAATTTAAAGGAGATCAGCCCGCATATGTGGACTACAAGGGAGAGAAGCTCCCCTGGTAGTTGGTTTTATACAGTGAGGTGAACAAGAAAGGAGATTGATTGAATGGATCATCGTAAAAAAGCATTACTACTTGGCGATTACACACATCCAGATTGGCACCCGCTTCAAGGTGTGGATGCGGAGATTAGCCGAATTTTCCACGATACTATGACTGTGCAATGCAGTGAGAATCGGAATATGCTGCTGCAAGAAAATATAACCGGGTTTGATGTATGTATCTCATACATGGACGATTGGAAGGGTAAAGTCTCTCCACAGCAGACAGCAGGTTTGTTGTCCTATGTAAGTAATGGAGGTGGACTGGTCATTATACATAACGGCATTTCGCTCCAAAATCGTTATGAGCTCAAACAGATGATCGGTGCCAAGTTCCTGCATCATCCGGCTTATGCACCACTTGAATTCAATGTAACAGAGGAAAGCCATCCCGTGACGGAGGGCATTTCGAATTTCACAATGGAAGAAGAGCCATATCAGTTCGAGTTTGGTTCTTTTGCCGAAACCAAAATATTGCTGGAATATCAATCCGAAGAAGGGCCGAAGCCTGCGGTATGGGCACATCGATATGGTGTTGGACGTATTGTTTATCTGATGCCGGGTCACCATGTACCGTCTTTTGCACACGAAACATACCGCAAGTTACTCCTGCAAGCAGGCAAATGGGCTGCACGTTACGTCTGATCGGACTGACATTTTTGCATGCGGAGTGTAAGGGGTATAATATAGAGATCAACGAAGAGGAGGATGACAAAAATGAGCGATTTGTTCAAAAAGGCGATCTCGTTAGGGCTTGGTCTTACTGTCGTAAGCAAAGAAAAAATTGAGAAAACCGTGGATGATTTGGTCAAGCGCGGGGAACTTGCGCCCGGTGAATCCAAAGCTTTGGTTGAACGCCTGATGGAACGGGGCGATGAAGAACAAGGCCAGTTCAAGAGAGTGATTCAGGAACAGGTCAAGCGCGTGCTTCAGGAAGCTGGTGTGGCATCCGAAAGTGATGTAACCAGTCTGGAACAGCGTGTTGCCGTTCTGGAGAAAAAACTTGCTGAACTGGGCCACTCACCACAGCTTCAACCTGATGAATCCCCAGCTCCACTTGAAGTTCCTCCTCCTCTCAAAGGAAACGAGATCGAGTAGATGGCAGTGCGAATCAAACATGTCGGCAGATACCGTGAAATTGCCATGGCGCTTGTGCGTCATGGCTTCGGTTATATGGTCGAGGAGCTGGGTTTGTTCCAGCTGCTGGCTCTGCCCAGACGGTGGATGTCGCGCGAAGCACACACCACCAAAACGTTGAGTGAACGCATCAGGCTTGTGCTGCAGGAGCTGGGGCCAGCTTTCGTCAAGCTGGGGCAACTCGCAAGCACAAGGGCAGATCTATTGCCTGAGTCTGTCATTCGTGAGTTGGTGAAGTTGCAGGATCAGGTCCCGCCGTTCTCTTCCGAGACGGCACGGGGTATTTTGGAACAGGAATTGGATACACCGCTGGAGGAGATCTTTTCCCGGTTCGAGGATACCCCTGTAGCTGCGGCCAGCATTGGACAGGTGCATCTGGGCAAACTTCGAAGCGGGGAATCGGTAGCCATCAAGATTCAGCGGCCGGGTATATCGCGTATTGTGCAGCGTGACCTGGATATTTTGCGTGAGCTGACTGCCATGGCCGAGAAGCGCTGGGATTGGGTGAAGCAATATCAGATTCCGCAAATGGTAGAAGAATACGCCCAGGCATTGATGGCCGAGCTGGATTATACGGTCGAAGGCCGGAATACGGAAAAGATTGCACAGCAATACCAGCAGGACAATAAGGTGAAAATCCCGACAATTTATTGGGATCATACGTCGTCACGTGTGCTCACTATGGAATATATCGAAGGCATCAAGCTCAATGATCGTGAAGAACTGGTCAGACGCGGCCATGATCTGAACAATATTGCTGAGCGGCTGGTGGACTCATTATTGAATCAAATCTTTATTCATGGATTCTTTCACGCTGACCCACATCCGGGCAACCTGATGGTATTGAAGGATGGACGTCTTGCCTTTATAGACTTCGGTATGGTGGGCAGTCTGAGCGATGAGATGAAACAGCAGCTTGCTTCGCTTATTATTGGGTTAATGCGCAAAGATACGGACAGTATGATCCGGGCAATTGAGAAACTTGGCATGATGCCAGATGACATGGATCTGCGTGGGCTTCATGTGGATTTGGACAAGTTGCGTACCAAATATTACGATATTCCCTTTTCCAAGATTAGTGTGGGTCAGGCGTTAAATGACTTGTTCGGCGTAGCCCAGAGGCACCGGGTTGTCATGCCTGCCGATATTCTGCTGCTCGGTAAATCGTTGCTGACGATGGAAGGTGTAATCGAACATCTCGATCCATCCCTGAGCATTGTAGATATGGCCGAGCCTTTTGGACGGAAACTGATCAAGGAACGTTTTAGCGCAGGAAGAATCAAGAATCGGTTGTTCCGCAGTGCGGCTGATATGGCCGAAAGTGTCATTGGTCTGCCAGGGCAGTTAAGGCAGTTATCATCCATTATTAGCAAAGGCAAGCTGAGGCTAGAGATCAGTGTTCCTGAACTGGATGCCCTCATGCGCAGAATGGACCAGATTAGTAATCGGCTGTCCTTCAGTATTGTGTTACTTGCCTTTTGTATCATCATGGTGGGTTTGATTATCGGTTCGTCGATCAGTCATCAATCCACGATGCTGTGGGATATTCCGGTCATTGAGATTGGTTTTCTGGTGGCGATTCTGATGGTGGCTTTCCTGCTCTATTCGATATTCAAATCAGGAAGATTCTAGCATAGTATCGCGAGAATACCCGTAAAGAGACTTTCTTCAAAGGATCTTTGCGGGTTATTTTTTTGTGAATAGAGAATGGGTGAGTAATTCATAGAAAAACTAAGATAATAGGAGATAAGGTTCTATTTTTTTGGCTTAACTGTATTAGTACATATCCAATCCTGTGACTATAATAATAGGTCAGTACATTAACGGACCCGGTTTTTCTGAGAGGGGAAAACCTATTGGCATCAGGATCAGCTCCTGATGTGGCATGAGTAAGACAACTGAAGGTAATGGAACAATAGCGGTACACATTGGAACGGAAAACACGTGAATGCACATTAACCCGTCAAGGCTATACGGATGGTGAAGAATGATGCAATTCAGGCAACAGCATAGGCGAATGATGCGGAGAGGATTCCGTTGTTTTGTGCTGTCCTGGATAGTTGGTTAGTGTGAACGTCTTTCGTTACTCTTCAGTAAGATTGTCCATTATGAGGAATACACGTAGGAGGAACGGCAAAGAACATATGAATACTTTAAAACAACAATGGTTTGGCAACATTCGCGGAGACGTGCTGGCAGGCATTACGGTAGCGCTGGCGTTAATTCCGGAAGCCATTGCGTTCTCCATCATTGCAGGTGTCGATCCGATGGTCGGATTGTACGCTTCGATTACGATTGCGATTGTGATCTCGATTGCAGGTGGAAGACCCGGTATGATCTCGGCGGCAACAGGTGCCATGGCGGTACTGATGGTTGGACTCGTCAAGGATTATGGCGTGGAATATCTTTTTGCAGCAACGATTTTGACGGGAGTTATTCAGTTTATTTTGGGTATTTTCAAGGTTGGACGGTTTATTACGTTTGTGCCTCATTCGGTACTGACGGGATTTGTGAATGCATTGGCTATTCTGATTTTTATGGCGCAACTGACTCATTTCACAGGGGCTAACTGGATCATGTACGCAATGGTAGCGGGCACGTTGGCGATTGTTTACATATTGCCACGTTTTTTCAAAGGTGTTCCGGCTCCGCTCATTGCGATTATCGCCATGACCATTATTACTGTAGTTTTCCATCTGGATGTGAAAACCGTAGGTCAGATGGGTAATCTCACAAGTACGTTGCCCATGTTCCACTTGCCGAATATTGCATGGACATGGGAAACACTAATGATCCTGCTGCCTTATTCATTCACCTTGGCACTGGTCGGTTTGCTGGAATCTCTCCTGACTGCTACCATTGTGGATGAGATGACGGAGACCAAGAGCAGTAAAAACCGCGAAGTACGCGGTCAGGGGATTGCCAACTTCATTAATGGTTTGTTCGGTGGTATGGCTGGGTGTGCCATGATTGGGCAATCGGTGATTAATGTGAAGTCTGGCGGACGCGGAAGATTATCCACGTTTACCGCAGGTGCGTTTCTCGCGATCCTGTTGTTGCTGCTCAGCGGAGTGGTGAAACAGGTGCCGATGGGTGCGCTCGTTGGTGTAATGTTTATGGTGTGTATCGGAACATTCGACTGGAGTTCCATCAAAAATATTGCCCGTGTGCCTCGGGCGGAAGCCTTTGTCATGATCGTGACGGTGGCGATTGTGGTCTATACCCACGATCTGTCGATCGGGGTCATGGTCGGCGTTGTGCTCAGTGTGCTGCATTTTGGCTGGAAACAGACCAAGATTCGCGTAAAGGCGAGCCAGGAGCAAGGACAGAAAGTATATCGGGTTCACGGACCGTTCTTCTTCGGTTCTTCGTCCCGCTTTGTGGATGAGTTTGATGCAGAGGCTGATCCGAAGGAAATCACGATTGATTTCGGAGGTTCACATATCTGGGACAATACGGCGGTTGTGGCTATTGGCAAAGTGAAATTCAAATACGCGAAGCTGGGCAAAACCGTGCACCTGCGCGGGTTGAACGAAGAGAGCACTCGCATTCTTGAACGGAGTGGATTTGCCACAGCTGGAGGGCATGGTTCGTAACTTGGTTTTGGACGAATTAGACAACGAATAGATAACATAAAAAGATACTTTATAATCAGCGGCGCACTTTTTCCGGAAATCGGGGAGAGGGCGTCGCTGTTTTTTATTAGAGCCTGAGGCATGCTAGGTCATTATTTCCACATCATCAGCAACCTGAAGGCAGATCTAGAGTCACTTGGTCGATACAAGTTACGCTGATCTTGGAATTTTGTGCTACAAGTTGGGTGGGTAACGCTGTATCCCCTTTTGTTTTGCTTGACTAACGTGTAAACTACAGGGTATGGAGAAGAAGAGCAACGAGTGGATTGCTTTTTAAAAAATTCATTTCATAATCATGATTGATATAAGGAAAACTAGTCTTGATGGCAGATACTGATACTAAGGTCATTATGAAATGGACTTATCTAAATGAATATACAGAGGTGTAACGATTGGCAAACTTTGAACAACTGGGCATTCGCCCGGAATGGTGCGAGATCCTGAAACATCAGGGCATCGCCGTGCCGACTCCGGTACAGGAGCGTTCGATTCCGGTACTGCTGGGTGGACGCGATATTATCGCTGAGGCACAGACAGGAACAGGGAAAACGCTGGCATTTTTGCTGCCGATTATTCAGAAAATTAACGTATCCGACCGTTCGCCGCAAGCGTTGATTATTGCGCCTACGCGTGAGCTTGCGCTGCAAATTACGGAAGAAGCGAAGAAACTCACGGCAAACGACGATAAACTGCATGTGCTTGCCGTATACGGCGGGCAGGATGTGGACAAGCAACTGCGTAAATTGCAGAACGGAACCCAGATCGTTATTGGCACACCCGGGCGTCTGCTGGATCACCTGCGCCGTGGCACGTTGAAGCTGGATAATGTGAAAAAACTGGTGCTGGATGAAGCCGACCAAATGCTGCACATGGGCTTCCTGGACGATGTGGAAACGATTCTTAGTGAGCTTCCACACAAACGTCAAACAATGCTGTTCTCAGCAACGATGCCTAAGGGCATTCGCAACCTGGCGAAGACCTACATGAAAGATCCGGAAGATGTAAAAGTGTCTTCCCAATCTGTTATCCCGATCAAACAAATTCGCCAGCAAGTGCTGGAGTGTACGGATCGTGGTAAGCTTGAAGCGCTTCGCGGCATGATTGATACGTATCGCCCATACTTGGCGATTATTTTCTGCCGGACCAAGCGTCGTGCATCCAAGCTTAACCAAGATCTGCGTGAAGCAGGTTATGCAAGTGATGAACTTCATGGAGATCTGTCCCAATCCAAGCGTGAGAACGTAATGAAAGCGTTCCGCGATGCCAAACTGCAAGTGCTGGTTGCTACAGATGTAGCTGCACGTGGACTTGATGTTGAAGGCGTTACGCATGTATTTAACTACGATATGCCGCATGATGCGGAAAGTTATATCCACCGGATTGGTCGTACGGGCCGTGCAGGCGGTACAGGTCTTGCTGTAACGTTTGCAACAGAGCACGACAGACCGGAACTTGCACGTATTGAACAAGGTATTGACCAGAAGCTGTCCCGTATCCAGTGGACAAGCGAAGGTCCAATTGCTTCAACTGGAGCAGCTAGACGTTCCATCAACAGTCAAGGGGATGACGAACGTTCAGGCGGACGCTCTTCCGGAACTGGCAGTGCCCGTCGCGGTGCAGGCCGTAACGATCGCAGAGATGGCGGACGTGGGGGTCGTGGTTCCCGCGGCGGCGAAGGTGGACGCAGTGGTGGTCGTAGCGGTGGCCGCAGCAGCGACAGCAGTCGCGGTGCAGCAGGTCAAGGTGGACGCGGTGCGGGTCGCAGTGGCGACGAGCGCAGCGCAGGTCGTGGTTCCGCGCGTAGCAGCGACAGCAGTCGCGGAGCAGCGGGCCAAAGCGGACGCGGTGCAGCTAGCAGCGGCTGGGCTGGCCGTAGCGCCGACAAGCGCACCTCCGGGCGCAGTAGCGAAGGCTCTCGCCGTCCGGAATCCGCAGGACGCGGACCGGCGAAGGGTGACCGTCGCGATTCTCGTCGCGGACGGTAAAGCCTTGGCGCAAGCGGCGATGTAGCCGCAATTGCGCAGGCACCATGCCATGCCAGAGTGATTGGCATGGCATATATGAGAGGGTTCGGGTACAAATGTACCGAACCCTCAGATCAAGGGTCGCGACGGAACCACGTCGCGGCCCTTTTTCACCAGGACAGATGATCATATCCGCTTATTGTTTTTGTCATCTGCGAGTGCCTGTTTGCACACCTGTTTCATTCCATGGAAGATGTCTTTTAGGTATTCCCTATCTGGTTTTTCTTTGTCCGTGTACAGTGCATAACACTTGGCAGACTGCCATAAAATTCAAAACACCTCATCCTAGACCTAAGGATGGGGTGTTTTTGGATTAATTCTTATATCATTAGAATCATAACCTTCGATCTGTGGTGCTGACTCGCATGCAGGGGTGGATGAAATTGCATTCGTCTATATACAGGGAGTGAGTTTGCACTAAACTACGTTTTTCTTTCTCAATATATCATCCCTACAGCTGAACATCTGCGTATTGATCCCGATATTTCTCGTTATACACCCGACCTACCGACTCTGCCAATCCCCCTCGTGCCTTGCTCGGATAGCGTTCAATCGTGTGATACAGCCGCATGAAGCGATCCTTGGGCATAAAGCGGGCGTAGCGGGTAATAAGACTAGGGAATAACTCAATATATTTGCTCTTGCGCACGGCAGCAGCAGCTACGGCTGTAAGTATCTGAATTCCATTGTGGAGCTGTAAAATATTCACTTCATAGGTTGCGATATAACGAATCGCATCTTCACGGATCAAATCCGGCTTAAGCCGCGCAATCTCACCAATATATTCAGCCAGTAGCCGCTCGAAGCTGCGTAGAAGCAAGGGCTTGAGTTGCAAATCCATGTCACTACGCAGGACAAAGGATTGTAACAATGCAACCTGTTGCAGTCGAATTCGGTCGTTGTAGACAAGTGAGCCGATCTCGCGGAGCATCTCATAGGCAAGTGCTTCATCCTGCTTTCGGGCTTCGGCGACCAGAGCCCAGTTGCGATTGATGCCCTGTCGGATGATTTCCTCATCCTGTTGCAACATGCGCTTCAACTCGCGCTGCTGCTCTACCTCGAACGAACGTTTCTGCATGAAGATCAATAAGGCCAGAAGCAGCAGGGAAACACTGGCTGCTGCCATGGTCTGATCTATGGTCTCACCGAAATAGGTGGCAGCTGCACCGAACAATATCGTAATGAACAGGTCGCGTGCAATGCGGCGTTTCACACGGGAAGTCGCCTTCGACTGAACGGAGTTCAGGGCACCCCGGCCACAGGCCGTGCACTCCTCTTCCCACAGGCAGGTGTACTGTCCACAACGTGAGCAGACTTGCAACTTTTCATAGGCATAGGTCGTTCGATGAAATGGTCGTATGGATACAACTAGTTTAGTACTCATGCTCAATCACGCTCACCATTCAGAATAGTGTAGAGGGTACGATCCGTGTCTTCGCGGGAAATTGGTTTCCTCCGATGAAGCTGGAGTGCAAAACCCTTTATGATGACAAAAAGAAACAATATGGCGAGGCATCCGTATGTAACCATAATCCGTTCCCTTCTATGGCTTGGTGAACAAGCGCTGTTATATTGCAGTTTGCTGGCAATAACTATATCATATTTCCATAGTTGGTACTTTTGTGCCAGTTACAGGCTTGAAATCGTCGATTTTTGTCAGTCATTACAAAACTGTAACTCAAGATAGGGGTGCTTTTCAGAATTTGTTAGTAGACTGTTAAGATTTCCTTAAGGCTTGACGCCTATAATAAACTATTCCCATTTTAATCTCAAACGTGAAGGAGTACACCCAATGCTGCGGACACGCAAAATACGCTGGCTCAGTGGAACGATAGTTCTGCTGGCAATTCTAACGCTACTGCTACCTCAGGCGTTGCTGCCACAAGCTGCAGCGGCTCAGGCACAGACAAGCGGAATCGATGCGGTACTTGTAGCCGATGTAAGTAACTCGATGAATACAAGTGACCGTGACAAGATCAGTAATGAAGCCATGAAAATGTTTATTGATATGCTGCCCGTCCAGGGGGACAAGGTAGGGATTGTCGCTTATACCGATCAGGTGGAGCGGGAAAAGGCTATGCTTACGATTCAGTCCGATACGGACAAGAGCAGCCTGAAGGATTTTATTGATCAGCTCGGCCGGGGGCCATATACCGATGTCTCAGTTGGTGTCGCCGAAGCCGTGAACATACTGAATCATGGTGCAGACCCATCCCACTCGCCGATGATCGTGCTGCTGGCGGATGGCAACAATGACTTTAACAAAACCAAAGGCCGTACACAGGCACAATCCGACGCTGATCTGGCAAAAGCCGTGAAGGAAGCACAGGATCAGGGCATTCCGGTGTATACGATTGGACTGAACGCGGATGGCAAGCTGAACAAGAATGCACTCGCAGACCTGGCTCAGCAGACCGGAGGCAAGTCATTCATTACCGATACGCCGGATGATCTGCCACAGATTCTGAGTGAGATCTTCGCCGATCATGCCAAACTGAATGTGGTGAAGCTGCCCTCTGTAACGGGAAACGGCAGTTATCAGGAAGTTACCGTGAACGTGCCAAACGACAGTGTATTGGAAGCTAATATTTCGATCATGTCCTCGAAGCCGGTGGAAGTGCAATTGACGGACCCTTCCGGACAAGCCGTGGATCTGAACTCGGATGCAGCCAAGCTCTCGACTTCGAAGAGTTATTCACTCGTGAAGCTGTTGAAACCCCAAGAGGGAGATTGGAAACTTCGGGTAAAAGGGGCTCCGAAAGACAGCATCGATATCAACCTGTTGTTCAACTACGATCTTCAGCTCGTTGTGGACCCAATTAAGACCAAGTCCTATACCAAAGGAGACAAGGTTGATCTTGCAGCCAAACTGGAGAATGGCGGTCAGCCGCTTCAGGATAATGATCTGTATGCAGATATGAAGGCCACGCTGGTTGTGAAAGATGTGGATACAGGCAAAAGTGAAGAACAACCGCTGGAAAACATAGGTTCTGGTTTTGCCGGAACGTTTGAAGTACCAGACAATCATAACTATGAATTAGTCATCCGTGCGGAAGAAGACAGCTTCTACCGTGAAAGTGAGCCAATCACGATCAACGCGAGCGGAGCAGCCGGAAGTGGATCTCAACCAACGACGTCTGGCGGTGAACAGGACAAGCCGTTTCCTTGGTTACCTGTCATCCTGGGTGTTGTAGCCCTGATTGTGGTCGGTGTTGGTGCCTGGTTCCTGATGGGCTGGCTGAAACGCAAAAACCGGGGATTTGTAGGCCAGATGGTTGTGGAGATTCGTGATGAGAACACGGGAGACAAGTCCTATCCGCAATATAAAAAGCTGGTATCCTTCCGGGGCAGATTCCATCTGCATCAGTTGTTGCAACTGGACCCTGAGCTGAAGGAAACCGAAAAATATGTATTTACGCCCAGCAATGGGGATCGAATTATAATCCGTAACACCGCAGGCGGTACGCTGGAGAAATCCGGTCGTGCAGTTGATGCAAGCTCAGGCGTTGAACTGAAGAACGGTGACCGACTGAGCATCCCGCTGCAACAGGCGGACAAGACCATTTTAATTGAATATCTGGTGTGAAGGATTATTTGATTTAAGTTGATTGTTTAGTTTAAAAGGATGCCAATAAAATTTGGGACCAACTGTTTACACGAGAACGCAGAGGACAGAAATAACGTGAAGAAGCGGAAGCGTTCGCCTTTATCCCCGGATTTTCACTTTGTAAAAGTGAATTGAAAAAATCTGGGGATAACAGCGATCGGAATGTTATTCTGTCATCGGAGTGGCAAGTGTAATGAAGTTGCAGTTCCAACTTTGTTAATCAAAGGAGGACATGGAATGAAACCGATTGTTAGAGAACATATTCAGCAACTGGATGTATCACTTGGCGGAGGTATTGTCAGTGAGAAGATCAGAGTTGATACAATTGATAACCCCATTCTGATTATTGGTCTGGGAGGAACGGGAATTGACGCACTGCTGCGTCTCAAATATCAGATTAACCGTCGTTTCAAGCTACCACAGGACCCGGTATCCAAGAAAAAAATGGACAAGCCGGACAATGTGGAGTTTCTGGCTTTTGAGACAAACGAACAGGATCGTGCCAAAAAGTATAAAGGGATCGGACTCGATCCGATTAATGAATTCGTGCTGCTGTCTAATGCCGAGATTGGGGGACTTCTTCAAAACCGCAGCGTGCTGGAACCTTATATTACGGACTGGCTGTCTCCCGAACTGAGCATCACGGATGGCATGAACGGTGCCGCAGGGGTGCGTCAGGCTGGACGTCTGCTCTTGTTCACCAAGATCAATCAGGTTGTGCAGGCTATCGACAAAAAGATCAAAACCTTATCTGTAGGCACCAACAAAAAACTGATGGTGTTCCTGCTGACAGGTCTGTCCGGCGGTACAGGCAGCGGTTGCTTCCTCGATATTTCCTATATCGTGCGCGGTATTATCGAACGTGATCACGGCTCAGCCGGGATTGACCGCGTGAATACGCTGGGCTACCTGTTCACGCCAGACGTGAACCTGTCCAACAAAAGCTTGAGCGAACACACTCGTGAATACATTCGCAAGAACGGATATGCTGCACTCAAAGAGCTGGATTACTGGATGAACGTGGATAGCCGCGGTGAGCGGTTTACACAGAAGTACGGCAATATTTTAACCGTCAACTCACCACTGCCGCCATTTAACCTGTGTCATCTGATCTCTGCGACGAATACCGAAGGGAAATTGCTAGAGAACGCCTACGATTACTGCATGAACGTCACGGCCGAGAACATTACCAACTTCATGGCAAGTGAGGAGAAGCAGTCGGGTGAGGAGTTCGCAATCCATGACTATATCAGCAACATTCGAACCAACATTGCACAGATGAACAAAGTGTACCCGGCGAACTATGATTACAACATCATCGGTGCATCTTCGGCTGTACTACCAATTGAAGAGATGACCACGTATCTGGCATATCGCATGTTCGACAAAATGAATACCATGTTCTCCAAAGCACCGAACCAGGAGGATACCGAGAAGTTTGCCCGCAAGCTGGGCATTGATCTCGAAAGTGTGGTCAAGTCCTTTGAAGCGCGCGTGCCAGAGCCACTGCCTGGGTATCAGAACAGCGAGCGTTTATCCTATGGCAACGTGGTGAAATCACAGGTTGTGAATATGGACACCGAGCTGGAGCAGAACTTCTTGGCCCGTGCCCGTGAAGAATATATCAAGGCGAAGAAACAACTGCCGGGCGAGATTGCCGGTCAGTTCACCGAACAGATCCGGCGTATGTTTTTGCATCCCGAACAAGGTCCGTTTTATGTCTCTCGTCTGATTTATACGGAAAAAGGCTTCTGTGTACTGAAGATGATTCAGTCGTACATTGAAACGCTGCGTGAGAATGCCTTCCGCATTCCGCGTGATATTGAAGCAGCTCAGGAGCAGTCCGAAGAGAAGCTGGGCGATGCGAAGAGTGCTTTTGTCTCCAAAGAGAAGAAAAAGAATGCTTATATTGAAGCAAAAATTCATGAGTACTGGCTGCACGCCGACGTGGAACGCAACGATCAGATGATCGAGTTCTATGAAGATCTGTATGAGTTGCTGAACCAGGAGAACAGCCGCATTTATAACGTATTTACCGAAACGCTGAACGCCCTTAGCTCGATATTCGCGAAGAACGGTGACCTGCTGACACGTGGCGAAGAACAAGCCGATCACAAAGGAAACAAAACATATTACTGGAACGTCGTAAGTGTACCGGATATCGTCAGTGTGGTGGACGGGCTGTTGGACAAGCGAGATACAGATGATCTGATCCGTGACTTCTCCCGTGAATTGCTGGAAAACTCCAGCCAATGGGTGAAAGAAAACGAGATTGATATCGTCAGCTCCATCTCCGACTTCCTGAGTGAGAAATTCGGTGATCTGATTACGCGTTCCATGGAAGATTTCCTGGTGATCAAATACGGTCAGGATGAGTCGGTTGAGAAATTCGTGGAACGTTTCATTGCTGGCAAGCTGGATGATGAGGCAGTTCCGGTGTTCAATCTGAGCAACAGTACAGGCAGTCTGCATTTCCCTTCATGGGGATTTGTATCGGTACCGGCACAGGCGCCGGGCATTCTGAAAGGGATTCGCAATTATCAGAACAATGCGGTGGGCAAGTCTCATTTTACCGTTAAGGAAAGTGAAGTGCGTAACCGGATATTCTGGCTGAATACCCGCAACGGGGTACCACTCTTTGTGTATACTCCGCTCAAAGTATATGAGGAAAGTTATGAACGTACCATTTTGGACAAAGAAGGCATTGGTCGACACTTGGTACAAACGGAGAAAAACAACTGGACCTATCTGCCGTCTCCGATTCCGGAGAAATCATGGGGAGATGTGTACGAGAACGCCCGCGTGAAGCAGTATAACGCCCGTGTGCGAAACGAATTTGAGCAGGCGCTTGGATACAACATCGTGACAGCCAAATCGATTGATGAGAATACAAGCAACCGGTATGCGATTGTGACAACAGAAGCGTTTGATCTGTCTGCCAAACTGGGAGCCTACGACATGCGTTTGACGTCCACAACGCCGAACCTCGGGGAAGTGAAGCGGGCGGTGATTGAGCTGAAACGTCTGCAATCCGAAGGGTTGCCACGTGTGGGAGTTAAGGATATTTTCGGCAGTATTAATGAAGATATGGCCAAAGAAAACCTGGTACGCTCCCCGCAGCTGATCGCACGTGTACGTGAGGAACTGGCGAAGATGAATGCCATCTCGGCCAAAGTCGCCGAACTCGAAGGCATTCTTGCCCAGTACCAGGACGAAGAGCAGTGGTATGACCGCTTCATCGAAGCGTTATATACTGACACCATCGTCAAAAAGGGTGCGCTCTACGTCTATGACCGTGACCCGGAAGAAGATGCATGGGAGCCATTCGCTAACCTGATGAAGAGCCGTAACTTTGCCGAGTATGAAGTGTTTGGCAACTTCCGCGGTCTGGCGGAAAAGGATCGCAGTACATTGCTACGCAAAGCCTCCCGTCGGGATAATGATCTGACGGCTTCAGAAGATATCACCCCATTGCTGACAAAGCTGGATGATCTGGCTGCGCTGTTCATGGAATCACGTGATCGTCTCGAATACGAGCGAGTAGAACTGGCTAACGGTGAAGACATCTATCAGTTCTACAGAACGATGTCGTCCAAGTTGAACGACATTCGCAGAAGGCTGAAGTAAGATGGCGGCCGGGATGGAGTTCAATTCGAACAATACCCTGAAGCGTGATCTGGAGAAGTATGCAGCACAGTATGCAATAGAGCAGGAACGTCAAGGCAGTCTGGGTGATGGACGCAGCAGTATCCATTACCCG
This sequence comes from Paenibacillus sp. GQ49, assembly GCF_059759055.1. NCBI lineage: Bacteria > Bacillati > Bacillota > Bacilli > Caryophanales > Paenibacillaceae > Paenibacillus > Paenibacillus sp. GQ49. Next base: position 236,172 of record NZ_JCAXEL010000003.1, read on the forward strand.
GCGCTGTTCCTGTTTGTGGGTGATCTGGTTGCACCTGCTGTGTCTGCTGTGCAGGAGATCAATCGGCTAAAATGGGATAATGGAGACGGTGTAGTCTACGTTCAGATTGGGACAGAAGATCAGGAAGCGGGTTCGGGTGAAACGAGGAATGGTGGCTCGTCCGATGATGGTCAGGTGACTCGTCACCGCTTGCCTTTGTCCGCTGGGCAGACGGAGCGACCGTCCAAAACGCGGCGTAAGGATGTACATCGCAGTTTCCACGAATCGGATCAGGCGCTCTACGATCTGAATCGTACGCTTCGGCGGGTCAGTAACCGAATTGCCGAATATGGACGGTTATACTCGTCATTTGATCGGATTTACGTTACGGTGGTAACCAGAGCGGATGATCCGTTGAATGTATTGTTGCCAGAGCTGACCAAGCTGACGGAGACCATTTTGTCCCAAGCCTTCAAGTCGGTGCAAACGGATCTGCATGTGTTGGTCAGCGAGATGGAACAGGTGGATTCCTTCGGGTATGCCAGCGCAGCAGGCCTCGCTTTTCTGCGGGAACTGGATTATATGCAGTCCTTGGACTACACGTTCAGCGGTAAACTGCTGGTGACGGAGGATGGGATCTCCATTCCCGTTACACATCCCGCGTCACCGTTGTTTGATCTGGTATATCTGTTGTCCGACAAAAATGAGCGTGGAACCGGCGTTCCCGGTGGCTGGATAGAAAATGCCGAGATCATCTGCCGCATCTGCCTGCTGAAGAACAGAAAGCAGGATGTGGATCACTCGGGTAGCGTTTCAAGCACGGGAGCGAACACGTACAACAATACATCTTTTAAAAACAATATTCGTACCACCTCTGATCAACATGGTTATGCAAGTGCGGGTTTTGCCGAGATCAGGCGGCCAAACAAACCGATTGCACTGGCGGTGTTATATCACATGTATCGGTATCTGCTCGTACGTATGCGGCAGGAGCCGGATTGGAGCATTAAGGACAAACTCTCTTTCTTTGGACTGGACGCGGCCTCGGTGGAACGCAAAGTCGAAGGCTTGCTGCCCAATGAAGATCTGGTTAGTGGCATGAGTGGCATCATGACGCATAACGTCAGTTTCTCTGATCTGAAGCCGCTCTCCCTACGTGAAGCGGAGAGAGCGTTGTTTGGACAAGGAGCCGAAGCGTACTTCCGCGATAACGTTGTCCGTCTTGTCGAAGAGCGTGTGCGCGAGCGCAGCTCTGGCGGCTCTCTACGCCGTCAGGCCGAACAATCCCGCGCGGAGCATCCAGAGGTTGGTTACTTCCAGTGGGCGGCTTGGAGTGACAGTGAGCCTGGCAGTGTACGTGAAGCGCTGCTTGGACTGATTCGGGATAAATCGATGCAGCTTGAATCGGCACGTGCTCTGCTGGAGCAACGTCAACAAGAGCGAGTGGAAGATCAGTCGTTCAAACGAGCGTTGTTCCGTGATAAACAGAATGTGCGCAATCTGATTGACTGCATGCTGGAGCGAGTGTATGTACCCAAGATAGAATTATTGCGGCTGGAAAATGAATTACATTTGCTGCGCATCTACGATACGGAGATGGAAGAGCTTCATCGTTTCAGTCGCCATGTCACAGCAGCACTTGAAGCGCTGGAACGCACATTGCGAGAGACAGCTGCCCAAAGTATCGCCGCTGCGGATGAATACATCGGCCAGAACGTGATGGAGTACTACGGCAAAGTGACGGAAGAGCTAATCATTGATTTGGAGGCCAAGCGCGGACGGGATGTATGGTTTGAGGACCGTTACATGGGAGACATGAACCGGCTCGCCACAGAAGGCGATGATCGTCTGTTGAAACGCCTGATGGAGGTATGTCACTCGTTGCTGCTTACGGCAGAGCCGTTGCAATTGCCATTTGAAGAAGAGCTGTTGCAAAGGGCCAATGTAACGATTGCCTACGGAGACAAAGACGTATTAACCCGGGATGATCTGTTCCGCAGGTTGTACCACACGCTGGAGGATCAGGCGGTTGTTCGGGTACGGGTATTCGACTATACGCAGGAACATCGGTATGAAGAGAAGTATTTCTTTGGTGATCATCATAGTGCTTTCATGGACTACGCGGCACATGCCGAAGAGACGTCACGCATCTACAAGCTGGGTGTAGTGTACGAAGAACGCAGTAGTGGCGTGGAGAAGCTCAATCTGATGGGCGGTTTCCATCTGGAGGATCTTATGGTGTATCGGAACGGCAAGGTATATTATGACTCGTACACGGAGAATGGCTATGAACTTCACCCCGCAGGTCTGGCGGACAAGTTGTCACCCATCCGTTAAGACGTCTGGCGGTGTCCTGACACCCAGCACCAATCTTGTATTAACTCAGCCTGCTTAGGGCTGGTATGGAAAGGATGCATGTAGACATGCAGCGAAAAATCAATCTTCTCCTGGTCCTGTTCAGCCTGATTGGCGGGGCAGTGGGCTTTGCGGCAGGAGAAATCATGCTGCGTCAATGGCTTGGGGAGATGCCACGTCTGTTGCTGATGGGATTATATTTTGGCGTACTGGCGCTGAGCGTTGGATTGTTCTGTTTGATCGCAGAGATGATCTCACCCAAGCTGAATGGTGCTTCATGGAAGCTCCGGTATCTGGGACTGTCGTGGAAATTGCTTGTTCCGGCAACACTGGCTCTGTTGTTCGTTACTGGACTCGCCCTGCAATTGTTGTATCAGATCAATCCGGGCGGTGTGAAGCAAGTGAAGGACATCGTACTAATGATCGACAACTCGGGCAGCATGAATGATACAGATCCGGATAACGGACGCTTTGAAGCAGCCAAGACATTAATCAGCCAAATGGAGAGTGACAAACAGGTGGCTGTCATTACGTTTGATGACCAGCCGCAGTTGTTACAACCGTTTATTGCGCTAGATAGTGAAGCGGCCAAGAATGAGGTTTATAGCAAAATCGATGGCATTGTTACGACTTCAGGCGGTACCAATTTTGATGCCGTGCTGCGGGAAGGCATGGAGCAGATTCAGGGCAAACATGACCCGAAACGCGGTACCGTCGTCATCTTGTTATCCGATGGATTCAGTGAAGCGGATACGACCGATATTTTGTCCCAATATAAAAACGAACAGATTTCCATCAATACAGTCGGCCTCAGTCTGGTGGACCCATCAGGTACGGATTTGCTGCGTAACATTGCCCAGCAAACTGGTGGCATGTATTATGATGTACCGGATTCTGGTGGTCTGAATCTGGCATTCCAGCAGATCTACGATACGATTGATGAACGGACGCTGGTAACGGAGCGTACAGGCATGATGGAGCAGAGCGTTTATCTGGCGATTTTCCGAGTAGCAGCAGTGCTGCTGATTGGCGTGGCACTGGGTGTCTCACTCGGACTTGTGTTTGATAACCGTCATCTCGCGCTCAGCTTTGGTATAGGCGGTGCGGTGTCGGGTCTACTGGCAGGGCTTCTGCTGGAGTGGGGACTCGACGGTTCGAACGTGGGGGATACATTCGTACGTCTTGGTGCGATGCTCATTTTGTCTGGCGTATTGACCCTCTTCTCCTGGATTGTTCCGATTAAGGAGAACACGCCGCGGAAGAGCAGGGGTCGTCGTGAAGCTGGCGGCGGAACTTCTTCTGCCGAAGGGTTTGGTCAGAGACCAAGAGATACACGCAGCAAAGGATTCTAACGTCGGGAGGTCAATGGAAATGCGGTTTACGGATGCAGACCCTTCGACACCCTTGATTCGAAAACTGACACTTGCGGTGGACGAAGGGCGTTGTACACTTCGCTGGCTCTGGCCGGAACGGGTAGAAGCTGTGTATGTGGAACGGCTAGAGCTGGATATGATGAGCGATGATCGTACCGGGGAAGAGCCTGCACAGGGCAAGCTGAAGCTGTACACGAGAGAGGAATATAAGGCGAGCAATGGTTACACGGATCGGATCACAGATTTTGGTGCCATCAAGTACACCGTGTATGTGTGTCAGATGGAGGAAGAGGGACCTGTGCTGATCCGTCAACGAGACGAGGACAACATGGTGATTGCAAGCGCAGGGAAGGCGGATATCCGCTTTTCCATTCGCTACAAGAGCGGTTTTTTTCAGAAACGAAAAAGTGTATTGATCACCGTCACAGCGGAAGTACCTGTTCCAAAGGAAGCCCTCTGTTATGTTCGCAAGCAGGGCGGGGTTCCGCTGAATAAGGAAGATGGTACGGTGTATCCTTTTGTGAGTGATTTTGCTCCCGGAAGAAATGAGATGCCGCCCGTTGAAGTTGCCAAGGATGATTATGTGCGATTATTCTTCACGGACGGACCGAAATATGGAGCCGCCTATCGGCTTATATCAGACTAGATAGTTGGACTAGCGATTGGAAGGTTACTCTGTCATCGTAGTGCAAGTGTAAATCACCTTAGTCTGACTGATCAGGGGAGGGGAGTGGCTATGAGCTTTTTTAGTCGGTTTTTGAAGAGACAACAGCCGGAGGAACGTCCGCTGTTTTACGATATTGTATGCCCTTATTGTTTCAGCAAGTTTTCACCGGAAGAGGTGGTGTTCCGCGCCGCCCATCACCGCGATGATGATGAGGACTACGCACTCGGGGAAGATGCGAAGTTGAATCGGTATCGCGAAAGATTTGGACTCGACACGGTATTTGATATGGAGGCCGTATTGGCTCCGCATGATGTACCGGAGGAACACCGTATTTATTCCGATAACATCGTGATGGGTCTGAACGATCGGTACGGTGTAGTTACACGCCGCCGGTTGTGTCCGCAGTGTCATAACGAGCTGCCTGTTACGGCAGGTAAAGCACCGAGCAATATCATATCCATCATTGGTGCATCCCAGGTGGGGAAATCCGTCTACATGACTTCATTAATTCATACATTGCAGCATTATACGGCCGATCATTTTGACGCGGCTTGCATGCCATTGAATGCGGAGATTAGCCGCCGGTTCCGTGCGGATTATGAAGAACCGTTGTTTGAACGGGGGGATCTGCTGGATTCCACACAGAAGGAAAAGTTGCAGGAGCCGTTTATCTTCCAATTTGTGTTCAAGGACGAAGATAAAGCGCCGCTGACACTGGTTTTCTTCGACGTTGCGGGTGAAGGTATGGTGGAGCAGGATTATCTCGGACTTCACGGGCAGCACATCAAGAACTCGGCAGGCATCCTGTTCATGGTGGACCCGCTTCAAATTCGTTCGATTCGGGACAAAATCCGCATTAACCTGGGCAACGAGCCGGGAGAGTGGACACCACGATACGATGAGCCGCGTGACGTGGTGCTGACGATGTTCGGAGATTTTATCGCGTATCAGGACAAAGCCAAGACCAATATTCCAACAGCGGTTGTGCTCACGAAAAGCGACATGCTGCATTCCCTCAAGGATGAAGAGGGGGATTATATCAAATCCAACAGTAATGTCTTCCGCAACATGGTGCACCGCGATTGGTTCGACTTAACCGAGTTCGAGAATATCGACGGGGAGATCCGGCGTTTTATCGAGAAAGTGGATCGTCCGTTCAAGGGCACGATGGATGTGTACTTCAAGGATACAGCCTATTTCGCAGTCTCTGCGCTGGGTAGCAATCCGGTGGATATGAAATTGCAGGGTGTGGTTAGTCCGATTCGCGTGGATGAACCCTTCTTATGGCTATTGTACAAGCTGAAGTACATTGAGGGGAGAGTGGGATGATGCGTTCTTCCGTAACCCCGCCCATTGAACAACAGCTGTATACCCGAGAGCGGCGCGGGGTGTTTCGCACAACAGAGGGGTTTGATACGGTTGCGGTATCGCCGGGACTGGACCCTTCTTTTATCAAAAAAGTGCTTCACCCCTACTGCGTCTATGACGCTCCAGCGGAGCTAACAGGTCGTAGCGAGAAGGACGAGACGAAGTTTCCGGCTTCCATTCACCTGCTTCATCTGGAGAGTGGGGAGACAATCCTTGGGCAAAATGTGTACCAGTCTGCGGATTTCACCGGGCTGCGCAGTGCCTTTTTTGCACATAATTACGTCTTGTCTCCCGAACGTTCGGAAGAGCAGATGAAACAAGGCGGCTGGCTGGATGCCGTGTTCACCACGTCCTATGACATCGAACAAGGTACAGTTCTGCCAGCACTTGCTGAATTGCCTATATCACCTAGGAGCGGACAAGGTGGGGCGACCGATGCTGGCGTAGGATCACCAACCCAAGTGTTGAGCACCTTGAAAATGAACGAAGTGCTGTTCAAGCGCCTGCTCTACGCGGTAATGCAGTCCGTGGCGACACGCAGAAAAGTATACATTGCACTGGACCTTCCCGCAGAAGAAGTGACCGCAGGGGCCAAAGGATTGTTACGTTTGCTGTACACGGCTTTACCATACGCATTCCGGCGGCAGCTGGGATTCATGACGTTTGCCAAGGAGCCACAGGCCAAGAAGGGCATTCACGTCCAGTTTGTAGAGCGGGGGACGTTGCGTCCGAAAGACCGGAATACGGAGAAGGATTTCACCTTTGATTTGGTATCCGGCAGAGTGACACATGCGGATGCATCTGTGGCGAAGTTACCTTACGCGGAATTCGCTTGGGCCTTATTGCAGGAACCTGCGGCGGCGGATGCGTTCTATACGTTTGCGGATGAGATGCTGTCTGGCATGGAGCCTGGACGGGAACTTTCCATTGAAGCATATGGTGAACTTGCGGTGTTCTATGGTCTTGAACAAGGCATGGAAGACCTGTATTTGGATAACAAAAGTCATGTCCTGAGTGGCTTGCTGACCTATTTGAAGCCGGATGGTGGACCGCAGCAACGTTCCCGTCTGAACGAGCTGTTCCTGACCTTGCTCAGCCGTGAACTGGACAGCGTGAAGCGTGAGAATGTACCCGAAGAAACGGTCGCTGCTCGCATTGGAGAATATTTCAGTGTTGCCGCACCCGTGGTGCAATCCTGGATTGTGGACTATTTCATCTACGGTGTGAATAATGCCCGCGCCCAGAAGCGTATGCGTGCTGTGCAGGAACTGTATGCTGTGCTGGATCGGGATCCGCAGCTGAATCGAGCTTTCTTTGATAAAGTGCTGGCCAATGAATCGCTTACCAAGCTGTTGTTCGAGCCTTATCTGGACAATCAGCTGAAACGCACGGAATCAGCAGCGAACGTTGTGGAAGTGATCCGAAGATGGGTTACGTCCCATCCATCTGCGATCCACTACAGCTTCTTGCAGGAGCGGACAGCCAATGAGCTGCGTGAACGGTTATGTTCTGCGCCTAATCCGGTACAATCTGCGAATGAAGCACTCCAACGGGTTAGCATACTCGATAGGGTATCTATGGAAGGTACTTATGATACAGGCATTACAGCACGAATTGGTCAATCTGAATCTACAGCCCGCCCTAATCGCAAAGGGGGATATCCGTCTGCCAGTCAAGATCCGACATATCAGGAGGAATTAACCCGCCTTGCAGACAAGCTTGCTTATGTCATTAACCTGTTTATGATTCAGGATCTGGATCTGGATCGGGTTAACCGTGAGCAGCTATTAAGCATCGATATTTTGCAGCATGGCAATGAGGTTCGGGATTGGGCGGCACGTCAGGGCTCTGATGTATCCGCTCGAACGAACATGATGCTGGCTGCGAGAGCGTGGCTTAGTGGCGAGGGGAATGAAGAAGAGGCATTGGAGGCACTTTCCCTGGCAGAACGCAATGAACTTCAACGCTGGACGCGTCGCTGGCTTGCCGGAGAGCTGCAGACTCATCCGGGGATCGCGGCATATGAAGCTTTGCCGATGGCTTTTTATCGGGGAGGAAGCGGCAGCAATCGGTTGGATTATCCTGGCCTGATTGAATTCATCCGCACCAATGCAAGTCGTGCTGAAGGGCTGTATCCATTCTTCGAATGGTCAGGAGATCATCGAATGTTTGTCCGGGGGTCCAATGCGCATAAAGGATATGCGGATGCGATCGTGGCGTATTTTAAAGCCCATGACCGTGAAGCTTTCAAGTCGAAGTCAGCTTTCAAACCGTATTACGTGAGAGCCAGCAAGACAATGAAGCCGGTCTATGACCGTGCGAAGACGGAATTGTCCTCTCCACTGATGCGGATGCTAACGGGTAAAAGGAAAAATCTATTCGGATTAATCCTCTTGATCCTGGTTCTGGGTATTGCTGGCGGTACATATGCATGGATGAAAGATTCTGTAGAGCCGCCAGCGGCATCCCCTCCATCTACCCAGGAGCCTGTCATACCGGCTGAACCTGAGGTGCAGCTCGCGGAGCAGATTGCTTATATGATTCCTGTGAGTGAACAGGAGGGTACGCAATCACCTGCTCAACTGGTGATCCGTTTCAGGAATGATACGGGAAGCACTGAGTTTGAGCAAGGCAAACTTCAATTGACGATGAAGGATGGCAGCACTCAAGAGATGGATGCTACAGGTAAGTGGGAGAGCTTTAATCGGAATGAAGAGCCTGATACCCAAGATACCTCCGATGGTGGCTCAGGAAGTACTTCCGAAGGAAGCACGGATGGTTCCTCAGCGGGAAACGCAGGGAACACAGAGCAGGCGGAGGATGTCGATCAGCAGGCAGGTCCTTCAACATCGGGTGATTCCACTCCAGATCCTGCTACCGATACAACAACGGATACAGGGACGAATGCATCGTCTAATGCTGCGAGTGGAGACACGGATCAAGGTACTGATGCAGATCAAGCTACAGGTTCAACATCGCCTGACACATCAGTATCCAATGAACAGGATGCGACCACTCCTGCACAGATGTCTATTGGAGAGGTAGATCGTCTCTATCCGTATGGATTGCAGATCGATCTTCCAGCGAATATGGATGCCGAGAGCATTGTCAGTGTGAAAAGTACGCAGGGCAGCATGACGGTGATCCAATTGATGCCACAGCCGAAGCTGTAAGTTATTTTATTTGGGCCTGTTGCATAGATTCATTGAGTACCTTTTAATCAAATATTGAAATATGCTGACTTCTTACCATAACAAAGAGTATGTTAGATGACCTTGAACTTTAGATTTCAAGGTCATCTTTTTTTTATTTGATATGGCGGATGAATAAATTGAACTAACATTTACACAAAAACGGAGAGGACAGAAATAACCTGAAGAAGTGAAGCGTTCACCTAAAAGCTTTCTAAAAGAAAGCTACATCGGAAGCATATGCTATCCACGGATTTACCCTTTAAAAAAGGATCAAAAATCTGGGGATAACAGCGATCAGAAGGTTGTTCTGTCATCGGAGTGGCCATTGCATGAAAAAAACTCACACATTCACAATTCAGACACAAAATTTGCGATTCAAGAGTTTGAAAGACAGTCAGAAGTGATAAAGTGCGCGGAATGAATGAGAAAAGATCTCATGTGTACTTGGGAAAAGAGCGGGATTTCTGCTACAGAAAGTCCAAATAAAGCACGAAAAGAGAAGAAAATTTGGTTTTTTATGTTGACAAATGATAATGATTATCAGTATCTTTAGTGTAGAAGATATTTGCGTCGGAAATCACAGAATTACAATTTCGTTTTTGTTGTCATAGCCGGATTACATAACCGGGATAAATGAGAGAGGGATGATCGCATGTTTCGTCTGGAGACGACCAAGCTGGATATCGCTTATGAGGAAAGACTAATTGTAGAGGATCTGAATATTCAGATTCCCCAAGGAAAAATTACAGCACTTGTTGGAGCCAATGGTTCAGGGAAGTCAACCATCCTGAAAACGATGGCACGTATTATGGCTCCAAAAGCAGGTAATGTATTGCTCGACGGGAAGTCTATCCATAAACAGTCCACGCGTGAAGTTGCCAAGCAACTTGCGATTTTGCCACAGAATCCAACAGCCCCTGAAGGTCTTACCGTTACTGAATTGGTATCGTATGGTCGCTTTCCTTATCAAAAAGGATTTGGCTCCATGCGTGCGGAAGACAAACGTATGATTGAATGGGCTATCGAAGTGACAGCCATGACAGAATTCCATGATCGTCCGATTGATCAACTGTCTGGTGGACAGCGTCAACGTGCCTGGATTGCCATGGCACTTGCACAAGAAACAGATATCCTTTTCCTGGACGAGCCGACTACGTTCCTGGATATGGCTCACCAGCTCGAAGTATTGCAATTACTGGAGCAACTGAATGCCACAGCCAACCGTACCATTGTTATGGTTGTGCATGACTTGAATCATGCTTCCCGCTACGCACATCACATGATTGGTATCAAAAAAGGTAAAGCCATCGCTCATGGTTCACCTGTGGAAGTTATGAACTCAGATGTACTTCGTGAAGTATTCAACATTGAAGCAGATATCGTGATTGATCCGCGTTCCGGTGTACCGCTCTGCTTGCCTTACGCTCTTGCAGGCGAACGCCAGCAATCGAAGACGCCAGAGCAACTGGTCATGAACAGTGCGATGGTTCATGCTGGAGGACGGGCAGAACCACGTGTTCAAGCGACAGGAAGTTAACGAAATGGGCCATATGTGGTCCTTACATTATAGAATGAAGCCGCTGTGCGCTATCGCACGCGGCTCTTTTGCATTCATGGGGGATTTGCAATGCATGGGAGCAAAGGGGACGGGTAGACTCGGGATTTGGTAATCGCATTGGATCAGGTTTATAATAATAGGACAGGCTGTGGGTTCATTGGTTATGCCAACGTGCTCGCAACAGCCCAAACCAACTTATGTCATGGGAGGAATCAGTCATGTCCGTATATTCATATCAGGCGGTAACCACCGCGAACCAAGAAGTCTCACTGGATCTGTATCAAGGTAAGGTATTGGTCATTGCCAATACAGCCAGCAAGTGTGGGCTGACCCCGCAATACGGTGAATTGCAAAAGCTCTATGATCGTTATCGTGATCTAGGCTTGGTTGTACTGGGTTTCCCTTGTAACCAGTTTGGAGGGCAGGAGCCAGGTACAAGTGAGGAAGCGGAATCATTTTGCCAAATTAACTATGGTGTGAATTTCCCGGTGTTTGCCAAGGTAGATGTGAATGGTGAGGGCACTCATCCCCTGTTCCAATACCTGAAGGAGCAACAACCAGGCGTAGGTGAAACAAGCGACATCCAATGGAACTTCACCAAGTTCCTTGTTAACCGTGAAGGTGAAGTGGTAGGTCGTGTTGAACCGAAAGAATCTCCAGAGACAATGATTGCAGATATCGAGAAATTGCTCGGTTAATACAAGAACGTTTGAGAAGCCTGTCCTTGCATAAGCAAGGATGGGCTTCTTTGATTATTTTATATACGCAGATTTATTCTGTTCACAGGTAGGAGTTGGATCCATGAAATCAACCCTATAATGAAAATTGAAGCCATTTATTCTTTGTATAAGTCAAACATGAAGGCAGGAGACGCCTCTAACTTTATACGTCCACACTGTGTTCATACAGGGATCACGGAAGCCATTACATAGCATAAACCCGCCCAAATCCGGGGACAATGAAATCAATACAATGAAGGGAAGAAAGGCTTAAATACAGGGAATTGACCTCCTTCGACAAACTTTTTTTGCTCAACCTATTGCAATGTGAAAAATATCACATTATAATGAGTGTATAAAGTGAAATAAATCACATACACAGTTTCGAACAAGAAGTGAAATGTTTCACAACCATAACAACGTTATATTCAAACTCATTTATATATTTCGAGGAGGAACTTTTAATGAAAATCGCAGTTATCGGATGTACACACGCAGGGACCGCAGCCATCGTAAATACCGCTAAATTGTACCCGGATGCTACCATCACCGTGTATGAGCGCAATGACAATATCTCCTTCCTATCTTGTGGCATTGCGCTCTACGTAGGTGGGGTTGTGAAAGACCCTGACGGTTTGTTCTATTCTTCGCCTAATCAATTGGCAGAGCTTGGTGTTGAGACCAAGATGCTTCATGAAGTTACAGCAGTTAATGCCAAGGGCCATACTCTTCAGGCTAAAAACCTGAAAACTGGGGAAGAATTTGAAGATACGTTTGACAAACTGATCGTGACAACGGGTTCATGGCCTGTTGTTCCAAAACTTGAAGGCATCGAGATGGATAACATTTTACTTTGCAAAAACTACAATCATTCCAACACGATTATTGAAAAAGCCAAAGATGCCAAACGTGTTACTGTTGTAGGTGCAGGATATATCGGCGTAGAGCTGGTGGAAGCTTTCCAAATGAATGGCAAGGAAGTTACCCTGATCGACAGTGTGGACCGGATTTTGAACAAATACCTGGACCCTGAATTCACGGATGCGATTGAAGATACGTTGACTGGGCGTGGCATCAAGCTGGCTCTCGGTCAAACGGTACAGAAGTTTACTGGTGAAAATGGCAAAGTAACTAAGGTGATCACGTCCAAAGGAGAGTTCGAAACCGATCTGGTTATTCTGTGCATTGGTTTCCGTCCAAATACAGAGCTGCTCAAAGGCCAAGTGGATATGCTGCCAAACGGCGCAATCATCGTGGATAAATATATGCAAACGAGTCAAAAAGACGTCTTCGCTGCGGGTGACAGCTGTGCTATTCATTACAACCCAACAGGCAAAGCAGCGTACATTCCATTGGCGACTAACGCCGTGCGGATGGGTACACTCGTAGCTCGCAATCTGGTTCGTCCTACGACACCGTATATGGGTACGCAAGGAACATCGGGTATCAAAATTTATGAGCAAAATATCGCGGGTACAGGGATGACGGAAACATCTGCTGCTGACGAAGGCCTGATTGTTGAATCCGTGGTACTGGAAGACAGCTACCGTCCGGAGTTCATGCCAACGGCTGAGAAACTGTTGCTCAAAGTAGTATATGAGCAGGCTACTCGTCGGATCGTTGGAGCACAGGTGATGTCTCAGGTTGATCTGACCCAATCGATTAATACGATCTCGGTCTGCATCCAAAATAACATGACCGTAGATGAGCTGGCCTTCATCGACTTCTTCTTCCAGCCACATTACAACAAACCGTGGAACTTCCTAAACACGGCTGGTCTGCAAGCACTGCCTCCAATAGAAGTAAAAGCACCAGCAATGGTGTAAGGAAGCAGAGTAGATGGTTGAACAGAGAGCATGTTATATAGGAAAAAGAAGACTGGCGAGTATATCGTCAGTCTTTTTTGTGGTTTTTAGCTACAAAGGGTCTTACGATACTCTTCTGTCATAACTATTAAAAGACACTTTTAAAGTATCTTTTTAAACAACATTGTGATAATTTGCACAAAGTTATGTTTAGGACCGAGATACAATTAGGATGTGGTATTCAACGCATAAACAATGAAATTCAGGTCGTTTTTCCAATCGATGAACAATGAAGGAGAGGATGAATGATATGGCAGCAAAAACACCTCTTGAGGTTGCACAATATACGGCGCAAACAGGAATGAAGAAGGCTCAATATCCGGTGTCTTCTGTACTGGTGCTTAGTTTTTTGGCAGGGGCTTTTATTGCGCTGGGGTTTCTACTGGATATTCGGGTGATTGCTTCTGCGCCAGCTGAGTGGGGAAGTCTAGTCAATCTGATTGGAGCAGCAGTGTTCCCGGTTGGATTAATCTTGGTACTCATCGGTGGTGGCGAGCTGCTGACGGGAAACATGATGGCAGTTCCACTTGCTACGATTGCACGAAAATTATCCGTGGGTAACATGTTGAAAAATCTAACCTTAGTGACGATTGGTAATTTTGTTGGAGCTTTGTTTGTCGCGTACGCGTTTGGACATGTGCTGGGTCTGACCGGAGAGGGTGTATATCTGGCGAAAGTGGTGGATATGGCTGGGCATAAGCTGCATGATGGCTTCCTGCAAGCTTTCATCTCTGGCATCGGCTGTAACTGGCTGGTGGCACTTGCCGTGTGGCTATCTTATGCATCCGATACGATGAGTGGCAAGGTACTGGGCATTTGGTTTCCAACGATGGCATTTGTGGCGATTGGATTCCAGCACGTTGTGGCCAATATGTTCCTCATCCCGGCGGCAATCTTCGAAGGACATTATTCGTGGGGTCAATATGTGATGAATTTCATTCCGGTATGGCTTGGGAATCTGACTGGTGGTGCTCTGTTTGTAGCTGCAGCCTACTGGGTGGTGTACCTGCGCCAAGCTGAGCCAAAAGTGAAACCGGAGATAGTAACGTCGATCGAAGCTGTGGAGACGGAGGCTAGAGTGATGTTGAGCAAACAAGCATAGCAGGCACAGCGAGGTATGGATACACGTATATTAGAAGTGAAGACGATTCTGATCTTGCTCGGTTCATGGCGAATATGCTGTGATGGAGCAGGGCGGGATCGTTTTTTTGTATGGGGTCCTCGTTGGAGTTTAACGCAAAATAAATTCGCCATGACAAGGTTCGGGGGAACGAAACCTGTTCATGGCGAATTTCGGGAGTGGTCCATGATATGGCATGAGGAGGAAGTGGGGAAACACTAGCCTAATGCCTTATTTTTAATTTACCCCTGAATTCTGAAGTTGAATCAAACGACAAAACATTTTTTTGAGAATAATTTGAAGCTGCTATAGCGGTTAATATTAGGCGAAAATATACTGTTCTCTTTACGCGATAACCTCGAAGAAGATATGATATAGGGATAGCTTTTAAAGAGGGGAGCCTTACGATGATCGATCAGGAGAATGGTATATTTGCGGCGGTGTGCCCGCTCGACTGTCCGGATACTTGTGGTCTGTTATTACATAAAGAGAACGGCAAAATTGTGAAGGTGGCAGGTAATCCGGATCATCCCATAACCAAGGGTGCCATCTGTAATAAAGTTAGAAATATGACTGAGCGGGTGTATCACCCTGAGCGTGTACAATATCCGATGAAACGTGTAGGAGCCAAAGGTGAAGGCAAGTTCGAACGAATCAGTTGGGATGAAGCGATTCACGAGATTACGACCAAATTCGCTGCATTGTCCGAGACTTACGGCCCTGAGAGCATCCTGCCCTACAGCTTTTACGGTAACATGGGCATTCTCGGCGTAGACGGCATGGATCGGCGTTTCTTCAATGCGCTTGGTGCGAGTGTACTGGAGCAGACGATCTGTAACTCCGCTGGAAATACGGGCTGGAAATATACGATGGGTGCCAATCGGGGAACGGTTCCGGAAGATACGGAGCATGCGGATCTCATCCTGGTGTGGGGTGGCAATATCGTCAGTACAAATATGCACCAGGTCGTTTTGGCGGAGAAAGCACGCAAAAAAGGCGCCAAGATCGTCGTCATCGACGTTCATCGCAATCGTACCGCCCAATGGGGCGACTGGTTTATCCCGCTCTATCCGGGCACGGACAGCGCACTGGCGCTGGGCTTGATGCATGTGTTGTTCGAACGGGGACTAACGGATGAAGCGTTTATGCAAAAGTATACGGTAGGTCATGAGGCACTACGTGATCATGTCCGCAGTTACACCCCTGAACGTGTTGCACGCATTACGGGTGTGCCGGAGGAAACCATTGTGGAGCTGGCCGAACTATACGGCAACGCACAGGCAGCTCATATTCACATCGGGAATGGCCTCCAGCACCATGATAATGGGGGAATGAACGTGCGTAGCGTTGCTTGTCTGCCTGCCATTACAGGGCAATGGCTGAAGCAAGGCGGCGGTGCTGTTCGCACCAACAGCTACGCGAGCACGAATAGCGACGCGCTGGAACGTCCGGAGCTGCGGCAGAATCCGGAGCCGCGAGTAGTGAACATGAACCGGATTGGTGAAGCGTTGCTGGAAGCAGAGCAGCCGATCCGGGCTATGATGGTTTACTGCAGCAATCCACTGGTGGTGGCACCGGATACCGAGCGGGTGGAGCGAGGTTTTGCACGGGAAGATCTGTTCACGGTTGTGCATGATCTGTTCATCACGGATACGGCGAAATATGCAGATATCGTATTGCCAGCCACATCTTCATTTGAAGCGACGGACTTGTACACCTCTTATTGGCATCAGTACGTTCACCTGCAAGAGCCGGTAATTGCACCGATTGGGGAGAGCAAGAGCAATGTGGAACTATTCTCACTGCTTGGGCAGGCCATGGGGTACGATCTTGCAATCTTTGGAGAAACGCCAGAACAGATGATTGAGGACGCACTTCAGGGCACAGGCAACCCCTACATGAATGGAGTCACGTTGGAGGGACTTAAGCAGCATCGATTCGTGAAGCTGGATATGTCGCCACATGCTGCATTTCTGGATCAGCTGCCCACACCTTCAGGCAAAATTGAATTATATTCGGAGACGATGGAACAGCGAGGGCTTCCGCCGCTCCCTACCTATAGTGCTCTGGTTGAAGGATATGATGGGGAGCATCCGGCTGGACCTGCCGATACCTATCCATTGATGTTCCTATCGCCGCCAAACCATAATTTCCTGAACTCCACCTTTGGTAATTCAGCCAAACATCAACGTTTGGAAAAGATGCCTCTATTGCAGATACACCCCGAGGACGCCATCCGTAGAAACGTGGAGGATGGAGATGCCGTGGTGGTATGGAATGATCGTGGGCGCATCGAACTTACCGCCAAGGTGAGTGAAGCCATGTTGCCGGGAACCGTCATCAGCCAAGGCTTATGGTGGGATGGTGACGGCAAGAAGCAGCGAGCGAATTCACTGACGTCCAATCGGTTGTCGGACATGGGGAACGGGGCGACCTTCTTCTCAGCCACTGTTGAAGTGAAGCGTCAATGAGTGTGCTTGCAGCTTGATTTTTTTGAGGTAAGATGAACAAAGGCTAGAATTTGAGCAGGATTATAGTGCAATAGATGTAACACTTCATAAAACCTTCGCTCTGGCTGGTTATGGTTATGCCGTCAGGGCAAAGGTCTATTTTTTATGGCCATTTGTTTGTGCAGAGGTACTAAGGAGAATGAATTAACGATGATGAGATGGCTGGATAACTATCCAAAAGAAGTGAGAATATTTTTATTAGCAAGCCTGGTTAACGCAACCGGCAGTGCCTTGATGTGGCCGCTGACCACCATGTATGTGTTTGATGAACTTGGACGAACGATGGCTAACGCGGGTTTTGTGATCCTCATTCAGTCCCTGGGTGGCATCTTTGGACAGTTGCTCGGAGGTTCGTTGTATCACCGGGTGGGCGTGAAGAAGCTGATTATTGGCTCACTGGGGCTTAATGCGTTAGGTTTGTTTGCGCTGCCGTGGATTAGTGCGTATTGGGTCATATTTATATGTGCGATGGGCTGGATTGGTCTGTTCAGTTCATTGTCGCTGCCAGCGATTCAGGCCTTTATTGGCTTCCGGTTTGCGGAGCGACGCGGTGAATTATTCAATATTATCTATGTAGCGAA
The DNA here is from genome assembly GCF_059759055.1 of Paenibacillus sp. GQ49. Taxonomy (NCBI): domain Bacteria; kingdom Bacillati; phylum Bacillota; class Bacilli; order Caryophanales; family Paenibacillaceae; genus Paenibacillus; species Paenibacillus sp. GQ49. The sequence goes on from NZ_JCAXEL010000003.1 coordinate 253,461, forward strand.
CAATATCGGGGTAGCGATTGGTACAGCGCTGAGTGGTTTTCTGGCTGACTTTTCCTATCACCTCAGCTTTGTACTGAACGGGGTGACCTCAGCCGGGTTTGCAATTTTCTTCTGGTATTATCTGTCCCGGGTTGAACCGGATCAGGGGGAAGTACATCTGACGAAACGGAAAACCGTTCCTGATGGGCCGGGCGTCTGGGCATTGCTGGGTAATACCCGATTATATCTGTTTATGAGCTTGGGCGTGCTCTTCCTGTTATTCGGCAACTCCATCTGGAACACAGGCGTGTCCCCGTATATCATTTCTGAGGGTATGGAAAAAAGAATGTACGGTCTGCTCTGGACCCTAAACGGGGTGTTGATCTTTGTAGGCCAACCTTTTACCAGCTGGGTGAAACGGACCATGGCCCGTACCTCCACTGCCCAGATGACGGCGAGTGCGGTATTCTATGGCATGGCCTACATTGTCATGATTACCATGTACAGCTATCCAGGCATGGTGCTTGCCATGGTACTGGCCACGTTTGGAGAGATGTTGATCTCCCCTGCAACACCTGCGTTTATCTCGGAGCATGCGGGCAGGGCGGCCCCTTTTTACATCGGGATATCGGGTGGGATCGGTGCGGTTGGACGGGTTATCGGCCCCTATGCGATGGGGGTTATGTATGACAAACAGGGACTTATTCCTGTAGCTTGGCTGGCAACAGGCACAGCAGCGATTGCGGTACTTGGTTTTGTGTTGCATGCGGTGTTGAACCGTAATCGTGAAGTGAAGGAGTATGGGATGGATACGTAATGTTGTAGCGGAATTACTCCGTCCGTACCCATACCCTGATGATATTGTAAAATGAAGCGAGGCTAACCTTCACCCCAGTAGCGGGGTGAGGGTTGTTTTGTCTTTACAGAGACTAACTCCAATAGCCGTGCCAATGATTTTCCCAATGAGATGAGCCAGGAATGTTCAGAAATCAGACTTGTTATAGTTCAATTCCCATGTCAATCAACGACCTCCCCTCTATTTGTGCATAATGCCCATATAATAGAATGGAACTGGTTAAAGGTAGGGGGATGCATACGATGTACAAGGTTTTGTTGGTTGATGATGAATCTATGATCTCGGACGGGATCTCCAGTGTCGTGAACTGGTCCCGATTAGGAACAGAACTGATCGGCATTGCTCAAGATGGATTGGAAGCGCTTGCTTCAATTGAGCGGCAACGTCCAGATATCATTATCTCGGACATCCGCATGCCGGGAATGGATGGGTTACAGCTGGTTGAAGCTGTGGCAGAGAAGTATCAGCATATCTCGTTTATCATGCTCACGGGTTTTACGGAGTTCGATTATGCGAAAACGGCCATGCAGTATGGGGTGAAGCACTACTTGCTCAAGCCCTGCAGTGAAGAGCATCTCGTACAGGCTATTAGTGAATTGGTCAGTGAGAAGCGGGAGTTGACCGATCAGGAGTGTTTTGTGCAGTCGATCCAATACAATCTGGAGCGTGTATTGCCGCATGCCAAGGAATATTTTCTGAAAGAGCTAGTCACGAACAGAACATACGGGGTCAAGGAATGGAAGTATTTCGAGGAATTATTCGATGTACAGTTTCAGGATCAGCGTGTGCGGTTGCTGCTGGTAGAGATTGAGGGGGATCATGAGTATTTGCACTTGTTCGCGGTGAAGAACATTGCCGAGGATATTTTTCACAATCCCATCTTAAGTGCCACGGTTGGGGGGCATGTGTTACTAATCATGGAGGAAAAGTTATCTGAAACGCAGTTGTTCCATAATATCGATGAGATTCGCGCCACATTTACCCGATATTACCATGATGATCTCACGATTGCGCTGAGCGAGCCAGGAGACCTTTCGCAGGCACGCCATTTGTACATGCAGACGCTAGTTTATCTCAATTACCGCTTTTACCTCGGTGAAGGCAGTCTCATTATGGAGCGGGATATTTACTCTCCCGGAGAGCGCATTCTTCCTGAATTCGAATACGATCCGGAGCGGATGGTTACTGCAATCAAGGCGGGGCACTGGCAGGAAGTGGGATCAGAGCTGAACCGGATGTTTCAGATGCTTGCCAGCTTGCGATACGATATATCCCAAACGAAGTCCTATCTTATTCAGATGTTTATGGAGATGATTCGACTCAGTGGCTCTGCCGAGATGAAAAGGTATATGGATCAGTTGCCAGGTATGATTGAGTCCAGCACCCTGCATTCTTTTCAACAGTTTCTGCTTGCTGTTGGCAAGGAAATCACCCTGCGCCGCTATGATCAACATCGCTCCAGACAATCGCAGATGGTAGGCAGTGTGAAACAGTTGGTAGAGAAACGCTACAAGGACGAGACATTAACACTCCAGTCTATCGCTGGGGAAATATACATGAATCCAGACTACATCGGCAAAATGTTCAAAAAAGAAACTGGTGAGAAATTTACGAACTATGTGTTAAGCTACCGCATCCGTAAAGCGTTGGAGCTTCTGGATCAGGACGGGAACTGCACTGTATCCTCGCTTGCCGAACAGACAGGCTTTGGTGCCAACTGGCCGTATTTCAGCAAAATGTTCAAGAAATACACGGGTTTCTCCCCTTCCGAGTATAAAAAAGTACCCTAATACAGCGTTGCTACCGGCTTCTACATAGCTAATCTTTATATCCGATCTACATCTAATCTGTGATCGGGCCCTGTACGCCATTCATCGGCAGCAGGGTCTTTTTTTGTCGGACGGAACTCGGTTTTGAACATCCATTTATCGGAAATGAGCATGGGAAGAAAAGGCGCTCGCTTCTATCATTAGAAGTGTCATGTTAGTGAATGAACATCGAGAGTGGAGGTTGAGTGGATGGAGCTGAATCGAAGCCGGGGGATTGAACCTGGGCGTTTGAAGCCAGCTGGCAAATGGAGTTCGGTGAAAAAGGAACTTGTCCGCAACAGATACGTTTATCTGATGCTCGTTCCTGTGGTAGCCTACTATCTGATTTTCAGCTATGGGCCAATGTACGGGCTACTGATGGCATTTCAGGAATCCTACAACCCGATCAAAGGAATTTTGGCAGGCGAATGGGTTGGATTTGACAACTTCACCATGTTTTTTGAAAGTTATTATTTCTGGCGACTGATTAAGAACACACTGATTTTGAGTTTTTACAGTATTGTGTTTGGTTTCCCGGCTCCGATTCTACTAGCACTGCTGCTGAATGAAGTCCGGAAGAAGTGGTTCAGAGGCGCAGTACAGACCATTAGTTATATGCCGCATTTCATCTCGGTTGTCGTCGTGGTCGGAATGTTGAAAACGTTCTCATCTCTGGACGGTGGGTTATTTAACGTCATTCGTGACTTTTTTGATCTGCAGCCGATTATGTTTCTGGCGGAAAAAGATATGTTCCGTCCGATGTACATCCTGTCCAACATATGGCAGGGCGCAGGCTGGGCCTCGATTATCTTTTTGGCAGCACTAAGTGGTATTGATCCACAGTTGTATGAGGCTTCCAAAATTGATGGTGCAGGCCGCTGGAGACAGCTATTACATATTACACTACCGGGCATCATGCCAACTATAGTAATCATGTTAATTCTGCGTATGGGTGCAGTCATGAACGCGGATTTTCAGAAAATATTGCTGATGCAAACGGCACCGACCTATGAGACATCGGATGTCATCTCCACCTTTGTTTATCGATCCGGTATTTTGGAGGGGAACTATACGTATTCAACCGCCATCGGACTATTTAACGGCGTCATTAATTTCGCGCTACTTATTATCGCGAATGCGATCAGCAGAAAGCTTAACTCAACCAGTCTCTGGTAATTGGAAGGTGAAGCGATGAAACAGTCTATAGGGGAACGACTTTTTGATGTATTTAATACACTGCTGCTCTTGGTAATCATGGTTTTGTGCTTTTACCCGATGCTGTACGTGTTCAATTCTTCAATCAGCGACCCGGATCAGATGCTGCGTTCCCGTTCACTGATGCTCATCCCTGAAGGTTTCCAGCTGGGAGCGTACAAGTCAGTATTTCAGGATACTCGCATCTATACGGGATATATGAACACCTTGTTCTATGTTGTGGTGGGTACAGCCATCAATCTGCTCATGACTTCGCTGGCCGCATATGGGCTGTCACGTGGTGATCTGATGGGCAGAAAAACGCTGATGAAATTAATTACGTTCACGATGTTTTTCGGCGGGGGTATGATCCCAACTTTTCTACTGATTCAGAATCTGGGCATGGTGGATACCCGTTTTGCGCTTATTATTCCGGGTGCCATCAGCACATTTTATTTCCTCATTATGAAAACAAACTTTGAAGGCATTCCGATCAGTCTGATCGAATCGGCGAAGCTTGATGGTGCCAATGACTTTCTGATTTTGTTCCGAATTGTACTGCCTTTGTCAAAGCCAATCCTGGCGGTCATGATGCTGTATTATGCGGTTGACCATTGGAATGATTATGTCGGACCGATGCTCTACCTGCGCAGTCAGGAGTTGTATCCGATCCAGATTATTATGCGTGATATTCTGATCAGCAGCAGTACAGAGGCCATGGGCGCTGGCGCTGATACCGGCTTTGCCATTGGGGAGAACATCAAATATGCGACCATTATTATCTCCACACTGCCGATTATGCTGGTATATCCGTTCATCCAACGTTATTTTGTTCAGGGCGCTCTAATCGGTGCTGTGAAACAATAAAAAATGTAATCTATGGAGGCGAATTACGTGAAAAAAAGAATGGGGTCCATCCTGTTGTCATCGCTACTTACCATATCTTTACTGGCGGGCTGTACGGGTGATAATGAACCAGGTACCGCAGAGCCAGCAGAAGGAACAGAACCTGCGGTTCAGGCGTTGACCGAAATTCCGCTACCGATTACAAGTGAGCCATTTACCATTGACTATTGGCGCGCCAATGATGCCAAACTGACAGCTTCCTTGAACAATTTTGGCGATATGGCGGCTTATAAGGAAAAGGAGAAGCTGACAGGCATCAAAGTGAAGTTCACACACCCTCCGCTTGGACAACAGCGTGACCAGTTCAATCTGCTGATCTCCACGAAGGAGCTGCCGGATGTCATTTATTATAACTGGGCGGATGCCGTTGGCGGACCGGAAAAAATGATCAAGGACGGCCGGATCATCCGGTTGAATGAATTGATCGACAGTTATGCACCAAACTTAAAGCGGATTATTGAATCCGATCCGGATGTGAAGAAACAGATTGCACTCGACGATGGCACGATCTATATGTTCCCGCTGCTCAAGCTGGATGCATTGAAGCTGAATGCCACTTCCGGTTTAATTATGCGCCAGGATTGGCTTGATGCATTGAACCTTAAGGTACCTACGAACATCGATGAGTGGTATACGGTGCTTAAGGCATTCAAGGAACAGGACCCCAACGGCAACGGCAAGCCTGATGAGCTACCATTCACCGGGAACTGGGGACCGGGTAACCTGACCAAGCTCCATGATTTTGCGGCGGCATTTGGTGTAATTGGTGGCTTCCAGATGAATGGAGATAAGGTGGAATTCGGACCGATTCAGCCGGGCTACCGTGATTTCTTGGAGACCATGGCCAAGTGGTACAAGGAAGGGCTGATTGATCCCGAGATCATGACCAATGACGGTAAAGCATTTGACTATAAGGTTACCAGCAATCTGGCAGGCGCATATCAGGGCGGTGTGTTCAGTGGTATGGGGAAATACTTCAATCTGATGAGAGATACCGATCCGAACTTTAACGTAACCGGCGTACCATGGCCCGTATCTCCGGATGGAACTTCGTATGCTACCTTCAATCTGGAGAATAAGGTACTAAGTTATGGTGAGGCCATTACGGCATCCGCAGACGAAGACAAACTGAAATATATTGTTCAGTGGATGGACTACAACTATAGCGAAGAGGGTAGTGATCTGTTCAACTTTGGTATCGAAAATGACAGCTATGTTCGTGACGGGGAAGGTGTCAAATTCACAGATACCATCATTGATAATCCGAACGGTCTAACGTATGACCAGGCTCTGGCTTCCTATGCCTTATCCATTATGGACGGTCCAATCAATCAGGATAGTCGTTATCTGGATGCACTATTATTTGACGACGGACAGCGTGCGGCGAACGCGGAATGGATGAAAGCAAGCTCAGCATTAACGCTTCCTCCAATTCGTTTGTCAACAGATGAGGTGACCACAAGTACATCCATCATGAGTCAGGTGAATACGTATTTGAATGAGACGATGACTGCCATTATTAGCGGACAGAAGCCGATCACCGAATTTGACAAGATGGCCGAAACAATCAAGAGCATGGATATTGACCGGGCGATTGAGGTTCATCAGGCTGCGTATGATCGATATCAGTCTAAATAATACGTGAGAAATCGAGCGCTAAAACTTTGGGGAAACCTTCCTGTATGTGATATACCTAGTAGTATCACGTGGTTCAAAGGAGCGCTTTGGTCATGACAGCCTACCGCAAACTCAGCATCAAAATGAAAATGTTTCTGATGATTATGTTCATGATGGCGTTTGTCATCATCCTCGCGTTTGGGTCCTTGTATTATACGTACTCGGTGTATGACAAACAGCTGTTTGATAAGTCGTCCCGACTTCTGAACCTTTCTTCGTCTACAGTGGATGTTGAACTTCAGAAGTTGGAAGCGTTATCATTAAACATGATCTCCGATACGCAGATTCAAAGAGCCTTGAAGTCGTTGCTGGATGACGATAGCGCATATTCAAGCTTTATTGAACGAAAAAAGATCACGGATCGGTTATGGGAGCATATTAGTGGGGCTGCACGATATGTGCAGTCCGTTCATCTGATTGATTCCAGGGGAAGAGTCAATAAATATGGCGAGACACTAACCGTATCTCAGGAAAAATATGATCGGATGATTGCGGCTGCGGAGCAGGCCAATGGTGCAGTGAGGTGGCTATACCCGGATGATGATGACCCGATGCTGGTTATGGTGCGTCAAGTGCGAGCCTACGAACCGATGACCCTGGAACCGGTAGGCATACTGTTTCTGCGTATTAATATCGAGCGACTTGTTGAGGAGTATGCGGGCATTGATAGCCAGGACAGTGACATTATTTTAAAAGCAGGCAGTGAGGTGGTCTATCCTTATCGCCAGCTTCCAGAAGCGGTGTCCGCGGGACTGAATCCACTTCCAGGCAGTGGGGGATATGAGATCAAAAATCTGGATGGGAGGGAGATATTTCTTTCCCAGAAGAAATCCGCCTACACCGGCTGGGTTTACTATAATATGGCCTCTTATGATGAGATTTTTGAACGTATTATATGGTTGAAAAATAGTTTGATTGTTGTTTATCTTATCGCCATTCTGGTTGTTCTCGCACTTGGTATGGTGTTCGCACGCAGTCTGACAAGGCCGATCAGGCAGCTCATCAGTCAGATGAAGGAAGTGCAGTATGGCGATCTGGAGAATATGGACGCCAATCTGTCCATTCCAAGACACCAGCACATGGATGAATTGGGGTTACTACAGCGTACGTATCGAATGATGATTACACATATTAATACATTGATTAAAGAAAATTATGCAAGCCAACTGGTCATTAAAGAAACAGAGTTCAAGGCGCTACAGGCGCAGATCAACCCCCACTTTCTGTATAATGCGCTGGATTCGATCCATTGGCTCGCCAAAAAGAACAGGCAGGAGCAAATCTCCAGTATGGTGTTATCACTCGGATATTTGCTGCGTTCCTCCATCAGCTTCAAGCAAAATATCATTACCATTGCCGAAGAGCTGGAGATCGTCAATCATTACATCACCATTCAGACCTACCGTTTCCGGCAGCGACTGGATTTCCGCTTAGATGTGCCCACTGCCTATCTGGGGTGTGCCACTCCAAAGTTGACCCTACAGCCATTATTGGAGAATGCCATTCAATATGGTTTGGAACCACAGGTTGGTTCATGTCTGATTCGAGTGTATGCCGAGATATCCGGTGGCAAGCTGGCCCTTATCGTGGAGGATCACGGTCCTGGCATGGAACCCGAATATGTGGAACAGGTACTGCGCGGTGAAGTGAAAACCAGAGGAACAGGTATTGGTCTGCTGAATATCAGGGAGCGGGTACGTCTGGCTTTTGGCGAAGAATATGATGTTCTGCTGGAGAGCAAGCCGGGGCGTGGAACGAGAGTAACGGTGCTGCTGCCACCCCCATCACCAGGTAAGGAGGAGAAGTTATGGGAAGATGGATGCGAATGATAGGCATGCTCTGCCTTATGCTGACTCTTCCTGGCTGCGTGAACCAGTTGGATCAAAGGCCAGGCATGATTGTGGAAGAAGAGCCGATAACGCTGCGAATCGCTTGGTGGGGTGGGGAGTTTCGCAACAATGCAACGATAGCCGTTATCAACCTGTATGAGAAGTTGAATCCACATGTGAACATCGAATACGAATATAGCAGTTTCAACGAATACTGGAGAAAACTTGCACCACATGCAGCAGGCAATGCGTTGCCCGACATTATCCAGATGGACATCTCCTATCTGTCCCAGTACAGTTCGCTGCAACTGTTGGAAGACATGACGCCGTACATGCAGAGCGGGCTGATTGACACGACAGATATTGAGAAGGAACAGTTGGAGAGTGGTAGCCTGAATGGAAAAACCTATGGTCTCAGTTTGGGGGTTAACGCCATGCTCAGCATCTATGATCCGGAAGTGTTAAAGGCCAATGATATTGAATTGCCAACGGATACGTGGACATGGGCGGATTTTGACCGGATGGGCGAGCAATTGCTCGGAAAAGGCATCTATCTGGGAACCTATTTCACGCCGGAACAGTTTTTCGCGTATTACTTGAGACAGTATGGTTCCAAGCTATACGCCGAGGATGGCAAGAGATTGGGGTATGAGGATGATGGGCTGTTTATTGAGTACTTTGGCAGGATGCAGCAGCTCGCGGAGAAGAAACTTATTTTTGCACCAGATATCTGGACATCAGATATTGGCCAGCCTGATAACGACCCGTTTTATCTGGGAGAGGCTTTGTTTAGCTGGGGGTATTCCAACCAATTTATCAGCACTGCTCAGCGTTATGGCAAACCCTTAACCATCTCCCCAATGCCTGGGCCAAACAGCCAGGATGGATTGTTCTTGAAGCCAGGCATGTTTTTCTCCATGGCGGGTAATTCCAGACATAAGGAGGAAGCGGCCAAGTTCATCAGCTTTTTTGTGAATGATTTGGATGCCAATCTGCTGCTCAAAGGGGAGCGGGGTGTGCCCGTCTCATCCAGTGTCAAAGAGCGGATGAAGCTGGTGGTTGAACCGGAGCTGGCGCAGGTGTTTGATTATATCGATTGGGTTGCGGATAACAGCACTCAGATGGACCCCCCTGATCCCGTAGGTGCGCCAGAGGTCACCGCGGTGTTACGTGAGTTATATGATCTTCTACTGTTTGGCAAAATTACGCCTGAGCAGGCGGCGGTGGAATTTCGTGAGCGAGCGAATGCCATTCTGGATGGGTAGTGATATAAATTGAACTAATGGTTATTTACACTTGCCACTCCGATGACAGAACAACCTTCTGATCGCTGTTATCCCCAGATTTTTTTGGATTCCCTTTTTCAAAGGGGAAAATCCAGTGATAGCGTATGCTTCCGATGTAGCTTTCTTGCAGAAAGCTTTTAGGCGAACGCTCCCGCTTCTTCAGGTTATTTCTGTCCTCTTCGTTTTGTGTAAATATGTCATTCAATTTATATAACGAATAGTAAATACAAGAACAACCTTCCCTATAGTACAGAGGGAAGGTTGTTTTGCTGTTGTAGTGACTTATTTGTACAACACCTATATTGAACTTATGGCGTTTAAGCCTACAAACCACTTGGTTTCACTTTTAAGCCCTGCCTTTAACCAAACTGGGCTTGATGCAGTCGGCTGTACGAGCCTTTACGCGCGAGAAGTTCTTCATGACTTCCTTGTTCAGCAACGCTGCCGTTCTCCACGACTACGATGCGATCGGCGTGTCTAATGGTCGCCAGTCGATGGGCAATCACCAATGTTGTACGTCCCTGCGCCAGCTCGGACAAGGCCAGTTGAATGGCTGCTTCTGTTTCGGTATCGAGTGCGGAAGTAGCTTCATCCAAAATGAGAATAGGTGGGTTTTTCAGGATCATTCTTGCGATGGATAGAAGTTGCTTCTGTCCGCCGGACAATTTCACGCCACGTTCACCGATCATGGTATCGAGTCCATCTGGCTGGGACTGTACCAGCTCTTCCAGTTGGGCCCTGCGAATGGCTTGCCAGATTTCTTCATCGGAAGCATTCAGTTTGCCGTATGCAATATTTTCTCGAATCGTTCCGTCAAACAGGAAAATATCCTGCTGCACAATCCCAATATGGGAGCGCAGTGATTCCAGTGTCATGTCCTTCACCGGAATGCCATCGATGGAGATATGTCCTGTATCCACATCGTAGAAACGTGGGATCAGACTGCATAACGTCGTTTTGCCCCCGCCCGAAGGTCCAACCAGAGCAACCGTCTGGCCTGCCTGGATATCCAGATTGACCTTAGACAGCGTAGGTTTGTGTTCTCCATAAGAAAAGGTAACGTTATGGAAAGCAATATCTCCTTTGACATCCGGAATCGGCTTCGCCTGTGGTGTATCTTCTACATCCGGTACAGCTTCAAGCAGCTCCAGGTAACGTCTGAATCCGGCGATGCCTTTAGGGTACGTCTCGATGACAGAGTTAATCTTCTCGATCGGTCCGAGGAATACATTGGAGAGCATCACAAAAGCGATGAATTCTCCGTAAGTCATACTGCCTTGAATGACAAACCAGGTTCCACATACCAGTACAAACAGCGATACAAATTTCATCAGGATAAAACTGAGTGAAGAGTTCCAGGCCATAATACGGTAGGTGATTAGTTTTGTAAGCCGGAAACGTTCGTTGTTCTCAACGAAACGTCCTACTTCATGTTTTTCATTGGCAAAAGCCTGTACCACACGGATGCCACTCACATTGTTCTCTACTCGTGCGTTATAATCGGCGATATCCGCAAACATGCGCTTGAACGCCTTGGACATTTTGCGACTGAAATACAGTGACAGGTAGATCATCAGCGGAACGATGATGAACGTCATCACCGCAAGCTGCCAGTTGATCCCCAGCATAATCCCGAAAGCTCCAGCGAGTGTCATGAGGGCAATGAATAGATCCTCGGGTCCGTGATGCGCGATCTCACCAATATCCATCAGATCGTTGGTCATGCGGGAGACCAGATGCCCGGTCTTATTGTTATCGAAGAAGCGGAAGGACTGTTTCTGTACACGCTGGAACAGTTCACGCCGCATATCGGATTCGATGTTAATGCCAAGTTTGTGGCCCCAATAGGTCACTGCATAATGGAAAAAGGAACTGAGCAGGTAGATGCCGAGCAACCCAACACACGCCGCCAAGATCATGGACCAATTGCCAGCCGGAAGCAGTTGATCCACCACCCGGTTAACGGCGAGTGGAAAGGCCAGCTCCAGCAGAGCGGCGGCGATGGCACAGGAGAAGTCCAAGATAAAGAGTCTTTTGTAAGGACGATAATAAGACATAAAACGGCGAAGCATATGTAAGTCCTCCTCGATATGACACAAATGCCCGAGCAGGATGATTAGCCTGTCCGGACACCTGTATTCATGCTTATGTTATTTACGGTTTTGCTCGGCACGTTCTACGATCATATTGGCGAATTCCTCAGCCTGACCTTGAATCGCAATTGGGTCGAAGTACCAGTAACGGTCTTCCAGCAACTCATACACCTGATTGTTTTTCACAGCCGGCAGGGATTGCCAGATGGAATCACCTTGGTAATTTTTGGTGTTCTCTCCAACGGTTAAGAAGATATGATCCCCTGCATAATCACCAACAACTTCACGCGAAATTTCTTTCCATTGGGTATCACCCATCAGTTCTTTTTTGGTGATTTCGAGTGGGGCAAGTTGCAAAGCACTGTAGACCGCTTGTCCTCCTCGACCAAAGTTGTCTCCATATCCATAATAACTCTTGTCGGATACTTCAAGGATGGAGAAGGTTTCCTCCGGTTTAATGACTGTTTTCACCTTAGCGCGAGCGGCTTCAATTCGCTCATCGTACGTTTTCAGCCAAGCTTCGGCTGCTTCGGATTTGTTCATCAGCTCTCCGAATCCCCGGATTTCGTCATGTACATTGGTGAATGTACCATACGGAATGACCACGGTAGGTGCGATTTTTTGGTAACTCTCAATTTCGCTGGCCTGGTCGGAGTAAGTAATGATCAGATCCGGGTTCAAGGCAATAACCTTCTCCATGGATACCGCCGCCCGATCACCGATACCCTCCATGCCCGCCACCTGATCGGCATAGAACGGGTTTTCCAAATAATATTGAACGGCCCCAACGGGTTTCACACCCAGTGCGAGCAGATCACTTACGTACATATCCGTAACGATCCGTTTCGGTTCAGCCGGAATCTCAACATCCCCGCTTAATGATTTGTAGATTCGTGTAGCATTTGAATTATCCGAACCGGACGATGTGTCTGTGTTCGTCTCGGTAGAGCCGGTTGTCGCTTCGGTTCCCGTTGCCGATGTCTGTTCAGTGGCAGTAGAGCCTGTTCCGCTGCTACATGCAGCCAGAATCATAATAATGGCGAGCATAAGCAACAAGCCGGAAAAGCGTTTTTTTGCAGCAAACATATTGTTGTTCCCCCTGTGTATAATCAATAATGATTATTATTCTCATTAATAACATAGAGGAAGATGTGATATTTGTACATGGACAACTATGATCACTATCGCATGGACAATTATGATGTCAGGTGATGCATGATATGCTGCAATTGCTCCATAACGGACAAGGGATCAAATCCGTAGAACATGTCGCCATCAATCTCGTATACACGTCCTTCACGAACGGCGGAGAGGGTGCCCCAGGATTCCTGATTCAGCAGATTATCCAGCATTTCTCGTTCGCTCGTTTCCTCAGGATAGGCGACAAACATGTGATCTGCTGCATACAAGTGAATTTCCGACAACGGAACATGAACGTACCCCGTGAGTACCTGCCCATCCTGCTCCATACGTGAGGGTGGGGTGAAACCAAGTGAGTGATACAGTACATGAGAAGCTCTTCCCCAGCCATGACCATAGATATAAGCGCCGTCCTCTCCAATCATAAACATGCAAACGGCGGACCCACGTGTCCCTTCCATCCATTGATCCAACACATGATTGGCCTCTTGCTCAAGTTGGTGATATCGATGTAATAACGCCTGTGCATTGGACTCAAGCCCGGTAATTCGGCCCAGATGAAGAAGCTGCTCCTGCCAATCAAGTTCCTCGAAGGGCATCAGAATGGTCGGTGCGATCAGACGTAGTTCATCAGAAGCGGGATGTGGTGCATAACCGATAATGACATCAGGATGAGCATTCGCAATCAGCTCCGGATGTTTAACCAGCTCATATTCGGAATGCTGCTCAAATTGTTCATGAACATCATGACCCTCTTCACCCCGGTTTTCTTCCATCCAGCTTGCTACGGCGCCCATGTGGGGAGTGTGGCCCAGTGCCAGAAGTGAGGCCGTATAATTGTAAGTCAAAGATACAATCTTTTTGGGCATTTTCCGGTAGTGTGTTGGTGCTAATCCAACCATCTGTTTGAATTTGCGGCTCAGATAAAAGGTGTCCCTGTAGCCTGTCAGTTGTGCAATTTCCTGTAGCGTGGGGTTCGCGAACAACAAATGTTCCTGAGCCATCCTGATTCTGAGACGGGTCACATATTCAACAAACGTAAGACCTGTATGTTTCTTGAACTCTCTTGAAAAATGCTCAGGGCTCACATTTGCATCTCGTGCCAATTGTTCGCGGGTCAGCGGATGAGTATACATCTGATGGATATGTCTGAGCACGGCATCAAGCCATGAGTGATCTTCATGAGCAGAATGAGCCACATGATCCCGCAAAATATCCAGTAACTCATAGAAAAGGATATGTGGCTTGAATGGGCTGGAATCATGGCCCTTCGAACTTGCTTGAACCAGCTCTAGTGCCCTATCAGTGAGAGTACGACTCGCAATGGGAGCTGGTATCCCGAACGGCCAGAACAGCTGTTCATTTTCAGTGGAATCAAAAGCAATAGCAATGCCCTGTACTGGCGACAGGGAGCCGCGTTTGTTCTCGTGCTGAAGCAGGCTTCCAGCTTGTCGAACGACTGCACAGCCTGCATTTAATGTCAGTTTACCCTCTGCACTAATCAGCCTGGCCTGGCCAGCAGTAATGACGTATAGCACATGAAGGGTACTCCACATCTCATCTGTACGGGAGAACGCCTCACGGTCGTGAAGTTGCACCAGATGGCGCAGCTTGAACAGGGCATCGGGGATGGACTGAATCTTCTGCAAGGAAACGGGGCGGGACAGCGATTTTTTATGATAAATGGTTTTGGATATATTCATTGGATAACTGTCTCCTTACATAAGTCAGCAGGGACAGTATTCGTCTCATGCCCCTGGTGTACTGGCGTTATTCTCGGATCTCGACTATTATGCAGTATATACTATAAACAGAGTGACGTGGATGGACAGATTGAACAAATCAACTTTTTCTATGAAAAATAGATAAAGTGGTTGAAATCGCTATCAACACCGACTATAATGAAAATGTCGAAACGTTTCAATCTAGCGTTTACTGCCAGTTTCACTGTATTAGGCACGAACTGTTTATAGAGCGCCAGATTGAAAGACGTGTCATGACCATCACTAATGGTATGGATTGGAACGGGACGCATTCAACCGTGGTCCCATAAGGATGGGAACGAGGATTTTTTTTGAGAACACCTCGAAACGTTTCGATTGACATCCATCGCTATGATATGTATAAAGATTAATAAACGATAATGAAGGATTTAGTGGTTGTTCTAACCATGTATCGTATAAAATGTGGGGTAACCTTGAATTTGTTCTTTATAGGTTCAACTAAACTTTTTACGCGAGAACGGAGAGGACAGAAATAACGTGAAGAAGCGAAGCTAAAAGCTTTCTGAAAGAAAGCTGCATCGGAAGCATATGCTGAGCCTTTATCCCCGGATTTTCCCTTTGAAGAAGGGAATTAAAAAAAATCTGGGGATAACAGCGATCGGAAGGTTATTCTGTCATCGGAGTGGTAAGTGTAAATATTCTTTAGTTGAACTTATATATAGTTTAGAAGGAGCGAACGTGGAATGGCAACGATTAAGGATGTGGCAAAGCTGGCAGGTGTAGCACTCTCGACTGCTTCCTATGCGCTGAGCGGGGATAGCAAGGTTAGTGCCAAGACCAAGGCTAAAGTGCTTGAGGCAGCACGAGAACTGAATTACCGCAAGAACGGCTTTGCCATGGACCTGAAACGGAGCCGGACAAACACGATCGCTTTGATTCTGACCGATCTGTCGGGCCCGTATTACTCGGAGTTGATCCGTAGTGTACAGGATGTAGCACTCGCGAACGGGTATGACCTGATTGCGTGCAGCTCCATGGGGGGACGGGACTCAACGGCAGTACGATTTTTGCGTGAAAAAAGAGTAGATGGAGCCATCATCCTGGCGCATAACATCCATGATGATATTCTGGTAGAATCTGCCGGTCATCGTTTTCCGATCATTGTGATGGATCGTCAGCTGTCGAGTGACCATCTGGTCAACGTGCTGGTGGATGGAGAGCAGGGTGGTTACCTTGCAACCCGCCACCTGATCCAGGCTGGACATCAGAAGATTGCTTATATCAGTGGCCCATCCAACTCGTATGACAACGCGCTCCGTTACCAAGGGTATCTGCGAGCGATGCGGGAAGCGGGACTTGAAGAAAAGTCCAAATGGCGTCTGAACGGTAATTTTGTACGTGAGGGCGGATACAGTGCAACCAAAATGATGATCATGCAGGGCGATCTTCCCTCAGCGGTATTTTACGGTAACGATGAGATGGCGATTGGTGGCCTGAAGGCATTGGAAGAGCGTGGTGTATCGGTGCCGGATGACATTTCCGTTATCGGTTTTGATGATATTCAGTTGTCCGAATATGTGCATCCACCGCTGACAACGATACGCCAGCCGAAGCATGAAGCCGGGTCGCTCGCCGGACATCTGTTATTCCAGATGCTCAATGGCGAAGCGGTTGACCCTTCATATACGCTAACGATTAATATGATCGAGCGCAGCTCTGTACGTTCGATTTAGACCAAGTCTGAACAATAAAGAACTGCCTGCATGCTGAAGTAAAAGTTTAATGATGGGGTTATCGTCCGGACGGGCTGTAAAAAGCCGGTTTGAAGAGGCCCCTATTCTTTTTCAGATTTATCGAAACGTTTCGATTTTAACTAATTCAAGGAGTGAACCTTATGACAACGATGATTAATGAACCGATCCGGTTAAGTGCCGGAGAGTTATCCTTTACCTTTTTGAACAGTGGCGACCTATACCAGGCTACATCCGGTACAACGATGTTGAACCAGTTGCTCAGCAACCAGATTGATGGATCATTGAACAACCTGTACCTGCGTGTACATGAGGGAGAGAATATCAGCTCGTTCCCGTTGCTCGGTGTACGTTCGAACAGCAAGGTGATTACAAGCAAAACACAATCCAGCAATCAGTTGATATGGGAGGGCACAGTCCAGCTGGAAGGTAGCGAAAAAGGCATTGGCTATCAGGTCGTATTTACGGCTACACCGCAAGGTGTATGGTTCTGGGATGTGAAGCTCACAGGACAACAACATAACGTAGACGTGGTGTACGGACAGGATGTAGGGCTTGCTGATCCAGGTGCGGTACGCAGTAATGAAGCTTATCTGTCACAATACATTGACCATACGGTGTTTGAAGATGAAGCGAAAGGTTATGTCGTTTGTTCCCGTCAAAACCAGCCTCAGGGCGGCGCATTTCCATATATGCAACAAGGTTCCCTGACCAAAGCAGTCGGTTACTCCACAGATGGATTCCAATTCTTCGGTCTGTCGTACAAGGAAACGAATCAACCAGAGAGCTTGAATCGCCCAACGCTGGCAAATGAGACATATCAGTATGAATTTGCCTATACGGCATTGCAATCTGAACTGCTGAATCTGAACGGAGAAGCTCAGGTGGTCTTCTATGGACTGGCGAAGCCTAATCATGCCGAAGGGATCTCTGCACTGGAATTCGGAGATGAAGTTACAGCAGCATGGAATGAAGTACAGGCTCTGACTGTGGAAAATGGTGACACGTTGGAACAGGTGAAACTGTCCTCCTTCCTTGGTGAGCCACTGGTTACGCTTGATCTGACGCAAGATGAGATTCATGATCTGTTCCCTGATCGTCATCAGGAAGAGCACAGTGGCGAGGAACTGTTGTCCTTCTTCACAGGCAGCTATGAACATATCGTTCTGAAAGCAAAAGAATTGCTTGTAGAGCGTCCGCACGGTCACATTCTGATGAGTGGTGGCAACGTGCAACTTGGAGCACAGGTTATTACGACAACATCGTATATGTACGGTATTTTCAACTCGCAGCTCGTTATTGGTAACACCAATTTTAATAAAATGATCAGTAATGCCCGCAATGCATTAAACGTGCCGAAGACGGCTGGACAACGCATTTATGTGGAAATGGACGGACAATATCGTCTGCTGACGATGCCTTCCTTGTTCGAGATTGGCTTCAACTATGTACGTTGGATTTACAAAACGGCATCCGATACAATCATCGTGACGAACTATACAGGGGCACATACTACGGAAGTAAGCATGAACGTACGCTCCACAAGTGGCACAGCATACCGTTACCTGGTAACAAACCAGATTACGATGAATGTGAATGAATACGAGTATCCGCTGCATATGACGCAGGATGGCGATACATTGATCTTCAAGGCTGATCCACAAGCGATTAGTGCAGGAACGTATCCAGATCTGCAATACCGCATGTCGGTGGACGGCGCAGCTGTGAATGTAGGGGACGAAACGTTGCTGGCAAGTGGTATCCGCAGTGGTTCCGCATCACTGGTTACGCTTAGTCTGGAAGCGAGTGCTGAATGGACGCTGAAGGTACAAGGGGTATTGGAAGGCCAAGCAGACAGCGGAGTGGTAGCAGGTTCAAGCCTGACGTTTGAAGAGGAAGTGCAGGCATACCGCGAGTTCTTCGCAGGTGTGATGAACGGGTTCCGTTTGTCCCGTGGCGAAGGTCAGAGTGCTGAGGATCTGTTCAAAGTAAATGCGCTGGCTTGGTGGTACACCCACAACATGCTGGTTCACTACTCTGTGCCTCACGGTTTGGAGCAGTATGGCGGCGCGGCTTGGGGTACACGGGATGTGTGCCAAGGTCCGGTGGAGTACTTTATGGCAACACAAAAATATGAGCAAGTTCGCGATATCATCAAAATGGTTTATACCCACCAATACGAAGATGATGGCAACTGGCCGCAATGGTTCATGTTTGATAAATACTTTGCGATTCAACAGGAAGAGAGTCATGGCGACATCATCGTATGGCCGTTGAAAGTATTGGCGGACTACCTGACAGCGACTCGCGACTATGCAATCCTGGATGAGAAAGTACCTTATACCGTTAAACATAGCTTCGGGTTCACGGAAGAGACGGCAACGGTACTGGATCACGCGAAAAAAGAGATCGAATATATCCGTTCGCACTTCCTGCATGATACGTTCCTGTCTTCCTACGGAGATGGCGACTGGGATGATACGCTCCAACCAGCCAATGCACAGCTGAAGCAATACATGGTGAGCAGTTGGACGGTGGCATTGACGTATCAGTCCGTGAATGTGCTCTCGCAAGCGCTGAAATTCAAGGATGCGGACTTTGCACAGGAGCTTGATGTGCTGGCTCAAGGCATTCGTGAGGACTTTAACCGTTACATGCTGGGCACAGATGTGATTCCAGGTTTTGTATACATGGAAGAAGCGGACCAAGCGAAGCTGATGCTTCATCCAACAGACACAGAGACAGGCATTCAATACCGTTTGTTGCCAATGACGCGCAGCATGATTGGTGAACTGCTGAATGCGGAGCAAGCAGAGTCTCATTACGCATTGATCCGTGAACAGTTCCTGTGCCCGGATGGCGTGCGTCTGATGAATCGTCCAGCTCAATATGCTGGTGGTGTAAGCACACACTTCAAACGTGCAGAGCAAGCATCCAACTTCGGACGTGAGATTGGTTTGCAATATGTTCATGCTCATATCCGTTATGTGGAAGCGATGGCGAAGCTCGGGAAGACAGATCAGGTGTGGAATGGTCTTGCGATGATTAACCCGGTTGGTATTGGCGAGGTTGTACCTAACGCGGAGATTCGCCAAGCGAACTCATACTTCAGTAGTTCGGACGGCAAGTTTAATACGCGTTACGAGGCTCAGGAGCATTTTGACCAGCTTCGTAAAGGTACTGTACAAGTGAAAGGCGGATGGAGAATCTACTCCAGCGGCCCTGGAATCTACATGAACCAGCTGATCTCCAATGCACTTGGCATTCGTCAAGAGGGCGGCGATCTGGTCATTGACCCGGTATTGCCAGCTGAGCTGAACGGCATGCAATTCGAGTTCGAGTATGCGGGTGAGCCGGTGACGTTTATCTATCACTTGAACGAAGGTGCTGTGAGCCGTGTAGCGGTGAATGGCAAAGACATTCGTACTGAGCGTACAGCGAACCGTTACCGTCAAGGCGGAGTAAGCATCTCACTGGATGAGTTCAGACAAGCACGCAGTGCAACTGAGCGTACGGTTGTTGATATTTATATGTAATTTTGTAGCATGATGTATACCAAGGTCATCCTCCTTTAATCAAGGCGGGATGGCCTTTTTGGCATATGCTCATAATCCACTAGCGCAGTGGAACCGCCAACAACGTATGTAACAGCTCGTTATGCCGCACATGTTTTGTTACGTAGCCCTGTTGCTCCAGCCAGCCGCATAGCTCATCCAGCAGAGGGAAGTGACGCTGGCGTAAGGCGCGCAGCTGTTCCTCGTGTCCTGTGGTTTCTGCCTGCCGAATATAGGAATCACGGTGAGTCGCATCAACAAACATCAGATCGGTTAGACCGATACGTCCGCGCGAGGTTAATACCCGCTGCATCTCCTGTAAGGCCAGTCCTTGCTGGTCTGGACTCAGATGATGGAAGGCGAAGCTGGATACAACAAAGTCGAAGGAATGATCGGTAAAAGGCAGCGCCAGAAAATTACCAAGCTTCACATGCATCTCGGGATATTTGGTACGGCATCTGCGCAGCATCTCCCGGGATTGGTCGATTGCAGTCATGTCTGCGCCGTGCTGTAGCAGTTTTCCAGCCAGATTACCTGTGCCTGTACCAATATCGAGTCCTTTCTCACCAAGGGCGGGAGAGATCCAATGAGCTGTCTGTTCGAGCGCTTCGTCATAATTGTGATACAGATAAAAGGAAGACTGTACCGTATCATTAGAGTCGCTCGGCGTGGAATGACCTGCATCCTGGTATGGATGTGAAACTTCATGCTTATCGCTTATGGGAAAGGCTTCATCCGAAGAATGCCTGCCCTCTGAAATGAATTGTCCAGTACTGACTCTGCCTTCTGCCTGCACTCGCTGATCATGGATGGCTGCCTGCGTGTCATAATTCCACCGATCATGCCAGTTCTGCCGGGCTTCGCGCAGGCGACGGGCACTGTCCGCGAGATCGTGTAGATGGCTGACATCCAGCGGACCGTCCTGACGATTCAGGTCAATCATGCGCTGGGTTGTATCCATCATACGTTTCAACTCAATCCACTGGGCATACATGACGGCCTGTTGCAGCTCCAGATATTCTTCCAGCCGTTGCTGATTCCCTTGATCAATCTCTCCGAGCGCATGTGTAATATCCTGTAGCGACATGCCAATCTCACGCAGCGCAGCAATGGTCTGAAGCCGCCAGATATCATTCTCGGTATAGGTACGATACCCGTTACTGGACTGTTTGGCGGGGAGAATTAATCCTTTTTCTTCATAAAAACGAATGGCTCTCGCCGATATACCGAGCCTGCTTGCTGCCTCTTTGATATTCATCATGCATCCTCTCCTTATCGAACCAGTATAAACCATGACGTTACGGCAAGGTTAAGTGTTTATTCCATTTTGCGAAAAGGTTCAAAACCGAGTGGAATTTTAGTCAAAGCTGAGGCTATGCTACAATATATAGAACGAACATATGTAAACAGTGAAGCAAACGAACAACGTATTTCTAAAGTTTCATAAATTTCTTAACTCTCTTAACTTTCTTAAATCTCCCGACGTTGTAACGTACAGCGTTGTCGACTATAGCACGAAAGGTTGAATCATTATGCTTACCAGCCATACATTTACGATTCGTCCATCGGAGATTAAAGATGCAGCCCAGCTAATGGGGTTGGATGCCCTGGTATGGGACAAATACACCTCTCCTGCACCGATGCATTGGCGCTCCAGACAGCAATATCTGCAGCATTGCCCGCCAGGCAGTCAATTGATTGCGGTGCAGGGAGAGCGGGTATGTGGTTATGTGGGCTTTCAGCCAGCCACAGGTATGCCGGTCAACCGTCATGTCTACGAGATTCATATTGCAGTTCATCCTCATGATCGGCGTTGTGGCATTGCCACAGCTTTGATGGATGCCGTCAAGCAGCATGCGGCCCAACAAGGCGTTCGCAAGCTCAGGTTGCGCGTACTTTCCAGCAATCCGGGAGCCATCACGTTTTATACACAGTGTGGATTTGTGACGGAAGGCAGGTTGGTGTCTGAGTTTTATATCGGCGGCAAGTATGTGGACGATATTCTTATGGGTTATTTTATCCAGACCAAATAGAAACTAGCTGAGGAGGAGGAACAACCATGGACATGGGACTTCAAGGTAAAAAAGCGCTGGTGTTGGCTTCCAGTCGCGGGCTGGGCAAAGCGGTAGCCGCTCAATTGGCAGCAGAAGGTGCTGACGTCATGCTTGCCAGCCGAAGCGAAGAAAAGCTCGCAGCAGTGAAGCAGGAGCTTCTGGCGCTTGGTGGTGGTGGACGTGTGGAATATTGTGCAACCGATGTGACACGCAAGGAAGATATTGAGGCTCTGATTCACAAGACAGCGGAGCTGTTTGGGCAGATTGATATTCTGGTGAACAATTCGGGTGGCCCGCCATCGGGTTCATTTGAGTCACTGACGGATGAAGATTGGGAGCGTGCATTTGAATTAAATGTACTCAGTTATGTAAGGCTGATTCGCGCTGCTCTTCCTTATATGAAAGAAAGCGGAGGACACATTGTGAATATCGCTTCAACTTCGGTGAAGCAGCCCATTCCGGGTCTGGTGCTGTCCAACACGTTCCGTACCGGCGTTTTCGGATTGGCGAAGACGTTATCCCAGGAGCTGGCTCCATACGGAATTTTGATCAACACGGTGGCGCCGGGACGTATTGCAACAGACCGTATACGTGAGCTTGATGCAGCACGGGCTGAGCAGAACGGAATCAGTGAGGAAGAGGTATCTGACCAGTTCCGTAAAGAGATTCCACTAGGACGTTATGGTCAACCGGAGGAGTTTGCCAAAGCGGTGGTGTTCCTGTTATCCGGGGCCAATACGTACATTACCGGAACCTCATTGATCGTGGATGGTGGTATGGTCCGAGCACTATAAAAGTCATTGAATACAATAAAATACCCTCTGTCACCACATTACGTGGAGATCGAGGGTATTCGTGTTGATCCATTATGTTGGGAGAGATCACTCCGATTTATTATGTAGGCGAATTAGCGCAAGAGTTCCCATTCATGCTGAAGCATGCCGTACACCGCATGGTTCACGTAACCTTTAGGCAGTTTCTCTGCCTGACGAATGACCCCCTCGAGAACAAATCCGAGTCTTTCAGGGATAGCGCGACTCCGTTTGTTATTCGTTGCCGAGCGAATCTCGACGCGATTCAGGTCCAGGGTCACCAGAGCATAATCAACCAGAACGCGACAAGCGCTTGTCATCAAGCCCTGACCCTCAAAACCTTTGCCAAGCCAATATCCGATGCTTACCGAGCGGTTGGTCCAGTTAATCTCGTGGAATCCGATGACGCCGGCTAGATCCCCTTTTGACCATACTCCGGCGGTGAATCCGCCATTCTCGGCACCTTGTTTTAACGCGTTGGTAATAAAGTTCGAGGTGTGTTCAACTTCTGTCACATGATCCACCCACGGCAACCAATGTCTCAATTGATCCCGCGAACGATCCGTCAGTTCAAACAGCGGTTTGGTATGTTCCATTGCCAGCGGCCGGAGTTCGGTATATTCATCCAATGAATAGGTAAACATGAATGCAACCTTCTTTCTTTATAAATTAGTGATTAACGGGAAGTCTTGGGTAACTTTTGCTCCAGTGCAAACAGGTCTTCTTCCATTGAGGCCATGCGTTGATTAACCGTTGTGCGTGCGTCACGGAGTGCCTGATTATATATGTAGGG
Source organism: Paenibacillus sp. GQ49 (assembly GCF_059759055.1). Taxonomy (NCBI): domain Bacteria; kingdom Bacillati; phylum Bacillota; class Bacilli; order Caryophanales; family Paenibacillaceae; genus Paenibacillus; species Paenibacillus sp. GQ49. The sequence goes on from NZ_JCAXEL010000003.1 coordinate 276,917, forward strand.
AGCGAGCTGTGTCATGAACAGGTCGAGGACACCCCAAGCGGCCAGATCGCCGAGTTCTTCGCCACGTTCCTCTTCGAAATACGACTGGATGGTGCGAATGGCTTCATCCTGCTGTTCTTTGGTCAGTTTAAGCGAGTTCAATGGAATGGGAAACCCTCCCTTTAATTTGTTTTTACTATCATGCTACATGATTCGAGCGAACCCGTCAAAATGGTTTAGGGCCTATTTATGCACGGCTGATCCTGACTTTGGTGCCGTTCTTTATTGAACTCCTCCCCCGTTAAAGGTATATTTAAATGAAACGCGTACGAAACTTTCCAAGAAAATAGATTTTTTCAGGAAATGACTTCGTTATTAAGGAATTATAGCCGGAATTGCTGCAATTCCCTAAGGCTCCAATCCATTCATGAAAGGTTTGATACCTGTGGACAATCGTACAACCCCACCTAACTTTATCAAAAATATTATTACCGAAGATCTCCGGTCTGGGAAAGTCCAGGAAGTTATTACCCGTTTTCCTCCGGAACCGAACGGTTATCTGCATATCGGCCATGCCAAGGCGATCTGGATTAACTTTACGCTGGGCGGCGAATTTGGCGGCAAAACGAATCTGCGCTTTGATGACACGAACCCGGTCAAGGAAGATGTAGAGTACGTTCAATCGATTCAGGAAGACGTGAAATGGCTCGGATACGAGTGGAACGAGAAACGTTTTGCCTCGGATTATTTTGACGAGATGTACAACCGTGCTGTCTTGTTGATTAAAAAAGGAAAAGCCTACATCGACGACCAAAGCGCCGACGAAATCCGTGAAATGCGCGGAACGCTGACGGAGCCGGGTAAGAACAGCCCGTACCGTGATCGTTCGGTGGAAGAGAACCTTGACCTGTTCACACGTATGCGTGCAGGCGAATTCAAGAACGGAGAGAAAGTGCTGCGTGCCAAGATCGATATGTCTGCACCAAATATCAATCTGCGCGATCCGGTTATTTACCGGATTTCACATGCACACCATCATAACACGGGCGACAAATGGTGTATCTATCCAATGTACGCCTTTGCTCACCCGCTTGAAGATGCGATTGAAGGTGTAACGCATTCCCTCTGTTCTCTGGAGTTCGAGGATCAACGTCCATTCTACGATTGGGTTATTGCCGAGTGTGAGATGGAGAACCAACCGCATCAATATGAATTTGGTCGTCTGAACCTGTCTCAGATGGTGACAAGTAAGCGGAAGCTGAAACTGCTCGTAGATGAAGGACATGTGGATGGATGGGATGATCCGCGCATGCCAACGATTTCGGGTCTGCGCCGGCGGGGTTATACACCGGAAGCTATTCGTGATTTTGTATATGAGACAGGCATTTCCAAAAACTATGGAGTTATCGACCTGCAAACGCTGGAGCACTTTGTACGTGAAGATTTGAAACTGAAAGCTCCACGTACGATGGCTGTGCTGCATCCGCTCAAAGTGGTTATTACCAACTACCCTGAAGGGCAAGTGGAATGGCTTGAAGCAGAGAACAATGTGGAGAACCCAGAGATGGGTAATCGCCAAATTCCGTTCTCCCGTGAGATTTATATTGAACAAGACGATTTCATGGAGAATCCGCCGAACAAATATTTCCGTTTGTTCCCTGGCAACGAAGTTCGTCTGAAACATGCATACTTCATCAAATGTAACGATGTGATCAAAGATGCAGAAGGTAATGTAACTGAGATTCATTGTACCTATGATGTAGAGACGAAGAGCGGCAGTGGCTTCACTGGCCGTAAAGTCAAAGGAACAATCCACTGGGTAGAAGCGACTCAAGCGGTACCTGCTGAATTCCGTCTGTACGAGCCGTTGATCCTGGATGAAGCACCAGAAGCAGAGGTCGAAGTGGCAGTAGCTGGGGCTGAAACTGAGGTTGTGGAAGAGCAACCGGAGAAAACGTTCCTGGATCAACTGAACCCGAACTCCCTTGAGATTGTTAATGGGTATGTGGAACAAGAGATGAAAGAAGCGAATGCTCAGGATAAATTCCAATTCTTCCGTCACGGTTACTTTAGTGTAGATCCGAAACATTCCGAGCCAGGACGTCCGGTATTTAACCGGGTCGTATCCCTGAAAAGCTCATTCCAACTGCCGAAGGCGTAAGGTAAAGTCAAGACGTAAACTTAAATTTATAAATGTAAAAGGCGTCTCCATGGCAACAACCCATGGAGACGCCTTTTCTCTTTACCTGCACCTATGCTTAATCTTTTGTCTGAATGTTTGAACGTTTTATTTACACCATAACGGAGAGGACAGAAGAAAGCTGGAGAAGCGGAGCGGTCGCCTTTATCCCCGGATTTTACCCTTTGAAAAGGGAATCAAAAAAATCCGGGGATAACAGTGATTGAAAGATTGTTCTGTCATCGTAGTGCTCTTGTGTAAATCGATCTTTCAATTTTTTAAACAAATGATTAACCGTCCTCATCCATATTACCCATCTCCGTCAATACAACTGGCTGATAGCCGTTACGTCGATTCGATAACCACATGATGCTAAATCCGACAGCGCCAATGAGCGAGAAGAATACGCCGATGCTATACATGATTTCCGCACCGAAGCTCTGGAACAACCAGCCGCCGAACAGACCCGCAATGACGCCCGAGAGACCGCCCCAGGCCATCGTATATACCGCTTGACCGGAGGAACGATAAGGTCTTGGAATAAACAGCATGGTTAGCTGCGTACCCACATAGAAGTACCCACCAAACGTAATGGAGTGCATCAACTGAATGAATACAATCTCCAGTGGGTTGTTAGCCAGTGCCATGAGCTGCCAGCGCAGTGCAAACAGCACACTGATCAGAATGAGAGATGCCAGGAGCATGCTCATTTTGCGTTTGAGTAAGCGGTCGAGCAGCAGGAATACGCCGACTTCGAGAATGGATGAGGTGAAGATGGCCCAGCCGACCATCTGTTTGTCGCCACCCATTTCTACAATATATAGTGACATAAAAGTACTGTTCATTGCATTAGGCACCGATACGAGTACACCCAGGCCGATAAATGCCATAAAATACGGATTGAACATGACTTTGCCAAACCGCCGAAAAGTAACCACCGGTGTATCCGAAGCGATCGGCTGTCTGGGTAGAAATACGGATAATACAAAGGCGGTGGCAATCATGCATGCAAATATAATGGATACACTGCCGATGCCAAAACGGTCAATGAGCGGTCCGGCTGCGACGGCAGTCAGTGCCCAACCGAGTGAACCCCAGAGCCGGAATGACCCGAATTTTTGGGTTGTACCATCGATATATCCGAGAATCAGACTGTTGGTTTGAGCAAATAATGGACTTTGAAAAAAATAAAAGAAAATCATGGCTACATAGATCCACGTATACGTGGGCGCATAGAATACACCTTGGGCGAGCACAAATGTGCCTCCCATCATAATCATCAGAATGATGCGAATGTTGCGAGATTTATCGCTCCAGAAACCCCAGAACGGGTTGGCAAACAAGGATACAAAAGGTCCAATCGCCATGAGACTGCCAATCTCCAGTTTGGTCATGCCAATCTCTTGCAGGTAAAGCTGCAGGAATCCGGCGAAGATCGAGATGGCTCCATATATGAAAAAGTTATATAGTTTCAGAGAAACCAATGAGGGATTGCCTCTTGAAGGTGCAGGTCTGTCCAATTAAGCCATTCCTTTCAAATGCATATTGTTCAATGTATCATTTGTTGAAAGGGGATTCAATGCATAGCGAACGTTTTGAAATTGATGCAGTCATACACATTTCGTGATCTGAGGGAGGATAACAACATGAACACGCGTGAATGGACAGGCATCATATTGGCAGGAGGTTTATCCAGTCGCATGGGGACCAACAAGGCCATGCTGGAACTGAATGGTTCCGTTGTACTACAACATGTCACAAAGGCCATGAGACCCGCTGTATCCCGTATCATCGTGGCAGCTGGACCCAATGTGACAACCTACAGTGCAATGGGCTACGACTGCGTTCAGGATCACTATCCGGGGAAGGGGCCACTCGCCGGTCTTCACGCGGCGCTGGAAGCTTCCGATACAGACTGGAATCTGGTATGCGCCTGCGATATGCCGCTCCTGCAGACGTCTTTCTTTGATGGAATAAAAAAACTGGCCGAGTCGCATGACTCTTATTCTGCTATCGTTCCACGCGTGGATGGACATGTCCATCCTCTTGCAGGGGCTTACCACATACGAGTGCTCCCTGATCTGGAGCAGCGTCTGATACAGGATCATCTTCGAGTTATGAGATGGCTTGAAGAGATCGGTTGCTGTTATGTCGAAGCGGAAGAGCTTGAGAGAGCGGGTGTTCATCAAGTAGCGATGCAAATGAGTAATATGAACACGCCGGAAGAGTACGAAGGTATCCGTAATCAAGATTCTGGACTCGATTCCGATCTGTAGGATACAGGATCGCCTGATGCTTCTGCATGATGATTGCGATATTGAAGCGGGCTTTGGCCTGTCCAGCGTTTGAATTGTCTGCTGAAATGGGACAGATGGGTGTAACCGAGCTTCCACGCAATTTCCCCGAGCGACAGCTCTGGCTGTTCGATCAGCACTTTGGCCTCCTGCAACTTCAAGCTGGACAGGTAAGCCCTGGGCGATCGCCCGTACACCTTGCGAAAGACCTGTAGACCATATCCCGGGCTGATGCCAAACGAGGATATAATCTGCTCTACTTTGACCGTGGATACACTGCTTTCCTTGGTTCGAAGCTGGGCATGGAATGCCTGCTTGATCGCCTCCGCTATAGCTCCCGCATAATGCATGGCTGTTGGAGCTGGTGCATGTGAAGCAGCAACGGAAGTGGTGGACTCCGGTTCATTGTCAGCGGCTTGGGACAACAGGGCGAACAATTCAAACATGCGGGCCTGCATGATCATTTTATCAGTGGACGTGTAGGCTTCAGATATGTTAATCATCCCCATCCAACTCTCCAGCACAATGCGCATCTTCTTATTATTAACCGTACCTGCTGCGTAGATTTGGCTATGTTGTGACATCAGCTTCAGGGTGAAGACCGGATCATCCACATTAAAGTGAGCGCTAAAATAAGTCATGCCTTCCGTGGATACACATTGATTTGTATGTTTGAACCCGGGAGGAATGAGAAGAATGGAACCTTCCTCCACGGTATAGGTATAACCATGAATCACACTCTCCTGCGTACCTTCGATGATCAACATAATCTCAAAGCCCGGATGTGATTCCTCCGGCATCGCCCATCCATAGGGTACTTGTTGGCTGTGAGCACCATAAAATTTGATGTTACAGTCGATAATAGGCAGCCAGTGGGCCAACGTATGGTGAGGCATTTCTCGGAGCTGTGATCGGATATCCATCATATTCACCTCGGAAAAGGGTAAAAACAACTTGCCTTATACAATCGGCACCCGTAGTATACTTCATTATAATCAGTTTAACGCAAGGATGGACAATCCATGGAATACATCAGCGTTTGAAGTGGTTGCTGAAAAATTCAAGTTCTTCGACCTATAATAATGTAAACGCTACCATTACGGATTGGAATATGTCAACTCTTGCACACGTCAAGAACATTATATTTTCCACCTAAAAAGGAGATTAAATCATGGACAAATTATTATATGGCGTAGCTTACTATGATGAATATATGCCTTACGAAAGATTGGACAAGGACATTCAGATGATGAAGGATGCAGGCATCAACGTGGTCCGTATTGCAGAATCAACCTGGAGTACCCATGAACCGCAGAATGGCGTATTTGACTTTTCTTCCGTAGACCGTGTGCTGGATGCCATGCATGAAGCGGGAATTCAGGTTATCGTCGGGACACCAACGTATGCTGTTCCAACATGGATGGTCAAGGAACATCCGGACGTGCTGGCTACCACCTCTCAGGGACCTGGTAAATACGGTGCAAGACAGATCATGGATATTACACACCCAACCTATCTATTCTATGCCGAGCGGATCATTCGCAAGCTAATCTCTCGGGTAAGCACACATCCAGCGGTCATCGGTTATCAGACAGATAACGAGACAAAGCATTACAATACGGCTGGAGATAATGTGCAACTGCAATTCGTCAAATATATGCGGAACAAGTTCAGTTCTCTGGATGAGCTTAACAAGGAATTTGGCCTCGACTACTGGAGCAATCGGATCAATAGCTGGGAGGACTTCCCGTCTGTGGTAGGAACGATCAACGGCAGTCTGGGCGCTGAATTTGCCAAGTTCCAGCGGCAGCTGGTAACCAACTTTTTGGCTTGGCAAGTGGGGATCGTGAATGAATACAAACAGGCAGGACAGTTTGTTACCCAGAACTTTGACTTCGATTGGCGTGGGTATTCCTACGGCATTCAAGGGGATGTGGATCACTTTGCCGCATCGAAACCTTTTGACATCACCAGTGTGGACATCTACCATCCTTCGCAAGATGATCTGACGGGCATTGAGATTTCATTCGGCGGGGATGTGGCGCGTTCCACCAAACAATCGAACTATCTGGTACTGGAGACTGAAGCGCAGGCGTTCTGGCATTGGGTTCCCTATCCGGGACAACTGCGTTTGCAGGCATTCAGTCATCTGGCATCAGGAGCAAACATGGTCGCATACTGGCACTGGCATTCGTTGCATAATTCCTTTGAGACGTATTGGAAAGGATTGCTCAGTCATGATTTTGAACCGAATCCGGTGTACAACGAAGCGAAGACGATTGGCAGGGATTTTGCCCGACTCAGTCCAAAGCTCGTTAATTTGAAGAAAAAAAATCGGGTGGCGGTGCTTTTTAGCAATGAGGCTCTGACATCCATCAAGTGGTTTGGGTTTAACTTCACCAGTGACAAGAACTACAATGACGTGGTGCGCTGGATGTACGATGAATTGTATAAAATGAACATTGGCTGTGACCTCATCGACCCATCGGTTGAGAGTTATGCGGAATATGACGTGCTCGTTGTACCTGCTCTGTATGCAGCTTCGGATGCACTGTTGGAAAGATTAAATCAATTCGTACAGGATGGCGGACATATCGTCTACTCGTTCAAAAGCGGATTTGCAAATGAGCATATCAAGGTACGCTCTACCCGCCAGCCCGGCCTGATCAGTGAGGCATGCGGGATCAGCTATAACCTATTTGTAGAGCCAAAACATGTCTCGCTGCGCGATGATCCGTTCGGGGTTGGTGAGGAGCAAAACCAGGTTCACACCTGGATGGAACTGATTACGCCAACAACGGCTGAAGTACTCGCTTGGTATGATCATCCACATTGGGGTGAATATGCGGCAATTACCCAGAATGCCTATGGAAAAGGCAAAGCAACCTATGTCGGCTGTTTCACCAGTTCTGCCGTAATCCGTAAGGTGTTGGAACGTGTCATGAAGGAAGCGGGCGTATGGGGAGCGGATCAGGAGCTGGCTTTTCCTATCATTGTGAAGACAGGTGTGAACGATCAAGGGAACACGATTCGCTATTATTTCAACTATGCGGATGAGGCCACATCCTTCGTGAATGCTTATGGGGAAGGGACTGAACTTCTGGCAGGAACCCCGATTGCTGCGGGAGAGAAGATCGAACTGGAGCCATGGGGAATACGGATCATTGAACAATAATAGGAAATAATATATAGGTATATAAGTTGAATTCAACATGTACACGTTAACGGAGAGGGCAGAAGAAACCTGAGGAAGCAAAGCGTTCGCCTTTATCAACGGATTTTCCCCTTAGAAAAGGGAATCAAAAAAATCCGGTGATAACAGCGATCAGAGGGTTGTTCTGACCACGTAGTGATCTCGTGTAACCATTCATTCTATTGTATAACGTGATATTTTAACATTTCCAAACGAATATAAAGACCAAAGCGCCCTCAGCTTCCATGCTGGGGCGTTTGTCTATTTTAGCTCAGGAGTGGATGCGCTGTGTTTACCGAATGTTATCGGAAGCTGATAGATCCTTTCAAACGCAGCATTCGCAATAAGTTGATTCTTACCATGACGCTGCTGGCCGTTGTGCCCGTCATTGCCATGACCGCTATGGCTGCTGAGAATACCCGCTCTTCCATGGAAGAGGAGATTATGGAGACCAACCGAGCTAATATGAACTGGGCCTCCATCTATCTGGGTGAACAGTTCGCGCGCATGAACAACATTATTTATTCCATTCAGATCAGTGACGAATTGCATCAATATCTGGCGTTGAACGAGGAAGCGCCGGCAGCCAGTCGGTTCGATGAACAGAAGGCCATGTTCAATATGCTGAACAGTGTATACTATTCGGCTGGCAATTATGTATTTGGCGTTGAACTCTATCTGAAGGAATTGGACACCCTGTTCACCTTCAACTCGATGGATTCTCGCATCAAAGCGGTATCGGAAATACCGGAAGGATATCATGAGCTTTTTGCACAACATAAAGATTTTACGATTATCAATGATCCGAACGATCCGCAAAAGTTTCACATGACCCGCAGCATGAACCGCTTCGAGGATCGGGCACAGATCGGGGCCATCAGTCTGGAGGTCAAGTGGGCTGAGTTCAACCAGACCCTGGAGCTGCTGGATAGCCGGGGTGACTATGCGGTATACATTGCTGACAGCACGGGCAGTCCGGTCTATCAGCCAAACCAAGAGATTCAGCCTTCAGCGGAAGCACTGGAGAAATTGGCAGGCACAAAAGAAAGTTCGGGGTTTATCCGTACAGCCAAGGAATACGTATTCTTTCATTCCATCGAGCCGTCAGGACTGCGTGTGATCAAGATTGTACCTGCCCATGTTGTTAACGAAAGTGCCTTGGAAACGATGAAATATGGATTGGTTGTGGGTGGCCTGGCAACCGTCATTTCTGTAGGACTAGCTGCGCTCGTAGCCTGGCGTACATCAAAGCCCATTGTCAGACTGGCAAATTCCATGAAGGGTATTCAACTGATCAAGGACAGGGAAGTGGTGCGAAGTGGCCGGGTAGATGAGATTGGTCTGCTGGAGAAAAATCTGCACGGCATGGCTAGTCGTATTCGGGAACATATTCGCGACAACTACCTGATGAATCTGGAGAAGCAGACGGCCGAGCTCAAAGCACTGCAATCCCAGATCCATCCGCATTTCCTGCAAAATACATTGCAGATGATTGGCGGCATGGTCTACTCGCAAAAACCGGCAGACAGTTACAAGGTCATTCGAGCCTTGAGCGAGATGTTTCGTTATATTGTGCGAGCGCCGGATGGACTTGTACCCCTGCAGTCTGAACTGGACCAGCTGGAGCATTATATGCTGATTCAGAAGCAACGTTTTGCCGGCAGGCTTGAATATACACTGGAGATCACCGGAGAACTTCGGGCGTGTTATATCCCCAAGTTGTCTTTGCAACCCATTGTGGAGAATGCATTTTTGCATGGTCTGGAGAAGAAACAGGGCGAATGGAAGCTGGGTATTAAGGTCGTCTGTGAACCTACAGATGTAACCATTCGAATTCGCGATAACGGCGTGGGTATGGATGCTGAGAAACTAACGGAGATGCAGTCCAGACTGGAGCGGCTTACCCGGCAGGCAGATCGGGTGTGGAGTTCAGGTACAAGTATTGGACTGGTCAATGCGGCCTCACGAATTATAATGCATTTTGGACCTGAGTACGGGATGAGCATGGAAAGTGAATACGGACAGGGGACAAGCGTTACGGTACGAATCCCCTGCAATACAGGAGGCGAAGTCTTGTGAACAAGGAACTGTACAGAGTGCTGTTGGTGGACGATGAACCGTGGAACCGGGATATTTTGCGCAACCTGGGAGATTGGAATGAACTTGGCATGACCGTTGCAGGTGAGGCAGAGGATGGTGAGCAGGCCATACAACTGGTCAAGCAGCATCAGCCTCACATTATCATTACGGACATGCGCATGCCCGGTACAGACGGTGTGGAACTGTTACAGACGCTGAGCGGACAATACCCACAGATCAAGGTGATCGTGGTGAGCGGATATGATGACTTCAATTATGCAAAACATGCGATCCGGCATCGGGCTGCAGATTATCTGCTCAAACCGGTGAATCCGGATGAACTGAATGGTGTACTTGCGAAATGTGCAAAAGAATTGGAAAAGGTTGAATCAGCACCTGAATCATGGGAATCGTACCCATCTTCGTTCGCAGGTGAGTTCTCCCTGTTTCAGCAGCAGGCCCGCCTGCGGTTTAATGACCTGAACGTTCAGAGTCTGCGTGAGTGGTTCCAGCAATTGCAGCAGAAGCTGGAACGATGCGAGATTAACAGACCTCGGCAGCTTGGAAGGGTAGCCTATGAATTACAGGCTTTGTTGGATGAACTATGCGTCTCCAATGGCTTGTACGAGCGGCCCGAAGCAACGGCGCTACCTCCTGCGGCTGCGCTGGCTTCCATCGAATCCACGATCACATGGATTTCGACTCCATACTACCAGGCTTTGGAGCAGCTGATTGCGCAGCGCAAATTTAAGAACAAGCTGAACCTGGACGAGGTGAAGCAATACATTGAGCAGCACTGTATGGAGATGATTACGCTGGAGCAGCTCGCCCAGATCTTTTTTGTCAGCAAGGAATATCTCAGCAAGGTATTCAAGAAAGAGTATGAGGTGAACGTAACCGACTATGTTGTCCAGTTACGTATGACGAGAGCGAAAGAATGGGTGATGGATGAACAGATTCCGTTCAAGCATGTTGCCGAGATGGCGGGTTATGAGGATGTGTCCTACTTCTATCGAGTGTTTAAGAAGCATTTCGGAATATCTCCAGGGGAGATGCGGAAGGGACAGGCTCGTATATCAGGTAAATCAGGCAGTAGTACGGAATGAGACGTTTGATAGAGCATTTGCGGCAGGATTAAGGTTTAAAATAATCCAATACACAAGTCTAATTTTGTCCAATGAAGCGCTTTCATTTTCTGATATATAATGAGCCTATGAAAGACAAACCAGTTACACACCGGGAGGTCATAAGAGATGAAAGTATGGAAAAGCGTAGCAAGTGCGGTACTGATCAGTGTTCTACTCGCAGGTTGCGGTTCCAATGCAGGAACGGACAGTGGGCAGGAGGAATCGGCATCAGGCAGCACGGTATCACTCAAAGTATTCGTTGCACAACCTCGGCTGAAAGAACACTACGATAAATATATAGAACAGTTCAAAGCCAAGGAGAAAGCAGAGAAAAACATTGAGGTGAACGTGCAACTGGAGATGCCGCCAGCGGACAATGCCCCTCAGATTCTGAAGACTCGTCTCGCCTCCAATGATGCACCGGATGTGTTCGCCCTGCATGCAGTCAATGAGATTCCACCATTCAGCAAAGCGGGTTATCTGGAAGACCTGTCGGGCCAACCTTTTGTCGATAAGCTGCTGGATTCGGTTAAACCTTCCATAACGGATGCGGAGGGCAAAATCGTAGCTGTTCCATTGGAAACAGTATCATGGGGCTATCTGTACAATAAAGATATTTTCGAAGAGCAAGGGCTGGAAGTGCCAACGACTTTAACGGAAATGAAAGCGGTCGTGGAGAAACTCAAAGCAGCCAACATTACACCGTTTGAACTGTCCTACAAAGAAGCCTGGATTCCGCAATTATTCCTGCCACTTACCGTGGGTGCATTAACTCAGTCTGAGCACAAAGACTTCGTGGAGAAGATGAATCAGGATCAGGGCTCCTTCTCCGATATGAAAGCATTGTTTGATATCTTCGATCTCGTCAATGCCAATGGAACGGACAAAGCGCTGGAAGTGGGCGGAGATGATGGTTCAGCAGCCTTCGCATCAGGAAGCGCCGCAATGTGGATTCAAGGACCATGGTTTGCCGAAACCATTCTGAAGTCCAACCCGGACTTGAACTTTGGTGTAGCACCCATGCCGATCAATGACAATCCGGATGATACCAAAATCAATCTGAGCACCTCCACTTCACTTGCAGTATCATCATCTAGCAAAAACAAAGAAGTGGCACTCGATTTCGTGAACTACATTCTCGATGACAAGGATTCAAGTGCATTCTTCGAAGCACTCAAATTTAATCCGATTGCCAAGATCCATGACTTCAAGAGCTTCCCGTGGGTAGACGATGCTCAGAAATATGTGAGTGAAGGTAAAGCTTATGAGGACCCATCCCTCCCTCAAGCGGTGAAAGACGAGTCAGGCAAAGCGTTGCAAGGTTACTACTCTGGGCAATTAAATCAACAGCAGGTTATCGATGCGCTCGACAAGGCGTGGAAATCCTACAACAAAGTCAACAAGTAAGGAGCTGCGAGGAATGGAGTATCCGCTTTTGTTGGCAAATCTCAACGGTCTGAGAGTTTTGTCAACAAATGAGCGGTACTTTGTTTCGTCGCAGTCTCCAAGCAGATGATACGGCAGGCAGAACGTTCTTCGTTCCCTCGTTTACAATCATCCGCTTCGAGTGAAAAGGGGGAGAACCTATGGCTACGAATGTGTTCAAGAAGTATCTGTCACTGCTCGCGTTCACTGCGCCTGCCTTTGTCATCTATGCAATTTTCCTGCTGTACCCTACGTTTAGCGGCATGTTCTATAGCCTGACGGATTGGAACGGACTTAATCGGGATTACAGCTTTATCGGTCTGGGCAACTTTGTGGAATTGTTCAAAGAAGATCCAGACTTTCTGAACTCTCTGTGGTTCACGATGAAATATGTAATATTTATGCTGATTCTGCAAAATGGAATTGCCTTGCTGCTCGCTGTGTTGATTGAGTCACGAACGCGCAGCAAAGGGCTTTTCCGGACGCTGTTCTTCATGCCTAACATGATCAGTACAATCATCAGTGCTTTCATGTGGACATTCATCTTCTCTCAGGTGCTGCCACAGCTCGCAGAGAAACTGGCCTTTTCGTTCCTTGACCAGCAATGGCTGGGTGATCCGAAGTTTTCATTTTACTCTATCCTGATCGTATCGCTCTGGAACGGTGTGGGGTATATGATGATCATCTATCTGGCTGCTCTCCAAGGTGTGCCAAAAAGCCTCAAGGAAGCGGCTGTTATTGATGGGGCCAACGCATTCCAGGTGCTGCGTAATGTGGTGTTGCCGATGATTACTCATGCCGTGACCATCTGTTTCTTCCTGACACTGAACGGAGCATTCAAAGTGTTTGAAGTGGTGTATGGACTGACGGGTGGTGGACCGGGCCGGGCCACGCAGGTGATCACGATGAACATCTATGAAGAAGCGTTCTCCAACAACTTCAGATACGGCTATGCGAGTGCAAAATCGGTTGTGCTGTTCATCATCGTTCTCATCTTTACACTCATCCAGATCACCATCATGAAGAAGAAAGAGGTGGAAGCATGAGGATGCAACGACTGAACAGTTATCTGATTCGACTGCTGCTGATTCTAGGCTCTCTCGTTGCCATGCTGCCGATCTACATGGCGGTGGTGAACTCTTTCAAAACACAGGGTGAAATGTTCCAATCCTTTCTCGCGCTGCCAACAACGTTGCACTGGGAGAATTATTCGGACGCGTTTAACAAAATCAATCTGTTGGGCAGTTCCATGAACTCGGCAATTGTATCCTTTCTGGGGATCGGTGGTATCGTCTTCTGTGCCTCACTTGCGGGATACAAGCTGTCACGTACCTCCGGCCGTTTGAGTAACCTGATCTTCTTCCTGTTTGTTGCATCCATGCTGGTGCCGTTCCACTCAATCATGATTCCGCTGACACGGGTAGCCAAAGGCATGGGGGTGCAAGGAAGCACGTACGGATTGGCCCTGATCTATATCGGACTTGGCGTGAACATGGCAATCTTCCTCTATCACGGGTTTGTGAAGTCCATTCCGCGTGAATTGGAGGAGTCGGCTCAGATTGACGGATGTAATGAGTTCCAGACGTTCTTCCAGATTATCTTCCCGCTGCTGCTTCCGATCACAGTCACCATCGCGATTCTGGACTTCCTGTGGATCTGGAATGACTTCTTGCTGCCACTGCTCATGTTGACCGATGTGAATCGTTATACGCTGATTCTGTCCACAAACATGCTGTTTGGTGAATATAATAAGGAATGGCCATTGATTCTGTCCTCCCTGGTACTGACTGCGATTCCGGTTATTCTGATCTATGCGTTCTTCCAGAAGTTCATCATGGAGGGCATTGCGGAGGGTGCAGTCAAAGGGTAGAACATTTGACAAATAAAACTCCCCGTAGCAGTAACGCACGGGGAGTTAGAAATGGATGCTGAACTTGGTCATTCATGTATTCCTAGTACAACGTTCTATTTCACGTTTCCAGCAATGAATGCTGATTCACGTAAAGGTATACACCGCCAGCATACATCATCCATGAAACACGTGTTATCCGCCAATCTGGGACATGCGCCGTACCGTCGGCGTATGAGATTGCATTTTTTGTTCCAAAGCCAGAGCCATCTCATGATTCTTTGGTTTCGTACCCAGCGCTTTGAGGAAAAGTGCCGCCATAGCGTCCGGATCATCCACGAAGCGGCGAACATTATACTCATCCGACCAGTAGAGGCAGGCTTTGATATGTCCATCAGCGGTCAACCGAAGTCGGTTGCAATTGTCACAGAAATGATCGCTTACGGGATGAATCAATCCAAATGTGCCTTCGGAGCCCGCAATTTTCATATTTCGTGATGGGCCATTGCCCGCAGGGCCTGTTGTATTTTCTACCGTCCAGCCTGCTTCAGCACATACATCAGTCACGGCTTCCAGCGGCAAATAAGATTTGCGCCATGAATCCGAAGCCTGTCCAATCGGCATATATTCAATAAAACGCACATGAAGAGGTTGATCAATCGTCATGGCAATAAAGTCCTTGATCTCATCATCGTTGATACCCTTCATCAGCACAACATTCAGCTTGATCGGAGCAAGGCCAGCAGCTGTTGCAGCTTCAATGCCTTTCAGTACCTTGTTCACATCTCCGCCGCGGGTAATCATGGAGAAGCGATCAGCGCGCAGGGAATCCAGACTGATGTTAATCCGGTTCAACCCAGCATCTTTCAACGCCTGAGCTTGTTTGTCCAGCAGAAGAGCGTTGGTAGTCAGGGCAATATCGTCAATCCCGTCAATTGCCGAGATCATGCTGACGAGCTTATGCAGATCCTTGCGTACCAACGGTTCGCCCCCCGTGAGTCGAACTTTACGCATGCCCATCGGAGCAAGCACTTTCAGCACCTGTGCAATCTCTTCGTAGCTCATAATCTCATCATGTGGAGCAAACTCCATACCCTCTGCGGGCATGCAATACACACAGCGTAAATTACAGCGGTCCGTAACAGAAATACGGATGTAGTCATGTATCCGGCCAAATGAATCCTGAAGCAGTTCCATGCAGACCACCCTTTCATCGGTTCAGATTGGAAATCTTCTATTATAAATGATACGACAATTTCAAAAGGAACAGTTGCATCAAATTTTAGCTATTTCTCCAATCCGCGTCAACGATGACGTCAGATGACAGCATTTTTGGCGGGGTGATTCAGATGGAATTGTCCCACGAGTTGTTGCAGAAAGACTGTAATGGCTTCCACATTATGCGAAGAATGCTGAACCTGCAACATATCCCGGATCAGCTCCATCATCTCTGCTTCTACCTCGGCGGAAGTCGCCCGATTTTGATGACTGATTGCAGCAATATTCTCCATCAGCATGACCACTTGATCCACGACTTGCGTACGCTCAGGTTCTTCAGCGGTAGCATTTTGCAGAAGTTGCGAAGCGGCCTGAACCAGTGTTGTTCCTTCAGCCAGTACCTGATCACCCTCTGTGATTAATTGGGATGCAGCTCCTGCTGCCGTTGAGATTCGGTCCAGAATCTGATGAATATTTTCAGTAGAAGAGCGGGATAACTCGGCCAGCTTGCGGATTTCCCCTGCTACGACCGAGAACCCTTGGCCATGTTCGCCCACGCGTGCGGCTTCAATTGTAGCATTCAGAGCCAGCAGGTTCGTCTGAGCTGAAATTTCATCAATGACAGCCAGTGCACGGTAAATCTCTTTCATGGTATCCATGAAGGACAGGATGGTACGGTTGGTATCGGACACCGCTCCTGAGATTTGGGTCATTTTGTCGCCGATTCGTTCCACTTCCTGCTGAGCCACGCCGATCTGTTCGGTAGCAGAGGTCTCCAGTTGTTGCAGCGTTATGCGCATGTGATCGGCAGCAATCTTGGCCTGGTCGAGATCTTCCAGTTGAGTGCGAATGGCCTGAATCATCGAACCAAGCTTGTGGTTCACACGCTCAGTCGTACCCTGAGTTGTCTCTGTTGAAGTTCGCATCTGATACTGGTTATCCATAACGTCTACCGTGGCAAGTTGTACCTTCAGCATAATGCCTTCCAGAGAATCAATCATGTTGTTGATCCACTTCGCCAGTTCACCTGATTCATCTTGGGCAAAAGCAGACGTGTCCATGCGCTGGGTCAGATCACCCCTGCCTTCGGCGTTAATTCGAATAAATCGGCTGATGCGGCGTAAGTCTTCATGAACTCGTCGATATTGGCTGCGATGCAGCTGTAATGCAGTGAAGAATCCAAATAACACATTAAAAGCGGCCATTGCTGCCGCACTCCAACCGCTACCAGTGAGGGCATAGACAAGCGCGGCTCCTGCAACGCCTGACAAGAGCGTGAAGAGACTGTGCTGCTTGAACTGGCGCCAGCCGATGCTTCGTATCCGATACACTTCCTCCAGATCCCCTTCACACATCATTCCCCAGCGATCAGGACAGTGTGGCAGCTGGAAGGTGATGCCTTTGCCGATCACAGAAATATGGCGATAATCCGAGTAGCCGGGAAAGGCTACGAACAGATTGGAACCATTCTGAATGGTGTTTGCTACCCCGGGATGTAGTTCTCCGGTCGACGGATCAGTGAACATGAGTTCCAGCTCGGTATGCTCCTTAATGGAAACGATCCCCCATTCGGTGGTCACACCATCTTTGAGGTTTTCCCCATGCGTAAAGGTACGGTCTTCGAAGCGGCTTCGGGATAAGGCGGTGCCAGGTTGCAGATGGGGCCTTAATATCGACTCAGCCATAAAGAGGTAGTTGTCACCGGAATCGGGATAGATATGACCTGATTCTCGTTGGATCAGGTCACCCAGTACATCTGCGGGAACACGGCTGCATAATGAACCGACATATCGACCTTCCTGCAGAATTGGGGAGATAAACAGCAAGGTGACATCATCGTGAAAAGCGGACGAGCGTGGACCAATATCCAATGTCAGTGGATCAGAATAAGGACCATACAAGCATTTTCGGCCCTGACGATCTGCTCTGGAGTATTTCAATCCTGGTCCAATCAATGCTTCGTGATCCTTATAGATCTGTCCAATATGTTTCTTATATGTAGAGAAAACCACCTGATTCTGTTCGTTCAGCATGAATAGCTCCGTACTGTCAACGGCTCGATTATAACTGGATTGAAACCATGCATCTAGTTTGCTTAGTTGCTGTGAATCTTGTAATACATCCTGTAATTGGACCGACGGTAACTGTTGGAGCAAACGATCCAGGTGATTCCATTGTTCATCTGCCCAGTCCATCATAAGCTGCCGTCTCGTTTCGGCAATTCCCTCAAAAATCTGTTCCACATCTTCCTTCATATGTGCGTTTAACCGATACGATCGCCACAGCGGCAATCCTTTTCTCCATCCCAGCCAATCAAACATCATGACCACCCCGATTTCTGGATTCTCTATTCAATCTTTATACAAGAAAACGAACAAGAATACGAGGGGATATGTCATATTTTCCGAATATTCATTCAATAAATACAAATGATCGTACGTTTATTGTTAGGTGAAATATATGTTAGCTTTCTACCAAGGAAACTCACATGAATACATCTGAGAATGGGTCTCATTTTACATTGTGTAACATGAACAGGCCCATACTCAAAACACACTGTATAATGTAATCCCCGCCCAAAGCGATATAGTATTATCTAACAAGCAAAACCTGTTACGTTTGTGTATATAAACCTCCCATTCAGCCTTGGTGTGTAATGAAAATAACTTCCCACAAAGGAGAATGCCCATGTCCTCCATATCTTCAGCCACAGTCCCCGAAGCCTGCCATATTGATGTAGATCATGTGTCCGTTGTTTTTGGTACAGGTACACAACAAGTCACTGCCTTGTCGGATGTTACATTCCAGATCCAGTCTAATGAGTTTGTCTCTCTGCTGGGCCCTTCCGGCTGTGGCAAGTCGACCTTGCTCCGGCTGGTGGGTGATCTGCTTCAACCTACCTCAGGCACCGTACGCATTGCAGGTCAGGAGCCTGAGCGGGCTCGACTACAGCGACAGTTCGGCATTGTCTTTCAGACACCCGCCTTGTTCGATTGGCGCACCGTTCGTCACAATGTGGAATTACCCTTGGAACTGCTGGGTACCCGCCGGAAAGAGTGCCGCCGCATTAGCGGTGAACTGCTTGAAATGGTAGGGCTAACCCGCTTCGCAGACCATTATCCATGGCAGCTCAGCGGCGGGATGCAGCAACGTGTATCCATTGCACGTGCCCTTGCGCTTGATCCGCCATTGCTGCTCATGGATGAACCCTTTTCGGCCCTGGACGAATTCACCAAAGAAAAGCTTCAATTGGAGCTGCTTGAGATCAAACGCTCGACAGGCAAGACCTTCCTCTTTGTCACACACAGCATCCCCGAAGCCGTATTTCTATCCGACCGGATCATCGTACTCTCGGCACATCCGGGGCAAGTACATTCCATTCATTCCGTCAATCTGCCTTCCGAACGTCATAGTGAACTGAGAGAAACGGAAGCCTTCTACCACATGATTACAACCATTCGCAACTGCTTCTACGAGGAGCGTGATGAATCTCATGTCTCTGCGGTTCTTTAAACCAGGATATCGCTCCTGGGTCGTCATCTGGATTATGGCCGTATTGGTGCTGTGGGAAGGAATCGCCTGGATGCTTCAACTGTTCTTGTCACCCCAGCAGGCGGCATCTCGCCTTCCTTATCTGCACGAAGTCCTTGCAGCCCTGTTTCGTTACTCGGGTACGCTCGCAGAGCAGGGGGCTGTCACGTTTGGCAATGCAGCCATTGGTTTCGCAGGGGGAACGTTGCTGGGTCTGGGTCTGGCGCTGCTCATGAGCGCGGCTGTCTGGCTGGAACGCACGTTATCGCCATATGTAGTCTCCTCACAGATGGTTCCGGTTATTGGTCTAGCACCAATCGTGTACGGTATCATCCACAACGCGGAGTGGGCCAGAATTATTATGGCGGCGTATGTCACTTTCTTCCCAATCATCATCCATACGTTAAAAGGATTGAAAAGTGCAGCACCAGAGCATCTGGAACTGATGCGTTCCTGTGGAGCTTCACTGACTGCGCGATACATCAAATGTCTGCTGCCCTCAGCACTGCCGGGACTATTTTCCGGTATGAAAATAGCTGCTCCGCTGGCGGTGACTTCCTCCATCGTTGTGGAATTGATGGGGGCTCCCGACGGGCTGGGCGTACTGATGGTCAGTTCGTTATATTACGGCCATGCCCAAGTTGGCATGTTCTGGGCAACCATCATGCTTAGCATTGGCATTGGTCTGATCTCGTATCTGGCCATCAGTCTGGCTGAACGTTGGCTAACCCCTTGGCAGCCTGAATTCAGGGCCAAAGGAGGGGATGCCACATGAGTGAAGGTCAAGTTTTGCAACGGAAGGGTGATGAAGGTGTGGCGATTGCTGCTGTAACTGGCGCGGCTACGCCCCTCACAGGTTCACAGATGACATCTGCTCCCGGATCGGAAATTCATGGACAACGGGGACAAGCCGGAAAGGCTAGATTGGGTACCAGCGTTCGCGGGCGCTCCATTGCACTGAGCATGCTTCCTTGGGGTGCTGGTGTGTTGTTTCTCACCCTTTGGCAGCTCAGGTTATTTCATTGGATATTTTCACTGGAAAGTTACCAACTACCTGTGCCTTCCGCGATTGCGGCATCCATTCAGGAAAATGCCAATATGCTCTTTCGATATGCGATGTACAGCGGAACCGAAATGCTGGGTGGTTTCCTGCTCGGTTCACTGTTGGGTGCTCTGGCAGCAGCGGGTGCATCCTTCTTTCCAACAAGCGGCAGGGCGGCGGTTACGGTTCTGTCAGCACTGAACGCTGTTCCGATCGTGGCTCTTGCCCCAATTATGAACAATTGGTTTGGTGATGGGATCTGGTCGCGTATTGCAGTCGTCACGGTGATTACAATGGCAGCGATGGCTGTCAGCCTGTTCAAAGGACTGACTTCCATTCAGCCGCAGTACAGTGATCTGCTGAGTGGCCTTGCCGCGAGCAGGATGCAGTTTTTTTGGAAGCTGAGACTGCCTCACGCGCTGCCTTCCCTCTTCGCCGGTCTGAAGATCAATATGTCGACCAGTATTATTGGGGCCATTGTGGGTGAATTTTTCATCGCGTCCCAAGGGCTCGGATACTTGCTCTCAGATCAGATTCGACTGGCGAACATGCCCTTGGCCTGGTCCTGTATTGTCATCGCTGCCGCGCTTGGCATTGTGCTGTATGAAGCTGTTGTCCTGGCAGAAAAGCGACTCATTCCTTGGAATCGTGCACGCACAGATCAATAACGTACATTAGGACACCAACCATCCATAGATCGTAATACGTGATTGAGGTTGTTCAAAAAGTCCACGGTACTGAAAAGCAGACTTTTTGAACACGGACTGATGCTTGATAAATCGTATATAAACAGGGGGTTGTTCTGTACATGTACAAAACGTTGAAGCCGGGTTTGCTGGTATTGGTCCTGTTGGTTGTTACTATGCTGGGCGCATGTTCTACGAAGTCCGAGCCGGCTGCTGAGCCTGTTGCTGCGAGTTCAGGAGGGGCGGGCGAAGCAGATCAACCTTTAACCAAAGTGAAAATTCAACTGAAATGGGTGCCGCAGGCTCAGTTTGCCGGGATCTATGCAGCGAAGGAAAAAGGTTTTTTTGCAGATGAAGGCATTGATGCCGAGATTATTCCGGGTGGTCCGGATATCGTGATTGAGCAGCAGGTGGTCAATGGCGCGGCCGATGTGGGTATCACCGGAGTGGACAGTCTGCTGGTCAGCCGGGATAACGGTCTGCCGCTTGTCTCACTCGCCCAGATCTCACAGAAGAGTAGTTATCGTTTGATTGCCAAGAAGTCCCTAGGCATTACTGATCCCGCTCAGATGAAAGGCAAAAAGGTCAGTACCTGGTTCGGCAGTCAGCAGTTTCAGGTGCTTGCATTTATGGAGAAGAACGGCCTAGATCCGAAGAAAGACATTGAACTGGTGAAGCAGGGGTTCACAATGGATCAGTTTTTCAACGATCAGGTAGATGTGGCGACGGCGACGATCTATAACGAATACCACGTTGTACTGGAAAGTGGAATGAAAGAATCCGATCTGGATGTGTTCAACATTGAAGATGCCGGTGTTGGGATGCTGGAGGATACGCTGATTGCCAAAAAGGATTGGGTAGACAGCAACCGTGAGCTTGCGATCAAAGTGACCCGTGCCATTCTGAAAGGGTGGAATTACGCCATTGATCAACAGGATGAAACGGTGGATATCGTGATGAGTAATGTGACGGATGGCAGTACCACCCGTGAACATCAGGTAACGATGCTGGAAGAGATTGCAAAGCTAATTCGCCCGGAAGGATTTACAGAGCAGCAAGTCGGCAGTTTTGTGGATGAGTCATTTACCCGAACTGCGGATATTGCACTGAACTATGGCTTGATCAAAAAAGCCGCAAACCTGGATGAAGCGCTGGAGAAAAGCATCTATGAAGAAGCGGTGATTGATGTGACGAAATAATTAGGCTGGGAACAAGCATTTACACGAGAACGAAGAGTGCAGGACCAATCTGAAGAAGCGAAGCGTGCGCCTTTATCCCCGGATTTTTCCTTAAGGAAAAAAATGAATCTAGAAAATCTGGGGATAACAGCGATCGGAAGATGGTACTGCAATCGGAGTGGGCGAGTGTAAAGTCTGTAGGTCCAGCTTAAAGAGAGGAGGATGACGAATGAGTTCTGTGGATCAGCAGCCTCAGCCGCTTGGCGGTACGAAGGAAGAATGGCTGGAGAAGGATCGCAAATACGTGTGGCATCACATCTCGCCTCATAACGATCATCCAATGATTGCGGTAAGTGGAGAGGGCAGCTGGATCACCGATCAGGATGGTACGCGTTATCTGGATGCGATGTCCGGACTGTGGTGTGTGAATGTGGGGCATGGCCGTGAGGAGATTGCGAGAAGTGCCTATGAACAGATGAAAGCACTCGCTTATGTACCGATGACGCAGAGTCACGAACCGGCGATTTTGCTGGCGGAGAAGCTGAATGAATGGCTGGAGGGGGAGTATCGAATATTCTTCTCCAACTCAGGTTCAGATGCGAATGAAGTGGCTTTCAAAATAGCCCGTCAGTATCACCATCAGAATGGTGAGCCTACTCGGCACAAATTCATCTCCCGTCACCGTGCCTATCACGGTAATTCCATGGGAGCGCTAGGCGCCACCGGGCAAGCCGCCCGCAAGATCAAATACGAGCCGCTCGGCGTAGGTTTCTCTCATGTTCCGCCACCATATTGTTACCGCTGTCCGTTTGGACGAAACAAAGATGGATGTGCACTCGAATGTGCAACCATCTATGAAGAGGTGATCCGTTGGGAAGGTCCTGAGACAGTTGCCGCAGTAATTATGGAGCCGGTGATCACAGGGGGCGGCATGATTGTGCCCCCGCCGGATTATATGCGTACCGTACAAGAGATCTGTCAACGCTATGGCGTGCTGCTCATTGTAGATGAGGTAATCTGTGGTTTTGGCCGCTCTGGGCAGAAGTTTGGTCATCAGAACTATGGCGTACAGCCAGATATTGTGACGATGGCAAAAGGCATGACCAGCGCCTATTCGCCATTATCAGCAACGGCCGTGCGAGCCGATCTGTATGACACGTTCCGGGAACCCGGATCGGATGCCCATTTTCGCCATGTGAATACCTTTGGCGGGAATCCCGTATCCTGCCGGGTGGCACTGGCGAACCTGGAGATTCTGGAACGAGAGAATCTGGTCAGCCGCGCGGAGGAACTGGGATACCTGCTTCGTGAGAAGCTGGAACCTCTGCTGGAGCTGTCCATTGTGGGGGATATCCGTTCATTTGGATTCGCCTGTGGCATTGAATTGATTGAAGCAGACGGATCTCCTGCGGAGGCGGATAAAGTAATGAAGGTACTCGCCAGTTGTAAAAGGGATGGC
Organism: Paenibacillus sp. GQ49; assembly: GCF_059759055.1. Lineage (NCBI taxonomy): Bacteria > Bacillati > Bacillota > Bacilli > Caryophanales > Paenibacillaceae > Paenibacillus > Paenibacillus sp. GQ49. The sequence continues at coordinate 300,156 of NZ_JCAXEL010000003.1, forward strand.
ATCCTGATTGGCAAGAACGGCGATACCGTACCGGGGTTTGCAAACATTTTGACGATCTCTCCACCGTTTGTCACCACCGAGGAAGAGCTGGATCTGATCGCTGGAAGTTTGCTCATTGCGCTACGTAGTCTGGACGCAGGTTAGTTGCCATAATTGGATAATACACAGGTACGACAGACGTTTACGGTTTAGCAAGCGAGCTGGAGATTTTCATATCATTACGCGATAAATAAGCGCAAGGAGGCGAGGGAGGATGCAGACCACAACAGGCAAAGTCATTAATCAGCTTCGGCTGAATGAGCGAATTGAGCAGTTGTCACGTATTGGCCGAATCGCAGAGACGGGTGTTTGCCGACTTGCCCTGACCCCGGAAGATATGGATGGCATCATACAGGTTCGTCTCTGGATGGAAAAGGCCGGTCTGACGACGCGATTTGATGCCTTCGGCAACCTGATTGGTCGTCTGGAAGGCGCGGATCAGGCAATGCCGATCCTCATGATTGGTTCCCATATCGACTCTCAACCGTATGGCGGTCGATATGATGGAGCGATCGGTGTGCTTGGCGCACTCGAAGCGGTGCAATGCCTGATCGAAAATGGCATTCAGCCCCGTATGCCGATTGAGGTAATTGCCTTTTGCGATGAAGAAGGTTCCCGTTTTAACAAAGGCCTGTTCGGCTCACGTGGCATAACCGGTCAGTTGGAAGAAGGCGAACTGGAGCGGCAGGATAAAAACGGAGTGACCCGCCGGGAGGCGCTGGAAGCCTTTGGCTGTTCTCCTGCCGATTTTGAAGAAGCGATCTACCCGACGGGTTCCATAGGCAGTTATCTGGAGCTGCACATTGAGCAGGGGCCGGTGCTGGAAGCACTGAATGCTCCTGTGGGTCTGGTGACGGGCATCTCGGGCCCGCTATGGCTTACGGTGACGATGAAAGGAATGGCGGGTCATGCCGGCTCTGTTCCGATGGGGATGCGGCATGATGCTTTGGTAGGCAGCGCCAAAGTCATTGCGGCTTTTGACGATATGGTGAGAGAAGACCCGGAAGCTCCAACTGTAGGTACGGTGGGTAGTCTGAGGGTGTTTCCAGACTCGCGTAACATCATCCCAGAGGAAGTCAGTTTCACGGTTGATTTGCGAGACATGGAGATGGAGCGCAGGAACCGGCTTGAAGCCCGATTGATGAACATTTTGGATGACGTGAGTTTCCGATATGGTCTAACCTACTCGCTGACAGAGGATACGAATAGTGAGCCGCGGTATTGTGCAGAGCCAATCAAGTCGGTGATTCGTTCATCCGCGGAAGAGATCGGGGTTACTTTGCCAGAACTGATGAGTGGTCCGTTCCATGATGCGTTGGCCCTTTCGCTTGTGTGTGATTATGGCATGATTTTTGTCCGCAGCAAGGACGGCATCAGTCATCATCCCAGCGAATATTCCTCCCCGGAGGATATTGGACTCGGCACGGAAGTGTTGTATCGCACCATTCGGAAAATGTGCAGTGGAATGAACCAACCAATCATTTTACCTGAGGAGGCGTTGTGACGTTATGAGCAAAATCAGCATCGGATTAATCCAGGCTTCTCATGAGATTGAAGGTTCGGCTCCCGTTGAAGTACACAAAGAAGCTGCGGTTCAGAAACACATTGCGCTGGTCCGTGAAGCGGCTGCAAGAGGCGCCAAGATCATCGGGTTGCAGGAAGTATTCTATGGGCCGTACTTTTGCACAGAGCAGAATCCCAAATGGTACGCATCCGCTGAACCGGTGCCGGAAGGACCGACGACCAGACGTTTTCAGGAGCTGGCAAAGGAGCTTGGGGTGGTGATTATTTTACCTGTGTACGAGGTGGAGGGCATTGCTTCGTATTACAATACGGCAGCCGTTATTGATGTGGATGGTACGTATCTGGGCAAATACCGCAAACATCATATCCCGCATGTGGAAGCAGGTGAGGGTACGAATGGGTTCTGGGAAAAGTATTATTTCAAACCAGGTAACCTTGGGTTTCCGGTTTTTGATACGGCCTACGCCAGAGTGGGTGTGTACATCTGTTATGATCGTCATTTTCCGGAAGGGGCACGATTGCTTGGGCTCGCAGGGGCAGAAATTGTGTTCAATCCGTCCGCTACGGTTGCGGGTACATCGGAATATCTGTGGAAACTGGAACAGCCCGCTCACGCGGTAGCTAACGGCTATTATGTAGCGGCCATCAACCGGGTTGGCGTGGAAGCGCCATGGAATATGGGTGAATTTTATGGACAGTCGTACCTGGTCGACCCGCGAGGCAGAATGGTAGCGATCGGCAGCCGGGATCAGGATGAGGTCGTTATTGGCGAGATGGATACGGAGATGATTCGTGAGGTGCGTAATGTGTGGCAATTCTACCGGGATCGCAGGCCGGAAACGTACGAACATCTGGTTCGTCTGTAGGAAGCAGCAACGAGTGATCGGTAAGTGATTCTGTCAGCGGGGTGGCATGTGTAATGCGCTAAAGATTGTTTTAGATAGCGTAGATCATTCTCCAGGAGGTGCATGACATTGATGAACAGCTCAGGAACAACGTTATCCGATTATGGGTGGGAGAGTCGTTTTGACGAGATGAAACCCGCTATGACAGGAAAGGAAGCGATGGAGGAGTCAAACCGCTGTCTGTACTGTTACGATGCACCTTGTATCAAGGCCTGTCCAACTGATATCAACATCCCTTCGTTTATTAGCAAAATCTCCACAGGGCACCTGAAAGGTTCGGCCCGCACCATCATGGATGCAAATCCGGTTGGAGCCAGCTGCGCACGTGTCTGTCCCACAGAGGAACTTTGTGAAGGCGCATGTGTGCTGAACGAATCGTCAAAGCCGATTCGAATTGGTGATTTGCAGCGTTACGCCACTGACTGGGCACGAGCCAAGAATGAGCCGTTATTCCAGGCAGCGCCAGCCAATGGGAGAAATGTTGCTGTTGTAGGAGCCGGGCCAGCAGGACTGTCGGCGGCACGTGAACTGGGGCGGGAAGGATATGAGGTGACGATCTATGAAGCAAAACCCAAAGGCGGGGGACTGAACACGTACGGCATCGTATCTTTCCGTTTGCCTGAATCGGTTGCGCTATGGGAAGTGGAGCAGGTAGAAGCGCTTGGTGTACAGATCCGTTATGGGGTGCGCATCGGTGTAGATATCCCTGCTTCGCAGTTGCTGGAGCAGCATGAAGCGGTCATTCTAGCCTGTGGCATGGGTTCAGTACCTATGCTGGGCATTGAAGGGGAGACATTGGAAGGTGTCTATGATGCGATTGAACTGGTGGAGTCTACGAAGCAGGGTGTTCCACCCGCGCTGAATGGTCTGAAGGTCGCCGTTATTGGCGCGGGCAATACGGCGGTAGATGCAGCGACCTGTTCGGTACGTCTTGGTGCCGAGCGGGTGCAGATGTTATATCGGCGCGGGGAAAGCCAGATGACGGCTTATGCGTTTGAATATACGTTTGCCAAGCAGGAGGGTGTGGAGTTCCGCTGGTTTACGATGCCGCAGCGAATCATTGGAGACGAGAACGGTCGGGTTCAAGCTGTGGAATGTGTGAAAATGGAGCTAATTACCCCGCCTGGTGGTGGGCGTGCGTTACCCGTGCCTGTGGAGGGATCGGAGTTCATGATTGAATGTGATACGGTCATCCGGGCGATTGGGCAGCATCGTTTATTACCATTAATTGAAGCGTTCGGGCTGCGTCATCACTGGGGTGTGGTCGAGATTGAGCCGCATACGTACCGTACCTCGCATCCTCAGATCTATGCGGCAGGAGATGTTATTTTTGGTCAGGGCCAGGGTGAAGCGATGGTTGTCTCGGCTGCACAGCAGGGTAAGCTGGCTGCCGCCGCAGTCATGAAGGCATTACCTGGACAGGTGGAAGAGACGGCATGAGCAGGCGCTATACAATGTACCGATAACAAACTGCACGTGTTTTAGTAGCTTCCGTGCCGTAAGCGGCAGACTGTAAGTTCAAACAACACCAAGGAGGGATCATTATGGCTGACTTATCCATTAATCTGGCAGGTATTCGATCACCCAATCCATTCTGGCTGGCTTCTGCACCACCCACCAATACGGGATATCAGGTCCAGCGTGCGTTCGAAGCGGGCTGGGGTGGTGCGGTGTGGAAGACGCTGGGCGAGCCAATTATCAATACATCATCGCGTTTCGCGGCGGTCCATTTTGGTGGGCAACGGGTGGCGGGGTTTAATAATATTGAATTGATATCCGATCGTCCGCTGGAAGTGAATCTGCGGGAGATCGCCGAGACCAAGAAACGCTTCCCGGACCGTGCGGTTATCGCTTCACTGATGGTGGAACCTACGCGGGAGAAGTGGCATGAGATTGTCAAAAAGGTGGAGGCTGTCGGCGTCGATGGCCTGGAGCTGAACTTTGGTTGCCCGCATGGCATGGCCGAACGTGGTATGGGAGCCGCCTCTGGTCAGCAACCTGACCTGGTCGAACTCCAGACGATGTGGGTGAAGGAAGTGGCGACCACACCGGTGATCGTGAAACTCACGCCGAATATCACGGATATTACGGCGACTGCCCGGGCAGCTGTCCGCGGTGGCGCAGATGCGATCTCCCTGATCAATACGATTAACTCTCTCGCAGGTGTGGATCTGGATTCGTGGAATACCGTGCCCCATGTGGGCGGCAAAGGAGCGCACGGCGGGTATTGTGGCCCAGCCGTGAAGCCAATTGCACTGAACATGGTTGCTGAGTGCGCGCGTAATCCGGAGGTGGGTGTGCCGATCTCGGGTATTGGTGGAATCTCGGACTGGCGGGATACGGCAGAGTTTCTGCTCATGGGTGCTACAGGGGTTCAGGTATGTACCGCAGCGATGCATCATGGATTCCGCATTGTGGAGGACATGATTGATGGGCTGAACGATTATTTGGATGAAAAGGGTCTGAGCAGCGTAGCAGAACTGGTAGGTCAGACGGTTCCGCGTTACTCGGATTGGGGCAATCTCGATCTGAACTACAAAGTGGTCGCCCGCATCAACCGCGATGTCTGCATCAATTGCAACAAATGCCATATTGCTTGTGAGGACACCTCGCACCAGTGTATTGATATGTTGACCGACCCGTCCGGTTCCTATCTGGAAGTGGTGGAAGAGGACTGTGTTGGCTGTAATCTGTGTTCGATCGTCTGCCCGGTGGATGGGGCGATTGAGATGGTTGAGCTTGTGCCTGAACAAGAGCCTGTAACCTGGAATGAACGTCAGTCTGCGATTGCCATGCTGCAATCCGTCAGAGATCAATCAACCAAGGAGGCGATATCATGAATACCCGCAAATTGATTCGTAACGGTGTGTTGGTCACAGCGTCAGATACCTTTGAAGCAGATATTTTGATCGAAAAGGGTAAAATCACCCAGATTGGCATCGGACTGGTGCCGGACGAACGAACGGAAATTGTGGATGCAGCGGGCTGTTACGTCATTCCGGGTGGTATCGACCCGCATACGCATCTGGATATGCCATTTGGTGGCACGGTAACGGCGGATGATTTTGCGACGGGAACAACAGCGGCAGCCTTTGGCGGTACAACAACGATCATTGATTTCTGCCTGACACAAAAAGGCCGTCCATTAATCGAATCCCTCCAAGAGTGGCACGCCAAAGCCGAGGGTAAAGCCGCCATCGACTACGGTTTCCATCTGATGATCGGCGAGATGAATGATCAGGTGCTGGAAGAGCTGCCGCAGATCATTGAAGAAGAGGGTGTGTCATCCTTCAAGGTGTTCATGGCGTATAAAAACCAGTTTCAGGCCGATGACGGGATTCTCTTCCAGACGTTGCAAAAGGCAAAAGAGTACGGCGCACTCGTCATGGTTCATGCCGAGAACGGGGATGTCATTGACCTGCTAGTTCGACAGGCGCTGGCCGAAGGGCACACGGAGCCAATTCATCATGCCTTAACACGCCCATCCATGCTGGAGGGAGAAGCAACAGGGCGTGCGGCACGTCTGGCTGCACTTGCGGATTCACAGCTGTATGTGGTGCACGTGACCTGTGCGGAGGCTGTAGAGCAGATCGCGCGTATGCGTGAAATGGGCTACCGAATCTGGGGGGAGACCTGTCCTCAGTATTTGACGTTGGATCAGTCGATCATGGATCAGCCGGACTTCGAGGGTGCAAAGTATGTCTGGTCACCACCGCTGCGAGAAGCAGCTCATCAGGACGTGTTGTGGAATGCATTGAAAAGCGGTCAGTTGCAGACGATTGGTTCCGATCATTGTTCGTTTAATTTCAAAGGACAGAAGGATCTGGGTAAGGATGACTTTAGCAAAATTCCGAACGGCGGGCCGGTCATCGAAGATCGCCTCAGCATTCTGTATTCGGAAGGTGTAGTCAAGGGGCGAATTACGCTCAATCAGTGGGTCGATCTATGTTCGACAAGAGCGAGCAAGTTATTTGGACTATTTCCGCAGAAAGGGACTCTAGCTGTAGGGACAGATGCGGATATCGTTATTTTTGACCCATCTGTAAACAGGGTGATCTCAGCAGATACCCATCATATGAACGTGGATTACAGTGCATTTGAAGGCATGCAGGTACAGGGGTGTCCGGTGACGGTGTTGTGCCGCGGGGAGTATGTCATTCGAGATCGACAGTATGCCGGAACAGCAGGGGCGGGGCAGTATGTGAAGCGCAACAAGTATGATGCAGGTGCACCTATACCGATGAAACAACCCGTGACGGCAGTGAATGGAGGGAGAAGCTGATGTCGGATCATGATGTGTTTGAGGCCGAGAGGATCGCCATAGAGCGAATGGTTACACAAGGTTATCGGATCTATGCGGTACGGGAACATCTGGAGGGTGCTCACGTCATATGGGGGCACCCGGATCTTCCCGAAGAGAAACAAGAGCAATACGTAGGCACGGCGTCTGGACGGAAGTGGTTCAGTCATATTTTGATTCGCCAGCTTCAGGAGCAACGGGGAGCGTAGACCATACTGAAGCTCTTCATGCGATCGGGCCGTGTACGTACTCATAAGCGTAGATGGCAAGTTCGATCGCTACCCGCTTCTCGGGAAGGATATAGTCTTCTCCCAAAAGGGCTTCGATTTTGTCCAAACGGTGATACAGTGTCTGTCTGACGATATATAGAGCGGTGGCCGTCTCTTGCTTGGAGCAGCACAGGATCAAATATTGCTTGAGCGTGCGCAGCAGCTGACCTCCTTTCTCTACATCGTAACGGATGAGCGGCCCCAGATATTCTTCGATGAAATCATCCAGATTACCGCTCTGCTTCATGCTGGCAATGATCCGATAACAATGAAGGTTACTGTAAAAGGGCTGCTGCATCACACCGATGTCCTTCTGAATTCGCAGTGTCTCCTTCGCGGATTCCAGACTATCCTTGAGACGGGAGAGGTCTGTGCAGTTATGACTGATACCGATCAAGCCTGAGAAGAGGCAGTGGGTCTGTTCCTGCTCGTGCTGCTGCAGCTGTTCGATGCAGCGCCAGAGACTGCTTTTGCGCTGAGATCCAGGTAGTGGGTCGAGAATGATAAGAATGATCTGGTGGTTCAGAACGGTGCTGTAGAGGGTGAAATTCTCCCGAGCGAACACGGAACGGGCAACGATGTTGCGTTGGATCAATAACTTCTGAAGTCTGAGGCTATCTGTGTACGCGGGGTTGCTGTCAAATAAGATTATGGTGGCTTTGCTCGTTGCGAGAAGGGGATTAACGGTGGATACATATTCATGGATTTCCTTCGTGGAGTGATGTCCGTTAAGCCAGTCAATGACCCACATATCTTCTTTGTAGCGACGTTTCTCTTCCATGTATTTGGTTCGCATCCAGTCCTGGGCAATCGCGGCCGCGCATCGTTCCAGTGCCTGAATGACGAATTCATCCGAAGGTTTGATCGGTATGCTTGAATCTTGATCCGTCAGCTTTTGATGCATCAGCACAAGGTCGGCAAAGGTGTAGTCCAACGCCTGAACAGGCATGCTGATCACATCCAATGTGTTCTCTGACAGCTGCATTAAATTCGGAATATCCTCCCCCGCCAAATGTTCCCGCTGTAAAAACCAATCCTGCCGACGAATCTCTAGCTCCTCTGGAGGGCAGTAGGGAACGGCGCTTGCTTCCCCTTCAAGTGGATATAACGCCACGGCACATCCGGTTGTTCGTGACAATAATCGAAGCAGAGGTTGTACGCCATCTCCATTCAGAAGAAGTTGGTTAAATGAGGTGGTGAGACTATCGAGTTCAGCGATCATCCGCTGATGACTGCGAATCAGGGTGAAATGCAGGTCTTGCGTAATATCAATATAACGGACTTGTTCGTGAAACCAGATCAACGGAAAATCCGCTGCTACTGCAATTTCTTTCATAGCCCCGAGCTGCGACTTGGTGTGATCCCCCAGTTCCATACAGAGTCCAGCAGCCCCACGTGCAATTAACTGACGCAAAAAAGACAGGCCTTGCTGCTCACCTTCCTGCCAGCCAATGCCTGTCGTAAGTACTAATTCCCCTCCATTGAGCAAGTCCCCTACCTCAGGAACCTCCATGATATGAACCCAGCGAACATACCGCTCCAACGCGCGATCACTGGCCAGAACTTCCGCCTTGCGAAATACGGGACGTTTTAACATGTCTCTGACTTGAATATGAAGCGTTGTCTCCCCCACACAACCACCGTCCTTCCCCAATCACATGTGATCTATCTGGAGTCTGGAATCCGTCAACTTGCATAATTAATCCATATTATAAGTCCATTTACAGCCTATGAGCTGAAATCTCACGTTCATTTGTTTCAAATGACAAACGGGTCTGCACTTTTTGTGATTTTGATTAAAATGAAGCATTTCTATGTCAGTTTATGTCTCGTGTGAATTTACATAAAAAAAGCCCCTTAACATCACATCGGAATTCAATCATTCCAATATGCGCTAAGGGGCGAGAAGCTAAATATTATAGTCTGTATTTAAGTTGTACTCGAACCGTTACATGAGCACGACTCTCTATTTCTTAATCTTCGATTCTTTTCTTTTTAAATTTCATCAGGAACTCATACACAATCGGTACGATAACCAGCGTGAGCAGCGTGGAGCTGATCAGACCACCGATTACGGTGATTCCGAGTCCTTTGGAGATGATACCCGCACTCTCTTCGAGACCCGTTACCAGTGGCAACAGGGCACCAATGGTTGCGAGAGCGGTCATCAGAATTGGACGCAGACGTGTTGCACCGGCTTCCAGCAAGGCTTCACGGGTAGACATACCCTCTTTTTCCTTGTGAATAACACGGTCGATCAACACGATGGCGTTGGTGACCACGATCCCGATGAGCATCAGTCCACCCATCATGGCTGAGACGTCAAGCGTACCACCAGCGATGAACAGACCTACCATAATACCAATAACCGTAAATGGCAGGGAGAACAGGATTGCGAATGGTGCCAATCCGCCGCCGAATGTAACAACGAGCACGAAGTATACAATGGCGATGGCCGCCAGCATGGCGAGACCCAGTTGAGTAAAGGTATCATTAATCTGTTCGGTTGTACCTCCGAACTTCACTTCAACGCCATCAGGCAGATCCAGCTTGTCGATCTCAGCCTGTAGGTTACTCGAAGCTTTCGTTACATCCGAAGCCAGGATGTTGGCTGTGACTTGTACAACAACTTTACCATCAATTTGCATGATGGAGTTCGGGGACGTACCTTCTTCCACTTTGGCAACATCTTTGATTGGTACTTCGATGCCAAGCGGTGAAGTGACGGTTTCATCCTCAATCTCTTTAATGCTACTGAATGATTTGTTGTCTGTCTCTACATATACTTTGTACGTTTTGTTATCAATATCGACTTCCGTAAGCACAGGACGTTCCCGTGCCGGGCTAAGCGTCATAGCCAGTTGGCCTGCAGTCAGGCCTAGGGAACTCAATTTCTCCTGATCCGCCACGAGCGTATACTGCCCGTAGGTGTCAGCGAGTGTAGTGTCTGCTTTTTCAAAATTATCCTTATCCGCTTCAACCAGTTTCAGAATTTCGTCCGACACAGGTTTAAGTTGCTCTACATTATCGCCATAGATGGAGAGACTCAGGCCGCTACCACCCAGACCGCCGGACATGTCGAGCTCATTCCAGGTACCTACGGTAACTTCTTTCTTCAGACCTTCTACAAGCTGTTCCTTCACTTTGGTAAAGTCTTTCGTGTCTTCGTTATATTCAATATAGAATAGAGCCGAGTTGGAACCACCGCCACCCATACTGCTCAGTGGGTTCGTGCCGCCGATGGAATATTGCATTTTCTCCAGACCTGGTTGTTCCAGCAACCACTTCTCGGCAACGAGTGCTTCTTTTTCTACATCTTCACGTAAAGCTCCAGTTTGTGGACTGTACGTAATGGTCACATATTTATCCTGTTGTTCTGGCAAGAAGCTTGCACCGATGAACGGGTACAGGAACAAACTGCCGACCAGCAAGATCACTGCAATACTGACCGTGATGAGTTTGTGTGAAAGGGTCCAGTTCAGCAGGCGTTTGTAACCTTCCGCCATTTTGCCTGGTTTTTCTTCGTGATTCTGTTTGTTCTTCAACCCTCCACGGAACAGGGTGTGCGCAAGCATCGGCACAATGGTAATGGCAACGATCAGGGATGCCAGCAAAGCGAATACCATGGTCAGTGCAAATGGCGTGAATAACTCACCGACCATACCGCTTACCAACGCCAGTGGCAGGAATACCGCAATCGTTACGATCGTGGAAGAAAGGATAGGAACAAACATCTCGCGAGTTGCTTCGCGGACCAGTTCACGGCCTTTCAGTTTCTCACCTTTAAGTGTTAATCTGCGGTAGATGTTCTCGATAACAACGATGGAGTCATCGACAACCCGTCCGATGGCAACCGTCATGGCACCCAGCGTCATCATGTTCAAAGTAATATCCATCATGTTGAGCGCAGTCAATGCCATGAGCAAGGAGAGCGGGATCGATATAATGGAGATAATGGTTGAACGAATATTACGCAGGAATAGCAGGATGATCAGGATGGCAAACAAGGCACCAAAAACGGCTTTACCCAGCATCGTGTTCACCGAGTCCTGAATCGGTTTACCTTGGTCAAGCAGGACAGTCAAATCAGCATTTTTGAACTGCGATTGCAACTCTTCCGCTTTATCTTTGACTGCGTTAACGACATCAACCGTGTTGGCATCGTTGGATTTTACAATGGAAATACCAATCGATTCCTTGCCGTCAGTCCGGGAAATGGATTCCGCTTGACCGATGACTTCGATCTTGGCAATTTCACTTAATTTCACTGTCGGGATACCAGCTGCGTTGGCAGCACCTGAAGGGCTACCCACACTGGCATTACCACCAGCAGCTTGGCCTGCAGCCTGGTCTGTTCCTTGTGCAGAGCCAGGAGCTGTACCTTGACCAGCTTCACCAGTTGGTGCTCCAGAGCCTTGTGGGGCTGCGTTTGAGCCATTGCCTGCGGAAGCACCGGCACCGCCGGGTACAACTGGAATGGCAAGGTTTTTCAGATCATCGATGTCGATAATGTTACCATCTACGACAACGGCTTTCTGGGATTTATCCAGTTCAAACAGTCCAAGGGGCACACGAATGGATGAACCTTGAACGATGCCGTTTACCGTATCTTCGGTCAGGCCCAGCTCGGCCATTTTGGCTTGGTCAAACTTTAATTGAACTTCTTTCACATATTGACCGGACACCTGAACCTGAGCTACACCGTCAATATCTTCGAGTGCAGGCTGAATATCCGATTCAACCAGTCGTGTCAATTGTTCCAGGTCACCGCCGTCCTTGTCGGACAGACTCAGAGATACAACCGGGAAAGAGTTAATGCTGAACTTGGAAATGGTTGGCTTCTGCACGCTGTCAGGCAATTGGACTTCATTCAGTGCCTCACGAACGGTTGCCGTCGCGTTGGTTAGATCTGTTCCATAATCAAATTCGAGTGTAATAGATGCTGCATTTTCCATGGAAGTGGAGGTAACGGTCTTCACGCCATCTACATTACGTAGTTTTACTTCCAGCGGCTTCGTGACATCCTCAACAATTCCCTCCGGTGCAGCCCCCGGATCAATGGCAGTGACATTCAGAAACGGTACGTTGATGTTTGGGATTGTCTCTTGTTTCATCGTCAATCCGCTGTACAAACCTGCGAAAGAGATGATAATTGTCAGAATCCAAATCGCAAACTTGTTGTTCAGTGAAAAATTAATAATACCTTTCATACGATGGTTTCTTCTCCTCTCTGTTTCTCCTGTTTATATGTGTGACGAGTCAGCCTGAATAAACCGGCTATACTTGGCATCAAGACTGTGCTTAAGCTCAGAGTGCAAAGGTTTGATGGCAGATACGCTCTCCAAATTGTGCATCATGCCAAGAATGATGGCACGCCGCGGTGTGAATTCCATCATCTCCTGTCTGAGGATGGCGATGGTTTCGAGCACATCATTCTTTGTTTGCCCTGCGGGCAAATCGGAACCAGCGATATCCTGCATTTGCTTGATGATGTGAATGGGATGACGCATCACAGTGGAGTCTGTGTTTGGATCACTACTCCATGCGGGCCAGTCTTCCAACAAAATCAAAGGCGCAGGGCGCTGATCGAGCAATCCGTAAGCTGCATAATCAATCATCTGCAGCATATTGGTTGCCATTTTGGAGACGGTAAGGGAAGGCATTTCTGTAAACCAGATCTTAACGTAAGAGAGGAACAGACCCTGTATGAGCAAAATAAGATCTATCGTATAGGGTTCAATCTCCGGTCCGTACATATCTTCCAGTTTGTCCTTGAAACCGTGTAGTGTAAGGATCTCCAAATCTTTATGCTGCGGGTTGCATTTTTCCTTGCGATGTGGCTCATCATTCATCATCATGCTTTGCATTTGCACTCGTAAAAATTCCTTTAGCTCGGACACATGGCCGAGCAGTGTCTCAATCTGTTTGTGTGAACGTTCTCTCGGAGTAAGGTCGGCTTCATGTTCGATCCGGGATAGTTCGTCTATGAGCGTAAATAAACAGTACTCCATCGTGCTGTCTTCCAATTCCTCTTTGGATTTGAATATCAGGTAGAGGCTTCCCTTGGACATCCCGCATATCTCTGCAATCTCCTGCATGGAGGTTGCGGCACTGCCTTTGGCCGAGAATAGCTTGAGTGCTGTAGTAATGATGAGTTTTTTCTTCTCATTCATCTCATGTATAGGGTTCATTAACGATACTTTCACCTCATCAGGGAACTTATGAGTTCTTGAATTGACTTAAGGGTCAAACTAAGTATAAACGATCTGGTTGAAGGAATTCAAATGGGAGTAAATTGGAAAATTAGAGCGGAGAACAGAGGCTGATCAAAGGGAAGAATACACGGCAAGTAACAAGGTACAGCTTGTATGCACGATAGGGATAAGGTATCAAGAATGGATAAGTTAGTTTCCTCCAGTGAAGGCGTACAAGGCTAGTATAATAATGGCGACTAGAGCGATGAGATAGAAGATGGCCATACCGATCAGAAGGGTATACCCTGTAAAAGAACCCATGCGTGCCAATAATTTTTTCATGATTACGACATCCTTTCTTACGTAGCAGAGTGTAGAGAGGTTCCCTATTTATATCATTCCCCAAAAAAGACGACTTCCTGATCGAAGTCGTCTTTTTTATATTACAGAATTTAATAGATATCATAATGGAAGCTAAGAATTACACGATAACGGAGATTGCAGAACCGATTTGAAGAAACGAAGTGTTCGCCTTAAAGGTGTAAGAAAGTTTCTTCGGAAGCATATGCTATCACCGGAGTTATAAGTATAACTTCATTTTCGTTCCGTTATGTGATCAGTTTCAGACCAACGGCTGCCACCAAAATCATCGCGATAAACAGGATACGCTTCGCTTCTTTCCGTTCACCGAACAGGAACATGCCTGTTAACGTACTGCCGACCGTCCCGATCCCCGTCCACACGGCATACGCTGTGCCCATGGGAATGGACGTCATCGCGTAGGACAACAACGAGAAGCTGAACACAAATGACACCAGCATCAGTACGATGTATGGCCATCCTTTCTTGGTGGAAGCACCATTAATACCGATTACGCCGAAAATTTCACATATCCCTGCACCTACAATTGCCATCCAAGCCATTACGCTGCACCTCCTTGGGCTTCTTGCTGATCCGTAACCAGTTTCAGCCCGATTACGCCGCATAGCAGCAGCCCGATAAGCAATACTTTGGCCAAGCGGAATGGCTCACCAAACAGTACCATTTCCGTAAGGACGGTACCCGCCGTACCAATTCCCGTAAAGACGGCATACACCGTACCTACAGGCAACCTTTTGGAAGCGGCAATGATCAGTCCAAAGCTGATCACGATGGCAATCCCCGTTAAAGTCCACTCCCAGGCATTCGAGGCATGTTTCAGCCCGCTTACCCAGACAATCTCAATAATTCCACCGATAAATACATATAACCAGTTGCGGTTCATGTTGTTAAATCTCCTTCCGGCACAACGTGTTGTGCCTCTTCGTTCAAATGATGAATGCCATGCCAAAAGACAGGCCAGGATGCTTCCAACCGTCTCTTGTAGCGACGGGAACTTCCATAGATAATCTCCACGGTAATACCGTCGAGGAACGTCATAAATGCAATAGCGGCTTGTTCAGCGGGAAGAGGCGGTATATCTTCATTACGCATTGCCCTTTGCAGCAGACGAGTCAGTGCGCGTTCCATGCCATCGATAAACGGATACACCTGATCCATCACTTCGCCATACAGAGAAAGGGGTGGGTAAAAACAATTACGCAGCATCAAACGAGCCGAAGCATGGGCATTGTATTCTTGTTCGAACCAGATCAACAAGCCTTTCAGCCGCTGCTCCAATGGCAGATCCGCATGATCGCGGAAATATTCCAGTGTGTGCCGTTTTACCTCGTGAAATGCAAACGCCAATGTGTGTAAAAACAAGTCATCCTTGCAGCTAAAATGTGCATATATGGACGGTTTTTTAATCCCGACTTCATCAGCAATAGCTCTCAGAGAAGCTCCCTCATAGCCATCTCTGGCAAAATGGAACAGGGCTGCATCCCGAATGGATTGTGCAGTCATTCAATCACCTTCCTAACGGTCGTTAGGTAATTATATTTTCACACTTCACACCCCCTGTCAAGATGAAAAAATCCGCCTGCACAGTAGAGTACAGACGGATATAACAGATGTGAATGTGGTTTTTGATCAAAAGGTTGTAAAACCCAGAATCAGTTGCAGCTTATATAGGATACCTTTCAAAAACGTAGTCTTCTCCTGAAACTCATTCAAGTCTAACGTGAACTCGGCATCATTATTATTCCAAATGCGCTCGAAATAACTCGCGATATCAAGCGTGAACTTATTGTCTGGAGGAGCAGCAATCCATAAATCATTCTCCAGATTGTAGTCATTCATGTTTCGGGGTGTGAAATTGGTTGAACCCCCTAGGACAATATGATCTCCGGTTGCTTTGGCAAGATAGATCATCTTGGTATGGTATTGTTCCTTGGTGGTGTTATACCAGCGGATCTGAATTTTACCGTCGGATTTATCATGCAATTCAGCAGCGACAGGACGGTTCGGAATGCCGATCTTCTCCTGACCAAATGCATTTTCATTTGGATCAAGTACAAGCCGGATCTCGGTTCCTCGTTTTGCGGCTTCCAGCAGGGCTTCTAATACTTTCGGAGAGGCCACATAGAACATGCCTATCCATAAGGTGTCACCTTTGCCAGCCTGATTGATCTCATGGAGTGCAGCGTCATTCACTTTGCCTTCAGTTAAATAGCGAATTCGTAGGTCTCCCGTGTTTGAATCCGGGGAAGGCGCGGTGTAGGCAGGAACCTTGCCACCGCCTGAGAAGTCGAGAACAGCTTGCTCTGACTGAAGAATATCGCCAATGATTGGGCCTGTTACTTCAAATGCAATGTTCGAGTGGTAGGCACTCGCATCATGAATATTGCCAGAAGAGACAATCGCCTTCTTCTCACTAACAACAACTTTGCGATGATTTCCTTTCACATTGAGCAGCTTGAGATAGGAACGGACCGTTACATCCGGACCATCCGTGGCCATCAGGTTTTTGATCCAGCCATCTCCGGATTGGCCAAACCATTGGAAGAAGGTCCGCCAGACCGCAGAGTATACTGGCGTTGAATCACGCAAAGGGTCAACATCAGTGATGACCACATGAATGCCTGCTTGTTTCATTTGTTCCAGCAACGGATTGGGTGCTGAGTTATAGTTGGTATTTACTTCATCTGTAATAAACCAGATGTCCATATCAGGATGCTGATTTTTTTTGGCGACCAGTGCTTCGGTGAATTCATTACTCACGGGAGGAAAGTTCTGTCCCTTGTGCTGATAATTATTGAACAGGAACATATCCACCAGGACAAACTGCTCTGCTTCCTCCACAATTTGCATCATGCGCTGGAAAATCTGCTGTTCGTGCTGCATCTGTCCGTCGGAGGAAGGATAAGTGAGGTCATACAGGAACTCGACTTGATCCACACGATACTCCGGACTTTCGTAGGAAATGCCCGTTGGTAATGGTTTGTAAGTCTGATAGAGCATGACGGCGATGAGCCATAGGACCAATAGGACGAGTCCTGTTCGTATGTATGGAAATTTGCCGCGTGAAGACTTGCGGTCTGATGTATGGCGGCGTAATGAGACCAACGGTGGACTCCCCCTTCTGTACTTGCTGACTTCTATTACCACACGGATGATAACGTTGACGCAGGATAACCCGGTAGAATAACTAATGCAACGGTAAAATGCATATGGCAAAATTGACATTATGCAATCGACAGGTGTCTGAGCGTTGTGTATAATGGGTGTATTATTTTTGTAGAATGTTAGGGTTTTCATATGCCTGACAAGGACGGGGAACCAATGATATAACCTTTGAAATCTGGACATTTAGGAAAGAAAGTGGGTAATAAGGTGTATTCCATCAAACAAGTCGCTGCCATGCTCGGTATCCCGACGGTGACGCTCCGGGCTTGGGAGAATCGGTATAGTGCGGTCACCCCTGAGCGGACGGAATCGGGTTATCGAATGTATACCGAAGAGAATGTTGCGGATCTGCGCTGGTTGAAAGAACAGGTTGAGCTACATCAGACCAATATTTCGGAAGCGGTACGGATGTTGAAAGTAAACAAATTAAATCCGCCCGAGGCTGTGCCCACGCCGATCATGGCTCCGGTGCCTACGATGGAAGAAGCCTACGCACGCATGGCAGATCAGATCTATGACTCGCTCTACAACTTTCAGGGTGAACGTGCCAATGGTTTGATTGATTTTGGTTTCACCATGTATGGGTATGACTCGATGTTCTATCATGTGTTGGTGCCCATTCTGGTTCGGGTTGGAGATGCATGGGAGCAAGGCAGGGCTTCGGTGGCTCAGGAACACTTCATGACACAGCTGATTTCACAGCGGTTTTATCAGTTTTTCCATCTGTTCCCGATCTATCCGCATCTGCCCAAAGTTCTAGCGTTGTGTCCAGAAGGGGAGCATCATCAGGTTGGATTGCTGCTGTTCTCTCTCTTTATGCGTAAAAATGGAGCGGAAGTACTGTATCTCGGTGCGAACACACCAGAAGAAGGTATCTTCCCGATTATCCGGGAGCAGAAGATCAAGTTGGTCTGCCTTTCAATCACAAGTCCAGGGCTTCTTGAACGGTGTGATCAACTTATAGAGCGGATTAAAAACGAGTTTCCACATATTCGCTTCGTACTTGGTGGAAAGGGCTATGAGCGTGCAGAACATGCTCGTTACCCGCAATGGATTATGCCAGGGGATTCAGCGGATTGGCAGTCATGGATAGAACGTGAGTATCTCGCAAATCGACCAACTGGTGCGAGGTTTGGACAGGCACATAACTAAACATATCTTATCATTCAATGAATAGGTTAGAGTATAAGGGACATCCTTTGACGAAAGTGATCAAAGGGTGTTTTTTGTGTTTATATATGGATTAGTAGAGTGTTTGACCAACGGGTCATTTTTTGGTTTACAAGGTCGTATAATATTTGTATTATATTTGTATAATGTTTTTGCTAGTTACCGCTTAAAGTGTTCTTGGGCGGTTTAATAATAGGTTAGGGGCTAGAGAACTATAGGAATTCCCTACATAGAAAGGTGAGTGGCATGATACCGAATCAACAACGCAAACGTGCAGCTGTCATTGGTGCAGGTCCAGGTGGACTTGCAGCAGCGATGTTATTGTCCGGTCAGGGGTACGAGGTAGATGTGTATGAGAAACAGCCAGTCATCGGGGGGCGTTCTGCCAGATTGGAACTGGGTGAATATCGATTCGACCGGGGTGCTACATTTTTGATGATGCCGCAGCTGATTGAGGAAATGTTCGACGTGGTGGGACGCAAGTTATCCGATTATGTGCATATGAAAGAGCTAACCCCGCTGTACGCACTGAACTTTGGTGACAAGGTGTTCAAGCCTTCTCGTAATCGGGAAGATACAGCTGCACAGATTAAGGAATTGTTTCCGGGCAATGAAGACAATTACCTTCGGTTCATGCAAGAAGAAGAAGTGAAGTTTGGCAAAGTCATGCCTCTGCTCCGTCGTCCTTTTGGCAAGTTGACTGACTATTTACGCAAGGATGCGGTAACGGCTCTACCCAAGCTTGATGTCCATAATACGGTCTACGGAATCTTGTCCCGCTATTTTACAGATGAGCGTCTACGCTGGGCATTTACATTCCAATCCAAATACCTTGGCATGTCTGCCTGGGATTGTCCGGGCACCTTTACCATATTATCGTTTATTGAGCATCACTACGGATTGTTCCACCCCATTGGCGGCGTGAATCGGATCTTCCAAGCCATGGCTGATGTCGTGGAAGAATACGGAGGACGTATACATACTTCCACCCCGGTGAAACAGGTCATCGTTCGCAATGGTCGTGCAGAAGGTGTGTTGCTTGAGAACGGTGAACGCATCGAAGCGGACCATGTGGTGGTGAACGCCGACTTCGCACATGCGGTGAACCATCTGTTCGAACCAGGCGTGCTTAAGAAATATACCCCGGAGAAAATGAAACGCAAAAAGTATTCCTGCTCTACAGCAATGCTGTATCTGGGCGTGGATGGTGAAGTGGACCTGCCGCATCACTCGGTTTATTTTCCCGAGGACTATCGGTTGAACGTTGATGAGATCACAAAGCACAAAATGTTATCAGCCGATCCATCTCTATATATTCATAACCCTTCCAGACTTGATTCGACGCTGGCACCGGAAGGGAAATCTGCTTTGTATGTTCTTATGCCTACACCTAACCTTACCGCAGACATTGATTGGGAGGCAGAACGGGAGAATGTGCAGGAGGCCATTATGAAACGCATGGAAGGCATTCCTGAGCTGGCAGACATACGCAGCCGTATTGAAGAATGTATGCTGTTCACTCCACTCGATTGGGAGACTGAACTGGATGTTTACCGCGGAGCAACGTTTAATATGGCGCATAATCTGGGTCAGATGATGTATCTGCGTCCCCATAACCAGTTTGAAGAGTTGAAAAGTGTATGGCTGGTAGGCGGCGGAACACATCCGGGCAGCGGGTTACCCACGATCTTCGAATCGGCACGGATCAGTGTCAGACTGATTCAGGAAGAGGACGCACGCACAAGTTCCAAGCCATCCTCTTATGTGAAGACGGCACAAGCCAGAGGGCATTCATGAAGCGGGCCGCTATTGTAGGCGCAGGGATTGGCGGACTCACTTCGGCACTGTTATTGAACCGTCAAGGCTGGGATGTCACCGTGTATGAACGGGGTTCCCGCGTTGGCGGACGCATTGGATATGAGCAGGAAGGCGAGTATCGGATCGATCAGGGGCCAACGATCGTACTGCTGCCGGAGATGTTACTTGGCATACTGGAGGAAGCAGGCGTAGATCGTTCGAAGATTGAGTTACTTCGCTGTGATCCGTTATACAGAGTGCATTACCACAGTGGTCGTGTCATGACCAAGATGACCTCACGTGAAGAGCAGACAGCGGAGATTGAACGTTTGTTCCCGGGAGAGAGCCGAGGATTCACACGGTTCATGAAAGATATGGACACGTTGTTTCCGGCAGGCAGGGCAGCGTTTCTGGAAAGGGCTTTTCCGCGCAAAAGGGATTTCTTCACCCCTTCGCTCATGTCCCTCATGGGCAGATTGCGTGCACACAAAAGTGTCCGGAAAGCGGTAGGCGATTATTTTGAGCACGAGGAATTGCTTGATGCATACTCACTGCAAAGTTTATACATTGGTGGATCACCGTTTGGGACGCCAGGCATCTATTCCCTTTTGCCTTACGCAGAGCATGAATATGGTATCTGGATGGTCAAAGGTGGATATGCAGCATTGCCGGCCATGCTGGAACAGGAACTGATATCACGTGGTGGACGTGTCGTGCTGAATTCGGAAGTGACCGGACTCAAGATTAAAAATGGTGTGTGTGAAGGTATAGAAACGGCAGCAGGCGCAGAAAATGTGGATGCAGTTATCTACAATGGTGATTTCCCCCATCTATCAGGTTTGCTTGGACAATCACCAGAGGTAGCGCGTAAAAGAAAACCGTATCGTCCCTCTTCCGGATGTGTATTGCTCTATGTGGGCGTGGACAAAACCTGGGAAGATGCAACAACACACCAGTTCTTCCTGCCACCGAGTCTTGAAGGTAGCTTACAGGAAGTGTTCAATCAGCGATGCATTCCGGCAAAGTCCTCATTCTACGTATTTAATCCGGTCGCATTGGATGAAACTGCAGCACCTCCAGGACAGAGTGTATTATATTTCCTCATTCCCGTACCAGATGCCGAAGGTGTCGACTGGGATCAGGAGAGTGAAGCATTGGCGGAACGGGTACTGGAAGAAGCGGAGCAACGAGGATTCCCAGGACTTCGTGCAGCGATCAAGTGGAAAAAGGTACGTACACCCGCTGACGCAGAGCGAGACGGGCTCTATGGGGGCGGTAGCTTTGGTATAGCACCTGTATTGTTCCAGTCCGGTGTATACCGACCGCAACCCAAACCATTCCCTAATATACAGGGATTATATGCCGCAGGAGCATCTGTACATCCAGGTGGCGGAGTGCCGATTGTAATGCAGAGTGCACGTATGGCCGTCAATCAACTCATGAAGGAGATGGGAACATGAATGAAGCGATTTTGAGCAGGTGTGAAGAGTTGATGCAAAAGGGTTCTTCCTCTTTTTATCAGGCCTTTAGAGGGCTGCCAAGTCCACGTCGGGAAGCGGTATATGTCATTTATGCCTTCTGCCGCATGATTGATGACAGTGTGGATGAGCCGGAGCAATCGGCCTATACGATTCACGAGATCCATGACTTGTTTGATCGTCTGGATGAAGCGGAAGGACACTTTATCTGGCCAGCACTGAGATGGTTGTTCAGTAGTTTCCCTCATCTGGATAAGGGGCCATTTTTCCGTCAGATGGAAGGTCAGCTCACGGATCTTAAAGTGACACATTATGCAACGATGCAGGAACTGGAGCATTATTGTTATCTGGTAGCCGGCACTGTAGGCGAGATGTTGTTGCCTGTATTGCGGGATGATAATGGCGCGGAAGTAGCCATGAACGGGATTGCTTTGGGTAAAGGGATGCAGATCGTCAATATTATTCGGGATGTTGGTGAAGATCGGGCCAGAGTGCGCCGGTATGTTCCGCTGGAAATCATGGAGAAGCATGGTTACTCCGAGCAGGACTTTGAAGATGGGATCGTGGACGAACGCTTTATTGCCATTATTCATGAATTAAAAGCTGCAGCATTGAACTGGTTCCGTATTGGCATGGATCGTCTGGATACGTACCCAACGGAAAGTGCGTTTTCCATCGAGCTGGCAGCAGCCTTTTACTCCACTATTCTACACGCGGTTGAACGCAACGATTATGACGTATATACCAAACGGGCATATGTTAGCGATGAATTGAAACTGGAGATGCTGGGTGCGATTGTGAAACGTTACCCGATGCTGGCCTATCAAGCCTCCCGAACGGCGGTATCCTGATGATCCAGTGGCTTTACTGGGCGTGGTATGTCATTGGAGCAACCTTGATGCTAACGATCGGTGTGCCTGACGTATTATCTTTTTCTAATGGTTTATTTCTAATCTTCTACGCATTGTATGTGCTGGATCTGATCTATCAAGGGCGTAATCGGACAGGCCTGTCCGACCAGTCAGTCATCTGGCTGAAACCCGGACTCTGGATATCCTCTGTGATTATCTGGCTTGGAGGTATGGGCGTAGAGTGGGTAGGCGTTCATACGCATTGGCCCTTTGGTGAGTATGCTTACTCAGACTTCTTCGGGATTCATCTGTTCAGTGTGCCAGTTACGCTGGGTTTCGCCTGGATCGCAGTGGTGGGTAACTCGGCGCTGTTAAGTGGCGGTGGTTCAACGTGGACTGGCAGACTGCTTCGAGCAGTGAAGACCGGGTTCTGGGCGATTGTTCTTGATCTGGTACTCGACCCTGTTGCACATGCGAGAGGATTCTGGGAATGGCAGGCTCCAGGTGGTTTCTACGGTGTTCCGTGGACCAATTACATAAGCTGGTTTATCATGGGTGCATTCTTGTCCCTTTTCCTTCCGGCCATGCCTAATGACCGTAGCTCATTGCTCCGTGCAAAATGGTTGTATCAGCTGTTTATTCTTCTGTTCGGCCTGCTTGCTCTAAAGGAAGGGATTACGGGCAGCTTTATCATCGCCATTGCTGGTGTGCTTCTTGCCGAAGGGAGCTGGCTCTATGATTCGCGCCGTAAAATCAAAACCGTTTAATCGTATTTTTGCCTTATACAATCACTATTATCTGCTACGTCGGCGCTTCCGCTCATTCACGCTCACAGGGTCACTGGACCCGCAGGTGGACATCAGGGATAACTCCCCGATTGAACCGACTCGTCCGGTGATCTATTTCATGAACCACAGCTCCTGGTGGGATGGTCTGCTGCTCTATCATGCGGCGAGGCAGACATCGCGGGGTGATCATTATGTGATGATGGAGGAGCAACAGCTTCAGCAATATGCTTTTTTTCGTAAATTGGGTGCGTATTCGATCAATAAGGATAGTGCGTCCGGTATTCGGACCTCTCTACAGTACACCAGTGAGCTTTTGGATTCGGGTAAAAGGGTCTGGATTTTTCCGCAAGGAGAAATATTGCATCAGGAGGCTAGACCAATTCAGTTCCGTCCAGGCATCGGATTGTTGCTTCGTCGTTCTCCGAATGCCATCGCCGTACCGGTAACCTTGTGCCATGGGATGGTCCAGCATGATCTACCGGAAATATCGATGCAGGCAGGCCCTCCTGTGATAGAAGACTGGAAGACGTTGAAGAGTGAAGAGATTGCCTCCAGACTCGGCCTTTTGTTGGAAAAGCAGTTAGACGATCACAGATCAGAGCTCGTACGGATGGGGCAGGGAAGTTTGCCAGATGCGCTTTCGTTGATTCGTCATGTACGTTCAACAAGTGAAAAATACGATGCGGCACGAAAGCGGGTGAACCGTTAGCATGAATGCATCTGAAATCTTCTGGACTGTGCTTACAAGCATATTGGGTATCCAGTTGCTGTTCGCTCTATGGAATGTCTCCTGTCTGCCCAAAGTACGTTCATTCCGAGCAGACCGAATACAACCACCAGACCTGCTGGTTTCGGTGCTGATTCCAGCCAGAAATGAAAGACTACATATTGAAGGATGTCTGGAAAGTGTACTCGCGAGCGAGACGTCGGGATTCCGGATGGAAGTGCTGGTGCTGGATGATCGCTCCGAAGATGAGACAGCGGCCATGGTACAAGCGATTGCGGATCGCGATGCACGTGTGCGTCTGCTGCATGGCGTCGATCTTCCCGAGGGCTGGATGGGGAAATCCCATGCGTGTCACAGATTGGTTCAGGAAGCCAAGGGAGAATGGTTTATGTTTGTAGATGCGGATGTGCGTCTCGAGCCAAGTGCCATTCGGCAGACGCTTGCGGCAGGATGTGAGCAGAGCGGTGGTCTGGTAACGGGTTTTCCTTATCAGGTAACAAAGACATGGATGGAAAAGCTTGTTGTGCCCATGATGGTCTTCACCATCATCAGTCATCTACCCATTTTTATGATACGCAGATCATCCAGTCCGATGTTTGTGGCCGCTACGGGGGCTTTTTTGCTGATTCATCGCTCCAGTTACGAAGCATCCGGCGGTCATGCTGCCATTCAGGCACATCTGGTGGATGACATGAGTCTCGCCAAAGCAGTCAAGCGTGCAGGCCATCCGGTGATGCTTACCGATGTGCATGACGTAACAAATACCCGCATGTATCAGAACGGGGCAGAAGTATGGAACGGATATAAGAAAAATATGTACGAAGGTATGGGACGTAAAGACGTACTGCTGCTTGGCACGATGTTCATGTATACACTGATGTATATTGTGCCTCCGCTAGGCTTGATTATTGGACTCCTTATGGGCAGTTCGATGTCCATTCTGTATGGATTGTTAGGAACATTATTAGGTATGGCTGTGAAAAGAGTAGCGGATCATGCTGGCGGACAACCCTGGTGGCTTGCCCTTCTGCAATCGGTCAGCATGGCCTGTGTCATTGCCATCGGACTCGCTTCCTGGCAGGCAGGCCGCTCCGGCAAAGGGTATGTATGGAAAGGTAGGCGGTACAGTTGAGAGGTAACGTCATTATAATCGGTGCAGGGTTTGGAGGTTTGTCGTGTGCGATACGACTGGCTTCACAAGGTGTGCAGGTGACCATTCTGGAACGGCAGCAACATGTAGGTGGCAAGCTGCAGCAGATTGAGCGGGACGGGTATCATTTTGACCGAGGACCGAGCACAATCACGATGCCATCCACCTTTCGTTCAGTCTTCGACCATGCGGGAGTAGCAATGGAAGATTACGTACAGTTATATGAGTTAGAGCCGCGTACGCGTAATATATTCGCAGATGGCACAGTGGTAGATTTGTCAGGCAATCGCGGGTGGATGAAAGAGCAGATCGCGGCGTACAGTCCGGAGGATGCGGCTCGTTATGATGCATTTATGGATGAGTCTGCTGCACTGTATGCGGAAGCCAATCGTCATTTTCTCGGTAAGTTGCTGCTGTCTCCTTCTGACAAATACAATCTGCAGATGCTGCGCAGCCTGCTCCGCGTGCGGCCAATGGTGAAGCTGGATAAGTTGCTGCGTTCGTATTTCCAACATCCGAATACGCTGGCTATGTTCGGACGGTACGCGACCTATGTGGGATCATCGCCGTATCAATCGCCTTCTATCTTTGCCATGATGGGTCATGTGGAAGCAGAGGTGGGCATCTACGGAGTCAAAGGTGGAACCTATCAACTGATCGAAGGAATGACTCGTCTGGCACAGGAAAAAGGCGTACAAATCATTACCGGTATAGAGGTCCGGCAGATTGTTGTTCGGAATGGCAAAGTGGCTGGTGTCGATACGGATCAAGGCTTCCGTGAAGCCGATCAGGTGGTTGCCAATGGAGATGTACTTAGCGTGAATCGACTGCTGCTCGCACCGGAACATCGGAAAGAGATGAGCGATGCTCGCATACGGAAGTATGAGCCATCCATTTCGGGATTTGTGACGCTGGCGGGTGTGCGAAGACAATATGATGCGTTGTTGCACCATACGGTGTTTTTCCCGGAACGTTATGAACCGGAGTTTGACCATATTTTCCGTGACCGTAAAATGCCCGAAGATCCGACGATCTACATCTGTTATTCCGGTTATTCGGAAGCAGGTATGGCTCCGACGGGAGCCAGTAACCTATTCATTCTGGTCAATGCCCCCTACTTGTCGGATTCATGGAATTGGGAGCAGCAGACGGAACGTTACGGAGCGTTTGTGCTGGAACAATTGGCAGGACGGGGAATCACCGGGTTGAACCAATCCGATGTGCTGATCCGATATACGCCGCGAGATATTGAACGGGATACTTTGGCGCATCAAGGATCGATCTATGGCATCTCCTCCAATTCGGTAAAACAGACCTTCATGCGACCGGGCAACCGAAGCAAAGATGTACAAGGACTCTGGTACGTAGGGGGAACGACACATCCAGGCGGTGGAACCCCGATTGTGACGTTGTCCGGGCAGCTTGTTGGTGAGCAGTTGGCATCGGAAATCTTGAGATAAGTTCGTTGTGCGGATGATGGAGTGAAATGTGTTCTGTTGATCCATGTGCGTGTGCATCGTCTCTGCTAATTAACTTTGAAGCTGCTACGGATGATCCGTGCTGTTGAGTAGGTATAAAATAGTGGTGCTCCGAGATTTAAGTGAGACATTTGGTGTCGGGGCATCCTTTCAATAGATGGTTTGGAACGTTATACTGGATAGAGTTAAACTGTTGAGCTGCAATGCTTATAGGATTAATGTTTTTGTCTTTTGCAAAAAGACGTATACATAGAAGCTAGGAACAGGCAGGTTATCCTGTCGATCCGCACGATTCTCACATAGGAGGTCTCATCATGAATGAACAAGAGCGAGCCGGCGAACGGCTGCTTCCCGAAGTGGCTACGGGAGAACGGAAGCTGGAACACGTGCGCCTCTGTCTTGAGGAGAATGTGGCAGGAGAAGGGGTAACCAGCGGTATGGAAGGGTATGCGTTTCGCCATCACCCACTGCCGGAACTGGATTTTGAAGAGGTGCATCTGGAGACTTCGTTTATTGGCAAAAAAGTACGTACACCCTTTCTCATCAGTTCGATGACGGGTGGAAGCAAAACAACGGGCGCCATCAATGAGCGCCTCGCTCGAGTAGCAAACGCCAGAGGCTGGGCGCTCGGCGTAGGTTCAATCCGGGCTGCCGTGGAACAGCCGGAACTGGCGAGTACCTTCGATGTGCGGCGCTGGGCACCGGACATCCCGGTCATTGCCAACCTGGGCGCGGTGCAGCTGAACTATGGTTTCACCACGGCTGACTTCCATCGTGCCGTAGATATTGCGGGAGCGGACATGCTCGTGCTTCATCTGAACACGTTGCAGGAAGTCTTTCAGCCGGAAGGTAACACCAACTTCAGCGGCTTATTTCAGCGGATTGAGAACTTGTGTCATGAGCTAGACGTGCCTGTTGGCGTGAAAGAAGTAGGTTTTGGCATCGATGGCGTGACGGCTCAGCGACTATATGAAGCAGGTGTCGCGTTTATCGATGTAGCCGGGGCAGGTGGTACAAGCTGGGTACAGGTAGAGAAGTACCGCAACAATAACCCGGTACGTCGGGCAGCAGCTGAAGCTTTTGCCGACTGGGGCATTCCCACAGCGGAGTGTATTCAGGAAGTACGAGCACTGAACCCTACTGGTGCCCTGATCGGCAGCGGTGGACTTTACACTGGCGTGGATGCGGCCAAAGCTCTCGCGCTCGGCGCGGACCTGGCTGGTTTTGGCCGATCTCTGCTCGAATCCGCAGTCGCTTCGGATGATGCGCTGAATGAGCGGTTGGAACAGGTTGAATTTGAACTGCGTACGGTGATGTTTGGCATTGGTGCAGGGCAGATTGAAGATCTGAAGCAGACGTCACGTCTGGTGGAACGGCGTTAGAGTGAGGGGGAAATGAAGGTGCGAACCCCAAGCTCACAAGATTTCCCTGGGAGATTCGCACCTCGAAATTTGTTGAAAACGTCGTAATTATTACCTTTTGGCAACAGGAGTGTGGTTTTTTTAACACAAATATTTCTATAATTCGGTATAATAATTGAGCATACGTGATAATGTTTGAATTTGATGACGTTATTACGTGTATTTTCGCTGTCGCACTCCGTATGGAGTGCGTGGATTGAAATAGTTTCGCCCAACTGCTTGTTGTCCTCGTCATACAGTCGCACTCCGTATGGAGTGCGTGGATTGAAATATCCCTACCTCTAGTAAGTGTGGGTGTTCAAAGTCGCACTCCGTATGGAGTGCGTGGATTGAAATAGATTAATTTTTAAGATATAAGCCGATTAGAAGCAGTCGCACTCCCTATGGAGTGCGTGGATTGAAATCCAAAGGAGAAATAAAAAGTTATGAAGGACTCAAGGTCGCACTCCGTATGGAGTTCGTGGATTGAAATTTTGAAATCTTTGATGAAGCGCCACGGGTCTTCCAGTCGCACTCCGTATAGAGTGCGTGGATTGAAATTTCGCAATCATGTCACAGCAAAGCTTACTCATTACGTCGCACTCCGTATGGAGTGCGTGGATTGAAATACTCATGACTGTTCTTCCTCCCTCAAATGATTTCGTCGCACTTTGTATGGAGCGCGTGGATTGAAATGCGTCAAAGTGATTGCTGCCTGGTTCATACTTCGGCGTCGCACTCTGTATGGAGTGTGTGGATTGAAATCGTCCGGATACCGCCAGAATTATAAAGTAAACGTGTTCGCATTCTGTGACAGTGCATGAATCAAAAAATACCGAGATGCTGTAAGAAATGTCGCATCTGCTTTAACTAAATTTAGAATTGGAGTTACACATGAATAGAACATCACCTGTGTTCTCGCTAGAATATCTACCGTTACTCATTCGATTGCAATGCAAGGAAGACGCACGTCTGCCTGCATTTCTCGGGTCAACACTTCATGGTGTCGTAGGATGGGCGTTACCCAAACATCCAGAGTCGTATGAGTACCTGTTTCAGAATCGTCGACGGGGTGGAGCGAAACAGGATATTGTCAATCCATATATCATCGAGCCGCCAAGACCAAGACCAATGTATCTAAAAGGCGAGCTGTTGAGTTTTAAATTCTTATTGCTTGGAGATGCGATTCAATATAGGAAAGATGTAATCACGTCTCTAGTCGATTATCATATATATGGAGTTGGATCGGAGCGAAAGGTTTTTGAGCTGTTGGATATATTACATGGGGAGACGTACGAACCTTTGTGGCAAAAGGGAGCTTTAAATATGAAGTCCGCTATCTCAGAAAATATTTCTCATCATGCGACCTATGATCATGCCTCATGGTGCTCTATTCATATGGTCACTCCTGTTCGGATTCGCCGTGGGGGTGCATTGGTGCAGGGTATTGATTTTTCAACCATTACTCGGAATATTACGAGGAGAATAACAACGCTGACTGAACGTTATGGAGGACATATTCATTCAGATGTAGCTGATCATGCTGTGGAACGTGCGGGTGACGTCCGCATCACCTCTTCAGCGTTGTATTTGAACCAGATGCATCGATACTCCAATCGTAAAAAAGAGTCCCTTGACTGGAGCGGAATGCTGGGCGCTTTGACGTGCGAAGGCGAGTTATCACCATTCATACCTTGGCTAAATGCCGCACGAATTTTGCATATCGGAAGAAATTCGACTTTTGGCTGTGGACAGATTGATGTAATCTATAGCTAAGTTCCCTAGGCTATTTGCCCGTGTGGTAAGGTGCGAACCCCAAGCTCACATGATTTCTCCGGAGGATTCGCACCTCATATTTTTTCGAAAACGTACTTTTCGTGACCTTTTGGCAATGGTCTTTCTCTGTTGTTAGATGATTTGATATGAAAAAGATGAAGTTGCGTAATAGTTTTTTGATTTTTCAACGTTTTACGTTATTTTTCGCTGTCGCACTCCGTATGGAGTGCGTGGATTGAAATACGCCACAGATTGCGTAGATTGATGGTGTTGAGGTCGCACGTTGTATAGGGAATTCATATAATAACGAAAGATGCTATTTGGGCGTAGGCCAGATGGCATCTTTTTTTATGGGGTTTTAAGGAAAATATGATATTCTATGAATAGTTTTGCAAAAGCAACTCATCGTTACTTTTACAAGAAAGGGAGTTACTACATGGCGAAGGAATTATCTTTTGAGGAGAAGAAAGAGAAGATGATTGCAAATGTTACAGGAAATTATACGCAAGTAGAAAGATCTATTGTGAATCAGCTCTATATGAAGCACGATCTGCATGGAACAACCGTTGGCTCCGAGCGGGAAATGATTTGGTCGCAATTATTTGAAATGATCATTCCCAAGAAATTTGTCATTGAACCATCGGTATTCATCATTGATTCTCATGGGGGAGTGTCCAAGGAAG
Source organism: Paenibacillus sp. GQ49 (assembly GCF_059759055.1). NCBI lineage: Bacteria > Bacillati > Bacillota > Bacilli > Caryophanales > Paenibacillaceae > Paenibacillus > Paenibacillus sp. GQ49. The sequence goes on from NZ_JCAXEL010000003.1 coordinate 330,231, forward strand.
TGGACTTTGCTATTTTGGATGAAACCTATACTCCCTATATCTTTCGTTATGGCAAAATTAAATTCGTTCCCATTGAAGCAATTGCGGCGGTCATCGAATGTAAGAGTCATAGCCTGGATGCAAGTTCCATTGGGAAATGGGCTAAAAGCATTACAACTTTAAAAACCTCGGGAGACTCTATTGCTCGTATTGCGCCAGCTATTGCTGTGGGAGTAGATGGTGTCAAAACACAAAAATCGACTCGTCCGCTTCGCATATTATGTGCTTTGGAAGAGAATTGTGGGAAGGGTATTAAACAGCACTTTGATTTTACATTACTCGCTTCCAGACCGGATGAGGGAGATGTACGGATTGATATTGAGTGTAATGCGGATGATACGTTATTTTCCTGGTTCAAGAGTCTTAATTTTCATGAATATGAAATGGATAAAGAACTGGAAGAGAAGACATTAGATCAGCTTCAATCTTTTTCACTCGAAAACTACAAGGTTCACGATCAGAAGGGCCAAAATATTTCGCTGTTAACCTTTAATTTCCAATTGAATCAGTTATTAATGCTAATCAATAATCCTATTTTATTTCCGCATCGTGCCTATGTGAATTTATTTGACCAAAAAGTAAAGGATTGAATTCCAATGAACTCATACGTGGTAGCTGTATCAATGGACAAGGTGCAGTCTTTTCTATATGATGTGCTCCAAGCGCAGATCCAGGAGAAACAGAGTAATAACAGAACGTTAAAAACGATTATTGAATCCTCCCAATTCATTTCAGATCAGTTCTATCAGGATATTGGAATAGAGAGCAATGAGAGCAATGAGAGTTCATTTGCTGGAAATATTGATGAAACATTGCTCAAATGTTCCGGCATGTGTGTGTTTATAACTTCGCTTCCAGAGGATGAGATTGTTAGTAAGCTCAAGACTTTATTTGAAACGTATTACAGGAAATTGAGTGGGCAACTTTTGATGAAGTATGTGTATTTTGAGGTGAGCGATCTCAAACTAAACCCTAAGCAGCCAGATCACGAAAACGACGAGCAATATCAATTAAAGGCCATCAAAGAAAGCAAAAAACGATTAAAAGGAAAAGCCTGCTTGAACTCCATCATTGCGCAGAATCAGGCGTTAATATTCGGATTTCACGAATCACCTGCCAAGGATGAGAATTGGAGCTTAACGTCATCCCCAGCGAATAATCTGAATGGGTTCACGAGAACCATCAATAAACTATATTCTGAGCAGGATGATAACAACGAAAATCACTTCCGGGTGGCAATTATTAAAGCCGATCTGGATGGGATGGGTACAGTCTTTGACCAAATTAATAATTATGAGACGTATACGCAGGTAAGCGAACTGTTATCCGAATACATATGTCTAAAGCATTTGCACAACAAGATTAAACAGTATAAACGCAATGATCCCGAATTCAGGTTGTTCCCACTGTATATTGCGGGCGATGATATTTTCTTTGCCGTGCCGACCTCGAAGCTCGTGGATGGTGTTAACCTGTGCAGAGATATTTTGAAGCAGATTAATAGAGGACTCGAACAAATTAATCTTAATAGTGAGGCAGGGCTTCAACCCTTGTCGATGAGTATTGGAATTGATTTTACGTTCAATCGTGAGCCAATCCGCTATTACTATGAACGAGTTCAGAAACAACTTGATTGTGCGAAGTATGCACCGAGCATGGAGACCGTCGCGGACATTGTTCCATCGTCATGCATGAAGATTAGTATCAATGAGTATGTGTTACATCGTTACGATCTGCCACCAGACAACTCAGGGAATTCCAATCAAACGAAGAGCAAAGATAGTCCGAAGAACAAATCCATGGAATCTGATGCATCAAAACATAATTGGAATCACTTCGTAAGCCAAGTCAAAAGAATTCAGCGTGCGATGGAGAAAGGCTTCACGGCGCATCACTTTTTCTACGGACTTCTCAGCAAGATTACAGATCCTGAAGTACGCAAAAGCGAAGTGAAATACAGCAATGCGGTGCTGTATCATGTGATTCCGCAGTACCTCAATAGTAACAGCGAACTATTAAGGGAGTCTGAACTGCTTATTATTGAATCGATGCTTAAACATCTGATTGTCAAAACAAACAAGTGGGATAAGCCAAGTAAAGAAGGAAGGCTATCTTTCAATTCAAATCAGCAACTGCAACTAGAGAAGTATGTTCGCTTACTGCTGCTATTTTCCGATCCTCGCTTCAAGATTGTTCAGAATAATGATGCGAAAGGATTGGATAAGAAGGATTTTGATCATAAACGGGTGAGAGGTACGGTGTTTAATAAAACACTACGTTATCTGTTCGATGAGAACCTGAGAAGAGTGGAGAAACGTGAAGAGTTTAGAAATATTTTTGTAGAGAGGGGTACCTACACTCCTTTATCTAACGTTGGAAGCGGACGAGGTCAGAACTCTGGAAGGAAAAACGAGGTCGATGTTTATCGGACTCTACGTTTATCGAACTCTTTGCTCTATCGTTTGAAAGGCATGAAAGACATTCAACAGGTGGCAGACATGATTGAGGCAACGAACGCGCAGCAGCAAGAGGAAGTTAAAGTTCTTGAGAAAAAGCGTGAAGAGGAGCATAAAGCGCCACCGGGGTTGTTTTTTGATAAGCAAACATTTCTACGAATGGCTCGAAGCCAAGGGATGTGGAACTCGGACTACATCGACTCTTTGCTAATCTTCTACCAGTTACGGGAGCAATCCATTCAATTCAAAGTTCACCCGGCATACCCGAAAAAAAAGTCAGGAGGTAATAAAACATGGAAAAAGACCCCGAAAAGATGATGAAAAAGGTTGCAACGGAGCTTTCTGTACATGTAACAACACGTTCCAATCTCTTCATCGGCGGTTCCCCATCAACATTTGAAATCGGTGGTGTAGATCTGTTTACGGTTACGAACCAAGAGGGGCTACCCTATATTCCGGCTTCTTCGTTTAAAGGGACTTTGCGCCATATCGTCAGGGAAATGATTGAAAGTCATGGATATATAGAGGGAATTACTCAGGCATACACACAATACTTGATGGGACTTCAGGAGAAAAATATACAAGAATGCGAAAAATACGGCATTGATCAGGATCGGATTAAACGGATGAAAGAACGATATGACAAGGTTATAGGTAAGGTAAGTGCTGAGTATTTATTCGGGATTGAAGGATTCAACGATACGCCCAAGCTGCTTTTTAACGATCTGATGCCTTTAGGTGATAAACCTGTTAAAGAAGAGTGGTTCTCCATTGATTCCAAAAACAGTATTGAACTGAGTGACCTGGGAGGAGTGCCACAGGTTGCTGCGAACCCTCGAACATACAGAGTGGTACGTCCGGGAATTACATTCAAGGGAGACGTGTTGTTCTACAATATGGATAAATTGAAATTAGACGAGCAAAGCTTGGATTCCGAAATTCTTAGCTTTGTTAAAGAAGCTATGATCCGATTCAATTCAGGACATTATCGCTTGGGAAATTCGGGTAGTCGAGGGTATGGACGTGTGGAGATCCAATTCGATGAGGAGGATTCTTCACATGGCTGAATGGACATATTACCGAATCGATATGGATTTGATGGGGAGGTTAACCCAACTTCCGGATTCGCAGAAAATGTTCGGAGCGTTGGTACACCGATTCTCAGACATCTACTCTTCTGGCCAAGCAACACAATTGGTCAGTAAAGTAAAAGATGGAACATTGTCCTTGGCAGTATCCAGTATGTTTCCGTATGAGTATTTTCCTGTCCCATACACGGAATTAATGGATCAGTTGACTGCCAGTGGCAAGGGGAGTAAGCCAATCTATAAGGAATTGAAGAAGCGCCCATATGTGAAGAGAGCACAGCTTACTGAGATGATGAAGGAGCCTGAACAGGCGTGTGAAATTTATCCCTATGTGTATACCGAGTTTACACAGCAGATCCACGCGTCAATTGACAGTAAACGTCTTAATCTGCCAGGTCTGGAACCTAACCTCTATTCGGTACCCGAAGTGATTGTAAAAGAGGTTACTTCAAAGGGAGGACAGGAACATACGATTCATACATTTTCGTTTTATCTTGCGATGGAAAGTTGTTCTGAAAGAGATATGTTGCTTGGCATGCTGGAAAAAGAAAAAGATGAAAGTAAGCAATTTATCCTTGGGCCTCGTGGTTCTCAAGGTTTGAATACATTCACGATCAGAGAACTTCAATTTGAAACGAGCGCAGCATCGAACGAGCCAGGGATTTACTTGAATTTGGGAATGCTGTTGCCGAAAAATATTGATTTTGAAAAGTCTAGTCTCAAGTTATTCACTTCAGAACGCAGACCGTACAATCCGCCGGGAGGTTGGGACTCGGGCGACGCTAGTAGGTTTATTAGTTTTATTGAACCGGGTAGCATCGTATACGCACCTGATGGAATTGAATCGACTGGACATTCGATTAAGTCTCCGTTTTATTCTCGTGATATTGTGTTTGGAAATTCCCTGTTATATCCGTTGTCTGATCAGGAGGGAGATTGAAATGTCACTACAACGATATCAATATCGTTTGAAAACCTTATCCAAGCTTGCCATGTCGCCAAGGGATCATGAAGGATTATATTTAGCTGCTAAAGAGTTCAAAAGGGAAGACGTGATAAAGCACTTATCCTCAGAGGGTGCGAGTGACGAAAGTGATAGAGCCAACAAGGTGAATATCATCTATCCATTCTATCAATATGGAGCCTATTCCCCATATAATCCAATTAAGGCAGAATACTATATACCCGGTTCTTCACTCAAAGGTGCGCTACTCCCAAAAGGTGTCAACGATACGGTAAAGCGTTCATCGAAGTTGATGGTTGATGATATTCCAGTTAAGGGTATGGATGTACGCTTAAACCAACTTAATAAGCTACAAAATATGTCAGAAGGAAGGGCAGAACCTATTGTTCTAAAAGAATTCTTCCCCAATGTAGCTGTGGAGATGCTAGAGGCAGAGTGTGACTATACCGGGGAGCTTTTTTATGAAGGAGATCTACATACAACGTTGCAGGCAGCTCAGCAACAAACGATGTGTAAACTTGCACAATTCATAGATAAGCTGGGTGTTGTTAGTGACGAAATCTTGGTGGATGATAATACAAAGCAACATGTTGTTCAGTTGAAAAAGAATATACAATCTTTGATTGATGATAATCGTGATAGATGTATTCTACTACTCGGAGGATACAAAGGACTTGCGTTATCTGGTGTATTTGAAAATGTTAAATTTGGTAAAGTTGATAGTGCGGTATATGTGGATATAAAAAAGGGTTTACCGTACGGAATGGTTGAAATTGTGGACTGTCAAGAATGGTCTGATCCAAGTGCGAACCCCAAGCTCACATGATTTCCCTGGGGGATTCGCACCTCAGATTTTGTCGAAAGCAGCGTTTTCGTAACCTTTTGGCAACGGTTATGTTGAGTATATACGCTGTTGTAGGATATAATGATTACATTATTTGAAGAAGTGTTGAAAACGCGTTATGAATTTTAAATGATGGCACTTCATTGCGTGTATTTTCGCTGTCGCACTCCGTATGGAGTGCGTGAATTGAAATACGTAGATTTGGGATATCTACATAAATTTGCGTATGTCGCACTCCGTATGGAGTGCGTGAATTGAAATATGCTAATCAGCATATCTACATCTTTGAAAATTGTCGCACTCCGTATGGAGTGCGTGAATTGAAATCGAAGAACACAATAATCAGCACAACCGCCGCAAGCGTCGCACTCCGTATGGAGTGCGTGAATTGAAATACGGAACCGTCTTACTCCTGTATCCTTGTGGACCGTCGCACTCCGTATGGAGTGCGTGAATTGAAATTTTTACTTCGTCTAAATACAGGTCATGAGTAATTAGTCGCACTCCGTATGGAGTGTGTGGATTGAAATTGTCGTATATCCGTTCCATTGTTGTGTATAGCAACGTCGCACTCCGTAGGGAGTGCGTGGATTGAAATGCCAGATCTGATAACGCCGTGTCACGCTGCGCCAGTCGCACTCCGTATGGAGCTCAACTTATCAAATCCTTAAAGCTCCTTATCTATTTTGTGCTTGTTTTAACATAACTAGAAGTCAGTAGTAAGCCAAACAAACCGTCCAAAGTAAACATGGACGGTTTGTTTGTGTTTCTCTTTGAAATTGAGAAGGTGAGGGCTCCATTGACAATGCTCAGCCCAGTTTGTTTTTTTACCCCTTGTCATCATCCGGTATGTACTCCAAAACATCTGTAAGAGTGTAATCATCTCCTGTCATTGCCCGTAGAGTGTTCACTATATTATTCAACGTATCTAAATCAAGCCTTTTCGTTTTTCCTTCGCACAAATCATAGATAAGGTTCGGTCTAACTTTTGCTTCTCTAGCCAGTGCATTTTTAGTGACGCTGGCTGCATCTAAAGTGTCGCCCAATCTTATTTTTATAGACATAGCCAATTCCACCTTTCACTTTAATGATAACCTAACGTTAAATGTTTTAAAATAATCACTTGACGTTTATCGTTAAACGTTATAAAGTTTGGATGTATTATCAATAGACGTTAAACTTTTGACGTTAAATTATTTGTGGTTTAAATCAAATTCAATAATGTTTTAAATTTACCTAATGGTTATTTCTTCATAATAATTATGAATATTGAGTCTCATTCTTTTTAAGGGAGGGCAATAGTGTCATGAAAATCTCAAACCATTTTGAACGTGCTTTGTTAATCCTCGACACCTTTGACCAAGATCGAGAGATGTATATTTACCAAGGTTATGTCATGAATGAGCGCTATATCATTTATGTAGATGAAGGTACGTTATGGCTTCGGCATGTACAGAGAGTTACACATATAGATCATTTATATATTGATGGAGATACTGGAGGGTTAGTCCTGGCTGAGCATATCACAGGAAATGCAAGAGAGATGCTAGAGTCAATCGTGGACAGATTGAGTGGTATGGATGCGATGACATTTCTCACGGATGTCTTATTGTGGACTCCCGACCGTGTGGATATGAATTTGATGCTTGATCGCATACTATGACAAGGCTCTCCAGCCCTCTTCCAGGCTATTTTTTACAACATTTTAAGCAAAGCAGATAAATATCTTTATAATAAAAGTAAATTATTTACAAGTAAAATATTGATATTAAATTCAAAAATATAGTATTATTTTATTGACCATTGCTTATTTTTGTTTGGAAGGTGGTGTACCTTTGAAATCAGTAGCCACAATACGTGATCATTTAGCAGACTACTTAAAAACGAACCATATGACACTCAATCAATTCTCTGAGATATCGGGAATTAACTCAGGGACGTTGAGTAGTACGCTGAACGGGCTTCGTCCCATAGGCATGCAGCAATTGGATCGAATTACTGCCGGGATGGGTCTAATAGAGGGTTACTTCTATGAATTATACATACATGAGTGTTTTGTACATACGAGCCCGGATTGGCGAAGACTGGGGCCCTTTTTATACCGTTGTGCCGAACTCGGTAAGGTCGATTATATGAAAGAAGCCGTTAATCTAATTATGGATAATCTTTCCTATGCACCGCTTTTGTTCGAGTTGGCTGAACAGTTATATCGTGAAGGGAAGTTGGAAGCGGCCAAGCCCTTGTACCTTTGTGTAGCCGAGGGTGAGAAAATGCAACATTCTGAACGGTTGGCTCTAAGTCAGTATCGTTTGTTCACAATCGGACTTTCCAAGGATCAGTTGAGCAATCTTACACTTGCTACGCAGTTTGAGTTTTTTGTAGATCGGCTTGATGAACACTACCAGCTGGATGGATTGAACGATTTGATTAATGTGTATGCTTCGTTACGCCGATGGGATAAGGTGAAGAATCTTGCTGACAAGTTAAAACTAAAAGCAATGATCCATTATGAATTAGGGGTAACATCTGAAGAGCCCGAGGCTAAACCCAAAAAGCAGATTGTTTTCTACGTTTTGTACGCATATTTAGCGCTTGGAGAAGCTTGTTTCTACTATGAAGAATATGAAAAGGCACTTCAATATGTCTCTTTGTACACCGATTATAGCTGGATAAATAATCCGAGTGACGAGGAAACCGTTGTTATTCGTCAGTTCGAGGAATGGGCAGAAGGCAACTGTTATCTATATGAATTAATGTCAGGTAAAACAGAGGTTATCCCAAGTTATATGAACTACATCTCGGAGAGAGAGAACGAAATCTTCCCTGCTTTATGTGCAATTGTGAATGCGGCAAATCGGTTTGATATCAACATTGACTCAGTTCTTGAAGCGTATGACTCTTATTTTATCTACCAAGAACAGAGCAGTCGTATTGGAAAAATCAGCGAGCAGTATACGAATGATCAATATGTTACTTTGCTTGTCGGCCTAGGGAGATATTATCTACAACATCAAGATTTTACCAAAGGATATGAGTTTATCCTTAGAGGGTTGGATTTTGCAATTAAAATTAAGAATAAAGAGGGTATTCTCGAATCTTTGTTTGAGGAGTTTCGGTATTGTTCAGTCGAAGAAGTTAAACTGCGTTACAATAAGTTGATTCGGGAGCTTTGAAGATAAAAGAAGATGAAATTGGCAGTATTGATAGTTACATGCAGTATCACAGTAGGCGTTGTTTTTCCTACTACTCAACCCATCCCCGTTGAAAAAGACCGTCCAGTAATCGTGACAACTAATGGCCACGGCACAGGGAGTTAACCAGCATTTCTGAAAATACGCTTTTTGAATATGAGCTGCTCCCTCAAGTAGAATGGTGAATTGTCTACGTTGAAGGGAGCTTTTTCGTGTTGGAGTTCACTTGATTTCCTACTAATTAGCAGAATGGACTAGAATGTTACAACAGGGAGGGGTGAATATGGATTGTGGTGAGCTCAAGTTGCAGATCGAAGCAGCGAGACAAAAGCTCTATCAACTCAAGGTGGACTATGGAGATCTGCTTCATCCTCATGTTATACAGCAATCTATGGTCCTGGATGATCTAATTAATCAATACAATCAGGTTAAAATAAATAAGCCGATTGAATAATTCAATCGACTTTGGGCGAGAAACTTTGGCGGGTCGCTCGCCCCTATATTTTAACATAAGTCCACAGAGCGAAGTATCGCTATTACATACATTCATCTTTCACGGTGACATTCTCATTGGTTACAGTGACGTAGGAATTGCCGGACAAGTATTCGGTATAACCGCAAACTGTTTTGTTATAGGTTTTTCCGCGGCTGTCCGTAAACGCCAAGGAGACGGCCCCCTCCCCGGAACGTTTCAGCTGCGGGGCGAATTTCACGTTTGCTCCGCTGGGAATATCCTTATTGAATACGTAGGTGGAGCCACTCTCATTGTTGTTTAACGAGTTGTCGCCTTGGACTAGGCTAGCCTGAATATGGGTGAGGTCATAGTCGGACTGATTGTGGATCGTGATTCTTAAGTGGCGAAAGGGATCCATTGCATTCAGAAAGCTCATAAAAGCGACTATGGCGATTCCGAGTATGATAGCGGATAAGATAATCATTTTCTTTTTGGAGAATCGGCGACGTGTGTTCAATATGATCCACTCCTTTCCTATGAGGTATAAACGATGAGAAGAGATCAAAAGTTTTGATTAAAATGGATAAATATGAAAATTGAAAACCGAACCGTCAGAATAACTTCATGCGCTAAGCGAGAGAACAGGATACAATAAGATACTAGTAGTGCAAAAAGGACTGCACAGAGTTCATACATAATTAAGATCACTCTTAATAAGGAGGGGAATAACTTGGAACTTTCTCCAATGAATCAGGAAGATTATGCGAGTTTTCGCATTCGATCGATTAAGGATTTTGCAGAAGAAAAAGTAGAAGCGGGTACCTGGGCTGAGGAAGAGGCGCAGCAACTTGCCGAGGAATCTTATGAACGTTATCTGCCAGAAGGCTTGAACACACCGGGAGCGTATCTCTACAATCTGGTGCACCCTGTGGACGGAAATGTGGGATATATCTGGTTTAACATCACGGATAATCGCCGCGGGAAGGATGCTTTTTTGCTGGATATTGTGGTTGAAGAAGCGCATCGTGGTAAGGGATACGGAACAGAGACAATGCAGGCGCTTGAACAGACGGCCTTGAGTCTTGGCGTGGATCGCATTGGTTTGCATGTGTTTGGACATAATGTGCGGGCGAGCAGCCTGTATCGCAAGATGGGATATGAGGTAACGGATCTGACGATGTACAAGGAAATCAAAGGTTAAACCAATAGCGGATCGGACTCTGGTCGAATTGGCGAAGTTCCTTGATGCCTTGAGGTTTGTCATATATAATGTATAGGATTATCCATACCGAACAAGTAATCAATGAGGAGTTGTCATATACATGGCTTTGAAAGCAGGAATTGTAGGGCTTCCGAACGTCGGAAAATCTACGTTGTTTAACGCTATTACACAAGCAGGTGCCGAATCGGCAAACTATCCGTTCTGTACGATTGACCCTAACGTGGGGATCGTTGAAGTACCCGATGAGCGTTTGGACAAACTGACAGAACTCGTTGTACCTAAGAAAACAGTACCAACAGCGTTTGAGTTTGTAGATATCGCAGGTCTTGTTCGCGGTGCGAGCAAAGGCGAAGGTCTTGGTAACAAGTTCCTTGCCCACATTCGTGAGGTAGATGCAATTGTACACGTGGTACGTTGCTTTGTAGATGAGAACATCACACACGTCGATGGTAAAATTGACCCGGTGAGCGACATCCAGACGATCAATCTGGAGCTGATCCTGGCCGATATCGAGAGTGTTGAGAAGAAAATCGATCGCTCCAAGAAAAACATGAAGGGCGGCAACAAGACTGCCTCTCAAGAAGTAGAAGTATTGGAGAGAGTGAAGGCTGTTCTGTACGATGACAAGCCGGCACGCAGCATGGAACTTACGGATGACGAGCTTCTGATCGTGCGCGATCTGCACTTGCTTACCCTGAAGCCTGTTCTGTATGCAGCCAATGTAGCTGAGGACGAAATCGGTGACGTGGCGAACAATGCTTACGTGCAAAAAGTAAGAGAATTTGCAGCTGCTGAGAATGCAGAAGTGGTGCCAATCAGTGCAAAGGTTGAAGAAGAGATCTCCGAGCTGGAAGGCGAAGATAAACAAATGTTCCTGGAAGAACTCGGTATCGAGGATTCCGGTCTGAACCTGTTGATCAAAGCGGCTTACAAATTGCTCGGTCTGTACACATACTTCACAGCAGGTGTACAGGAAGTTCGTGCTTGGACAATCCGCAAAGGTACCAAAGCACCTGGCGCAGCGGGTGTCATTCACACCGACTTCGAACGTGGATTCATCCGTGCAGAAGTGGTTTCCTACGACGATCTGGTTGCAGCGGGTTCCATGAACGGTGCTAAAGAGCGCGGACAACTTCGTCTTGAAGGTAAAGAGTACGTTGTAAATGACGGCGACGTTATGCACTTCCGTTTCAACGTATAGGTTGTTACAAGTTTATATGTAGATTCAATAACCAAAAACCCTACGATCTTCTCGTGAAGATTGTAGGGTTTTTAGTATCGATGTATGGGGCGACTTCAATCGTAATGTACTTATATAGGCTTCAATTCATACGAGGTTTGCTTAATTACTGACAATAGTCTTGAAAGAATAGTGTTCTTTATTTATATCAAACGAATCTGCAAGCATTCTTTCGCCATTTCTAGCTTGATTAAGAAGAGCGGGGTCTAATTCAGCCAATAGCAATTCAACGTTGTCTTGCGAGGCATCAATTATATTATCACCTAGAGGGTTCCATACACCGCTATGTCCACACGTATCCCAGACTCCGGTTGTTCCAACGTGATTACACATCGCTGTAAATATCGTATTATCCAGAGCGCGGGCAGGAAACCATACTCGTGACTCTTTGTACCCCATTCCTTTACTAAAAAGAGAGCTACCCATATATAAATGACAGCCATTTTGTGCTAAAAGACGAGAATGTTCAGGGAAACCTGCATCATAACAGATGGCCATCCCAATATTCCAGCCCTTTAATTTAATGATGACCTGCTCATTATTGGTTGAAAACAGTTCCTTCTCTGTTTGAAATAAATGAGACTTGTCATAAACACCTACTTCATGTCCATTGGAATCTATTATAATTGAAGAGATGAACACATCCTCGCCTCTTCTTACAGGGGTTCCGATGATTGACCAAATGCCGTACTTTTTGCATGCTTGACGCAACTTATCAATCCTCGCATCATTAATGGAGAGTGTATATTCAGTTAAATTGGATTCTACGATTTCTGGCACATATCCCGTCAGGTATTTTTCTGGAAACATGATAATATCGGCATGCTCTTTTCCAGCTTCTTCAATCATCTCATAAGCCCTATTAACGTTCTCTTCAATATTTCCGTCGATCGAAGAACATTGTGCCAAAGCAATCTTTAATTTTTCTTTTGGATAAACAGCTGGTGTTAAGTTCATATCATCCATTCCCTCCTAAACTAAAATATCCATTGAATTTATTTTACAACATCAGAAAGAAACTTGAATGATCTATTTGTTACAATCATTTCCGGCAGGCTGATCCATGAGCAGGATGGCAACGAGTGAAAGTTGAGAAAATTGCATTTAAAAATTAGTTCATCTGCATGCGGAACAGTTACTATTCAGAACCATGAGAATATGCTATAATTAAGAGTCGTATACCACGTTGAAATTCGCGCTAGAACAGATGAGCTGAAGCGGATTTCATTCAGGGTACGCGATTTCTTGATTTCACTTTAAAAGTAAAGGATTTGATGACGTTGTAGCGATGTTATACGTCGATCATACATGAATGTGAATACATGCTGCGGTCAGGGGATTCGTGAGAATCCTGTGCGTTGTGGAATATAGATTATAGATGTAATTAATGTTGGATTGAAATAATTATTGAAAATGTGATGTGCTTGGACAAAATAATGCGTGAGGTGACTATACATGTTGGATAAATTACAGGCGTTAGCCGACCGTTATGACAAGTTGAGCGAGCTTTTGTGTGACCCGGATGTGGCAAGTGACAACAAAAAGCTGCGGGAATACTCCAAAGAACAATCCGATCTGCAACCGACTTATGAAGCGTACAATGAATACAAACAGGTAAGTCAGGATCTCGAAGCTGCGAAGGAAATGCAGGGTGAGAAGCTGGATGATGAGATGCGTGAAATGGTCAAAATGGAAATTGACGAACTGAGCACTCGCCAGAAGGAACTGGACGAATTGATTCGTGTGCTTATGTTGCCAAAAGATCCGAATGACGACAAAAACGTTATTGTTGAGATTCGCGGAGCAGCTGGTGGAGATGAAGCAGCGTTGTTTGCAGCAGATCTGTATCGGATGTACACACGTTATGCAGATGCACAAGGCTGGCGTGTAGAGCTGATGGACGTTAACACAAATGATCTCGGTGGATTCAAAGAGGTTGTTTTCCTGATCAACGGACGCGGCGCATACAGCAAAATGAAATACGAAAGCGGCGCACACCGTGTACAGCGTATTCCAACAACCGAATCCGGCGGACGTATTCATACGTCAACTTCAACGGTTGCGGTTATGCCTGAAGCCGAAGATTTCGATATTGAAATTCATGACAAAGACATCCGTGTTGATACGTTCTGTTCCAGTGGTGCCGGTGGACAATCGGTTAATACCACGAAATCCGCAGTACGGGTAACGCACGTTCCAACGGGAATCGTTGCGACATGTCAGGATGGAAAATCACAGAACTCCAACAAGGAAAAAGCATTGCAGGTTCTGCGTACACGTATCTTCGATATGAAACGTATGGAAGAGGAAGCGAAGATCTCTGTTGAGCGGAAAAGTAAAGTGGGAACGGGCGACCGTAGTGAGCGTATTCGTACGTACAACTTCCCGCAAAGCCGTGTGACGGATCACCGTATCGGTCTGACGATGCACAAGCTGGATCAGATCATGAACGGGGAGATTGAAGATATCTTGTCTGCACTGACCATTGCTCAGCAGACTGAGATGATGGATAGAGGAGAATAATCTGTGACCCGCGCGCAGTTTGTCATGACGCCGGAACAGAGCTGTCGGGAAGCCTTCGTGGAGGCTTCCTCTTTTTTGGAGAAGTGCGGCGTGTACGAGCCGCAAAACAATGCCCGGCTGCTGCTGGAACATGTACTCGGCGTTTATGGCGCCGCGTATTACATGATGCAGCCGGAGCCTTTTCCCAGCGAGCATCGCAGCCGCTGGGAGGACGCCGTCACGCGCAAGGCTGCGGGTGAGCCGGCGCAATACATTATCGGCAGCCAGGAATTCTATGGGCTGCCGTTTGAGGTCACGCCGGCCGTGCTGATTCCGCGGCCGGAGACCGAGCTGTTGGTCGAGGCTGTGCTACGCGAAGCCGACCGCGTGTTTCCTGACGGCGCTCCGCTCGCCGTCGATATCGGCACGGGCAGTGGTGCCATCGCGGTGACGATGGCTTCACTGCGCCCGCGCTGGCAGGTCGGCGCCGGGGATCTCTCGGCGGCTGCCCTGCAAGTGGCCGCGCGGAACGCGGCCGCGAACGGCGTACAGATCGACTTCCGTGAAGGCGATCTGCTGGCCCCGTTCGCCGGGGCTCGGGTGGACATCCTGGTGTCCAACCCGCCATATATCCCGGCGGCAGACATCGCCGGGTTACAGCAAGAGGTGCGTGATCATGAGCCGCGCATGGCACTGGACGGCGGTCCGGACGGGCTTGCACCGTACCGTATCATGCTGGAGCAGTTGGCGCTGCTGCCTGCGCCGCCGCAGATCATTGGTTTTGAGCTGGGCCAGGGGCAGGCTCGCGACATCGCAGCTTTGCTTGAAACGGAGGGACATTGGCCGGAAATTATCATTGTACCGGACCTTGCCGGAATCGAGCGGCATGTCCTGGGTGTTCGTGCTTCGGAACAGGTGACGAAAATGTAAGGTTCCGCGGGTTTTCTTTTTGCCGTGAAATCCTCTACAATGAGATATACCGAAGATTTCTGAATGCTTGGGGGAACATAATTACATGCTGCACAAATTTAAAAAGATAGACTATTCTATTGTGTTTATACTGGTTATTCTGATGGTTATCAGTATTTTGTCGATTTACAGTACAACGTTTGGTCGTCCGAAGCTGGAGGGACTCCCGAAAAGTGCAGTGATCTTTTATATTTTGGGATTCGTAGTCTTTTTTGGGATGTCGATGATCAACTATAAATTCATAATCAAAAATTATTTATATATCTATGGCGTGGGGATGCTCCTGCTCATATTCGTTATGTTCTTTGGTAAAGAGTACTATGGTGCAAAAGGTTGGCTGTCCATCTTCGGGGTCAGTTTGCAGCCTGCTGAGTTGTTCAAGTTATGCCTGATTGTGTTTTTATCAGCCTTTTTGGCTCGAAAGAAGAATCGTCCGCTCTATTTTGGACGTGATGTTATCCCGATCACACTCTGTGTTATGCCACCATTACTGCTGGTGTTGCTCCAAAATGACTTGGGGAATGCTTTAAGTTATGTGGTCATTCTTGTGGGCCTATTATGGATCGGCAACATTAAATTTACGCATGCCCTCATTGGCTTTATGATTGCAGTGGCTGCTTTTATCGGTGGTACACAGGCGTATATTCATTACCATGATGAGATTGTTAAATTCCTGAATGACATTGGACGTTCGCACTGGGCGGATCGTTTTGACCCTTGGCTTGTACCAGAGCTGACCTCAAGAGATGTACTCTGGCAGACGTATAATGCAAAGCTTGCGATTGGTTCTGGTGGGATTACAGGCAAAGGTTATATGGAAGGCACAACGATTCAGTCGAATCGGGTGCCGCTGGCCTATGCTGACTCCATCTTTGTGCAGATTGGGGAAGAATTTGGTTTCATCGGTGCCTCGGTACTGCTTCTCCTGTACTTTATCCTGATTCACAGGCTGGTGCTGATTGCACTGGAGTGTAAGGATCGCGCGGGACCTTATCTCATTGTTGGGATCATAGCGATGCTGCTCTACCAGATCTTTGTTAATATTGGTCCATTCATTGGTCTGATGCCGTTGACAGGGATTACGCTGCCGTTTATCAGTTCGGGTGGTACCTCCATTATGATCAACATGATCAGCATGGGTCTTGTGATGAGTATTAAGGTCCACACGGAAGAGAACGAGGATATTCTTGGCTCTGCGGAACAACCGAGTATTACGGATCTGGTGATGAAATTGCTAAGACGCAAGCCGTCGCAGCAGGAGCAATAACGTTTTTGAGTCAAACCGTGAAATAGCACGTCAGATTTATGTATATAAGCTAGATAACTATAGAACCCTGGAACAGACCAACCCAAGTTACATTGGGTGGATGTTTTGGGGTTTTTATTGTTTTTAGATGTGAGTCAGGCCATTGAATGGTTTAATAGTCATCCTGAAGCATCCAGATTTCCATTTTATTATCCAATTATATACAATGGTAATATTGAGTTCAATTGGAAATCATAGAATGTTAGATTTCAGGGGGATGGACGGAGTCATGTTGAGAATGCTGAAAAAGATGGACGGTGTGATTCTTTTTGTCATGCTGTTGCTCATGATTATTAGTGTATTTGCGATTTATAGCGGGACGCAGACGGATGCCAAACTGGCGAATCATCATGTCAAAACGATTTATTTCTATGTGGCCGGGTTCATTGCGGTACTTGTAATCGGGCTTGTGAATTACAAGTTATATGTGAAATATGCGTTTTATTTGTATGGCTTGGGGATCATACTACTGATCCTTGCGAATGTGCTGGGCAGTTCGATCAATAACGCCAACGGTTGGCTGAAGCTGGGCGAGAACTTTTCTTTTCAACCGGCAGAGCTGTTCAAAATGATTCTGATTCTGTTTCTCGCTCATTTAATTGTGAAGAGACAACGAGGTACGCTGAAATTTTGGAGAGATATTGTGCCGATTGGCTGCTGGGCATTTATTCCGTTTGCCCTTGTTATGGCTCAGAATGATCTGGGAAATGCATTGGGATATGTGGTGATTCTCGCTGCGGTATTCTGGATCGGAAATATGAGGCTGAAGCACGCATTGATTGCACTGGCCATTGTGGGAGTGGCGTTCTTTGGTTTTGTCAAAGCCTATACCTTCTACCATGATGAAGTTTTCACTTTTCTTGAAAAGATAAAACGTGAGCATTGGGCGGAGCGGATTGATCCCTGGCTTGTACCGGAAAAGGCTACCTCCAAAGCTTCCTGGCATACGAAAAATGCAGGTTTAGCCATTGGTTCAGGGGGCATCATCGGCAAAGGTTATTTGCAAGGAACTTCCGTTCAGAGTGGACGAGTCCCCTATACGTACTCTGATTCCATTTTTGTCGTGATTGCAGAGGAGTTTGGCTTTGTTGGTGCATCCGTACTGATTTTGTTGTACTTTATTCTGATTCAACGTATGGTGCTGATTGCTCTGGCATGCAGAGATCGCGCGGGACCCGTCATCATTGTAGGTATTATCGGAATGTTATTGTATCAGGTGTTTGAGAACGTGGGGGCGTTCCTCGGACTGATGCCACTCACAGGTATTACGTTACCGTTCATCAGTTACGGCGGCACCTCTTTGCTCATTAATATGGCATGTATTGGGGTGGTCATGAGCATTAAGTTGTATGGACAAGAAGAGGAAGATGAACTTCTCATAGGGGAGCAGCAACCCCGGTTATCGGAACGTTTATGGAATATGCTCAAGAAAGAGAAAAGTGCTGTGTAACTGTTGAGTTGGTGTAGGTGAAAAGTAAAGTGGTGGGACGTATAACGTGATCGTTCGTAGAAATGAAGAGGTTGATTTGCCCTGTAACCAGGTGCAGATCAGCCTTTTTAACATGATGGGTGAGAAAGTGTGAATGAGGACGAGAGAAGCAATGCATAGGTGTTTTCAAGCCAACTGTAGGCTGAGGCGTACCTGTAAGAGTTGGGAACAGAGTGTCGAGCGTGCTGTGGAGCTTCAGGTGCCAGCTGTTAGGGGGTTAGGAGTTAGGTGGTGTCCGGAGAAAGCTAATGAATCTGAGACACGTTATATCAGCATAAACAGCCTTTTGTAGCGTGTTGATTAGATGATTTTGGGAAATAACTCGCCTCATGTTCCTTACAATTTCAAAAGAAGACCTGAAGGGCAAATAAGACGTCCTCGGTTCCTTGGAACATCGACTGGTCATTCACGAGAGTCATTCGCCTAGGGTCAGCCAGTACAGTCTTCAAGGCTTCTTGTACGCCCACATTTGTCATCGTATAACTTGCCTGGGTTTAAATACACATTCTAGTAGTACGTGTTCAAATAGTTGGGTTTTCACTACCGAGAAGATGGGATTAGGTTAGAAATGGAGTTGTGGAGCGTAGGATAAACTACGCGAGCAATCAATTTGTTTCCTTCGGAAACATACTGCGTAAGCCTCACGCTTATTTCCGCTGAATTTCATATTCGACGTTGATGATGCAGCTGGGCATCCTTCGTAATTAAAGCGAACTTTTTGAACAACTTCTAGTAGATTTATTGCAAATGCTAGGTTTACTTCCGTCTCTACCGGGCATACTGATAGACATGAGAGAGTTACAGGCAACGTGATCAGAGAGCCGAGGGGGAGAACGGAATGAACAGACGAATTGTAAAGCAAATTGGACTTATTATTGTATGTCTTATGATGATTATCATGATGTGGGAAGGTCAGAAAACGGATGCAGCTGTGGCGGCCACAGCAATTCCGGAACAATCGATTCGCTTGCGTATTCTCGCAAACTCGGATGCACCGGGAGATCAATTAGTGAAACGCGAGATTAGGGATACTGTCGTTGCTCAGATGGGCGAGTGGGTAGCCGAACTGGAGAATCCGCAAAGTCTGGATGAAGCGCGCAAGGTTATTCGTGAGCATCTGTCGGAGATTGAGGGTCAGGTGGGAGAAGAGTTGGCCAGTCGCGGTTTGAATTATGAGTATCGGGTGGAGCTGGGTTCTGTTCCATTCCCGACCAAACTATATGGGGGTACTGTCTATCCTGCCGGAGATTATGAAGCCGTTCGGATTACGCTGGGCGAAGGCAAAGGTCAGAACTGGTGGTGTGTGTTGTTCCCGCCGCTGTGCTTCATTGATGCAGGGACCGGGGATGCACTGGCGAAACCTTCAACGGTATCGGCCGCAGCGGCTGAACCAGGAGATGCTGAGGCATCTGTGCAGGGAGATACACCGGAGGCGAGATTCTTTCTGTGGGATATGGCTGTGAAACTGTGGAGTTGGGTAACTGGATTATTCGCATAACAACTTATTTATACTATTAAGAAGGGTGACTTCGATTAAGGGAGCTGCCCTTTTGATATGAATTAGTGGGGAATTTCCGGGGGCAGTTTGAAGGGCATCCGAGTTGGGACAGGTATGTTATAATTAGTTATATTGAATATGGATATGAACTAACCTACTTGAAGTTTAGGAATGATGATATATGAGCAGAGAAAACGAATCAGTTCAACACACCTCTGAGATGAGGGATGGTAGAGAAAACCGTGATATGAAAGCTTCGGGAAAACTGGTCACCGAGATGTGGGATGTACGCGTCTTGGTGAGCGCTGAGAACGATCACGGATTGGGTAATATTGAAATGTTGGATGTGAAAAAGGGGAGCGCCGATCAACAGGCGCTCGCCGACTTGCAGGCTGCCGCAGCCTGCATTCGTCAAGGTCAGACGGTGGCCTTTCCGACCGAGACGGTCTATGGCTTGGGTGCGGATGCGCGTAGCACAGCAGCCGTGGAGGCCGTATTTATCGCCAAAGGCCGACCTTCCGACAATCCACTGATTGTGCATATCGCGCACCGTGACCAGTTGGATACTCTGGTTACGGAAGTGAACGAAACAGCGGAAGCGCTGATGGCGGCCTTCTGGCCGGGACCACTGACGCTGGTGCTCCCGGTTAGGCCGGGGGCGGTGTCCCCGCGTGTCACCGCCGGACTGGACACGGTGGCCGTGCGCATGCCGGACCACCCGGTGGCCTTGCAGTTAATCGCGGCGGCGGCATGCCCTGTGGCTGCACCAAGCGCCAACCGCTCCGGGCGGCCAAGCCCGACACTCGCGTCTCATGTGCGCGAGGATCTGGATGGCCGCATCGGCGGCATTGTGGACGGCGGCCCCACCGGGGTGGGCGTCGAGTCCACGGTTGTGCAGGTCGGTGACGACGGTACCGTCACCATCCTGCGCCCTGGCGGCATTACGGCGGAACAACTGTCCGCCGTTGCCGCCCGTGTCGCCACGGACCCCGCGCTACTCGCGGAGGGGGCCGATGGCGTGGGCAGCCCGGCGCCGCGCTCGCCGGGCATGAAGTACACGCACTACGCACCCGCAGGGGCGCTGTGCGTGGTGGAGGGGCCGCCCGCAGCGGTGGCGACCTGGATTAGCGCCGCCCTCGCAGAGGCGGCGCAGCGCGGAGAGCGCACCGCTGTGCTGGCGTTCGCCGAGCACGCGGAGCAGTACCGCGCCGATGCCGTTTTCTCGCTGGGTGACGCCAGCGAGCTGGAAGAAGCAGCGCGCCGGCTATACGCCGCGCTGCGCAGCTGCGATGAGCAAGGCGCCACATATATTGTGGCTGAAGCCTGCTCACGCGAAGGGCTGGGAGCAGCCGTCATGAATCGGCTGCTCAAGGCTGCGGGGAACCAACTCATACAAGTTGGCAACCAGCAACCCTCATAACCTCTCCTGATCATACAGTCAGGAGAGCTAATTACTCTTTTTCCAAAACAAAATCAAGATTCTATAAAGCCAGCATTTGACCACAGATCCGTCGCCGTTTGCCTTTCATCGGTCATGTTTAGGTCCTTGTCCGCATATCGTGTACAAGAACCTTTACGTGACTTGGGGGTATGGGGATGTGGGATGTGTCTGCCCATGTGGGGCAGTTGGTAACCATTTTGATCATGGCTATTGCGCTTGGCCTCGATGCGTTCTCACTCGGGATCGGAATTGGCATGAAGGGCATTCGGCTGCGGGATGTATTGCGAATCAGTATTGTAACGGCTCTATTTCATATCATCATGCCGCTCATCGGCATGTATATGGGCAAATACGTCAGCTCCCTGCTCGGTGACATTACGACGTATGCGGCAGGTGGATTGCTTGTTTTGCTGGGTGCTCATATGATTCTGAATGCATTTCGTGAAGGCGATACCAAGCTGGTGGACCACCGTTCCCTGCTCGGCGTTGTGTTGTTCTCCCTCAGCGTAAGTGTGGATTCGTTCTCCGTTGGCGTTTCCTTAGGGATGTTTAGCAGTGATCTGATCTTGACCGTACTTGCTTTCGGTGTGTGTGGCGGGGTGATGTCGGTTATGGGGCTGTTATTAGGCCGTCGGGTGAGTCAGAATCTCGGGGATTACGGCGAAGCTATTGGTGGCGCAATCTTGCTTGCGTTTGGACTTTTGTTTATATTTTAAAATAAAACTTGAGATATCATATCATTCGCATCATATGTAAAATGGGGAGGCTAACACAATGAAACATATTTTATTCGTATGTACAGGAAATACGTGCCGCAGCCCCATGGCAGAGGGGCTTTTGCGAAAACTGGCATCGGAGCGCGGCATTCAGGTAGAGGTTCGCTCCGCAGGTGTGGCAGCAACGTCGGGTATGCCGATCTCCCGTCATGCGGAAGCAGTTTTGAGAGATCATAACGTTGAAGGTCCACCTCATTCCACACAGCTTAGCTCTAACCTGGTAGGTTGGGCCGATCTGGTTCTTACATTAACACGGAGTCATAAGCAGCATGTCATGCAGGTTTTTCCCGATTCAGTCCACAAAACCTATACATTGAAAGAATATGTGGAGGATGATGAACAGGTATTAAGTGATGTTCAGGAGTTGGACAGCCTGTTTGCAACGCTTGAGATGAAACGTGCCCTTGGGCAAGAGATCCTGGCATCGGAGCGTGAGCGAGCCATTGAGATTAGACAACGAATTCCAAGTTTCGACATCTCCGATCCGTTTGGGGGAAGTCGTGATGATTATAATATAGCTGCAGCTGAGATTCGGACGGCATTGGACCGGCTTTTGGATAAGCTGGGATAATTCTGATCCTGCGAGGCAGGTTATAGAAATAGGACACGTGATGTAAATTAACCGTTGATTTTAGGCGCGGGTTGTTTTATGATGAAGGGGAAAACAGGGATCCGGTGTAACTGGCGACGAAGTGGGCATAACCACGATGGAGCACCGGAACAAACGGCCGGTCGCCTGGGCAAAAGAGCAATTCTGCGTTACCCGCAGACTGCTCTTTTTTTCGTCTTTCATCTGATTATTCGCTATAATAGTACCTGAGATGCCGTGCAAGAATACGAAGGACAGCCAAGAGAAAGCAGGCATGATTTTATCGGGAGGCGATAATAGGATGACTATAGAGTTAGATTCGGAACAACCCGGATTGCAGGAACAGACCGCGTCTATTCTGCATGAACTGGCGCTTGCCGGACAGCTTGGGCCTGGACAGATCGTTGTGATCGGTACAAGCACAAGTGAAGTCGCAGGCGCTCGGATTGGTACGAGTGGTGCCATTGAATTGGCGCAACAGCTTCTTGCGGGTATACGCGAGGTGCAGGAAGAGTTCGGTTTTGACACGGTATTCCAATGTTGTGAGCATCTGAACCGTGCGCTGGTAATGGAACGTTCTGTGCTTACTCGACTTGGATTGACCGAGGTTGGTGCAGTACCCGTGCCCAAGGCCGGAGGTTCCATGGCATCCGCAGCATATCGTTCGCTGACCGATCCATGCCTGGCTGAACATGTGCAGGCCCATGCGGGACTGGACATTGGGGAGACGATGATTGGGATGCATCTCCGGCATGTAGCCGTACCCTATCGTACAGTGCTCCGCTATGTTGGAGATGCTCGTGTAACCACAGCGTTGACCCGTCCGAAGTTGATTGGCGGCGAACGCGCGGTGTATCGTAAGGAAGAACAACCAGATTCGACATTTTGTGACTGATATCTTCAACCAATATAAAGCTAAATTAGACTTTACACGAAAACGGAGAGTGCAACACCAATCTGAAGAAGCGAAGCGTTCGCCTTTATCCCCGGATTTTCCCCTTATTATAAGGGAGTTCAGAAAATCCGGGGATAACAGCGATCGGAAGATGGTGATGCAATCGAAGTCAGGAGTGTAACCACTGTAGTTTCGCTTTATAACTTCACTTATACCTGGGAGGAATTTAATCATGGAACAATTGCGCAAGAATGACCCGGCAGTACTGGAAGCGATGAATCTTGAACTGAAACGTCAACAGAACAACATCGAACTGATTGCATCCGAGAACATCGTAAGTGAAGCAGTAATCGAAGCAATGGGATCTGTTCTGACCAACAAGTATGCTGAAGGATATCCAGGCAAACGTTACTATGGCGGTTGTGAGCATGTGGACATCGTTGAAGACATCGCGCGTGATCGTGCAAAAGAATTGTTCGGAGCAGAACACGTGAATGTTCAACCTCACTCCGGTGCACAAGCGAACATGGCAGTATATCTTGCAGCGTTGAAACCTGGTGATACTGTACTTGGTATGAACCTTGCCCATGGTGGACACCTCACACACGGTAGCCCGGTTAACGCATCTGGTTTGCTGTACAACTTTGTAGCATACGGCGTACAGGAAGATACATTCCTGATTGATTATGATGAAGTACGCAAAGCGGCTTTCAAACACCGTCCTCGTCTGATCGTTGCAGGTGCAAGTGCATATCCGCGTACCATTGATTTTGAAAAGCTGGCTTCCATCGCCAATGATGTAGGCGCTTTGTTCATGGTGGACATGGCTCACATCGCAGGACTGGTTGCTGCTGGTTTGCATCCAAACCCGGTTCCACATGCGCATTTCGTAACAACAACTACACACAAAACGCTGCGTGGACCTCGTGGTGGTATGATTCTGTGCCGCAAAGCATGGGCAGCAGCGATTGATAAAGCGGTATTCCCAGGTTCCCAAGGTGGACCTCTGATGCACGTGATTGCTTCCAAAGCGGTAGCATTCGGTGAAGCTTTGCAACCTTCGTTCAAAACATATGCACAGAATGTCGTGAAAAACGCACAGGTTCTGGCTGAAACACTGATCGCTGAAGGATTGAACATCGTATCCGGTGGTACAGATAACCACTTGATGCTGATCGACACACGCAGTGTGAACATCACAGGTAAGGAAGCAGAGCATGTGCTTGATTCCATCGGCATTACCGTGAACAAAAATGCAATTCCATTCGACCCTACAAGCCCGTTTGTAACGAGTGGTATTCGAATTGGTACACCTGCTGCAACTTCCCGTGGCATGAACGAAGAAGCTATGGTAGCGATCGGTAAGATCATTGCCAAAACGCTGAAAAATCCAAAAGATACAGCGAAGCTGGATGAAGCCCGTGCAGAAGTGACTGCACTGACAGACCAATTCCCGCTCTATACCGATCTTAAATACTAAAAAACTTTGCTAATGGTGTTTGTATTTGAGATGTTCTTAAAATGGGATACAAAAAAACGAAGCAGACAGAATGAGACCGCAGAAGCGAAGCGTTCGCCTTTATCCCCGGATTTTTCCCTTGTTAAAAGGAGAATAAAAAAAATCTGGGGATAACAGCGATCGAAGGATCATTCTGTAGGCGGAGTGCCCTTGTATTCATCATTTTCATTTTCTTAACGACATAACAGCAGGAGCAAAACAGGACCGGATGGATCATTTTCCGGTCCTGTTTTTTATAGGATTCGGTAATCTGTAATGATTGGGTGCCCTTTGATGGTGTAATTCGTTGTTGGTGATGATATAATATACAGGATTTATCGAGCCCATGAATGGCGGCTAGGTATATTTGGAAATGCTGAACATGAAGAACTTACCGGAGGGACAAATTAGATGGGAAAATTAGTAATATGTGATCACCCTTTGATTCAACACAAACTGACGTTTATACGCGACATGCGTACGAATACGAAAGATTTTCGTGAATTGGTGGATGAAGTAGCAACGTTGATGGCTTATGAGATTACAAGAGATGTTGAACTGGAAACGATTGATGTACAGACACCTGTAGCTGCAACACAAGGTAAAGTCATCTCTGGACGTATGCTCGGCCTGGTGCCGATTCTGCGCGCAGGACTCGGAATGCTGGATGGCGTTGTGAAATTGTTGCCAGCGGCAAAAGTTGGACATGTTGGTCTGTTCCGTGACCCGGAAACACTGCAACCGGTAGAATACTACACCAAACTGCCTACAGACGTAACAGAGCGTCAATTGATTGTAATTGATCCGATGCTGGCAACGGGTGGTTCGGCAATTGCAGCTATTGACGTGCTCAAAAAACGTGGCTGTACCCAAATCAAGATGATGAACCTGGTTGCGGCACCGGAAGGCGTAAAAGCTGTGCAAGATGCACATCCCGATGTGGACATCTATGTAGCAGCATTGGACGACCGTCTGGATGATCATGGTTATATCGTTCCAGGGCTTGGAGATGCAGGAGACCGTCTATACGGCACTAAATAAGCATATTGCATGCTTTGTAAGAGGTTCGGAACTTATAGAAAAGGGGCTTTGCTCGAATGTCCAACAAAATTAAAGTCATGACGATCTTTGGGGTGCGTCCGGAAGCCATCAAGATGGCTCCGCTTATTTTGGAATTGCAGAAACACCCTGAGTCTATTGAATCTATTGTTTGCGTAACTGCGCAGCATCGCCAGATGTTGGATCAGGTACTTGAAGTTTTCGACATTCATCCCGATTATGATCTGGATGTGATGAAGGACCGTCAGACATTGAATGAAATCACAATTCGTGTGCTTGGCGGTCTGGAACCGGTGTTAGCCGAAGCGAAGCCGGATATTGTACTGGTTCACGGGGACACATTAACTACCTTTGTAGCGAGCTACGCAGCATTCTTGCAACAGATTCAGGTAGGACATGTGGAAGCTGGGCTGCGGACGTGGAACAAGCTGTCTCCATATCCGGAAGAGATGAACCGTCAGCTGACGGGAGTACTGGCGGATCTACACTTTGCGCCTACGGATTGGTCTTCTTCCAATCTTGCCAAAGAAAATAAATCAGAGTCTAGTACGTACGTCACAGGCAACACGGTAACAGATGTGTTTCAATATACTGTACGGGAGGACTACACACACCCGGTACTTGATTGGGCCCAAGGCAAACGCCTTGTGCTGATGACAGCTCATCGCCGTGAATCTCAAGGCGAGCCTCACCGCAACATTTTCCAGGCCGTCAAACGGATTGCCGACGAATTTGAAGATATTGCCATCGTGTACCCGGTGCATCCAAGTCCTGCTGTGAAGGAGCCGGCTCACGCGATTTTGGGGAATCATCCCCGTATTCAATTAATTGATCCACTAGACGTGGTGGATTTGCATAACTTTTACCCGCACACTCACTTGATTTTGACCGATTCAGGCGGTTTGCAGGAAGAAGCGCCTTCGTTTGGTGTGCCTGTGCTCGTATTGCGCGATACAACAGAACGCCCGGAAGGTATTGAAGCCGGAACGCTGGAATTGGTAGGTACCGAAGAGGAACGTGTGTATGAACGGACCAAAGCTCTGCTTACAGACAAAACCCTGTATGCAAGCATGAGCCAGGCTGCCAATCCATACGGTGATGGACATGCTTCGGAAAGAATTGTCAATGCGATTTTGCATCATTTCGGTGTAAATAGTGAGCGTCCGGAATCATTTCACAGAAAATTCAAAAAATAATACATTTTTTCTGACGGATTTATAAAGGGCAAGCATACAGTTAAACTGTACGGTTTACGCGGGTTTATGGGCTTTGAGGGTCTGTATTCCCGTCGTTTCCCCCTTTAAAACGCTAAAATCATTCAATTGACAAAGGCTCTCATCATTCAGTAAAATTAACTGGGATTGCAAGGGTGGCGTGGAAAATGGCCGATTCGAACAAACCAAATTCATCCCGTAACCATGACGATAATGTATGGAAAGCGATGGGGCTCGTGACAGCTTTTGGGATCGAGATTGCCATTCTCGCTGTTGCCGGATATTACGCTGGCTCCTGGTTGGACAAGACCATCGGAGGTAACGGAATATGGATCGCCGTAAGCGTTCTCTTTTTTCTTGCGGCAGGCGGTGTAAGCATCTACTTTATCGCGAAAAAATTCATGGGGGAAAGTGATGAGTGAACTAACCAGATACCGCAGATCGATGACTGTTTTCGTCATGTACTTTCTTATGATTTGTTTTCTCGCAGCGGCCTTTATGCCACGTGTGGAGACAATTGCTTTGGGACTGGCCCTGGGTACAGGAGTTAGCTGGATCAATGCATTTTACCTGGGCTACAAAGTAAGGAAAATGTCTGATGATGCGGCAGAAGGTAACTTGAAGCGTGTCAACTTGGGATTTTTGACAAGAGCGGCACTCGCTGTGCTCGGTATATTCATATCGATGCGCTTTCCGCAGTACTTCAATACATATGCGGTTGCAGGCGGTCTCGTCATTGCACAATATTCCTTACTGATTATAGGGATTGTCCATTCCCGCAGAGCAGAATGATGTTAAGGGCTGCAGCTTTCAAGTCGAGAAAGGGGTGAGAAAAATATGCATGAAGCTCCAATTATTATGCTTGGCGGATTTCGACTGGATCTATCGGTACTGTTGATGCTGGTGGTAACAGGTGCACTTGTTTTTATTTTTGCTGTACTGGCAACACGGAGATTATCCGTTGAAAATCCCGGCAAGCTGCAAAATTTTATGGAGTGGGCAGTAGAATTCGTCCGCAATCTGATTTCCAGTACAATGGATATGAAGAAAGGTAAACATTTTATCTCTCTCGCTCTTTCCATGATTATGTTCATTTTTGTAGGAAACATGCTCGGACTTCCATTCCAAGCGGTAACTGCAGTGGACAGCGCAGAACATGCGCAAGTATTCGGTAAGCCGATTGTTACAGCGGTGGAGGCGTTTGAAAAAGCGCATGCCAAGGACCCAGAGGCACACCCACACGTTGAACTGGCCTGGTGGAAATCACCAACAGCCGACTTGTCTGTAACGATGGGACTCGCTCTCGTAGCGTTCCTTGTATCTCATGGACTTGGATTGTTCCGTAACACCAAAGGGTATCTCCAGCATTACTTCAAGCCATTCGCCTTGTTCTTGCCAATCAACTTGATTGAGACGGCATCCAAGCTGTTGACACACGGTATGCGTCTATTCGCGAATATCTTCGCGGGTGAGGTACTGATCGCAACGATCCTGAAACTGACCACATTCAAAGTGTTTGGTGCTATTGCAGCGATTCCGCTACTTATGGTGTGGCAAGGTTTTAGTATCTTTATCGGCGCGATCCAGGCATTTGTGTTTGTTATCTTGATGATGGTGTACATTTCACAGAGCATCGAGACACACGACGAGCATTAAGTTTCAAGCCCTACGAAGATTTCTTCACCAGGCTGAACAATAAAAAATTCGATTTATCATTTTAAGGAGGATATACAAATGGGAGCAATGGCATTAATCGCAGCAGCAATTGTTGCAGGACTGGGCGCGTTTGGCGCAGGTATTGGTAACGGTATGGTAATCAGCAAAACGGTGGAAGGTATTGCCCGTCAACCGGAAGCAAAATCCACTCTTCAAACAACAATGTTTATCGGTGTAGGTTTGATCGAGGTATTGCCGATCATCGGTGTGGTACTCGCGTTCATGTTCTACGGTATGGCTTAATTAAATTTTAAAGGTTTGGCGGGGAAGGCCATAGCCATCCGCGCCTTCTTTTTAGGTAATGTCCGTTCTAACGGATGACGTTTCAAGGATACCTCCAGGAAGGAGTGAACAGATTGAGTTTCATATGGGAAAATACGCTTCTTGCGATTGTTGCATTTGCAATTTTATATTGGCTGCTTAGCCGTTATGCCTTCGGGCCTTTGTTCTCCATTATGGAAAAACGTCGTGAACTCGTGATGACGCAGATGAATGAGGCTGCACAGACACGGGAACAGGCCATTGCCTATGTGGAGGAACAAAAACAAGCTCTTGAGCAAGCACGTCAAGATGCTTACGACATCATTGAACAGTCCAAACAAACAGGTGGTAAACAAGCTGAATCGATTTTGGCTGATGCAAAAGCTGAAGCAAATCGTCTGAAAGACGATGCAGTACGCGAAATCGAGAGCGAGAAGAACAAAGCAGTCGCAGCACTTCGCAGCGAACTGGGTACAGCTTCCGTTCAGATTGCATCCAAGTTGATCAAAAAAGAAGTTGAGAACGGTCCTGCACAAGAAGAGCTTGTGAACCAATACCTCAATGAGGTAGGAGGCCGACAATGAGCCGCGATACGATAGTTGCCAAGCGTTATGCGAAAGCATTGTTCGAAGTTGCTCTTCAGCAACAGCAGGTGCTTGAGGTTGAACAGGAACTGGTTGCAGTAGTCAGTGCATTGACCGGAGATGCAGATATCGAGAAATTTATCGTATCCCCTAACATTTCTGATGAAGCGAAGCAGAACGTAATTCACTCAAGTCTTGATGGCAAGGTATCCGATTCAGTCCTTCGTACAGTCTTGTTGCTGATTGAGCGCGGACGCGTTGAATTGCTGGGAGACTTGCTGAATGATTATCGGAAGATCCAAGGTGAGTCGCTGGGCATCGCTGATGCGCGTGTCTACTCGACTTATGCGTTGAATGATGAAGAAAAAGAAGCGGTAGCCCGTGAATTCGGTGGCCGTGTGAATAAAAAGATTCGTATCGAGAACATTGTTGATCCGACTCTGCTGGGCGGATTGAAAGTCGCCATTGGCGATACGATCTATGACGGCAGCTTGGCTGGCAAGCTCGAACGTCTTGAGCAGTCTTTTAACAGACGAGTACAGTAGATTGGGGTGAGGACACTTGAGTATCAAACCAGAAGAAATCAGTACATTAATTAAGAGCCAAATCGAACAATACAAGACCGATATCGATGTAGTCGAAGTCGGAACGGTAATCGAGGTTGGTGATGGTATTGCTCGTGTTTACGGACTTGAGAACGTCATGTCCAACGAGTTGGTTGAATTCCCAAGCGGTGTTATGGGACTCGCCATGAACGTCGAAGAAAGCAATGTCGGTGTCGTTATCCTGGGACCTTACTACGATATTCGTGAAGGTGACCAAGTGAAACGTACGGGTCAAATCATGCAAGTGCCTGTAGGCGAAGCATTGATTGGACGCGTTGTGAACCCGCTCGGTATTCCTGTAGATGGCAAAGGGCCAATCGCTACAACGGAATTCCGTCCGGTTGAAGGTAAAGCACCAGGCGTAATGGATCGTAAATCGGTTCATGAGCCGATGCAAACAGGGATCAAAGCCATTGATGCAATGGTTCCAATCGGTCGCGGACAACGTGAGTTGATCATCGGTGACCGTCAAACAGGTAAAACATCCATCGCAATTGATGCGATCCTGAACCAAAAAGGCAGTGGCATGAAGTGTATCTACGTGGCTATTGGTCAGAAACAGTCTACGGTTGCTCAAGTTGTGGAAACTCTTCGTCGTAAAGGCGCAATGGAGTACACAATTGTTGTAACAGCAGCAGCTTCCGATCCATCACCACTCTTGTACATCGCACCGTATTCCGGTTGTTCGATGGGTGAGTACTTCATGTACAAAGGCGAGCACGTTCTGGTTATCTATGATGACTTGACCAAACAAGCCTCTGCATATCGTGAGCTTTCCTTGTTGCTTCGTCGTCCACCGGGCCGTGAGGCTTATCCGGGTGACGTCTTCTACCTGCACTCCCGTTTGCTGGAGCGCGCTGCGAAGCTGAATGATGAACTTGGTGGTGGTTCTTTAACCGCACTGCCGTTTATTGAAACACAAGCTTCCGACGTATCTGCATACATCCCAACGAACGTAATCTCCATCACGGACGGACAAATCTTCTTGGAAGCTGACTTGTTCAATGCTGGACAACGCCCGGCGATCAACGTAGGTATTTCCGTATCCCGTGTCGGTGGTTCTGCTCAGATCAAAGCGATGAAAAAGGTTGCAGGTTCCCTGCGTCTCGACCTCGCTCAATATCGTGAGCTTCAAGCGTTCTCCCAGTTCGGTTCCGATCTGGATAAAGCGACTCAGGCCCGCCTGAATCGTGGTGCACGTATGATGGAAATCCTGAAGCAAGGTGTTAACCAGCCTCTGCCTGTAGAACAACAGGTTGTCAGCTTGTACACCGCGGTTAAAGGATTCCTGGATGAGATCCCAACAGGTGATGTTACTCGTTTCGAACGTGAGTTCCTCGCGTTCATGGAGAGCACCCATCCGGAGATTCTTGCATCCATCCGTGATACTAAAGAATTGACTGCAGACAACGAAAATGCACTGAAAGGTGCAATTGAGAAGTTCAGAAAGAGCTTTGCTGTCTCTGTCTAAATAAATGATTGCAGGTGCGGAGTTGTCTAACCGATTCCGCATGTCTGCATGTAATACTTTGACTCTGTCAAAAAAGATGATGCTTACGATGTAGTTTTGACTTTGTCAAAACTAGTGGTGATGCTTACGAAGTAACTTTGACCCCGTCAAAGTTTTGAGGTGGTGAAATCATGGCAAAAGGCATGCGCGAAATCAAGCGGCAAATTAAAAGCGTACAAAGCACCAAGCAGATCACCAAAGCAATGGAGATGGTAGCTGCTGCAAAACTGCGTAAAGCGCAGGAAAAAGCGGAAGCAGCCCGTCCTTATTCGGAGAAACTGAAAGAAGTTGTAGCTAGTATTGCATCAAGCACGCAAGGCATACAGCACCCGATGCTGGAGAGCCGTCCGGTCAAAAAGACAGCTTACCTGATCATTACATCGGACCGTGGTCTTGCAGGTGGATACAATGCAAACGTTTTGCGTCAGGTTAATCAGACGCTCAAAGAGCGCCACAACTCCCAGGATGACTACGAATTGTTCGTCATTGGACGTAAAGGACGCGATTACTTCAGACGTCGTGAAATTGCGATGGCATCCACAACAACGGATCTGTCGGATTCGCCTTCATTTGCAGACATCAAATCCATCGCACACGAAGCTGTTCATGGGTTTGAACTGGCTGAATTTGATGAATTGTACATTTGTTATAACCGCTTTGTGAATGCGTTGACCCAGATTCCTACGGTAGAAAAACTTCTTCCGATGGAAACACCTGAGGTAACTGCTGCGGAAGGACCAACGGCAAGCTACGAATACGAGCCGTCTGCTGAAGCTGTACTTGAGGTCTTGCTTCCGCGTTACGCGGAAACGCTGATCTATGGTGCACTTCTGAACGGTAAGGCAAGTGAGCTCGGCGCGAAAATGACGGCAATGGGTAATGCAACCAAAAATGCATCCAAACTCATTAACGACTTGTCATTGACATACAACCGTGCCCGTCAAGCGGCGATTACGCAGGAGATTACGGAAATTGTGGCAGGTGCCAACGCAGCACAAGGCTAACCGTTTTTTTATTAATGAAGGCTTGCAGAGCAAAGATAAACGAACGGTACATTATTTTTGCAAAAGTAGCAGGCTTGTAGGAGGGGAACGTTAAGATGAACAAAGGACGCGTTGTGAGCATCATGGGTCCGGTTGTTGACGTCGAGTTTGATCGCGGCGGTCTGCCGGAAATCCTCAATGCCATTACGATCACTACAGTAAGTGAGAGCGGCGTAAGTGTAAACCTTACACTCGAAGCTTCGAAACATCTGGGTGACAACCGAGTACGTTGTATTGCGATGTCCTCCACGGATGGACTTGTTCGTGGTATGGAAGCTTTAGATACAGGAGCACCAATCTCTGTACCTGTCGGAGAAGCAACACTGGGTCGTGTATTTAACGTACTCGGCGAAGCAATTGATACTGGCGGTGCCGTAGCTGCTGAGCACAAGAACCCGATTCACCGTTCAGCACCTGCATTTGATGAACTGACTACCCAAGCAGAGATGCTGGAGACAGGAATCAAAGTTATCGACTTGCTCGCTCCCTACGCTAAAGGTGGTAAAATCGGTCTCTTCGGTGGTGCCGGTGTAGGTAAGACGGTAACCATTCAAGAATTGATCAACAACATCGCACAAGAGCACGGCGGTATCTCCGTATTTGCGGGTGTTGGTGAGCGTACACGTGAAGGTAATGACTTGTATCACGAGATGAGTGATTCCGGCGTTATCAACAAAACAGCAATGGTCTTCGGACAAATGAACGAGCCTCCAGGCGCACGTCTTCGTGTAGCCCTCACAGGTCTGACGATGGCGGAATACTTCCGTGATGAAGAAGGCCGTGACGTGTTGCTCTTTATCGATAATATCTTCCGTTTCACTCAAGCGGGTTCAGAAGTATCTGCCTTGCTTGGACGTATGCCTTCCGCGGTAGGTTACCAACCTACGCTGGCAACAGAAATGGGTCAACTGCAAGAACGTATCACATCAACGAAAAAAGGTTCTGTAACATCCATCCAGGCCATCTACGTGCCTGCGGATGACTACACTGACCCGGCTCCTGCAACGACGTTTGCTCACTTGGATGCAACGACGAACTTGGAGCGTAAAATTTCCGAGATGGGTATCTACCCTGCGGTAGATCCACTGGCTTCCAGCTCCCGGATCTTGTCCCCTGAAGTTGTAGGTGAAGAACACTACAGCGTGGCTCAAGGCGTTAAACGTATCTTGGCACGTTACAATGAATTGCAAGATATCATTGCAATCCTGGGTATGGACGAGTTGAGTGAAGAAGATAGAGCGCTTGTATACCGTGCTCGTAAAATCCAACGTTTCTTGTCCCAGCCTTTCCACGTTGCTGAAGCATTTAACGGTATTCCGGGTAAATACGTTCCAGTTAAAGAAACGGTGCGCAGCTTTAAAGAGATTCTCGAAGGTAAGTATGATGATCTTCCGGAAGCAGCTTTCCTCTTTGTTGGTACAATTGAAGAGGCAGTGGAGAAAGCCAAAACACTGGTTTAGTCTGAATCCAGGATTGTCCTTATGAAGCGGGCTATCCTTCGGATATTTCAGGAGGGATGGAATTGAGCACCTTTTTGTTGGAAATCGTAACACCCGAGCGTTTGGTCTATTCAGAACAGGTGAATAGCATTACAGCTCGTGGTATTGAAGGGGAACTGGGCATTCTGCCAGGTCATATTCCTATGGTTACACCTTTGCAGATTGCACCAATCTATATCCATAACGGAAAAGAAAATAAACGAGTTGCTATCGGTGGCGGGTTTATCGAAGTTCGTAAAGATAAGGTTGTTGTACTCGCAGAGAGTGCTGAATTCCCGGAAAACATTGATGTGGATCGTGCGCGTGCGGCGAAAGAGCGGGCTGAACGTCGGCTTGCAAGCCAAAGCAATCAGGACCACTTTGATCACCGTCGTGCAGAGATTGCACTGCAAAAAGCGGTTAACCGGATTAATGTATTCGGCAAATAAACGATTCTTGGAAGCCTGGCGGCTTAGTCTGCCGGGCTTTTTTGAGTTTGTTTGATAGAATTGTTTTATCGAATATATCAAAATAGCTGACCACAAATCCATCCTGTTCCTTCAGTACACAGAAGTATTTTAAGCAAAATATTCACCGATTATGAGGATTTGAATAGAATGTAGGACTAAAGTAGTGGGCGCATTTACCACTAAGAGAACCATTTTTTTCATGAATGAATCTAAATTATTTCCGAGGAAATGA
This sequence comes from Paenibacillus sp. GQ49, assembly GCF_059759055.1. Classification (NCBI taxonomy): domain Bacteria; kingdom Bacillati; phylum Bacillota; class Bacilli; order Caryophanales; family Paenibacillaceae; genus Paenibacillus; species Paenibacillus sp. GQ49. Next base: position 364,864 of record NZ_JCAXEL010000003.1, read on the forward strand.
CAGAATCGATATCGAAATAGCGCTCTTTTATGTCGTTTTGGTCACAAAATCCCGGCATTTTAAAATTAAAATATTTTAGAAGTGGAAATCAATGTAATTGACAATGTATGATGAAAGAGCCTATATTCCATAGAGTCAGCAGAAGCAGGAAGCTGCGTAGTAGATTCCATAGTCATGCACAGCCGCAAATGTTGCTGCTCGGTGATTGGGCATCAGGAGATTCCTGCCTGGCAGGAGTAAATCTGACAGTACGTTCAGTATGTTGTGCTGAAGACATTCCATTATACTAACAAGTTATGGGTGCCGGGCATATGATATGCTGATCGCTGCAACAAATGTGGAGGTAAAGAATATATGGATACTGATCTGACGAATCAGGTGAACCAGGCGTTAAGCACCAATGGCTTGGTCTCAATCATCGTCTCCCTGTTATGTATTGCGTTGTCTTGGTGGGCTTTGACAAATCTCAAACTGGATTTAATCATCAGGCAACCACGAGGTGCTCAGGGAAGACTGTTGCATTTGTTGCTCGCCATCATTTTGGGGCATGCCGTTGCTGGCTTTGTCATTGACTACTTGTCCTGGACTCAAATGTTGCGTAATTTGTTTTAATGTTGAGATGGTTGGTTAATCATCTGTTAGGTTCTTCAAGCTGCTCATTGTCGAATAACATCGATTAATTGTGTTAACAATTAGAGTATGATTTGTCGGTAAAGAAATTAAGAAAAAAATGTGACGTTAAATTGGATGAATTTGAGATGTTTTATGTAAAAATGCTTGTATCGTACAATTCAACAATGTTATGATGGAAGTTAGGGAATTCACAATTGTTCACTTATTTTGTAGTTATAAACGGGATATCCGGTTCATGCCGGCTAATAACCATCCCACTCTGTCTGTTCTGATGCTCTGCTGGCTTGTAAGACACTGATTTTTACATGCTGAATAGCAAGATGCACGGCACATGGTATCATTGATATGGATTATAAAAACCAATTCTTTTCTGAACAGACATCTGTGGCAATATGCCAGAATATGTCGAAATTCCACACACAGCAACAGTCCTTTCTAGCATAGTGGGGCTTACGTATTCCGGAATGAAGAAAAGGGAATAAAAGCGCGGAGGGAACCATGATGAGCAAATTTATCGTCCGCGGTGGCAAAAGGTTGACCGGAAGTGTCAAAGTTAGCGGCGCTAAAAATTCTGTTCTTCCGATCATCGCTGCCTCTCTCTTAGGGGAAGAAGGACAAAGCGTTATTATTGACGCGCCTCCTCTAGACGATGTGATGACGATTAACAAGGTGTTGGAATCGCTGGGAGCGGGAGTTACATACCGGGACGAAGTGATTACCGTAAATGCGGAGAAACTTACTTCCTGTGAAGCCCCGTATGAATGGGTAAGTAAAATGCGGGCGTCTTTCCTGGTCATGGGGCCTTTGTTGACTCGAATGGGTCATACAAGAATCTCACTTCCTGGTGGATGTGCCATCGGTACACGGCCTATTGATCAGCATTTGAAAGGTTTTGAAGCCATGGGCGCAGAGATAAGCTTGGGCCAAGGTTATATCGAAGCTCGTAGCCAAGGACGGTTGCGTGGCGCGAAAATTTATCTGGATGTGGCTTCCGTAGGTGCCACTCAAAATATTATGATGGCTGCAACATTGGCCGAAGGTGTAACTGTTCTGGAGAACGCGGCGAAAGAACCTGAGATTGTGGATCTTGCCAACTTCCTGAATGGAATGGGTGCCATCGTACGTGGCGCTGGTACTGGAGTCATCCGCATTGAAGGTGTGGAGAAACTGAAAGGCGTTACACACACCGTTATTCCGGATCGGGTAGAAGCTGGTACGTATATGGCTGCTGCTGCAATTTCTGGTGGTGACGTGTACATTGAAGGTGCAATCTCTGATCATTTAGGCTCCGTTATCGCGAAGCTTGAAGAGATGGGTGTAACAATCCAACCGGATGAGAATGGCGTGCGTGTAATCGCAGATCGCCCTCTTAAGGCTGTGGATGTGAAAACATTACCATACCCAGGATTCCCGACCGATATGCAATCCCAGATGATGGCACTTTTGCTTGCATCTGAAGGAACAAGTGTCGTGACAGAGACTGTTTTTGAAAACCGATTCATGCATGTGGATGAGTTCCAATTGATGAATGCGGAGATCAAAGTTGAAGGACGTTCGTCCATCATCACAGGTAATGCCAAACTGAAGGGTGCCAAAGTAACGGCTACCGATCTGCGTGCGGGTGCCGCACTCATTATTGCAGGTCTTGTTGCTGAAGGTACAACGGAAGTGGGCGGTGTTCATCACATCGACCGTGGCTATGTACATCTCGCTGAGAAGCTTAACGGACTTGGCGCTGACATCTATCGGATCTCGGTTGATGAGCCTAAGCTGGAAGCAACCAAAGCACCTAGTGAAAAAGTGGAGAAAGAAGTACCTATGTTTAAGGTGCAACCAACTTTGGCTTAACACTGGATTGAATAGAAAAAATATGGTCCCTCGATTATGAGTCACACGGTTGTGTGGATTATGAATGCGATGGAACGTATATTGTAAAAAATGATAAAGCTAAGCCATCTGGCTTGGCTTTTTTTGTGTTTACTTTTAGGAAGATGACGAGATATTTGATACCTGATTCTATTAATAGCTGGTCCTAACTTGTATAGCATAACATCGTATTCTGTATCGATTCTGAACCAAATGAAAGAGCGTACTTTATATAGGGTGTCGACTGCAGTTAATTACCGGTATTCAGCGACAGATCAACGTTTCTAAGATGTACATAGCAAAAGAAAACAGGAGATTGAACTGAACGAAAAGGGCCTCGTTTCTCTTAAATCAGGTTCTATCAGATCAAGCCAGCTCATAACCTAAACTATGGATTTGAACAACACGACCGGCACATGACCGGCCATAGATAACGGAGGGTTATATTCAAATGAAAGAAGCTCGTGTACAGGTAAAGGTACCCCTTGTCCCTCGTCCAGGTATGCAAGAGCCGGAGGGAAATACCGTTTCTGGAGTGGAAAAAGACAAGCCTGCACCATTGAACCTGAGGACTGTTCCATCACAGCCTGCAAGTTTCTCCAATCCAGGACGGGTTTCGACAGATGAGTTGAACCGAAAGACAACCGAGCACATTCATATACCTGTTATTGAGCTGGACCAATTCCGCCGAGTGAAGCGTCGCCGAATGCGGACATTTGGACGAAAACCCCGATGGGGACGCAATACGAAGCGATGGCAACCTGCCGCCGCTGTATCTGCCTTATTGGCAATGGCGTTGCTGATTCCGGTAATTCTGGTATGGCCGCGGACAAGCGAAGCACCAAAGCCGCTCCCTGCTCCAACAGATTCAAGCAGTACAAGAACCCCAGCTCCTGCGCCAGCCGTTCCTATTACGTACCCTGAACCTAAAGTACGCGTATACCTGTCTGCAACGGGCACAACGATGAATCTGCCACTGGAAGACTATGTTACCGGGGTTGTGGCAGCTGAGATGCCGGCGGAATTCAGACTGGAGGCGTTAAAGGCGCAGGCAATAGCAGCTCGTACATTTATCGTACGTAGGTTAGCTGCGAGTGATACAAGCGGTGTTCCGTCGGGTGCGGCGGATGTGACGGATACAGTCAGCCATCAGGTGTTTATTCCGCCAGATCAGGTGAAAGCGGATTGGACGCGTCTAGGGAAGGCGAAGGAATGGGAGAAGCTGCAACAGGCTGTACGCGAAAGTCGAGATACGGTGATGACATATCAGGGCAAGGCGATCACCGCATCCTTTTTTTCCACAAGTAATGGGTATACCGAGAATGCGGAGGATGTATGGGGGAACGCTGTGCCGTATCTGCAAAGTGTAGACAGTCCGTGGGACAAAAAACTGGCACCAGGATTCAAGCAGACCGTTACCTTGAAGCGTAATGAGATTCTGCAGAAGTTAAACTTGGATGCCATTCCGGTTACCGCTCAGAAGGGTGGATCGTGGATGGAAGTATTGTCTACAACTAAAGGGCATCGGATTAAGGAAATGCAGATTGCAGGTGAGACATTCAGCGGACCCGAAGTTCGCAAACTGCTTGGACTAAGATCCAGCCAGTTCAGTTGGAAGACCACAGGTGACGAAATCCAGATTACAACGTACGGGTACGGTCATGGGGTTGGCATGAGCCAATGGGGAGCAAACGGCATGGCGCAGGAGGGACACACGGCCACCCAGATTCTCAAACACTACTATACCGGCATTTCATTCGGACAGGCATCCAAGATGCTTGCATCGAAGTAGGAGAGATGAACACGGATGGATAGATAGATGCTTTGACGCATGAGGACGTCAGGAAAGCCTTAGTTGGCCGGTATCCAGTCACATCCTATATCATTTCGCTCTCGCCGATAAATGGACTTCATAGAAGGACTGGCCTCTACACCAATCCAGACCAGTCTACCAACCACCCATTCCGGAGCTTTCGAGATTCGGCTATATATGCGGAGAGTGCTAGCGTATGGGGAGCGCAGGGGACAGAAAAGACCTGTAGAAGCGAAGCGTCCGCCTTTATCACCGGATTTCTCCATTGGGAGAAATAATCAGGAAATCCGGGGATAACAGCCGGTCGAAAGGTTTTCTGGCCCCGAAGCGGCGCACGCACTAACCACTCACCCTTCACATATATAGCACTCTCTGAAACCTCCGTGAAAATAATTAGAGTCGCGCGTGTATAAAAGAGTTGCACCCGGTAACACTTGTTACTGAGGTGATTAACATGAATGAACAAAACAAAAAAACAAACCAAGAAGAAACTCCTAAAACAACTCAAGGAGTACCGGCTAGCCAGCCCTCTTCATGGAAAAGAGCAATGTCCAAACGCTGGGTCTTCCCGGCAGCCTACATCGCAGCAGCAGGCATTATACTAACCTTAGTGTGGGTCTATCAGGGCACAGGCGACAAAACGCTAAACTCGGACCCTGCTAGCGGGGTAGTAGAAACAGGCGCATCGGCGGGTACAGAAGGAACAGCAGTAGGTGGAGAAGAAGAAAGTGTGGAAGTTGTTGCAAAGTCGGAGAATTTTGTATGGCCGGTAGCGGTACCGTCCGAAATTTCGGTAGTAAAACCTTTCTATGATAGCGAAGCTTCAACCGAGGAACATGAAGCGGCAATGGTGCAGTACAATGATACATTCATCCCGAACACGGGTGTTGATCTGGCACGTGGGGATAACAAAACGTTTGAAGTCAAAGCAGCACTCGCCGGTAAAGTTACCCGGGTTGAGCAAAATCCGCTCACAGGTCAGGTTGTGGAAATCACACACAGCGATAACCTGAAGACCGTATACCAAAGCCTGGCAGACGTCAAAGTGAAACAGGACGACGAAGTGAAACAGGGAGATGCGATTGCATCCGCTGGCGTCAATGAATTGGGTAAAACGCTTGGCAACCATCTTCACTTTGAAGTGTACGAAGACGGACAGCCGGTTAACCCGCAAGGATATCTTCCGGAAAAATAAATGAATTTTACCGCAGCAACATGATGGGCAGAGGGTTGAACCTCTGCTCTTTTTGTGCTTTTCAGAAAATAATGGGACCTTCGAAGCTTGTCACACCTCTAAACCGCGAATATATAGGCATGCTCCTCATATAATGTACCAAACTATCCACACAGTAGGGAGGCGGGAGCGTGCACGATTACATCAAGGAACGGACCATCAAAATTGGTCGCTGCATTGTTGAGACGAGGAATACGGTCCGTACCATTGCCAAGGAATTCGGCGTGTCAAAGAGTACTGTGCATAAGGATCTGACGGAGCGTCTGCCGGAAATCAACCCTGATCTTGCTGACCAGGTGAAACACATTTTGGAGTATCACAAGTCGATCCGCCATTTGCGGGGCGGTGAAGCGACCAAAATTAAATACAAAAAAACGAGTGGCAAGAAACGTGAGGTGTTGGCTTCCGCCAAATCGTAAGCATCTTCACAAAGACGTAGGCCAAAAAGCTCACACATGCATTGAATCCCTCCCCTGAAGTATGATATGTTAAAAGCTGGTACAGGATCGAATTATGACATCTTATCAGCCCGATTTTTACATATATATGTTGCACTTTGTCGAACGAGCGGTGACGTGATAAGGGACTCTTTTTCACAGGATACGCTGACCAAATAATATCACTTTGGGGGCTCTTTTATGTTTAGCAAGGATATCGGTATTGATCTTGGCACGGCCAACGTGCTTATTCACGTGAAAGGAAGTGGGGTTGTCCTCGATGAACCTTCCGTCGTGACCATTGAAAGAGATACGAAGCGTGTCCTTGCTGTTGGGGAAGAAGCGCGTCGTATGGTGGGGCGTACTCCAGGTAACATTGTTGCCATTAGACCGCTGCGTGACGGCGTTATTGCGGACTTCGAGATTACAGAAGCGATGCTCAGACATTTCATTAATCGTGTGGGTGCAAGAAGCTGGTACAGCCACCCTCGGATTTTGATCTGTGCACCAACGAACATTACTTCCGTGGAGCAGAAGGCCATCCGTGAGGCCGCAGAACGCAGCGGTGCCAAAGAAGTGTTTCTGGAAGAAGAGCCGAAAGCGGCAGCGATCGGTGCGGGAATGGATATTTTTCAGCCGAGCGGCAATATGGTCGTGGATATCGGCGGCGGTACGACTGACGTTGCAGTCCTTTCTATGGGCGACGTGGTCACCGCCTCTTCTATTAAAGTTGCAGGGGACAAGTTCGACGAAGCCATTATCAAGTTTATCAAAGCCAAGTACAAGCTCATGATTGGAGAACGGACCGCTGAAGATCTTAAAATTGCGATTGGTTCCGTGCACCCGGATGGAGGGCAAACGGAGATGGATATTCGCGGGCGCGATATGGTATCCGGTCTGCCAGTTACCGTAACGGTATCGGGAAAAGAAGTACAGGAAGCGCTGTGGGATTCCGTACAATCCATCATCGTGGCAGCCAAATCGGTATTGGAACGTACACCGCCTGAATTGTCAGCGGACATCATCGACCGTGGTGTTGTATTGACTGGCGGAGGTGCATTGCTGAACGGACTGGACGAGCTTTTGTCCAATGAATTGCATGTACCGGTATGGGTTGCGGAAGATCCAATGCACTGTGTCGTGAAGGGGACAGGCATAATGCTTAATAATTTGGATCAGGTGGTTAAGAAAAAGTTCTAATCTGCCGATATAAATAGCAAAGGTTCGCCATGCTCGGAAAGCAGAACGGACAAGCAGCCAACCTGTGATGCAGGTCAAGCGCTTGAGGAGAGGGGTTAATTCATGTTAAGAGGTCTGTACACCGCTACTGCGGGAATGATTACGCAACAACGCCGCCATGACACAGCAACACAGAATATCGTAAATATGAACACCACGGGATACAAACAGGTGAACAGCGTAAGCCGTTCCTTCCCGGAAATGCTCATTACTTTGGTAGGCGGAGATGCAAATCTTCCAACAAAGCGGCTGGGCAAGCTGAACACGGGGGTGTTCGCGGAAGAGAGTTTGTCCATGAATTTGCAGGGGACCATAATGGAGACTGGGCAGAAAAATGATTTTTCCATTTCATCCAATATGACGGTCAATGATCCGCAGACTGGACAACCTATCCCGTTTGACGCATCAGGCAAATTTGTACGGGCCGACGGCACGGTGACTTACCAGCCTCAGGCGTATTTTACAGTTCAGGATGCAGAAGGTAACACCGGATATACACGCGATGGTCACTTCGAGATCACTGGAACGGGACAATTGCTGAGTTCAACAGGTTCACAAGTGTTGGATAATAATGGACAACCTGTAGTGTTGACAGGTTCTGTGGAGCAATTTAAAGTGGATGAGCAAGGCCGTTTGGTAGATGCAGCAACGGGTGCACCAACAGGGGTTACTCTTGGCATTAGTGTCATTGACCAGCCGAATCAACTGGTTCGTCAAGGTAATGGCAATTTCAGTCTCAGCGATGCAAACGGGGCAACGGCCCGGATGATGGCTGCTGGTGATAATGTGCAGATCCGTCAGGGGTACCTGGAAGGCTCGAATGTTGATGCTTCACAGGCAACGGTTGATATGAACGCCGCATTCCGTGCGTATGAAGCAAACCAGAAGATCGTACAATTCTACGACCGCAGTCTGGATAAAGCCGTCAATGAAGTCGGGCGTGTATAACGCCGACGTTTAAATATAACCGCGCAGCGGAGAGCCAAACGCCCTTTGCGCAGCAAAGCAGAGAGGCTCACGCGAAGCGCAAACCACACGCAACCGAGCTATGCGAGGAATGCGTGGCAATACCTGAGCGCAGCGACGGTCTCGACAGTCCTTTGCGAAGCAAAGCAAGGAAGAGACCCCGCGGAGCGCAAAAGCCTAGACGCAGCCGAGCCTATGCGAGGAATGAGTAGCAGTACCTGAGCGTAGCGACGGTCTCGACAGCCCTTTGCGAAGCAAAGCAAGGAAGAGACCCCGCGGAGCGCTAGAACCTAAACGCATCCGAGCCTATGCGAGGAATGCGTGGCAATACCTGAGCGCAGCGACGGTCTCAACAGCCCTTTGCGAAGCAAAGCAAGGAAGAGACCCCGCGGAGCTACACGCAGCATAAAGAGCGTGCCGTGCTATGATTCAGCCTTGTGAAACGATGGCGGGAATCATAGTCGGGCAGTCGCGGCGCATACACACCACCGCCACTTAGCAAGATCGTACCCCACTTACCTAATCCGCCTGTTTCGGGAGTCCAGAGGGCAGCGCCATCTGGGGCCCTCCCTACTAGGGAGGGTTTGGGAGGGTGGACAGGACACAAGGGAGGGTATACCACCAATGAATAATTCCATGATTAGTGCCAAGGTGTCCATGACTGCGATACAGCAGCGCCTGGATGTCATTTCCGATAATATTGCCAACGTGAATACGGCAGGCTATAAGAGCAAACAAGCGGCCTTCGAGGATGTGCTGACCCGGGTTCAACAACAACCGGACAAGTACAAACTGGATGGACGTTCCACACCGATGGGATATAACCTCGGTTTTGGTGCTCGTTTGGCAGATGTAACGAAGGATATGTCTCAAGGCCCCTTGAACGAGACTGGTCTTCCGACCGATCTGGCCATTGAAGGAAATGCGATGTTTGCAGTTGAAGCGAATGGGGAGAAAATGTGGACACGTCAGGGTGCATTTCATTTTGTACCTGATACAAGACCTAAGCCTACTCCGAATTCACCTGATATGATGGTGATGGTCAATGGCGAAGGCCACTTTGCCCTGGATCGTCAAGGCAATCGTATTACGGCACCGAATAATAGCAAAGTTGCTTTTGATGAAAATGGCAACCTGTTAATCCGACGCGGTAATGCGGCAAACGCAACCATTGGAGCACAGCTGCAAGTGGTAGACATTGAACGTCCTGAGGGGCTGGTGCAGTTTGCGGATAACCTGTTTGGTCTGGATGCGGGATTAACCGAAGATGATGTATTTGGCGCTAATGCAGCTACACGTCAAGCAGCGGCCTTGATCCGTCCAGGATTTCTGGAGCAATCCAATGTTGATATGACACAGGAGATGTCTTTGCTTATGCAAGGACAGCGGACATATCAGCTGGCGGCAAAGGCGCTAACTTCAAGTGATTCCATGTTGGGACTTGCCAACAATATGAGAGCGTAAAAGGTGAATGTGATGACAGAAACACAGCAGCAGAACAGTAAGCCGGAGAAAAAGGAAGTCAAGAAGAAGAAGAGTGGATGGCGCATCGCAAGATGGTTCCTGGTTCCGGTCCTGCTTGTTCTTGCCCTCGCTGGCGGAATGGTAGCTGGATATGTGGTACTGGGCAAACAGGATATCGGTTCCGTATGGCAATGGAGTACATGGGAACATGTATATAATCTGGTGTTCGCTCCATAATGTAACGAGTTAAGCGAAAACTCCTGCGCAGGCAGGAGTTTTCTTTTTGACGTTGAAAACAGTATAATGATGGATGACGTTTGACGTCACAAAAGAGGCCTCCCCTGCGAAAGACATTTGTCATCGCGAAGAGAGACCCCTTATCTTAACCTTCACTACTGCAGTCATGAAGGATATAACTAGTGTTAACCGAAAATATGCTTTCCATACAAAATTTAAAAATTAAAAACCTTTTATATGAGCTTCGACTTGATCATAATCAGGTTTTCCATGTCCGCACTAAAGTCAGTGAAGGGAACGGAATCGTTCGAAAGAAGCGAAGCGCTCGCCTTTGTTTCCGAATGTTATCCATCTGAAAAATAGTTCAGAAACATTAGGAAACAACAGCGATCGAAAGAACGATCCGTAACCGTAACGGTCACCTATGCGCACATGAAAAATCCATGATGAAGAACGCTCATATAAACATCCTGAGAGGAGATTACACTGTGCTCGATATTAAACAGATCCAAGAAATCATCCCGCATCGCCCCCCGTTTTTGCTGGTGGACAAAATTCTAGAGATTGAGGATGGCAAACGTGCCGTTGGTCTGAAAAACGTAACCATTAACGAACCTTTCTTCATTGGTCATTTCCCAGAGTATCCGGTAATGCCGGGTGTACTGATTACAGAAGCGCTGGCGCAAGTTGGTGCAGTAGCCATTCTGAATTTGGAAGGCAACAAAGGAAAAATCGGCTTTTTGGCGGGACTGGACAACTTCCGATTCCGTGGACAAGTTGTGCCCGGAGATACGTTGATTCTGGAAGTGGAGATTACACGTCTGAAGGGTCCTATTGGTAAAGGTAAAGCAACTGCCCGAGTGAACGACAAAGTGGTCGCTGAAGGCGAGATCATGTTTGCACTGTCTGACCCAAGCTGATTATATACGTGAGCATTGACATCATGCAGGAACGTAGACGGACCGGAATGATGCAAGATGCTGAAGTAACTCAGCACACCTGAATTTATATAGACGGAAGGGGTTTATCGGAATGGAACAGTTAAGCACAGCAGCAGCAGAGACGTTGCAGCAATGGTTGGAGGATGCTTCGATTGATGAAGCAACGAAACAAGAGCTTCGTGACTTGCAGGATCAGCCGAAAGAGCTGGAGGAACGTTTTTACAGAAACCTGGAGTTTGGTACAGGGGGATTGCGCGGAGTCATTGGTGCCGGAAGCAACCGGATGAACCGTTACACCGTAGGTCGGGCAACGCAAGGATTTGCGCGTTATTTGCTTGAACAGCATGGTGACCAAGAAGGCAAACCTTCTGTTGTCATTGCTCATGATTCCCGTCATTTCTCACCTGAATTCACACTGGATGCTGCGCTTGTACTAGCTGGAAACGGCATTGTAGCCAAGCTGTTCCCATCCCTGCGTTCAACTCCTGAGTTGTCATTTGCGGTGCGTAATCAGAAGGCAACTGGCGGAATCGTTGTAACAGCGAGCCATAACCCACCGGAATATAACGGCTATAAAGTCTACAATCATGAGGGCGGTCAATTGGTACCGGCTGAAGCGGAAAAAGTCATTCAGTACATCCAGGAAGTGCCTTCCCTAGCTGACGTGAAGAAACTGACGCAAGAAGAAGCAGAAGCTCAGGGGCTCTTGATCTGGTTGGGTGAAGACCAAGATCAAGCATTTGTGGATACCGTAGCAAGTCGCAGTCTCAGTCGCGAACTGATCCAATCCGGCATTGGCCGTGATTTCAAAATCGTTTACACACCGCTACACGGAACAGGTAACATCCCTGTACGTCGCGTGCTGGAGCAGATCGGATTCGAGCAAGTGCATATTGTAGCCGAACAAGAACAGCCGGATGCTGAGTTCTCTACCGTGAAATCCCCTAACCCGGAAGAACGCGAAGCGTTTACCCTCGCAATGAAGTTGGGGGAATCTGTTGGTGCTGATATTCTGATCGGAACAGATCCGGATGCAGACCGTATGGGTGCTGTCGTGAAAGACAACGATGGCAAATATTTCGTCTTGTCCGGTAACCAGTCTGGTGCCATTATGGTACATTACCTGCTCAGTCGCCTGCAAGAGACCGGAACACTGCCAAGTAACGGTGCGGTTGTGAAAACAATCGTAACAAGTGAGATGGGTGCTGTTATTGCTGAACATTACGGTGCAGAAGTGATGAACACACTGACAGGCTTCAAATATATCGGTGAAAAAATGAACCAGTTCGAAGCAACAGGCAGTCATACATTCTTGTTCGGATATGAAGAGAGTTATGGCTACCTTTCTGGCAACTATGCCCGTGACAAGGATGCTGTCCTTGCCTCGATGCTGATTGCTGAAGCAGCTGCGTATTATAAGAGTCAAGGCAAGACGCTCTATGATGTCTTGCAAGAGCTGTACAACCAATTCGGATACTTCTTGGAGAAGCTGGAGGCCCGTACGCTGAAAGGCAAAGACGGCGTAGCTCAGATTCAAGCCAAAATGACGGACTGGCGTTCCAATCCGCCACAAGAAGTAGCGGGAATTGCGGTACAAGATGTACTGGACTACTCCCTTGGTCTGGACGGTCTTCCGAAGGAGAACGTACTGAAGTTCATTTTGGCAGACGGTTCATGGTTCTGCTTGCGTCCTTCAGGAACAGAACCGAAGATCAAAGTATACTTCGCCGTGCGTGGAGAGAATTTGGAAGATGCGGAAAGCCGGATCGAGCGTCTGGTGACTACAGTGATGTCGCGTGTAGACGCACAATAATACGAATGCAACAATGAGCAAGAACATGAGAAGGCCTCTCCGCACCGTAAGGTTGGTTGGCGGAGGGGTTTTTCTTTGAAATAAAAGTGTAGATGGTTCTAGCATATAAGAGGGCTTGTTGACACAAGCTGTTTGTAACCTATTGTATGAATGTTAAATGAACGAATTACTTGAGCTGAACGTGCATTTGGTTCCAACACTTGAGGAGGTACATGTAGTGCGTCAAAAATGGCTTTATTGGAATAACGCTTCTCGGAAGTGGTTGTGGCTCGTCGTTATTATCGGTCTGGTTGCGTCCATCCCTGTAATCAGTGATCGGGTGCAGACAGAATCTTCTGCCAAAAAGGTGGAGCTTGTCTTTAACTATCGAGGACTGCTGGATATCTCAGCGTATCAGGCACATCCGCAAGATTTCATGAATGAACAATTGACTCGTCTAAAAGACGCAGGCGTAACAACGATGGCTGTGTTCGAAAGTACATTGGACGAGCTGAGAAAAACACGCCGACTGATGGTATATAACGGCCAGGATCTCGCGAACCTGACTAAAGATGTGATCCCTTCTAATGCAAATTACACGTATGTGTTATTTACATCAGAGGAAAACGCACAGACGTATACCCCTATTATTGAACAAACGTTCGCTGATCGGCAGATTCCGGTAGTACCATGGGAATATGAAGGTCGTAGCGGCTTAATATTGCAGACTCCTCCGGAGAATGCCAACATGCAACCTTTGCAGCCCGATCCGGTTGCCGTGAAGATGCTGCGTGATAAAGGTTTCTACATTTTGCCGCGGATCTCGGACAGTGTGCCATACAGCCAGGAATCAATGGAGCGCTTGCTTACCTTCTTCGAAGAGAATGGCGTAAAGCGCATCTTGTTTGATGGTGATGCTGTGAAAGGGTACAATGATAATGCAGACATGAAAAGTCTCGACCAATTCGCACAGTTGCTGAATAAGCACAATATTGGTCTTGCAGCCATTGAGAACTTGAAGAAACCGCAGTCTGGGTTCCAGACTCTTGCTTATAAAACGGATTACAACGTTACGCGTCTGTATTCGCTTAGTGATGGAGATGCCAATCTAGACGTAGATACGATTGCTGACCGTTTTGTTCTGGCAACCAAGGATCGCAACATTCGTATGCTCTATATGAATGCATCGCCAAGCCGGAATACAGCAAAGGCCATGATTACAGATCCAATTGAGAATCTGATCAACAGCCTGGGTGAACCGGGTCATGCGGTAGAACGCATGGCGAAGCATGGATTCGAGCTAGGACAAGCTGAAGCATTTACAGTTAAGGATTCTTCGATTCAGCGTTATGCCAAGCTGGTTGCTCTTATTGGTGCAATTGCGATGATTGCACTTATGGTTTCTTATTTTATCCCACTACTGACCTTGATCGCATTTGTGGTTGCATTGGTGGGCAGTGCAGGATTGTTCCTCTTGAAACCAACGCTGCTGGAGCAAGGAATTGCCTTGCTTGTGGCAATCGCCGCGCCGACCATAGCAATGGTGCTGGCTGTTCGTACAGTGAACTATCAGCAACAGCGTCAACCAGACGCATCTGCGGGTCGTCGTTTGAAACAAACGTTGGTGTTATATGTAAGAACTTCGATTCTGTCATTCCTGGCGGTACCTTTTGTCATCGCATTGCTTAACAGTATTACGTACAGTCTGGTCATTAACCAGTTCCGCGGCGTGAGTCTGTTGCACTTTGCACCTATGGCACTGGTAGCGATCTATATTGTGTTTTATCGTGGTTCAGGTTCGTTCTCTATTAAGAAAATTAAAGAAATGCTTCGTATGCCAATTAATGTTTTGATGGTTGTTTTGGCACTTGTTGCTGCCGTTGTTGGATACTATTACTTGAGCCGTACAGGCAACTCGGGTTCAGTAACACCATTCGAGATGTTCCTTCGTACTACGTTGGAAGATACGTTCGGTGTACGTCCGAGATTCAAAGAATTTATGCTGGGACACCCGCTATTTATCGTTGGCGTGTTCGCCGCTTTAAAATATCGTAAAGTCATCTTTGTGCTCATTATTGCAGCGATTGGACAGTTGTCCATGGTGGATACGTTCGCGCATATCCATACGCCGGCTGTATTGTCACTCATTCGTGGAGTGATGGGATTGGGACTTGGCTTAATCTTCGGTATCATTGCTGTGGGTGTGTGGCAAGTAGCGGAAGGATGTTGGAAAAAATGGTCACCACTTCTCAAAAGTTAGTCATCTCGGGGTATTACGGATTCCGCAATAGCGGAGACGAAGCGGTGCTAAAGTCGATTTTGACAGCGCTGGAAGAGGAAAGCCAAAGGTCGAACATAACGATTGAACCTATTGTTCTCTCGGGTGATCCCGAGTCGACAACCGCCATGTACGGTGTGCGCTCCGTGCATCGCATGAAATTGAAGGAAGTCCGTGAAGCACTCAAGGAGAGCGACGGGTTAATCAGTGGCGGAGGAAGTCTATTGCAGGATGCAACTGGACTGAAATCCATTCCTTATTATCTGGGTGTAATCAAGCTGGCTCAGTGGCTGAAAAAACCAACGTTTATCTATGCACAGGGGATTGGCCCTGTGAATCGTAAAATTTTTAATCCGATGATCAAATCAGTCTTCAAGTCCTGCACCTATGTATCCGTTCGGGATGAACAATCTGCAGATTACCTGCGTGGGCTCGGGTTACAGTGGAATCAGATCCATGTTGTACCCGACCCAGTAATGGGCTTGCCATTACCTGAAGCAAAAGTTGAGAGGGGCGCAGGTGCTGTCTCAGCAGATGCTGCTCCTCAAGCTAATCGAGTGGAACCTTCAACTGGAGGACATACCAAGCTTCCTGTGATCGGCGTATCGGTACGTTTCTGGGAGTCAGACCGGAAGGAACTTACGGCTATTGCAGCAGGATTGAAAAAGCTATGCTCCAAAAGAGCGGTGCACTTGCGTTTTCTGCCGTTTCATTTGCCAGTTGATGAACAGGCATCACGATTCCTTATGGAAATGCTCGGTGATGTGACCAGCAAAGGCAGTGAGATTAGCATCACAGAAGATCTGACCGATCCTCAGCTTATGCTAGAGGAAGTCAGCAAGTGTGATCTCGTTATCGGTATGCGTCTGCACAGTCTGATCTATGCAGCTTCGCAATATGTGCCTCCGGTGGGTATCTCGTATGATCCGAAAATCGATCAATTCCTGCTTCGTCTGGACAGTGAACCAGCAGGCAACACGGATACACTCGATGGCGACAAACTCGCGAAGACTGTTGTTGGACTGCTGGATCAACGTTCACAGTGGTTGAAGGAACATGAAGAAGGCATCACCCAACTGAAGCAGGAAGCCAGAGTGCCTGCACAGCAGATTATTAACTATTTAGGCCGCAAAGGATGAGATAAAGATGAGTCAGACCGGATCAATACCTACCGTTTCAATCTACGGCATTCCTTTTTCCAAACTGACGATGAAAGAAACGGTGAAGGTTCTCCAGGAAGCTGTGCTGTCCAAGCAGACACCACATCAGGTCATTACAGCCAATCCAATTATGGTCATGGCTGCATTGGAAAATCCCTCAATCATGGAAGTCATGCAAGCTGCGGAATTGATTGTTCCTGATGGAACAGGTGTCGTATGGGCTGCGAATTATTGTGGAGATCCTGTAGCTGAGCGAGTGCCGGGTTATGAGCTTTTACATGAATTGCTGCGTGTTGGAGAAAACTATCGATGGGGCGTATATCTGCTTGGTTCCACCCCTGAGGTGATTCAAGAAACGGCAGTTCGGTTACAACAGCAATATCCGGCGATTCGAGTTGTGGGTTATCGCGACGGTTATTTTGGTCCGGCTGAGGATGAACAGGTCATCGCTTCCATTCGGGAAGCGGCACCTGATCTGTTGTTTGTAGCACGTGGGGCGGACACCCAAGAACCGTGGATTCACAAGCACAAAAATGCGCTACAGGTTCCCGTAACCATGGGCGTTGGCGGCAGCTTTGATGTGATTTCGGGCAAAACCAAACGTGCGCCTATGCTGTTCCAAAAGTTAAGACTGGAGTGGTTTTATCGCTTATTGCGTGAACCAAGCCGGGCTGGCCGGATGCTTGCGCTTCCGAAATTCGCTGTTAAGGTGATGCGTGACAAAGAAAACGTGACGAAAGTCCGTTAAAAACAGGTAATTGCGAGATAAATGCGTGTTTTTGCTAGAAATTGAGGATGGCTTTTCGGGTGTGATGAGCGTATAATTCATTCCGGATTACATGTGTGCCACTCCATGAAAACAGAAGCGTTACACTTGGCACTACGATTGCAAGGCAACCTGTCGATCGCCGTTATCCCCAGATTTCCTTTTATCCTTTTCCAAAGGATGAAATCCGGTGATAAATGCGAACGTTACACTTCTCTAGGTTTTCCTTGCACTCTCCGTTATCGTGTAACAGAATTTTTCATCAAAAGTGACTAACAAATAATTTTATATATAAAAGAGATCAGGGGATTTATAATTTCGTACAGGTATTATAATTGGGGGTCGAATGTTCAAATGGTAGCGATCTTTATCATTGGATTTATCGTGTCAATGGGACTGGCTCTTGCCCTGACACCACTTGTCAAAAAGTTCGCAGTCCGCATTGGCGCAATGGATACGCCGAATGCACGTAAAGTACACACACGGATCATGCCACGTCTTGGTGGTCTGGGGATATTCCTGGCCTTTATTATTACAGTTGCTGCATTGCTTCCGTTTGTATCGGCATGGTTCACAACTCGGGATATGAGTTTTGTCAGCGCGTTTCTGATTGGTGGAACAATTATTGTACTGATCGGAGCACTCGATGATCGGTTTGAACTATCAGCCAAAGTGAAGTTGCTTGGTCAGATCGTTGCTGCTTCTGTCGTTGTATTCGGATTTAATATCCGGGTAGATTTCGTTAACATTCCTTTTCAGGATTCCTATTCTTCACTCGAAGCTTGGGTATCCATTCCGCTGACGATCCTATGGATTGTTGGTGTAACTAATGCGATTAACCTGATTGATGGTCTGGATGGTCTGGCTGCCGGTGTATCTGGTATTGCAATTGGTACCATTGCCGTAATGTCCTTCCTGATGGGTAACATGATGATTGCCTTGATGTGTCTTGTATTGCTGGGTAGTATTATCGGCTTCCTGTTCTTCAACTTCCACCCGGCCAAGATCTTCATGGGGGATACCGGATCACTATTCCTTGGTTTCTCTCTGGCGATGCTGTCCATGCTCGGATTCAAACAAATTGCTATCGTGTCCTTTATTACACCGCTGATCATTATCGGTGTGCCGCTCTCGGATACCTTCTTCGCGATTATCCGTCGTGCGGTACAACGGAAACCGATTTTCGCACCGGATAAAGGTCACCTGCATCACTGCTTACGTGAACTTGGATTCAGTCACCGTCAGACGGTACTGATCATTTATGGAATTGCCGCATTCTTCGGAGTTCTGGCGATTATCCAATCTTCCGCTGCCATGTTTGAAGCGAACTGGGTAACGTTTGTGGTCATCTGTATCATGATGTTCTTCCTCCAGGTGGGAGCAGAAGTCATCGGACTTGTTAGCAAGACGAGAAGACCGGTTATCAACTTCCTGATGCGCATGCGCGTCAAGCTGAATCCGGAGACCCGTTCGAAATCATAAATAGATAAATGTAATGGTTATAGCTATTCTTGAATATTATTCCAGACCCAACCTTATCCCTCGTGGATAAGGTTTTTTTGTTTATTTTGAGATTTTTACTAAATAATTGGAACCTTTTGCCGATATATAAAGGTAACTGACTTAAAAAGAGGAGAGATGATATTTAATGCAACAAAAGAAACGGCCGTTGGTCTGGATGATGTTGGTCACCATGGTGTTCTCATTGTTCCCACAAGGTCTATTCGGTGGTTCCGTTGCTTCGGCAGCTGACGCATTTTCCACATACTTCACGCCCTCGGATCAAACAATTCGAGAAAGTTCCAGACTCTCACTAGTTTTTGATTCTACTCAAGGTAAGGATAACTCCAATTTCCTAACCCGTGATAAGGTATACAAGAGCCCTACCTCAGCGCTGACAATTACAGGTACATTCGCCATGGTGAGTGGGACAAGTCTGAAGGTAAAAGTTGAACAGTTGAAATTAGTCGAACAAGGAACCCTTAAGACATGGACTCCGGACGAGACCCGTACAGTAACAACAGCTATTACGGATAGTGGAAGTAATCGATTTACAGCAAATGATGTTGCATTGTTTTCAGGATTTAACAAGATCACGTTTATCGGAACACAAGGTAACAGTTCTGTAGAAAGCTCCGATAGTTTCTATGTGATGTATGATCCGGCTCCTTATATTGAGAACTTTGTATTATATACAGATCGAACTGTTCCAGGCGGTGGTGTAAGCTACAACTTGAATGAGGGAACAGAGACGGTAGTGGATACAGAGCGTGTTGATTTCCAAGGTACGGTTAAAAACGCAACGCAGGTTTCGCTCTCGGTTAATGGTGCAGAACCTATTGATCCACCAGTTACTTCAGATGGCAGCTTCTTCGCATCACAAATTAAGTTGTTGCCGGGGGAAAACATTCTGAAGTTTAAAATTGAAGGTCAGCCTAACGGTATTGAAACAGAACGTATCGTGTATTATTTTGATAAAACAAAACCTTTTGTAGATCTTAAGGTGAAGATTGGAACTGAAACTAAATCCGTACTGAGCAGGGACGAAAAGTCAACATTTACGGATCCAAATCAAACCACAGCAACATTGTCTGGGCAAGTATTGATTCCTTATGTTGAAGGCAGTGGTAAATTCGCTGATGAAGGTGTAGTAACAGTTCAAGGACAACCCTACACCGTTATTATTGGTGCTAATGATGAGAAGTTGATTACAGGTCCTGACGGAAGATCTGTAAGATATCGTATGGTATCATTTACTTCTAATGATGTATACAACCTGACTGCAGGTAAGAATCAATCGCTTACTGTAAGGGTGGCTCAAGGCGCATTCAGTGCAGAATATACAACCAGCTATTTATACTCGCCTGGTTCACAAGACATCACGAACCTGTACTACCTGCCTAACTTTAAACCAGGATCTGCAATTACGTCCAAAGTACCGCTTAACGGCGCGACATTACAAGAGGATAAACTGTATATTCTCGTAGAATCGAGTAGCTCACTTGATAAGATACCAGAGCCTGTCCTTAAAGGAGCTTATCTGCCATCAGGGCTTAAGACGGTGGATATGACAGAAGTTACGAATGTCTCAGGATTAACTGATAAACAACAAGTGTATGAAATTAATGGTCTTGCAAGTGGTAAGCAGCAACTTCGCTTCTCCTTTAGTGATACGCCAGAGCCTGAACTGTCTAAAATCGTTGAAGTTACCTATGCAACGATCAGTTCGATCTATGTTGGAAGCTTGCAAACAGGAGAAACTTATGAGTTTGACTCCTCTGCAGGGAAGCAATACGTGAGTGTAGAGGGAGAATTGCTTGGCTTCAAAGATCTGACTGCTTTGAAAGCAGAGATGATTGTGAATGGTCAATTGACTGCAACGACTGCCACAGGACTGGTGACTGGGCCTACTTTAGATGTTGAGCCTCCAACACCTATTCCTGTAATCGAATTTCCAAAAACTCAGAAATTCAAATTTAGCTTACCGATCAAGCGAAATGGTCCAATATACTATGGAGAAAATACGATTGAACTTCGCGCTGTAGTTGATGATGGGGGCGGAAGGCCCAAAACAATTACAACCTTGCTGAAAATCAATGTGATCGATACTTATCATTCAACCATATCTACATTTATGCCAACGCGTATTCCAACAAGCAGAGAGTCTTTTGATAATTCGGTAATTGGCAATTACACACAAGAGAAGCTAAGCAGAATTTTTGCGGTGACTCCTGATTTTATCTTTAAAGATGAAAAATATGTAACGAGTGAAAAAGAGTTTGACTTGGTATTCAGAGGTGCTGGGGCCCAGAATGTAAATCTGAGCTTTGGATCAAAAGTCATTTTCAGCCAAACATTGAATAATGATAATGTGCTTCAGAGTAAAGATACTGGCAATACGGCTGATTATACCGGGTCAGACTTTGCGGGTAATCAAGATGCATTTATTGGCCGGATTCGCGGCTTGAAATTTGATGCGCCTGGTACACAAGTGTATACACTTGAGTTAATTAACAGCACAGGGGCTCGTTCTACTCAAAGAATCGAGATCGTGCGTGAGCCTGCATCTTATCGGATATTAGCTCCACAACCTACAGTGGGTGATCAGATCGTTGTTAATAAAAACTTTGTCCGCTTCGATATTGAAGCAGAAGGCGCAACTCAAGTGAAGATTGGTAAAGACATAGCTGAGAAACGTACAGACTTAAACAATCGTTTTGTGCTTGATTATGTAGATCTTAAGGCGGATAAAGAGAATAAAGTGAAGATTGAAATTACCCGTCCAGGCGGGAAAATTAATGATACGATCTCTATTTACTATACAAGTGCAGTAACGACAAATTCGGAGTATATGGCTCCGAAGGTTGCCAATAAATATACGGCGTTTAATAAAAACTTGCAGTTGTCTTTCCCGAAAGGAACTGTGTTACAATCTCAAAACTCAATCGGTGTAACAAAGTTTTATCCAAATAACAAACTGTTGTTTGGTATTGCGGAACCGAAAAAAGGGATTGTAGAGAAGATCAATGATTATGGTTATGACACCGAAATTGGTGGAGAGAATAAGCCGAAAATTGAAATACCGCTTGCTGTCTCAGGGAATTTCGCATCTTCATTGGACACAGGTGACTTTACCTTAATCTCAGATATTTACTGGATTAATGGTGGAGTCGGTGAACTGGGTAGCAAAAGTGATAGTAGCTATAAACCAGGTACGGATGGTCTCACTCCTTACAGTATGGAAGGGATCTTCTCTACATTCGCTTCTGAGCGTATTCTCACACCGTCTAGTCGAGGATCATTAATTTTGAACTATGATCCGTCTATTGTGGATGATGTTGGTGCTACAATTACGGTATTCCGTCTTTCCGATAAAACCAAAACAGGAACATGGGTTCCAATTGGCGGCAAGGTGGATACGAAGAAACATACCATTACAGTCCCATTCGATGAATTTGGATATTATAAAGTAATGAAACAGAGCAAAAGCTATGCGGACATTACTAATCACCCTTGGGCAAGAAACTACCTTAATGCCATGTATGCCAAAGGTCTGATGAAGCCATTGAAGAGTAATTCGTTTGGTGCAGATGATCGTATAACTCGTGGTGAGTTCGCAACGTTGCTGGTAAAAGGCATGAATATTCCAATTACAACGCCAACACAGCAGACCTTCAGTGATGTAGGAAAAGGTACGGGAGCGGAGATTTGGAACTATGAAGCTATTGAAACTGCAGCACGTGTAGGTATCATTACGGGACGCAGTGACGGCTTCTTCCAGCCGCAGTTACCAATATCAAGAGAAGATGCGGCGGTAATGATTGCCCGCGCCATGAATGCTAAACTGGCTGCTAATGACGACAAACTGTCGCAAGCATTAGGTAAGTCATTTTTGGATTCTGGTTCAATCGAATATTATGCACGACCAGCTATACAAGCCGTAACCAAAGCCAAAATTATGGATGGAAGTCCGGTTACAGTAGCTGGATCTAAGAAAGCACAATTCCAATTCAATCCAAAAGGCAATATGACTCGTGCTGAAGCTGCTAAAATTGCTGTAGAGCTGCTTAAGAAAAGTACAGGTCTATTCCCTAAAACCTTGAGTTAATTCATTTGATACATGGAATCAATTTAGGAAGGACCTGTCCCTTACTCTAAAGGGCAGGTCCTTTTCATGGCTGTCAATGAATTGACATAGAGTACTTTTATAATAGAAGAAACAGAATTTTTACCAATAACTATTTTTGTAATTTGCTAGAGTTTAAGATACAATAACGGTAAATACACAATGATCTAGAGGGTGAAGTTAGCTAATGAAACCGATTTATTCGAAAGCCCAGCTGGGCTACATGAAGGCAAAGACACAGTTTGAGAAGCAGGCAGTCATTCTGGAGAAAAAGTTGGAAGATACACGCAAGACTCAGGAGATCTCTCAGGAAGTTATGGAAGGGCTTGTACAGTCCACTGGCTTCCATGATGCGTATAACAATCTGGTTCTGGCTGAGAATGAGTTGATTGAATGGTCTCACACGACGATGAAGCATGAGAAAACGTACCGTGAGAACAGACAACCAATTGACGATATGTATCTGAGATTGAACAGTGATCCAAATATGCGAGCTCAAATTATTGAACTTGCGATGAAGATTAAATAACTTATATTTCCAGAACTGCACCAGAAGCATCCCAATAGGGGTGCTTTTTTATTTTGTTTTTTGTGAATTTTGTCGCTTCATAGGTTGAAGTTGCGGGTATAAATAAACGTTGGTAGCACAGACAAACCAGAGATCGCAATTCCAGATTCACTGCTGTATCAACGGTTTGAAAAGGTTTTGAATAGCTTCAATACCCGCACTGTACCTATACATAAAAAAAATCAAAACTTTTTTTGTGCAATCCGCAACTTTTTGAAATCTACTGCGTTTAAAGTGTAGAGTCGAAAACATTGGGCCTGTTACCAAGAATGACCTCGTGAAGAATCTTGTCTATTTTTTAGAAAAAATTGCTTTACGGCACGAGAGACCCATTGTATAATACGTAAGGTAGGATTAGGAAACTACTCTATTTACGTGTGATTCTGCTTTACCAAACTAGTTTACAAGTTTCTGTGATATGCTCACAGACATCATTTATATTAACTTGCTCACAACTCTGGAAAGGGGGTGCAACAATATATGAGGAATACGAGCGACCCTATTAAAAAAGAAAATTCAAATGTTATGAACGCCCAAGGAGGAGAAAAAAAGGTTATGAAGAAAATTTTATCCGTAGCATTGTCTACAGCAATGGCATTCTCAATGTTTGCATCTGTAGCATTCGGTGACACAGCAGTTTCCCCGCAACAACAGTTTGATGCATTGAAAGCAAAAGGTATCTTCAACGGTTATCCGGATGGTACAGCAGGTCTTGACAAAGACATGACTCGCGCTGAGTTTGCAAAAGTTATCACTAAATTGCTGGGTCTGAAAGAGATCACTGGAACTCTTTCTTACACTGACAAAAACTACACAGCTAAAAACTGGGCTGTACCTTACATCGAAGCAGTAACTGCTGCTGGTATCATGGAAGGTAAAAACGTTGAGAAGAAAATCTTCGACTTCAACGGTAAAGTGACTGTGTCCGAGATGGCTACAATCCTGACTCGTGCATTGGATCTTGAAATCCCAGCTGAAACAAACAACACTGCTCCAGCTTGGGCTAAAGGTTATGTTCAAGCAGCAATCAACGCTGGTTTGGTTGATGCAAACACTAACTTCACAGCTAACGCTTCCCGTGAATTGCTTGTAGGCGCTGCTTACGCAATTGACGAAGCACAAAGCTTGAAAGTATCTTCTTACACAGTAACTGAAGGTGGAAAAGTTGTTGAATTCAAAATCAGCGACGGCGAAACTGTAAAAGTTACTTTGGATAAAGCTCTTGAAGCTAACAAAGAAACTGAAGTGAAATTTACTTACAAAGAAAAATCTTTCACTGAAAAAGTTACTTATGTTGTAGAAGCTGCAACTAAAGTACAATCCGCTTCTTCTGTTAACTTGAAAGAAGTTGACGTTGCTTTTGACGGTAAAGTAGACAAAGCTACTGCAACTGACAAAGGTAACTACACTGTAGACAGCAATTCCAAAGGAATCAAATCCATCACTTTGTTGGCTGACGGTAAAACAGCTCGCCTGTTGTTAAACGAATCCAGCAAATTCACACAAGGCACTACTTACAAAGTAGCTGTTAAAAACGTGAAATCTTCTACAGGTACTGTATTGCCACAAGGTGAAGTTTCCTTCACATCTGCTGACAATGTACTGCCTACAGTAGCAGAAGTTAAAGCACTGGGTACTAAAGTTATCAAAGTAACTTTCTCTGAGCCGGTTGTAGCTCCAACTAGCAGCAACTTCCAATTGGATGACAAAGCTTTTGTTGGATCTGTAACTCAAGGTGCTAACCAACGCGAAGTAATTCTGCGTGACTTCACTGGTTCGATCGCTACAGGTGATCACAAACTGACTACTTCCCTGGTTGAAGACTTCGCTGGTCTGAAATCTTTGTCTGCAACAACTGACTTCACTGTAGTTGCTGATACTGAAGGTCCTAAAGTATCTGAGATCTCTGCTACATTGGAAAAAGTAACAGTTACTTTCGATGAAGAAATCGATCCTAACTCCGTTACTAACGATAGCTTCTATTGGAAATCAGGCGATACTAAGAAAACTGGTAAAGTAACACAAGTTGCTTCCAATGTTTACGAAGTTGAGTTTGATCAAGCTAACCGCCTGCCAGGTTATGAGTCCACTTTGTTCGTAGAAGTGAAAGACTACTCTGGTAACGCTAATGCTGTGAAAGAACACAAAATCAACGCCACAGTTGACTTGGTTCGTCCACAAGTAGTTGAAACTACTTTCGGTGATCGTACAAACACATTGACTGTACGTTTTGATAAAGCTGTAAGTGCAGCTGATAAAAAGTATTTCACAGTGAAAAAAGGCAGTGATAACGTTCCAGTAAATAACGTTACTGCAGCTGACAGCTCTAACAAAATCTTCTATGTTACTTTCTTCAGCGAACTGAAAACAGGAACTTATAACCTTAAAGTTGCAGATGTGCAGGACACTACTGCACTGAGAAATACTTTGGTTGAGTACAATGGAACGTTTATCGCTAATGATAGCGTAAGTCCATCTGTTCAATTCGTAGATTACAATGAATCTACACGTAAGGTTACACTGAACTTCGGTAGAGAAATGGATCTGTCTACTTTGAATAACAAAGGAAACTACTACATTTCCTTCGTTAAAAATGGTGGAAACGCGCAAAGTATTGCATTGCCAACAGAAGCAACTGTAAATGCTGTAAACGGTGGTAAATCTGTTGTTATTCAGTTCCCTGAAAACATCGATGCTACACGTGTTACATTCGGTCCTGCTGGATCTGTTAAGAGCATTACTGCAGCTGGTTTGAAATCCAAAACTGGTCAAATCGTTTCTATCAATACTAAAGAATTGAATGACGCTGCTAACAATCGTCTTCAATGGACTGGTGCGGTTCAAAAAGATGCTAGAACTTTCGAACTGGAATTCAACCAAGTAATTGCTAATGCAAGCTCTAGTGATTTCCGTATTGCTGGTCAATACCCTGTTTCTGTAACTGTTGATGAGAACAAAGTTACTTTGAAAACTGATCGTGACTATGTAGGTGGAATCACTAATATCACATTGGTTTCTAACAACAACATTGAAACTTACTCTAACAACAGAACGAATTTGACTAACGATCAAACTTCACCTGTTAACAGCAATGTTTCTCCTAAAGTACAGAGCGTAGGTATCTCTGTTAATGGTGCTGTTGTTGCACAAAGAAATGCTGATGATGAGTTCTTCGTAACTTTCTCTTCTAATTTGACTGGAGAGCAAGCTCAAATCGGAAATGACTTCATCGTAATTAATGAAGCAACTGAAAAAGAACTTGTTCTTGGTGAAGGTTATACGGCAGAAATCGTTGCTGCCTCCCCTAATCAAGTGAAAATCGAAATTATTGGTGCTACTGCTACTGAAAAACAACCAGTTACAGTGCAAGTTAGAAAAGGCGCTAAGTATTTGAAAGCAGCTGGAACTAACGGTCCATTGGTTGCTGAATCCAGTAAATATACTGTAGTTGCTAGTTCTACATCTACAAATAACGATGTTTCAGGTGCTGCTGCTTATGCACCAGCTACAAACGCTACATTCGCAAAAGTTAATGCGAATGGCTTGAGCTTTACTTCTTCTAAAGCAGGAGAAGTTGGTAATGTAACTGTTGAATTAGAAGTAGTTGCCCCTGGAACTGACATTGAAAAAGTTGCATTTAGTGCAGATGGTAAAAAAATCACCGTTACTACTGATGCTACAGTAAGTGATATTGTTACCGCAGCAGAAGCTAAAGCAGCTGATCTTCCTTATACAATTGTTGGTGGTACTGGAGTTCTTCCAACAACAGGAACTACTGATTATGTACTTGTAGGTGGATCTGACGCTAAACAAGCAACAGTAACAGTACAACTTAATAAGGCTGCAAGTGGAGTTGTGAACCAAGTTGCTATCACAAACTCCGAAGCAACTAAAAACTACTCTGCTGAATTGCAATTTGCTAATGGTGCTACTACAAGCCAAGTGCTCGTAGTTAAACTGGGAACTGATACAATTAAAGCAGATAGCACATTGTCTGGTAAACTTATCGTAAATAATGAGCAAGTTAACCTTACTACAGGAACTATCACGAACTAATCTTTAATTATTAAACCAGAGAACTTTGTTCTCTGGTTTTTTTTCTATTTAAAACCAACAACATCGTAACTTTCTCTCCCTGCTAAACGTTTATACTATATAGCAACAAGCAACTTATGGGAGGTTTGGAAGTGGATCATAAAAAGGTCATAACGACTTTGATAACTAGTATGTTATTCATCAGTTCAAGTGGAGGTTTAGTAGCTGCTGCTGCTGCAAATACACCAGCTAACTCAGGTAAACCTACTACAAATAACAGCGCAACAACAAAGAAGCAACAGACTACACCCACGAATAAAGTCGTACATACCCTGGCTAAGGTGCCTGCGGTCAAAGTAACTGCACGGAGTACCGTGAAGCTAACCGACGTTAATATCTTGTCTCAAGACGACGGGAATACGGTGACGTATACACTGACGTATAAAAATAATGACAGCACACCGATGATGATGCTCGATTATTGGAGCAAAGTGAAAACAAAAGGTGGAACAAGCTTCTCTCCAAAGCTGATCGCCAAGGATCAAGAGAAGAAGACGGTATCACCGGGTTCCACGATAGATCTCACATATGTTATGAAGGTTGGACGTGAAGTGAAATTAAGTGATCTGAACTTCCTGATTGTGAAGTGGGATTTCAGTAAACCGAATTATGAAAGCACGCTGGGGAAATTCAATGTTCCCACATCTTATAGCATCACTACACCTGTAGGCAAAACGAAGACGGTTCGTCTGATTGATTCAGCTGTCAAGGTTAAAGTCTCTGGTATTAAAGTGTATCCAGGTGAAAATAAGAAACAATACGTCAAAGTTGGCGTGAACCTAAATAATATCAGTTACAAGCTATTGGATAATCCAAATATCAAGTGGATTCTACGTACACCAGGTGGTACGAATTATCCGTTGACCCCGGATAAAGATAGTACGGGTGTCAGTATTCAGGCACAGGCCAACAAAACGTTAAATTTAATGGCTTCTTTGCCTACAGCATTGAAACTGGAAAAGTCGGAATTGCTGCTCGTTGAAGAACAAGGTGAAGAGAAGACTGCTCTACCGGTGGCAGCATTACAGCTTCCTGTCGCTAGCCAAACCAATGTAAACGTAGCAGCGAATCAACCGAACATCATCTCTATTGATGGACAACCTGTTTCGACTCTTCTGGAATCGGCTCGTGTGCGTGCAGAAGATGAGGAATTTGATCTGACCATGCAATGGGTATTGAAGAACCAAGGCAAGAAAGAAGTGAAGGTTCCCAAATATGCATTGGAGATCCGTACAGAGGATGGTACTTCCTATCCGATCGAGACGAAGCTACTGGATGATCTCAAGTTGAAGCCAGGTTCAACGAAGACGATTAAGCTGATCTCTACGATTCAAGGGGATGGCGATACGAGTAAGATCAAATTTGTTGTGATGACACCTACTACCAAAGATGAGAGCAAAGAAGGGGAAACGACTGGCGGAGGCACGAGTGGCTTTGAGTTTTCCTATCCTGTTGGCATCTATGCTATTCCTGAATCCGTAACAAGTGGGGATGGACTTACGACGGAAACGGTCATTAAGAATAGTAAAGGTACATTCGGTGTATCTGTAGGCTCTTTGCAACGTCTTCCGTGGACAGACAGTGATATTATTGCTGCCAAGGTCACCATCCGTAATGCATCGGCCAAAACGGTTCAATTGCCTGAACTGGAAGCGATGTTTACAATCGATTCCGCACGTATTGATGGAGATACGAAGCTGATTCGTGCAGAAGGGGGTAAGTTGCTAGGTTCTGGCATGGTCACCGAAGCTTATCTCCTGACGAAGATTCCATCTGAGCTTAACATGAGCCGTTTGGAATTAACTTTGCTGGAGAAAGTGAGTGAGGAAGAAAAGAATGATTGGATTACCCTCAGTACGTCTGGGTTAATTCAGCCCCTCTCTTATGTGGGCGAAGGGAAAACCTATACCCAGGGCACTTCTGATAAAGAAACAGAGCTGGGCATACGCAGAACATATGTGTATCCAGGATCTTCTTCCGATATTGTATACACCGAATTCGAGATGACGAATAAGTCTCTGCGTCAGAGTGGACTTGCGAAGTTGGTAGGATACTACAAAACAGCAGATGGTCAATATTACAAAGCAACAGCCAAGCAGGCAAACCGTGTACCGGGACCGGGTCAGAAGAGTATCGTTACGTTCTGGGCCAAAGTGCCGAAGAGTGTAAAAACATTATCTGATATGCGTCTGATTGTAGGTGAAGGGGTTGCTGACAACAAGTTTGTCACCGGTGAAGGTGAGGCAACGGCTTATGTTAATGCCATGTCATTTGAAGTGCAGCCGAAATCATTATCTGTTCTATCATCTCTGAATGATATAGACTTGTATCCGTTCAAATTCTCGGGCAGCAATATTAAAGCTTATCTTACAGGTGGAACTTCAGTACAGATTGAGATGATCTACTCCTTAACACAGGAGGAAGCTGTGGATAGTGGAGAGTACGGACATAAGCTGATTCTGTCTCTAACTGATGGGTCAGGTAAAGTGTTCGATAAAGAGATCACACCAGGAACTGATCTGAAGACAGGAATTAACCAAACGCTCAACTGGAGTATTGATGATACGGTATTTGATAAAATACGTGGTGGTTCATATCGTGTAGCCTTGTATGATGTGTTCGAGGGTCAACGCATCCGTCTTGCAGAACAAGGCTATAGTTATGATGTGTCCAAACTGCCTAAAGAAGAACCAGAGTTTCCGGAATTCCCAGAAGAGGGATCTTCTGATAGATACGAACCGGTAACTATACCAATTAACCGCATAAAGTAAGATAGTTAACCTCGTCTTCGACAACACGGAGACGAGGTTTTGCTTGTCGCATGGCATTTTTTTCTCTATAGTTAAAGTTAATAGATTACCAGAGGAGGAAAATGATTCACATGAAACCTTATATGAAAGTATCCCTCGCTGCGCTCGCCATTGGTGTTGGCGTGTGGGTTGGGTCGGTATACAGCAATACAGCCATCGGTGCAGGTACAAGCCAACCAGGAACAGCAGATGATCCGGTTGTAACAAAGAGTTATGTAGATCAGCAGATCCAACAGGCTTTGGGCGGTAAAATCCCGACAGGAAGCGGTAATACCAGTACGGGAACGGACAGTAATGCAGGAAATGGTAACAATACAGGCTCCACAGGAACCGGGAACTCCGGTAGCACAGGTGGAGACACATCCCTTCCTCCACTGGTCTCGGGCGCTTCTGAAGCCGTTGAGATCGTAACCGTGAAGCCGGGTCAACAGCTGATCGGCAAGTCTGGCGCGGAGTTCATTGTACGTAGCGGTAAAGCTGTGATCGTCAGTGAAGGTACGAATGGTGTAGCTGATCTGACGGACGGGATTGACCTGACGAATGGGCAGGCAGCGCCGACCAATCACCTGCTCTCTTTTCCAAGGGATGGACGGGGAATCACGGTATTGGAAGGAAACAAATACAGCCTAACCGTAATGGTTCGTGGTGGATATACTCTGAAATAGGATTTGTAGCTGTTAAAGGAATTATTCATTAGTCATTCATTTCATTTGCTCAGATTAACCAGTTCTAACAAACATTAATACGGCTAGCTGACCTTGTTCCTGCTCACTCTATAACTGTTGATAATCAATTAATGGAGGTGCAGGAACCATGGCTAGAAGCAATCGCAAAGTGGTACCCGAAAGTCGTCAAATGCTGGATCAGATGAAGTATGAGATTGCTGCAGAGTTTGGTCTCAATGTAGGTTATGGGGGCAGAGGTTTGGCTGGTGCGGATACAGAATTTGGATCTGAACTGGGTGAAGTGAGTGACCACTCGTATGGGCAATACAAAGGGTGGGGACATCTGACTTCCCGCGAGAATGGATCCGTTGGTGGAGAGATCACCAAGAGGCTAATTCGCCAGGCAGAGCAGCACTTATAGGGCATTTTCCTTCCCCCAATTCGTTTGACACGTCTTGACAAATACGTTAAGATGGCATTTGAGGTATGCAACCTTTTCCACTAGGGAAAGGTTGATTTTCGTTTGAGGCAATTACCTGAAAAATCCTTATCTTCGCAACTGCGGACCCCTGCGTCCTTATTCCATTTTGGAAAGCTTCGAGGGTACAGTGAACGAATCGCTGTCATGTTTTGTTCGGGCAATCGCCATACTACTAGTTATGGGAGGTTGAAACTTCATGTCTGTTAAAGGCCGGCATCTATTTACATCGGAGTCTGTAACCGAAGGACATCCGGATAAAATCTGCGATCAGATCTCAGACGCCGTATTGGATGCGTTTCTTGCAAACGACCCCAATGCTCGCGTAGCTTGCGAAGTTTCCGTAGCCACAGGCTTAGTGCTTGTCATCGGTGAAATCAGTTCAGCTTCTGAATACGTGGACATTCCGTCCATCGTTCGTAATACAATTAAGGATATTGGCTACACACGTGCCAAGTTCGGTTTTGATTATAACACTTGTGCAGTTCTGACTTCTCTGAATGAGCAGTCTGCTGATATTGCCCAAGGCGTTAACGCAGCGCTTGAGAACCGTGACCCGGAACAAGTCGCTCGTGAAACAGAAAACATTGGTGCAGGTGACCAAGGTCTGATGTTCGGTTTTGCAACGAACGAAACACCGGAACTCATGCCTTTGCCAATCGCATTGTCCCACCGTATCGCTCGCCGTCTGGCGGAAGTGCGTAAGAACGGTACATTGGAATATCTTCGTCCGGATGGTAAAACTCAAGTAACGATTGAATACGACGGTGACAAGCCGGTACGTGTGGATACAATCGTTGTGTCTACTCAGCATGCTGAAGAGACTACACTGGAGCAGATCCAAAAAGACATCAAAGAACATGTAATCTTGCCTGTCGTTCCAGCTGAATTGCTGGATGAGCAGACTAAATATTTCATCAACCCAACAGGACGTTTCGTTATTGGCGGACCTCAGGGAGATGCAGGCCTCACTGGACGTAAAATCATCGTAGATACCTACGGCGGTTATGCACGTCATGGCGGTGGCGCGTTCTCTGGTAAAGATCCGACAAAAGTAGACCGCTCCGCAGCATATGCGGCTCGTTACGTAGCGAAAAACCTTGTAGCTGCAGGTCTTGCAGACAAAGTGGAAATCCAGCTCGCTTACGCGATTGGTGTAGCCAACCCGGTATCGATCAACGTGGATACATACGGAACTGGCAAAGTCAGCGAAGAGAAATTGGTTGAGCTTGTTCGCAACAATTTCGATCTTCGTCCGGCTGGCATCATCCGTATGCTGGATCTGCGTCGCCCAATCTACAAACAAACCGCTGCTTACGGTCACTTCGGCCGTACAGACCTGGATGTACCTTGGGAGCAAGTGGACAAAGTTGACCTTTTGAAAACTCAAGCAGGTCTGTAAGCTAGATTCAAATAGAAAAGAAGCCCTTGATTCCGATAAGGAATCAGGGGCTTTTTTTGTCGTTACGATTCTTTTTGTAACTTTAAGACTTCTGCCTCCGATAGACCAGAGGCTTCAATGATAACGGAAAGATCAACACCCATTTTTATCATTTTTGTAGCGATCTTGATTGCTTTTGTGTGTTCCCCTTCTGCGAAAGCCCCTTCTCTAATTGAGGCTTCATCATGCAGATATCTCTGCCGGGCTTCATATAGCTGGCGTACCTCTGCATCCTGAATGATTTACTTCACAGCGAGAAGAGATATAACGAAGAAATAATACCAAAATAACCCTTTTTCCTAATTGAAACACATCGTTTTGCCGAAATACATAATGAGGTCTGTACATCAGACAGGAGAAGAAATTCAGATAAGGGGGAAGATCAGTGAAATTGAAGAGAATTGCCAAAAAAGGCATGCTCGGAATCTTGATCGTTATGCTGACGGCTCAAGGTTGGCTTACGGGTTGGAGTGGAGTTGAGCAGGGAGCATATGCGGCCAATGAATTAAGTGCAAATGGAATAACGAACACTGTTCCTGCTGTGAAAGGAACGAATGTGGATAGTTCAGTACCATTCGTTATTGATTTTGATAAACCTGTTCAGAAGGCACCTGGTACACAAAGTTCAATCTTGATTAAGCGTTTGGATGATAATACAACGATGGGTTCGGTACTGGTATCCAGTGACCAAGTCGTGATTGATCCCACACCACCGATTACAGACCCTACGACACCCGATGCGGGGGACAGCACACCTGTACCAGCTAATGGCCTACGAGTGACGATTACACTGGGCAAGGACAAGGTTCTACCGGGAGCAACATACTACGTAGAGATAGATAATAAATCATTTGTTTACGCGGACAATACTCCATTTCCGGGCCTGACTAACAAAGAGTGGACCTTCAGTACTCTGGGGCTAGGCTCAACTTCCCTTGTGAGTAGAATTCCTGATAACGCAGCAATGGTATCCCCTTCAACTAAGGTAGTGATGACATTCGATAAGCCGGTGACCGCAGGCAGAGGGAATCTCACTATTTATCAGGGAAGAGTCGGAGGTACTGTATTTGAGCAGATTCCAGTAACCGCAGGACCCTCTCGAATTACAGGTTTTGGAACAAATACGATTACGATCGTTCCCACGAATAACTGGAACAACAACACTACATATTACATCGTAATGCCAGAAGGTTTCTTGAGGGATAGAAATGAGAATGATATCAGTGCAATTAGTGGGAATGTTTGGGGATTTAATGTCATATCCGATCCGACATCCCTTATGGTATCTACTGTATCTCCCACAAACGGTGCTACCAATGCACCTTTAACGGGGAATTTAACAGTTACGTTTAACAAAGAACTTGATCCGAATTACATTCAGAATGTAACACTCAAAAAATCAAATGGAGCAACCGTTGCATCTAAGACAATCATTAATAGTGCAAACAGTAGACAATTGCTTATTACACCTACGAACGCATTGGATAGCAACACGAACTATGTGGTGGATATTCCCGCCAATACGTTTCGTGATAAAGCAGGCAATGCATTCACAGGTCTGAATGGGTCCACATCATGGGCTTTTAAAACATTAAGCCTTGATACAACTCCGCCTGTACTGAAGACGGCTAAGATGCATAGCAATAACACCATTCGCCTGACGTATGACAAGTGGCTGAACAGCACCAATTCGCTGAGTAGTACTTACGCCGTAACGGTGAATGGGGAGAAGAGAAACGTCAGCTCCACTTATATTTCGGGTGACAGTGTATATGTTGTCTTGGATACGGGTGTAGCGGTAGGACAGGTTGTGCGTATCGCTTATGCGCCGGGTACTACAGGTAATCGTCTCACAGATCAGTCTTCCAATGCTGCGGCTGCTTTTGGCGCTCGGGATGTAGAGAATGGTCTAGATTCTGTCATGTCCAAGCCGCGAGAAGGTAACGTGTATTACAGTACAATTACGTTGTACTACCCTGAGACGGTATATATCACTTCAAGTGATGCAGCAAGACAATTCAGCGTAACTGCGGATCAGTCTGCTGTAGGCGTTAATAGCATATCAGTCAATGGCAGTTCTGTCGTAACATTGAATCTTAGTCGGTCAATTACGGATGGTGAAGTCGTTCGGGTTGCATACACGCCAGGTTCATGGCCTGTAAAAGATACACGTGGACAGGCTCTTGCTGGATTCAGCGGTTTCTATGTCCGCAATTCAATTGATACCAAACCACCTGAGTTTAAGAGTGCTGAGGTGAGTGGTAACAAGTTATGGATGCGTTACAATGAACCACTGAACACGACGAATAAACCGCTCAACAGCCAATATTCTGTTCTGGTCGATGGTAAGCCAGTCTTCGTTAATGATTCTGAGATCGAAAATGATCTGGTCACGTTAACGCTGGCTTCAGCGGTGAAGGATACACAAAATATATCGTTATCATATGTACCTGGAGCATTGCGATTAACGGATCTGAACAATAACCCAGCAGGATATCTCAATCTGACTCCAGTAACGTACACATATGGAAATGGCAAAATCCTGTCGGCTACGCTTCAGGGAGACACGGTTCAAATTAATTTCCGTGATTCAATCCAGTCCCAGGCTGCACTAACAGCATCTCAGTTCAGTGTAGTGATTGGTAATTCAACCACAACTGTATTGTCTGCTTCAGCTTCTGGCTCTGTGGTGACGTTGAAAGTGGATACTTCAGCAGTAACATCGACAGCTACTCAGACGGGAACGGTGAGTTATGTACCTGGGGCAGTGCCGTTGCGGGATGCGTCGAATGCCACGATAACAGCATTTGGCCCACTTACGTTACAACAGACGAATAATAGTTCGAACAATAATCAGTCGGGAAACCGTCCTTCCTGGTTGGCAGAATTGGATGCATCGAGCTATGGTCAGTCTTTACTTGTGATGAATAACACTACGGCTTCTGCTGTATCTGCGATGTCCCACTATAATCGCCCGACTCGTCAATTCAACGTGGATGCAACCAAGTTGATTCAGTCCTTTGAATACGCTGGAGCAAACGGGAAATTGACTCAGCCGGTGGTATTTGAGATTCCGGACAGTGAATCGGCTGCGTATGTTGGATTCCCATTAAATGCACTGACTCAGATTGCTGCAAGTTATCGCACCGGTACCATTGGTGTGAAGTATGGAGATCGTCTTTGGACGGTGCCACTGTCTAATTTAGATATGGCGGCTATGAGTCGGAGTGTAGGAACGCCAAACACAATTACAACGACAGGAGCAGCGGTTCCATCCTTATACGTTCAGTTAGAGACGGTACCTGTGTCTTCATCAGGAACGATGGAAGGCTTGATTGCAGGTGCAGGAGCGCAGAAACTTGCGAATTATACGGATGTGTACCTGTTTGCCAGTAATGGTACGACCGATCAACGTGTGGAGCAGAAAATGAAAAGTCAGTTATCCATGCAATTACCAGTAGGTACTTCTACAGTAACATCTGGATTCACTTATATTGATCCAGTTACCTTCATGTTATCGAACGTACCTAGCTCGTTTAAAAATACACCAGGAAGTGTCGTTGTCCAAGGACAACTGAATGGTAATCAATCGGTAGTCCCGGTCAACCATATTGTTAATTATCCGGATACCACATCACACTGGGCAAGTGCAGTCATTAAGGAACTCTCTGCCAAATGGATTATTAATGCACCAAATGGCTCTTACTATCGACCGAATGAGAATATTTCGCGTGCAGAATTCGCTGAATTGGTCGCCAGAGGTCTGGGTTTAAATGGAGAACCAACCGCAGCGAGTCGTTTCAGGGATGTCCGCAGTGGAAGTATGACAAGTGCCTATATCGGTGCTGCTGCTGAAGCGGGAATCATTACAGGGAATACCGATGGTACGTTTAAGCCGGATCGCCCCATTACGCGTGAGCAGATGGCACTTATGATGGTACGTGCTATGAACTACGGTGGTAACACGGTCTCTCTTCAATCTTCGGCTGCTTCCACTCTATCCAAGTTCAAGGACAGTAACAAAATCCAGTCCAAGGATTCTGTTGCCAAAGCGGTGCAGGAGGGAATTATTCAAGGCATGACAGCCAGAACATTCGAACCTCAGGGAAATGCAACTCGTGCACAGGCAGCAGTCATGTTGAAACGGGTTTTGGACAATTTAGGATATCTATAAGGCACACCATAACTATTTAACTATAATAGTAATCTTATTCATCCAGAGCTAGAGGATAAAGATGTGTAATTAGTAGGGACACTTCAAGGAAGCACATTTCTTGAGGTGTTCCTTTTTTGTTCTAAGGATGTAGGCTCTGGCTTACGTCTTAAGTTAAATGCAAAGATACTGCAACCCTCGTTGTCGGGGTTATCTTTTCATGTTAAATAAGTATGCTTGACTTCTTGTTATCTGAGATTTAAGAGTAGAATAGTCCCTATAAATAAGGACCATTCTACTATTACCTAAAATAAGGTAAATACCGATAATCATTTATTAGACTCCATTTATATATCTGTTAAGGAATTGAATGGAGAAAAATCATAAAGGAGGAATACAAATTTCATGAGTTTAAGAAAAAGTTTTATTGTTTTTCTGATGGCTTTGTTGTTGATTGGAACCATGTATCCAACTAGCAGTTATGCGCTTTCCGATCAATCGGATGCCATAATAACGACTGAAAGTAGCGCTGAGAATGTCGATGTTTTTATGGAGGAATCAGCTGTAACAGACGACGAGTATCTAGATCTTATTGATCCGGATATCCACGAAGAACCAGAAGGTGTAGACGAAGATGTGGAAGATGTAGATGATGCACAGACCGTAACTGAGGATACGTACGAAGAAGATTTTTTTACTCCTCAAGCTATGGCATTTGCCGAAGAGCAAGTTATAGTTATGTATCCTGGTGATTCCTATAGCTTCACTAATAATGGAACTCGCTCAAGATCCTTGAGCACAGATGCTGCGACATCGAGAAGCAGTTCTTATGATTATGCTGTTTATAAAGCAGATGGAAGTGTTTCAACGGATAACATGAATTCGACTAGTAGCTTATCCGTAGGAGCAGGATACACCGCTGTCGTGACTTCAAGTGGGAGCAATGCATTTACAGTAACAATACCTGCTGAATTTACTTATAGTGTATCTGCGAATCCTGCCTTACATAGAGCGACCTTGTCCAAAGGTGAGAGCTATCGGTTCGTCAATGAAGGAACACAAACGAGAGCTGTTAGTGCGGATACCTCCACAGCTCAAGACCGGAGATATGACTATGCAAACTACAATGAAGATGGAAGCCTTTCTAGTTCGAATTTTGAATCAACCGGCAAACCATACTTAGGGGGAGGAAACGAGATCATCTTTACGGGGGCCGGAGCACAGCCTGTCACCGTTGGACTTCCTTACGAAGTATATACCGGTGAATGGAGTGATGAGCCAGCCTATACGCGTACGACTCTACATCAGGGCGAGAGCTACCAGTTCACCAACATCAGTTCCAAATCAGATGCGCTCCAAAGTGATGGTTCCACCAAAGATAAGCATGACTATGTCGTTTATCTTCCAAATGGAACAGAAAGTTCTACAGGGACGAATACATCCACTAAGCCTACTGTAGCAGCAGGAAGAACCGCTGTTGTAACCTTGGTTACAGCAACGCCTGTAACATATGGTGTACCCTATCGGACATTTGATGTCCAAAAAGCAGGTGGTGATGCGATTACTCGAATCACTGTATATCCTGGAGAATCTATGATTTTTAGTAATAATGGTTCGTTGGCCAATCCGATTAAAAACAATGCAAGCAGTACCAATGGAGCCGTTTTTGATTATGTTCTTTATACAGCAGAAAACGTTGTTCATTCGGATGG
Organism: Paenibacillus sp. GQ49; assembly: GCF_059759055.1. Classification (NCBI taxonomy): domain Bacteria; kingdom Bacillati; phylum Bacillota; class Bacilli; order Caryophanales; family Paenibacillaceae; genus Paenibacillus; species Paenibacillus sp. GQ49. The sequence continues at coordinate 403,238 of NZ_JCAXEL010000003.1, forward strand.
ATTCAACAAAAATACCAATCCGATCATTCGCTCACAGGGTTACGCAGTCGTGACCGTAGCTGGGCAAGTCCCAATTGAGTTTAGTTACACGGACGATTTCTCGGTTGAAGAAAGCATGGAACCTGCATACCATCGCGTGACACTCAAACAGGGAGAAAGCGTGACATTTTGGAATAACAGTACCGATCGGGAATATCTAGACAGTGATGCTTCCACCACCCAAGGGCGGATATTTGATTACGTCACCTATTATCCGGATGGCACAGAACGGAGTACAAGAAAAGCAACAGCGGTTGAACCTGTTGTTTTTTATGGAAATAAAGCAGTGGTCACGGGTGTATCCGCTCAACCTGTAACCATAGGTGCGATTTACACCATTTTTGATGTGGAGGATCGACCAAATGAAGCACTAAGTAAGATTACCGTGTCACCAGGCCAATCGGTCAAATTCCATAATGGGGGTTCACTTAGTAACCCAATTCGGAGTAACGCCAAGTCGGTAAGTGCTCTATATGATGTCGTGGTGTATAAAGCAGACGGTAGAGCACATAGTGACAAGTTCAATAACAATGGTAGTCTCGCTACAATACCAGCCGGTGGTGAAGCCATTGTTACCGTAGGGGGAAGTACACCTGTGTTATTTGAATACACGGATGATTTCTCGGTAGTGGATAGCCAGGAACCGGCTTATCTGCGCGTGACATTGAACAAAGGTGAAAGCTATGCCTTCACCAATACAAGTTCGGATTCGGAAAGGCTCCGAAATGATGCTTCCAGCAGCGCGGGGCGGGTGTATGATTACACGATTTACAACGTAGATGGAACAGAGTCAAGTAGTAGAACAGCAATAGCGATCGAGCCTCTTGTCCTGGGTGTTAAAAAAATTGTCGTTACTAACGTCTCCGATCAACCCATTACGTATGGTGGGATTTACCGTGTTTTCCGTGGACAAGATGATCAAGTCCCTTCACCAAAATCGGAAATCACAGTCAACCAAGGGCAGAGTGCAGTATTTACGAATCCGAGTTCGGAACCGGCACAGCTTAATCGGATTGGAGTAACCAATTCCATTGTGGATTTTGTGGTCTACGAAGCAAACAATAAATATTTGTATTTAGTGGTAGGTTCAAGTCTTGAAACATGGGATATTCCAGCGGGTGGAACGCTTGTCATCACTGTAATATCTCCAGAACCGGTAACGATTCAATATAACGTTCCTGTGACAGCCAGTCCCAGTCAGGAGCCTGCACTTATCAAACAGAGTGTGGAGCCAAATAGCACGGTGTTGTTCTCAAACACATCATCTTATTCGTCATTGCTCTTTACATCTCATACAGAAGGATTAACCTATGATTACGTTATCCGGAACCAGAACCAAGTGATTGTTAAGGAAGGTGAGAATACGGTAGGATCACAACACATACCTGGAAAGTCTGATATTCAGTTGCATAATGTGTCATCCCAAACGCTGAAATTTGTAGCTGCTTACCGCCATTTTACGGTCAAGGAAGCGGAAGTGGAGTTTCTGACTTTGTATGAAAATACAGAAACGGAGCTTCCCGCAGTTCAGCAAGGGAATGTGTACTACCGTTTTAGTCCTTATAGCTCTGACAAGTATCGGATTGCGATAAAGGAATCAGGTGATTTTTCCATTGAACCTCGGATCGAATTGTATTCAGATAAGGAACTGAGTATTCCGGTAGCTTCTTCATTAGAGCAAGAACAGGTATATGGTGAGCAATATACAATTCTTGAATGGGAGCTTCAAGGTGGACAGAATTATTATCTCAAGCTAAGTGAAAAGGATGAAAAACCGATTCAGGGAGCCATAAAAGCAGCATGGATGAACATTCGTAATGACAATAACTATGAGTATGGCTATGGCAATCAATTGCTTAAAGTCGTTCTATTTACAGGAGATCAAATTGTGTTTGAGTATGATCGCAACGGTAATTTAACGAAACGAACGAAAAAGATTTTCCCATTTAATTAGTGATTGTCTAAATCTAGGTTGAGGTGATGGAGTGTTTAAGAAAATAACGATTATTTGGTTATGCGTGATATTGGTTCTTAGTGGGTTCGGTTCTTTTGGATATGGAGGACAAGCAGCAGCGGCGGCAGAAGGTAGGGATTCACTCCCTTCCGCTACCTACATTACAATCCATAGTTTAAAAGAGCAATTTGGTATTAAAGAAGATTGGATTGAGAAAAAACTAGATCAAGGTTACTCGCTGTACCAGTTGTATAAAGCTTTACAGACAGATCGCACAGGTGGCGAGGCTGCTGAGAAATGGCTAGAAGCACAAGAAATAAGTGAACCGATCCAAATGGAGGGGCTACGCCCTTCCGGATCATCACAGCAAAACAACTTCTCGATTAATGCTCTTAATGAGGATGCTCCAGGTACAGGAACAACCGTGGACGAAACTGGACTTAACCATGTAGATATCCGAGATGACGCATCGCTTTATATGACGTCTTATGGAGCAGAATCCATCTCAACTGCTACAGGGGAAATGATGATTCAGAGTACTGACATTTCTCTACCTGGTCTCATTCCGTTTGATCTGACACGCGTCTATGACAGCGCTAGAGCGAGTGGACAGCTGGACGTTGAATATGACGAAACGACACAGACGTATTCCAATATAGTTACGCCACGCAAGGAAGAACTCTCTGCTGGATTGGGGCAAGGCTGGCGTTGGGACATTCCTTTCATGGAAAAGCGTGGCGATCATCAGTATATTCTGATTCCAGGCGTGGGCTATTACCGCTTAAACGCGAATCTGGAACTGGAAGGTTACGTATGGAATGACTTAACCGTTAAGCGAGATGCGACCGTGACTGTTAATGGCGTATCTAGCAGTTATCGTCTATCCATCCGTAACGGCTACGATTATCTATTTAATGAAGCCGGAGAACTGTTGCAAATTACAGATGGCTACCGGAATACCGTGAATTTTCAATATACGACATTGGATGGAAACCAAGTCATTACTAAAATTGAAAACAGTGAAGGTCAGGCGCTGACATTTGCTTATGACAACCTGAAGGTTACTGTACAGCTTGCAGGAACAGATCGGAAAGCAACGTACACGCAACGCGAGGACGAAGGCATTCGCATTTTGCGAGAATTCACGGATGCTCTCGACCGGACAACGACGTATACGTACTATTATCCGGAATCCAAATTCAATTTTCTGCCTGAGTTGCAAAGCAACCAAAATGCTCAAGGTGTGATGCATACAGCGCTGTTATCGCGTATTACAAGCCCTTCATCGGCTATAACGGATTATGCATATATTCCTGCACTGAAGCAGATCGGCGAAGGTTCCTCACATTTTGTATTCAAAGTAAGAGAGCGTAAGAGCCAGTTTAGTACAACGGAAGGCGAAGGCGTACTGGACAAGGTTAACTTTGAGTACTCTGGAGAAGATCTGGACACCTACGGTCAATCTGCAACATGGACAACGAAAGTGAAGGCAGAGCAAACTGTAGATACTTGGACATTCTCCAAAACGTTTAGCGCTGCAGCTCATCCAGATTTGGTTCGCGCAGATAAGCACACGTTAACTGGAGATGATGTGACTTACTCTACGGAGTTCCAGTATGATAACCAAACGAAGCGAAACCTTCCAACTCAAATGACAGAGTGGGTGAGCGAGAGCGGTCGTTCAGGCGAAAAGCTGACTACGACCATTAAGTATGATGCAAGCGGCATGGTGACCTCTAAAAAGCTTAGCACAGGGCAAGAATCCACCTATGCATACGAAACAGGCATAGCACCATATCACTGGATTAAGCCTGTGAGAGTCAGCACGAAGATTAATAGCACGTTGGAGCGCTATACTGAAACAACGTACAACAATCAAGGTTCCATGATGAGGACCAGCACCAAGAATGGATATGGCGGACAATTGCTTTCTGAATCGGAAGTGAAGCTTGATGACAAAGGACGTGTCATCAGCACAACCGACAAAGGTGGCACACTGGCCAAAGATCGTACGGCGACATTCAGTTATCATTCTAATGCTGGGCATTTAATGGGGTCGACATCAATTACAGTCCATGACGCTGCTGGCAAAGCAGAAAATCTTGTGGAGTCATATAGCTACACGTCTGCAGGTAAACTGGAAACGACAACTAATGCTGCAGGAGAACAGGAAACGAATCAATATGACCAAGCAGGACGACTTCTTCAAATCACGCATGCTGATGGCACGAAATCAACAACGACATATGATGATGAAAATAACATCATTATCAGCACGTCCCCAGACGGCATTTTGACTACCGAGCAGTACAATCCGCTAGGCTTGCTGGTGGAAGAGCAGACTGCTGATGCTACGTATAAATATGCCTATGACGGTAAAGGAAACGTTATTGCTTCGGAAGATTCGGAAGGCAATGTGACGAGATATTTGGTCAACGCGTTTGGACAGACGGTAGAGGCGCAATACCCAGATGGAACTACGGAGAAAACATCTGTTGATCCTGTCGGAAAAACCGTGACATATCAGGATGCTTCCGGGTATCAAACACGCGAGAAGAAAGATCTATTGGGACGCACGACAGCGGAAGAAGAATATCGGAACGGTGCATTTGTATCGTTGCAACAAAGCGAGTACGATTTAGAAGGGAACGTCACCACATCCATTGACGGTAACGGAGAACGAACAACATATACGTACGATGCACTGGGACATATCGCGACCGTGACAACGCCGAAGCAAGAAACAAGTCGTTATTTCTACAGTTATCTTGGACAGGTGACCCAAATCGTCTCTGCAAATGCGCAAACAGTTACCAAACAGTACGATGAATTGGGCCGCATCATCAAACAGACACCACCCATGCTGGATGGAGCTGCGACAACTTACTATTATGATAAGAAGAGTAATCTGGTTAAGATGCAGGATCGACTTGGGAAAGTAACAGAGTATACGTATAACAGTGACAATATGCTCACAGCTATGAAAGCACCAGATACGAATGTATCCTATACGTACGACGAGATTGGCCGCAGAACATCGATGACCGATGATCATGGAAAGACCACGTACAGTTATCGAGCAGCAGATGGGATGTTGAACGGACTGACGTTCCCGGATGGGACACGACTTGATTACGAAAACAATACCCAGCAACGTCTAGGGTATACCTTAACGGATGCCAAAGGACAATCCTTGCGCATTCACGGCGAAGTAGATGCCATGAATCGGGTAACCTCCATGGATATTACCTCGGGTTCGGGAGGGGCTTCTGCACTCGCAGCATCGGGGACGACGCCTGTGGATCGTATGACATTCAGTTATGCGTCCAATAGCTTGCTGGAGAAATTGTCGTTTGGCAAGGGTCTCAGCACAAGCTACCAGTTCAATGGCTATGACCTGTCGGGAATCACGATCTCTCAAGGGACATCTGCGGTGCAACAGTTCGCCTATGAATATGATGGTAATAAAAACATCACGTCTCGTACACAGAACGGGGAAACCGATCAATACACATACGATGAATTGAGCCGGATTCAGACCGAAACGGGGACACAAAAAGAAACGTATACTTATGACCCGAATGGTAACCGGTACAGTACCGGAAGTGGTAAGATATACGGTCTAAAGGATGCACAGTATACGTATGACAGCCAGAATCGTCTGATTAAAGCAACGGGTGAAGGCAAAACGGTAACCTACAGCTATAATGGAGATGGACTGTTGTATGAACGTACGGAAGGCGACCAAACGATTCGTTATTACTACGATGAAGAAGCCAAACTCATGGCTGAGGCCAGTGTAACTTCTGGAAAAGCAGAATTGACTTATGCTTACATCTATGATTTGTATGGACAACTGTGGGCACGTCAGGACAAGCAAACAGGCAAGCTGGAATACTACCAATTCAACGGTCACGGAGACGTGGTTGGACTCGTGGATGATGCCGGTCAAGTATTGAACCAGTATACGTATGATATCTGGGGTGGGCCATCAACGACGGAACAAACCGTACCGAATATACTTCGTTATGCTGGCGAGTATTGGGATGAAACGATAGGGTTACAGTATTTGCGAGCCCGATGGTACGATCCAGGCATGGGTCGATTCATTGGTGAGGATACGTACGAAGGTGAACTGAACGATCCACTGAGTTTGAATTTGTATTCGTATGTAAACAATAACCCGTTGAAGTACGTGGACCCTAGTGGGCACATGCCAAAAAATCTCTTAAACGGCTTCTTGAAGGACTTCTTGAATGGTAGGAATGATGGAACGAAATATACAGATTTACAATTATCCGATGCTGTGTTGAATGCTAATGGAGATAATCGAATATATTTAGCGTTCCATGAAATTGCCCAAATTCATACAGCAAAAGCAATACATTTAAAAACAGGCTTGAGCACAACTTTGGAATATCATATAGAACAAGAAATTGCATGGTGGCCTAATAAGCATTATTGGGTAGATATAGTAACATCAAACGGTCAAATGTGGGAATTAAAGGCCAGACGAGATGTTCCTTACGGTGATACTGACGGGTACTATGAAGATGCAGAAGAACAACTGACAAAATATCAATCTGTAAATGGAAAGCTTGTTAGGGGAGCGCAGTATCGAACAATAAAAGGAATAATTGTAGAAGGTGATTTATATATGGATATTGAATTTTTCGATAAAGGGAAGATATTCTACGAGTTCTATTTGGATTATGGTAATGGTAAAACTGTGTCAATGACAACTAGACAGGCAGAAAATTATGTGGATGCGAATCACTTGTACCCGCCTGAATTCAACTTTAAAACCAAAAAAAGGAGAAGGTAGTTTGACAACTAAACTAATTAGTTCCTTCCTTCTGATTCTGTTACAAATGGGGTGTAATATGGCTAATGAAAGTAATTTTGTATATGAAGCAACTTACGTAGTAGAAGTATTGGAAGCTTCTATAGAAAATAAGGGCTTTCCAAAATCAGAGATAGTCAGGATTGACAATTTTTTTGATATGGATCTTTTTAGAGAAGAGGAGAACAGAATTCAAGAAAAGTTGATGAGTGTCTATATGGCCTTTCTGGGAAAAACTAATTTTAAGAATATTGACTCTGACGAGAATAATAAGTTGTTTAAACAACTAATCATGGAGTTAAATGAAATCTATGTAGAATTAGAATCAATGTAATGGTGCGGTGGACATGTTGTATCCAACTATAGAGATGCCATTTGAATTCGCTCCCTTTTCAGTGATGTCCAAAACTGAAGCAGAGGAATATTATGAATGGTTCCTTTCGATCATCCCGCAAAGAATTGAATTATTACAGGAATATGTTGAATTATCTGGTTCTCATGTACAGCTGGATTTCAGTCAAGATTCTTTGATTTCTCTGTGGGAATGGTTTATTCCTAGAATTGAACAGAAAAAAATGACGATAGAAGAAATAAATGAAGAATTGGATCTAGTACCGGATTGGATGAGACCTGAAGTAGAACAAAATGTATTAAAGTTTAGTAGAGATACAGAAACTCAAATAATAGATATTGGAATTTATTTTAGCAGTGTATTGATACATTCATCCAGTAAATTGAAATGGACGGTAATTAATAAACCACGGAATCATGTTGATGTTAATCAACCCTTACTGGCTGGGACAGGGAAGATACGACTAAATCCAATTCGAGTCGTGGATGTATGTGCGGCAAGGGCTTTAAGTGATGTTGGAAATATAAACATGTTAAATGATCTTTATGTTTGGTGGAGAGAAAAATTGTTGAATCACTGAACATACTAGGGCTTGTATAGTTCATAAAAGTCTTCCAAAATGTCAGAGAATATGAAATGTTGTAATAATTGTACCCTATAGTGTGGACTTACTTAAAAAGTCCAACTATGGGGTGATTTTTTATTGAAATATACATATCTATTAAGCTATTTGTAATTCCCTTACAATTAGATAAAGGGAAAAAGAAGTATCCTTATATAGGAACGGGAACCTTTTTGAACATTACCTAGATTCTCACTATGGAAGATTTTAAGAACTATCATTCATTTATCAAGATTACCAACCAATACATGGATTTTTGTTAGGTCCAGAAACGATTATTCGTGACAAGTCATTTAACCAATATATACCTCAAAGTTAGCTATGGGCGTAACTTTTTCCACAAAAAGCAGTCTATTAATAGAAGAGTATACTAGAGATCTCGCTATCTCTGCCTACTTGGCAGTGTTCGTGATGTCTAAGATTGATATACAAGATGGGAGAGACGTTTCAGACATGCTGGGGAAACATGGGAAACAGCTGGAAGACGTTAAGGGCAGTAAGGTGAAGAAATGGGCGATTGTGACGCTGGCGGGTGTGATCTGGATTGCACCGGTGATGAGCGCAGGCGGGCAGATGTGGTCTGGCACTTCGTGGCAATCGGTGGCCGCCGCAGCATCTACGAATACAAGCAAGTTGAGTGAAGAGATTCTGACTTCGGGTGCGAAGCTCATGAAATACAGATATACAACAACACGTTCCGGTTCCAAGGTCAACGTACTGGCGGATGTGATCCAGGTGGATCTGCAGAACCCGTATGTGAAGCTGGATGTAATGACAGGCAAGGGCGGTAATCTGAACAGTAAACAGAGCACAGGTGCCATGGCTAAGGAAAATGGTGCAGTAGCTGCTGTGAATGGCGATTACTTCAATGTTTCCGGGGAGCTCGCCCCAATCGGTGGACAGGTATCTGATGGCGTACTGGTCTCCACACCTTCTGAGCTGTCGGGCATGTATGCCCTCACGGTGACCAAGGATGGCAAGCCGATGATCGACGAATATTCTTTTGACGGAACAGTGAAGGCGCAGGATGGTTCAACATTTGCTTTGCGTGGGATAAATAAAGAGGATTATACAGTAGAGTCGGGTGCGGTAAAATACAGCCATGCCAATTCGATGTATATTTATACACCAGAATGGACTTCTACCAAACGTCCAAATGACCCTTCCACAACGCCGACAGAGGTTCTAGTACAGAACGGGGTAATTACCCAAATCTCGGATAAAAAAGCGTTAAACATGACGGTGCCGAAGGATGGGTACATTTTGCGTGCGCATGGAACAGCGGCGACATGGATCATGAGCCATCTATCTGTTGGGCAAACATTGGATGCGGATTACAAGTTGAAAGCCAAAACAACCGGGCAATCGGTTGATCCAAGTAACCTGGAGATGATGATTGGCGGTCATACGATTCTTGTGAACGGTGGAAAGGCAGCTTCCTTTTCACGTGATATCGCAACTTCTGGCATCGGTGGCATTCGTGCAAGAACGGCAGTAGGATACTCCCAGGATGGTCGGTATGTCTACATCATTGCAGCGGAGAAAAACAGTAACAGCAGCGGTATGTCGCTGACGGAACTGCAATCCTTTATGACCAGTGTGGGTGTCTGGAAAGGCATGAACCTGGACGGAGGCGGCTCCACAACGATGGTAACACGTCCGTTAGGTGAGCAGACCGCGGGTCTGACGTTCAACACAGAGTATGGCACCGAGCAACGTCAGGTTGTAAACACGCTGGGTGTGTTCTCTACGGCTCCTGCAGGTAAACTGAAGGGCTTTGCCGTGAGCGGCAACCAAACGTTGCTGGTGGGACAAGAGGGCAAGTACACAGCCAAAGGATATGACACCTACTACAACCCGATCGCAACAGGCGATATCAGCATGTCCTGGAAGTCCAGCAACAACAGTATCGTGAGTGTCAGCAACGGAACGATCAAAGGCGTGAAGCCGGGTACAGCAACCCTGACGGCAACGAGCAATGGAGCTTCATCCTCCATTAAAGTATCGGTACTGGGTGGAAGTGAATTGGCTTCCCTGACAGCAGGGTCGGGTCTTGGTTCGCTCAAAGCGGGCACAACGATATCGATTCCGGTGACGGCAACGACGAAGAACGGGCAAAGTGTCACGGTTCCGGCAGACTCGCTGACATGGGAATTTATCGGCTTCAAAGGTAAAGTGACTGCTGACCAATTAACCGTATCTTCCGTCAATTCCGGTGCACAAGTGGGATATGCGATTGGACGTTATGATGGTTACAGCACAGTCGTAGTACTCTCGGCATCTGCCAGCGAAACGATCTGGGAGAACTTCGAGAATGTGAATTATCCGATCAACTTCACGACGAACGCAGCGGGAGTAACGGGTACGGCAACCGTTACAGCAGGAACAGATGAGAAAGCCGGCTCCAATGTACTGCAACTCGGTTATGATATGACTGCTGGAACAGGCAAAATGTATGCTTATGCACAACTGAATGGCTCTACCGGTAGAGAGGTATCTGCCGCAGCTACATCGATGTCGATGGATGTTATGGGAGATAAGAGTCTGAACTGGCTGCGTGCCGAATTCACGGATGCCAATGGCAAAACGGTATATGCCGATCTCGCCAAGGCGATTGACTGGAACGGGTGGAAGAAGCTGAGCGTGGACCTGAATGGACTGAACATCGCCTATCCGGCGAAGCTGAAGCGGGTCTATGTGGTAAACGTGGAAGAAGGTCAGGATGAGCGTGCGAAATCAGGTACGGTTGCTTTTGACAACATCGCCTTCACGATGCCTTCCAAGTCCAGTGAAGTCGGATTACCTACGGGTACAGCTTCGCTTGTGCTTGGACAGAAATCAATGACGGTGAATGGAACGAAAAAAGCCATTGATGCAGCACCAGTCCTGAAAAATGGTACCACGTATGTGCCAATCAAACATGTTTTGGACGCTTTTGGTGGTCAGGCAAGCTGGGATAGCAAAAATCAGCGGATCACGGTATTGCGTGGTGGCAAGCTGATTGATCTGGTTGTAGGGCAGAAAGAATTCATTCTGAATGGTAAAAGACAGAGCGCAACTGTTGCACCATACGTAACGGGTGGTAGGACTTTAGTCCCGCTTAGACTCGTTTCCGAGCAACTTGGTCTGACTGTAAAATGGGAACAGAAAACGAAGACCGTTACCATCTCATCGTGATATGGTATGATATATACCGGAAACGATAGAAATGGAGTCGAACAAACGTGGATTTACAAGCCGATGCCATAGACCGCGTCATAAAAAACGCCATACAAGTCATGGAAAACAGCAAATATCAAATGTTCGAAATCATGGACTCGACCCGCGATGAGCTGAAAACCCTCAACGAGGAGTTAAAGTCGGTGCTGAAGGAGACGGCAGAAACGATCGAGAAAGTAGATCAATTGGAGCTGAACTACCGCCGTTCCCGGATCCGGCTGACGGAGGTTAGCCGTGACTTTGTCCGTTATTCCGAGCATGATATTAAGCAAGCGTATGAAAAGGCAACACAGCTGCAGCTGGATTTGATGATTTATCGTGAGAAGGAAATGTATCTGAAGGCCCGTCGGGATGATCTGCAGAAGCGTGCCAAAAATGTGGAAGCTTCTGTGGAGCGTGCCGAGACCATCGGTTCGCAAATGGGCGTTGTACTCGAGTACCTTTCGGGTGAACTGGGTCAAGTGACCCGGATTATTGAAAATGCCAAAAATCGACAAATGATTGGTTTGAAAATAATTTTGGCCCAGGAAGAAGAGCGGAAACGCATTGCTCGTGAGATTCATGACGGGCCTGCGCAGATGCTCGCCAATCTAGTGCTTAGGACGGAAATTGTAGAAAGAATGCTCATTAAGCAGGATTTTAAGATGGTCCAGGCCGAAATAGTAGATTTGAAAGGCCAGGTTCGTTCCAGTCTTGAAGAAATGAGAAAAGTAATTTTCAATCTGCGTCCTATGGCACTGGATGATCTGGGACTGATTCCAACGCTTCGGAAGTACGTGCAGGATTTTGAAGTAAAAACGAAAATCCGGTCGCTTTTTGAAACAAGAGGTAAAGAACACCGTTTATCTTCCGCGATGGAGGCAGCGATCTACCGCCTCGTGCAGGAAGGTCTGTCGAATGCTGCAAAGCATGCTTATCCCACATATGTAGTAGTGGAAATTACATATCAGGCTCAGCTCGTCAAAATTGTCGTTCAGGACAATGGGCTTGGGTTCAAACCGGAGCTTCTTGCGAAGAAAAGCAAGGATCATACCCACTTCGGTCTGATTGGGATGAGAGAACGGGTTGAACTGTTAGAAGGAAGAATAGAGATTGAATCCGGAGAAAATCAAGGAACCAAAATAGTAATTCATATCCCGACAAACGTGGATAAGGGGAAGGAGTAGCAGGATGATGGAAAACCGTGATACTGGTAAAGCATCAATTAAAGTTCTTTTGGCTGATGATCATCAGCTGTTCCGTGAGGGACTGAAACGCATTTTAAATATGGAGGACGACATTGAGGTCATCGGCGAGTGCGGCGATGGTATTCAAGTACTCGAATTCTGCAATCAGGATAAACCTGATATCGTATTGATGGATATTAACATGCCGATCGAAAACGGGGTTGAGGCAACGGAGAAATTGCGTGAACTGTTCCCTGATGTCAAAGTGATTATCTTGTCCATTCATGATGATGAAAGTTATGTATTTGAGACGCTTCGTAAAGGGGCTAACGGATACTTGTTGAAGGATATGGAGGCCGAGTCTCTGATCAATGCGATTCGTTCCGTGCATGAAGGACATGCGTTCATTCATCCGAAAGTAACGGGCAAACTGATCATGCAGCTGCGTCGTATGACGTATCTTAATGAAACAGGGGCAATGAGTGAAGGAGCTTCGAAGGAAGCAGGTGTTAAATTTGTCGCTGGCGACAACAACCCGCTCACACGTCGTGAGGCTGAAGTACTTCGCTTGATGGCAGAAGGTAAGAGCAACAAAATGATTGGTGAATTCCTGTTCATCAGTGAAAAAACGGTAAAAAACCATGTCAGCAGTATTCTGCAGAAGATGGAAGTGGACGACCGTACACAAGCTGTAATCAATTCGATTAAATATGGTTGGGTTACGCTCTAATACCTTATTTTTTCTTAAAGTAATATTCTTATCGGAAGTCAGTCCATTGGTTGATTCAACCTGATGAAGTATAGATTGGTGTACACTCGCGCCCTTTCCAGAATGTTGGATTGGTCTGCGGGTTAATGGACTTTATCGCTGTGAATGAGCAAAGTGTAAAGTTGTGCGGAACATATGTTCAAGCTTAGGCGTGAATGAATGACCTGGCCTGTCTTTCTTCGTCCGGTGTCGATCAGAATGGAATATGAGTGATAGGAGTTGCAAGTGTAACCCTTCAGAAAGTACAGCATATACTGCTGTATACAGGGATGTTCGCCATGGGTGAGCATGACCTTCCGAGGAGGTGCAGTTGCCATGGTTGCTCATCTGACTATGATTCTGCTCATATACTTCCTGGCGGCAATGGCCGTTCATGCCATGCACCAGCGCCATCTTTCCCGTCCGGAATCTGAAGGCTTCGAGCAGATCCTGCTCATCCCTTCCAATCAGGCAGGACGGATCGAAGGCACTGTAAGAGCACTTTGCCGGGAATTGTTATACCGTGGAAAGAGCTTCAGATTAACAGTTGTCGCTGATCGTACAGAAGCGGAAACGATTACGATTATTGAAAAGCTTATGCAAAGGCAAGGAATGGAGACATCTTATCTGCCTGCTGTCCCTGCTGATATTGAACGGGTAGCACAGACCGATCACACGTTTCGCTTGATTGATTTGCGTGAGCCAAAGCAATAAATCAGGGTGTGAACGAAAATCGGAATGAGTATTTCTAAGATCTACAGTGAAAAGATTACAGCAGAAGCTGTAGTCTTTTTTTGTAATTGTAGCCAAGTCTGCTTTTAAATTAAAAATGGGTTTTTATGCAATCTATGGTTATAAAAATTTTCGAAGTCAGAAATCTTAATTTAAAAGTATAGACGAAGCAGACTGGAAAAAGTTTCGCAATTTAAAGAAAGATTCTGGTTATTAGAAGAATTAGTATGTGTGAACCAGAGATGATAGATCAACTCATAAAATGCACAGCAACTCTTCCATTATATTGACCTATGGTATATTAAACCATATAATGACTTAAAATGGATGTCGGGCGTGGGAAAAGTGTGTTTCTGGAAGGGGGTATCTTCTTGAGTGTATTGAATAAGACGATCCGAACAGAATTTTTACATTACATAGAGGAAAACAAAATCCTTCTCTATCATTTTGCAGAGAAATCAGGCATTAATTCTGGAACGTTAAGCAGGGTGATTAATGGTTCACAGCCCATATCGGTGAAAATTCTGGATATCATGACAGAATACATGGGATTGGAAGAGGGATATTTTTATGAACAGTATGTGAGTGAGTTGTTTGATGACCCTACAATGAACTGGCGACGGTTGCGCCCGTTCATCATACGCTGTGCTGAGCTTGGAAAAAACGATTGTATTGAACGAACTGTAGATCTAATGATGGAGAATCCTGCGTATATCCAACAACTGTTTGATTGTGCCGAATCATTAAACGCTGAAGGGAGCGCAGCGGCTGCATTAATTATTTATCGTAAAGTGTGTGAAGGAGAACGGTATCAGCATGCCGAACGATTGGCTATTTGCCAGTATCGAATTTTTAAACTCTCGATTAATGATGATCAACAGCATAATCTGGAATGCGCGGTACAATTCGATCCGTATGTCGCGCGTCTTAATGAGTTGGAGCAATTGGATGCGCTGAAGGACCTGATGAATCTATATCTCTCATTGCGTCGTTGGGACAAAGCGGAGCAACTGGCAACACGAATGGGCAAACTGGCGAGGGTACAATATGAAATCAAACATCAACGGATTAGACGGGGGAAGAGTTATCAGGAGCCTTCCAAAGCGTTGTTTGGTTATATTTTATATTCTGATTTGATCATAGCATCAATATATGGAGAAAAGAATGAGTATCAGCAGGCGCTATACTACGTCTCAAGCTATGAGAATCACGAGTGGATTATTGAGAATGATCTTGAGGCGGAGCTTACAAAGAGTCAATTTCGGGAGTGGGCAACAGCAAATAGATACCTCTTTGAAATTATGGCAGGAAGAATTGAGATTTTAGATGAGTATGTGGATTATATATCTACAAAAGAAAATGAGATTCTACGTGGATTGTTTAAGCTCATTAAGGCAGCACTAAAATATAATATGAATATGGATCATGTGTTGGAACGCTTTAAGACCACAATATCATCATATATGTTCACACATGAGAAGGTGGGTTCCTACACCAATCAGATTATAGATGATCAGTTCGTGAATTTCTTGGCAGATGTAGGTGATTATTATCTAAACTCAGACCGGGTCCGGGTTGGGATTCAATTCGTACTGGATAGTTTGGCAATCTCAGCTAAAATTAACAACGATGCTTGTATGGTTAGAGGGTTCTGTACATTTGATTCCATTCGGTATTTAGCAACAAACGAAGAGCTTCATAAGTACACTACACTGCTGAAGGAGGTTCGAAAAGAGAGATGAAGATAAAATTCATAATCATTGCTACCATAATTACCATCACAACGATGGTGGTACCATTAAATACGTCTTCTGCTACGGAGCATGTACCGCCTGAAGTTCCAAAAAATTTGGCGACTAATTCTCATGGTCAAGGTGGTTGGTAGATCTTATTTTATAGATTATAGATAATTACCTGTGAGAGGATGGCCACATTTCATTTTCTTATAGGTTTTTTGTATATCTGACATGAATCTTGGTTTTTACATAAAAGGTTACACTATTTCATAGAGGTGAGAATGCTATGAAATATGTTGTGAACAATCAGGAAAGTGACTTGGAACGTGAACGGGAAAGTTTGCACGCGTTGGTTGCGATTTATGGTTTACAACATCCAATCGTAATTAAGCAATCCGAGATTTTAGATGAGTTGATTAATCGATATAATCGAATGTTCTCAGGCATCTCCAAACTAAGTAATACATAACGAGTTCCTGGACATTTCAGACCAATATGATTGAAGTAAACGTACATCGTAGAATAAGGTTCATCTCTCTTTATATATAAGTTTCCGGTCATAGGTTGTTAATGAAGTGGTTCATGAGGAGAATGATCTAATGAGACAGCAATACAAAAAGAAAATGATTTTTTTGATAACATTGATCCTGGTATTGAGTTTTAGCTCAAGCAAAGTAATTGCAGAAGGATATAAACAAGATGGAGAAGTCCCTGATATATATGGTACGACATCTGAAACGATATTTACTTTTGAGGTGAATGGTCAGATTCTACAACCTGGCGAGTCGATCTATATTGAGACAGCTCCTGATCAGCAACCTGTAATTCGAGTTGGGAAATAAGCTGTTTTTTGAATGGCTGAATTTGTAGAGTAGCGTTTCAGTTGATATAGTAATAAGTAGAGTGATCAATAAGAGATAGAATATGGACATGAAGCACATGCTCCGGCGAACAGCCGGGTTGGCATGTGCTTTTTTTTGCGTTCGGAAAATGTGCGATGGGGGAGGAGAGTAAATGAAAGTTGCCTTATATGTATGCCGTGTAGGGGAAGGGTGGAGCATGATCTTGTCTCTCGATATTCGAGTGGATGTAGCTTGGTGGCTAGAGGGAAGAAGTGGGCGACATGTGCTGCGCTGGTTAATGTTGGATACAGCGTTGCCGTTAAGTCAGGCATCTTGGTTGGTTGAACATTTTGAGATGGGGCGGGGCATGGATCAGTGGGGCGAGCGCGAATGGCAGAGTTATCTTGCGCGGAAGCTGGATGTGTATGAACTGGCCTCAGGGGAAACAGAGGTTAGGAAAGCTACAGCGGGCAAAGCGGGGAGTGCCGCTGTGCGTGGCATTCAGTTAGGCGGGATGTCCGAGCCGTATCCCGCCGGGCATTGGGCTCAGCTGGAGCGGGACGCGGCCCTGCTGGCTGAGCGGATTAGCGGCCGCCAATTACTGGCGGCCGAGGCGGAGGCGTTGCTGGCGGATACCGCCCAGCCGCCAGGGGAGTGGCGCGCGGCGGCGCAGCTCGCGCGCTTGCACGGGCGGCTGAGCATCACAGCCGCCCTCGAAGGGTCTGCCACGCGCCGTCGGCACGCGTGGCTTGGACGCGCGCGGAGCGCGCCCCGCTGCCACCGTTGTGGCAGCGAAGCCAGGCAGCGCGTGCCCTGCGCTGCCTGCGGCCTGGCGGCGTGCGCCTACTGCGAGGCTTGCCTCGCGCTGGGGCGCAGCCGTGCCTGTGCGCTGCTGCTACGCAGTGCAGCGCAAGAGGCCGTGCCACGACGCGGCGAAGCACCGCGTGGCACGGCTATGGCCTCCACCGGCGGCGGGCTCGCCCGGTGGGGGCTTAGCGCAGCGCAGAGCGCGGCAGCAGCCGCGGCGCTCGCGTTTTTGGCCCGGCCACCCGCAGGGGGTGGGCCAGGGCGGTTCTTGCTGTGGGCCGTGACCGGGGCCGGCAAGACGGAAATGATTTTTCCACTGCTCCAACATACATTGGATCGCGGTGGACGAGCACTGGTCGCTACGCCACGCAGGGACGTGGTGCTGGAACTGGCTCCGCGTCTGGCAAAAGCTTTTCCGGGCACCTCACTCGCTACCCTTTACGGAGGCAGTGACGAACGCTGGAAAGACGCTCAGCTCACGCTCGCGACCACACATCAACTGATGCGTTTTTATCAGGGGTTCGATCTCGTCATTATCGACGAACTGGATGCTTTCCCCTATCACAACGATCCCATGCTCGCTCACGCGGCGGCATCTTCCTGTAAACCGGACGGGAATTTCGTTTATCTATCTGCCACACCGCCTGCTCGGCTCCAGAAGGAAGCAGCACAGGGGAAACTCACTCATGCCAAAGTTCCAGTACGTTTCCACCGTCATCCTTTGCCCGTGCCAAGATTGATCAAGATGGTTACCGTTGCTGAATGTATTAAGAAACGAAATCTTCCTTCTGCCTTGAAGAGTAACATCCAAATTTCATTGAAGCGCGACGCTCAGGTATTTGTTTTTGTTACACGCATTGCCCAGATTGAGGCGTTTGTGAACCTGATGCGTCGTACCTTTCCCGGAATTCATATCGAAGGAACATCATCTCAGGACCCCGATCGCGCTAGCAAAGTTACAGCCTTTCGGGAACGCACGATTCGTCTGCTCGTAACCACCACAATTCTGGAGCGTGGCGTGACCATTCCGCGCAGTGATGTCTTTATATTGGATGCTGACAATGGTCTTTTTGATGAGGCATCGCTGGTTCAGATGGCGGGTAGAGCTGGGCGTTCCAAGGATGATCCGGCGGGTAGAGTGTTTTTTGCATCGTCTCGTCGGACACGATCACAGGTGAAGGCCGTTGCACAGATTCGGAAAATGAACGATATCGCTCGTCGCAAAGGTTATCTGCATTCGTCATCCCAAAGATAATCGTCATCTACCAAGTTTATATCCATATTTCACATTACATTCACCAGACTGGAGGTTTGCATCCTAGTGTTCAACTGGCTCAGCAATATCACCGATCACACGCAGTACTTGACTCAGCGCCTTCACCAACTGCTCGCCCCACCGGGAGCGACGTGTCTGACATGTGGCACTCGGGCGATCCTTTCTCCACTCTATCCAGATATATGTTTACGTTGTGTGAAGCAGATTCCATGGATTCGTTCCATCCGCTGCCTGCGTTGTGGTCGGGGTGTCGGTTGCCCGGACTGTGCTCGTCCACACATGCAAAACCGTTCTTTTATCTCCAACCGCAGCGCCGTACAATACAACCCTCTTATGAAAGAATGGATAGGCATGTACAAATTCAGAGGCCATGAACGCTACGCGCCGCTCTTAACCGTGCTGTTGATTCAAGCTTTTCAAGCGATGAGCGAGGAACAGAATTCTGCTTTGGCAAAAGAACCCCCAGCCCCCGTGGCTCATCTCGCCACACCTGCTCAACAAAAGAAGCCGCAATGGCAGCCTGACGCGGTCACCTATGTTCCCGTGAGCAGCGAGCGCCTGGCCGAGCGCGGCTTCAATCAGGCGGAGCGGCTGGCCGCAGGACTTGCCACCGCCTGCCGCCTACCCATTGTTGATCTGTTGCAGCGCCAGATCAACACCACCAAACAAAGCTTTAAATCACGCGGTGAGCGTATCGAAACGATGAAGAACGCTTTTTCCATCAATCCGGAAGGCATGCAGTTAATTGAAGAATTATACAGGGAATCTTATCTGCCAACACAGATGGGCATGTCACATGCCAAACCCATACAGTTACTGCTGATTGATGATATATATACAACAGGCAGCACCTTAGACGCTTGTGGGCGAGTTATCCTAAATGCTGGCTTCTCCATGGAGATTCCATTCGAGATATACACACTGACACTGGCAAGATCCTAGGAAGTAAATCTAAGTAATGAATGACTGTCCAGCAATCTTCAGCCACTTTAGGTGGGTGACCTATACTGTATGATTAATAGTAGACAGGAAAATATGTTCCTTTATTAATCATTGGTATGTTAATGCGTGTCTCCATTTCATTTATACCGTTTGAAGTATAGTTGTTTGAAGAAATTATGGATGAAAGCGTTATAAGAAAATTTTTACATGTTAAAAAGAGGAATTGGTTTTCTCGCGCAGAATAGATAGTTTTGCCGTTCACCACAGGGAGTGGCACAACATATCTGTTGAAGGGGAGAACAAAAGTGGTCGCAGGAAAAAGAAAAAATGGATTTTACTTATGGACCGTCCGTCTACTAGTAGTCATGCTGGTATTCGGACAGTTTAGTGTGTATGGAGGGAACCGGGCACATGCAGCGGCAGGAAGTGAAATAGTCTCATCAAGTAATGATTACCAATATGTGTTGACCAACAACAACGGCCAATTACAGGTGAATCAAAAATCAGTTAAGCTGGGTTGGGTGAGATCATATGAGATTTCAACATCAGGATATTCTTTTAGGAGAAGCCAATCGATCAATGGAGCAGTTGAGGACATAACCAAGATTTCATTTGGCTCCTACACATCTACTTATGCCGGTAAAGTTACCAATGCTTTTATTATCGACTTTGCTGAGGTATGGGAGTATTACACGACTATGGAATACAGACAATCCGGAACCAATGTTGGTGTATGGAACAATTCTACCGTTGATGAGTTTGGTATGACTACACCAAGATATGTGCAAAGCTACGAGGCTACACAGTTAAGTCTTGTTGTTAATGCAGATACAGGAGCGGTAGTCGATTTTGTATCCAACCTGAACCCGTATTATATACGGAAAGCAGAATCATTCAGTTTTGTAAAAGAGCCGGGGGCAACACAGCCTATTACTACAGTTCCTGCTGTTCCAGCTAATTTGGCGGCTGATGCCAATGATGTAGCTATTAATCTTAATTGGTCTGCTGCTCCACAAGCTGTCCAATATGAGATTGAAGAGAATGGCGTAGTCAAAGAGCCTTTTTATGGAATCAATTATACAAGTTCATCACTTATACCCAATACTACATATACCTATAGAGTACGTGGAGTTAACCAACTAGGGGCTAGTGAGTGGAGTGAGCCGGTTGCAATCACAACCTTGCTTGAGAAACCCGTTCTGACCGTAACCTCAGAAGAAAGTAAGAATACGGTACAGTGGAAGGCGGTTGAATTTGCCGATCGGTACCAGCTGCAGATTGATGGGGGGACGCCAATTGAACTCGGGAACGTCACCTCATACGTGCATGAAGGCCTAGAAGCGAATTCAACGCATACTTATGTGCTAAAAGCTTTCTCATCTAATAATGAGAGCGCGTGGAGTAAATTGGTGAGTCAGTTAACAGTACCTGACCGTGCGGACGGGTTGAAGGTTACTGATGCTACATTTAATAAACTAACCGTAGCTTGGACTGCAGTAAAGGGTGCTACCGGATATGATTTGGAGATTGATGGCACTAATGTTGCTGTAACCGGCACCACATATAGTAAAACTGGACTTACAGCCAATACAGAGTACACCTTTAGAATCAGACCTAAAAATGCTGGTGGTGCAGGAAGCTGGAGTGAGGCAATTACAGGAATTACTCAGATGAGTACACCCGTAATTCAATCCAACCCTTCTCAAGAAGAAGTTGTCCTCATCTGGTCACCAGTTGATGGTGCTATGTCGTATGAAGTTGAGGCTGATGGCGTTGTCGTTGGAGACATATCCGATTCAATCTATACGCATACGGGGCTCAAACCTGGTACGGCACATAAGTATCGTGTACGAGCTATAAGTGACAATAACGTTAGCGCATGGTCGGCAGTAAAATCACAGTATACGTTGCCTGATTCCGTTAATGGATTGGTGATTAGTGCAGCAACCAACGCAGCTATTACTCTGAAATGGACAGCAGTAACCGGAGCCACAGGTTATGACCTCGAGATCGATGGAACAGTTGTTCCAGTGACGGGAGCTGCCTATACGAAGAGTGGTCTTGCAGCGAACACAGACCATACCTTCCGTATTCGTTCGAAGAATGCGGCCGGTGTAGGAGTGTGGAGTGAACTCATCAGTGGAAAGACACTGCTGAATACACCAGTAATAAAAGCAACATCGGAAGAAACTGCTGTCAATCTGACGTGGGCTGAGGTAGCAGACGCAACCAAGTATGAGATTGAGGCAGACGGAGCAGTGGTTGCAACAGTAGAAGAGCCTAGCTACAGTCACACATCATTGTTACCAGGAACGGCGCACAAGTATCGTATTCGTGCGTTGACGGATACCAATGCGAGTGCATGGACAGCAATCCTGACACAAAGCACCATCCCTGCTTCCGTTACAGGCTTAACGGTTAGCTCGGCTACAAATGTAGCCATTGCCTTGAAATGGACAGCTGTAACTGGAGCAACGGGATATGATCTGGAAATCGATGGAACCGTTGTCCCAGTAACGGGAGTAGCCTATACGAAGAGCGGTCTTGCAGCCAACACAGACCATACCTTCCGTGTTCGCTCAAAAAATGCCGCTGGTGTAGGAGCGTGGAGTGAACTCATCAATGGAACGACACTCCTAAATACACCAGTACTAAAAGCATCATCGGAAGAAACTGCAATCAACCTGACGTGGGCTGATGTAGCAGACGCAACGAAATATGAGATTGAGGCGGATGGAGCAGTAGTGGCAACAGTAGAAGATCCTAACTACAGCCATGAAGCATTGCTGCCAGGAACGGCGCACAAGTACCGCATTCGTGCGTTGACGGATACTAATATAAGTGCGTGGACAGCAATCCTGACGCAAAGCACCATCCCTGCTTCCGTTACAGGATTAACTGTTAGCTCGGCTACGAATGTAGCCATTGCATTAAAATGGACAGCAGTAACTGGAGCTACAGGATATGATCTGGAAATCGATGGAACCGTTGTCCCCGTAACGGGAGTAGCCTATACGAAGAGCGGTCTTGCAGCCAACACAGACCATACCTTCCGTGTTCGCTCGAAAAATGCAGCTGGTGTAGGAGCGTGGAGTGAACTCATTAATGGAACGACACTCCTAAACACACCTGTACTAAAAGCATCATCGGAAGAAACTGCAATTAACCTGACATGGGTAGCTATTGCGGATGCAACCAAGTATGAGATTGAGGGTGACGGAGCAGTAGTGGCAACAGTAGAAGAACCTAACTACAGCCATACAGCATTGTTACCAGGAACGGCGCACAAGTATCGCATTCGAGCGTTGACGGAGACCAATACGAGTGCGTGGACAGCAATCCTGACGCAAAGCACCATCCCTGCTTCCGTTACAGGCTTAACTGTTAGCTCAGCGACGAATGTGGCCATTGCATTAAAATGGACAGCAGTGACGGGAGCAACGGGATATGATCTGGAAATCGATGGAACCGTTGTCCCAGTAACGGGAGTAGCTTATACGAAGAGTGGTCTTGCAGCCAACACAGACCATACCTTCCGTGTTCGTTCGAAGAATGCTGCCGGTGTAGGTGCTTGGAGCGAACTCATCAATGGAACGACGCTTCTAAATACACCTGTATTAAAAGCATCATCGGAAGAAAATACAATTAACCTCACGTGGGCTGAGGTAGCAGACGCAACGAAGTATGAGATTGAAGCGGACGGAGCAGTTGTGGCAATGGTAGAAGAACCTAGCTTCACCCATACATCATTGCTGCCAGGAACGGCGCACAAATATCGCATTCGAGCGTTGACGGAGACCAATACGAGTGCATGGACAGCAATCCTGACACAGAGCACTATACCTGCTTCCGTTACAGGATTAACTGTTAGCTCGGCTACGAATGTAGCCATTGCATTGAAGTGGACAGCAGTGACGGGAGCAACGGGATATGATCTGGAAATCGATGGAACCGTTGTCCCAGTAACGGGAGTAGCTTATACGAAGAGTGGTCTTGCAGCCAACACAGACCATACCTTCCGTGTTCGTTCGAAGAATGCTGCCGGTGTAGGTGCTTGGAGCGAACTCATCAATGGAACGACACTCCTAAACACACCTGTACTAAAAGCAACATCGGAAGAAAATGCAATTAACCTCACGTGGGCTGAGGTAGCAGACGCAACCAAGTATGAGATTGAGGCTGACGGAGTAGTAATGGCAACAGTAGAAGAACCAAGGTATAGTCACGCAGGACAGTTGTCAGGAACGGCACATAAGTATCGCATTCGTGCGATGACAGATGCCAACACAAGTGCATGGACGGCAGTACTGACTCAAAGTACGATCCCTGCTACAGTTAACGGTCTCATGTTAAATACCGCTACACCTGTGGCTATCTCAATGAAGTGGAGCCCAGTTACAGGCGCTACCGCTTATGATTTGGAAATTGATGGTGTTGTAATTTCTGTGAGTGGAGCTGCTTATACGAAAAGTGGTCTTCTGGCCAATACAGATCATACCTTCCGCATTCGTGCGAAGAATGCTGCTGGCATCGGTAGTTGGAGTGAGATCGTAACCGCCTCTACCCAATTAAATGTACCAACAATACTGAAAGCTGTATCTGAAGAAACTTCAGTTACGCTGACATGGAATGAAGTTGCTGGTGCAACAAAATATGAGATTGAGGCAGATGGCATAGTAGTTGCTACTGTGAGTGATCTCTCGTATGTCCATAATGGAGTACTTGGTGGCACGATTCATAAATACCGTGTTCGTGCCATTACAGATACCAATGTGAGTGCATGGACAGCAATATTGTCGCAAACTACGTTACCTGCCAGTGTCTCAGGTTTAAGTATTAACTCTGCAACCACAGCGGCGATCGGACTGAGATGGAGTGCTGTAACTGGAGCTACGGGTTATGACCTTGAGATTGATGGTACGGTGATCGCCGTGAGTGGAGTAGCTTATACGAAGAGTGGACTTGCACCGAATACAGAGCATACCTTCCGAATTCGTGCCAAAAATGCTTCTGGTGCGGGAGCTTGGAGTGAGATGATTACAGGTACGACTCAATTAACCACAACTGTGCTGAAGGGAACTTCGGACAGAACGAACGTTATTCTGACGTGGGACGCGGTTATGGGGGCTTCGTCTTACGAAATTGAAGCTGATGGACAAATTGTGGCGACTGTCAGTGACTTAACGTTTATTCAGTCTGATCTGTTACCGTTCAGTTCGCATAAATATCGTATTCGGGCATTCAACGATCAGAACACAAGCATATGGTCTTCTGTACTAAGTATTAGGACATTGAATTAGTGTTGTATAATGGGGAACAGGCTTGCGTATATATGCATCCTGTTCCCCTCTTTGTTTTGTAAATAGACTATGGCTTCATCAGAGAAAATAAGGTAATGTATAGTTATTATCTATTCGGAAATGGAAGTTTGAGAGGGGCGTTTTAGCGATGAATCTAGGTAATTGTCCTCGCTGTGGTAAATTATATGCGTTAAATTTTAGAGATGTATGTTCAAACTGTATTAAGGAAATAGAGCTGGAATATCAGATCTGTGTAGATTATTTGCGCGAAAACAAGGGCACCAACATACAGGAACTATCCGATGCAACAGAAGTTTCAATTAAAAACATTACCAAGTTCATTCGTGAGGGACGAATTTCCATCGAGAATGCCCCCAATATGATGTATCCTTGTGAAGTATGCGGTACATTGATTCGTGAAGGTCATATGTGTGATTCTTGCCGTAATCGTTTGACGAAAGACTTGGCAGGAGCAGCTCGTGAAGTAGGTCAGAAGGATAACAACAATGTAGGCGGACGAACCTACAATGCTGTCGACAAACTACGCGATTAATAGGAGCGAGGGCTCAAATACATGTTTTGCTATAACAAATGTTTTGAAACGTACCGATAAACTTATTAAAGATTATCGGTTTTTTTTATTATCCTAATCATTTTGATAACATAAAGATAAAGTAAGAAAAACGTATATCGTCGTAAAAACCTAATGTGGAAGGAAGTGCAAGTTAAATGAAAATCAATGAACCGAGTAGGATTGGCGCCATCAATTCATATCAGAGGAACGTTGAATCCAATCAGCAGGCTGATGCCAAGAAGAGCCGCCGTAAGGACGAAGTATCCATTTCTCCGGAGGCGATGAAGATGCTTGAGGAACAAAGTCGTACACAGGATGCAGGACGCATACAACGGATACAGGAACTGAAAGAACAGGTTAGTTCGGGAACGTATCAGGTAGATAGTAGCAAGCTTGCTGACAAGCTGCTGCCGTATTTTAAGTCTTTTGATAAGGAATAGGTGATCACGTAATGGCAGCACTGGACAGATTGATTGCAGTTTTGCAGCAAATGGAACAAAGTCACCGCGATATGCTGGCACTCAGCGAGGTCAAGAGACAGGTCATTGTCAAAAACGATGTGGATGAGCTCATTGCCCTCCTCAACAAAGAATCTCGATTCATGAAACAACAGGAGCCATTGGAGATCGAGCGGCAGAGCGCAGTTCACGAACTGCTACAGGAGCGAGGCATCAAGTCCATGCTGAACCTGAATATCACCGAGATCTCGAAGCTGATTTTTGATCCAGCTGACAAACAGCGATTGCTTGAAGTCCAGAAGAAGCTGGCGGGAACACTGCAGGAGTTAAAGGAAATCAATCAACTGAATCAAAAGCTGATCGAGCAATCATTGATGTTTATTGACCTATCCATGGACATCTTTGCTTCTCGGCCAGAACAGGATGCCACATATCAGCATCCTGCTGATAAGAACGGCAATCCAGGGCGAATCGGTCTGTTTGACACGCGTGCCTGATTAATTAGGGGGAAACCAGGTGACATCTACATTTCATTCAATCGAAACGGCTAAACGCAGTTTGTTCACACAGACGACAGCTCTTAGCACAACAGGCCATAACATAGCCAATGCCAACACCGAAGGCTATTCACGCCAAAAGGTAAACATGCAGGCATCTATTCCAATGGAGCCGTTCGCATTTCTGCATAGCACAACACCAGGACAGCTCGGTACAGGGGTAGAGTTCGACTCCATTACCCGTGTGCGTGAAAAATTTCTGGATGACCAGTATCGCAATGAAAATACCAACTTCGGGAGTTGGTCCATTCAACGAGATACACTTGAGAAACTTGAAGCTATTGTAAACGAACCATCAAACACCGGTTTTCGAACCGTTATGGATAATTTCTACAAATCATGGTCAGATCTGAGTAAGAATCCTGAGGATGTCACAGCACGGCGGATCGTAAAAGAAACAACGTTGGCTCTGACTGATGCGATGAATCAGATTAGCCGTCAACTGGATGCACTTAGCGAGGATCTTGATAGTAACATTGCTGTGAAAGGCAATGAAATTCAGGGCTACCTGGGTAATATAGCGAACCTTAATAGTGCCATTGTAAAAGTCGAGTCTCTTGGCGACAATGCCAACGATTTACGTGACCAGCGAGACTTGATGTCAGATAAGTTGTCCAAAATTATGAACATTACGGTTACGGATTCTCCACAAGGATACCAGATTCAGATGAATGGACAGGCACTCGTTACAGGCGGGGCAGTACAAGTTGCGGTAGACCCTGCCTTTCTGAATGCTGCATATACGGCAGGTACGCTCACCAACGGCGAAGTCCATGGGATGATTAAGTCCAGAGATACGTTGGTGAGTGATTACCAGAAGCAAATGGATGACTTAGCCAACACGTTGGCTAACGGAGATATACAACTTACGATTCCTGCTGGTTCTGTCCTGCCTGACAACACTGTTTTGGATGGTGTTACATATACAGGGGCTGCTCGTACACTGGTTGCAGATCTGACGGTAACAGTAAAAGGCTTAAATGGTCTGCATCAACTTGGTTACAGTATGGACGGAACGACCGCACCGGGCCTACCATTCTTCACAGCATCGGGTGGTGGTACGGCTATTACAGCTGGCAATATCTCATTGAACGCAGAAATCTTGGCAGATCCGAACAAGATTGCTACTTCGTTACGCACTGTGGATGCTTCTGGAGCAGAAACAGTGATTAAAGGAAATAACACCCTTGCCATTCTAATTGCCAATCTGAAGGATACATCAATGAAGACCGCGGACGGCCTGCGCAATGCTACCATTGGCGCACAGTTTAGCTCGATGGTGGGACAACTTGGGGTACAGTCTCAGGAAGCTGCACGTCAAACGTCAAATTCAGAGTTTCTTGTACAGCAAGTGGACACCCGACGTCAATCGGTTAGTGGCGTATCCCTAGATGAAGAGATGGCAAATATGATTAAATTTCAGCATGCCTATAGTGCATCTGCTCGTTTTATGACGACATTTGACCAACTTCTTGATAAATTGATTAACTCTACTGGTGTAGTAGGCAGATAATAGTAAGGAGTGACATAACAGACCATGAGAATAACCAATAATATGCTCAGTTCACAGCTACTTTTGAACCTGAACCGGAATGCTCAGCAGATGAATAACACACAAACCCAGCTGGCAACGGGGCGTAAAATTAATAAACCCTCGGATGATCCGGTAGGGATTACGTACTCCCTTCGTTATCGGGCAGAACTCTCATCCAATGAGCAGTATCAGAAAAATGTGGATAGCGCGGTTTCCTGGCTGGAGTTTAACGATACCGTTCTGAATCAAGCGGGGAGTGTATTGCAACGTATTCGCGAGTTAGCGGTACAAGGTGCAACTGATACCAACCCCCAGTCTGCACTTGACAGTATCAATGAAGAGGTGAAACAACTTAAGGGACAACTTATTGATGTTTCTAACAGTAAACTGAATGGTAAGTATATTTTCAATGGTGAAACCTATGATGTTAAGCCGTATGATTTCCCTACTAGTGCAGACGGTTCCCTGGATACGACGAATGCAGCATCAGTGGCTACAGACAAGGGGAAAATTAATTTTATTGTTGGGGAGAGTGTGCAGCTTCCCATTAATGTAAATGGCAATGAAGTATTCGGCTTTGAAACAGAAGATGATCATTTGTTCGTGACAGTCGACAATATTATAAAGGCACTAGCAAGTGGGGATACGAAGGAATTATCGAATCAATTAGAAAATATAGATACCCGAATGAACAAAATGTTGGCAATCCGCGCCGAGATTGGTGCGAAAACTAACCGGGTAGACTTAATGACGGATCGTTTGACTGATCTTGAGATTAATCTGACGGATATGCAGGCCAAGGTGGAGGATGCAGACGTTGCAGAAGTGATGATGAAAGCTAAAATACAGGAGAATATTTATAATGCTTCCCTATCTGCTGGAGCTAAGATTATTTCTCCGTCGTTAGTGGATTTCCTTAGATAGGAAGGGGAGATACGCCTTGAAGACTCTTCCCATTGTTCAGATTCGAACAACGCCATCCATATTGAATATGGATACTAACCCTGGTCAATACTCTATTCGTCAGCCTAAGGCGGAAGTACAGCTTAATACCAGACCAGCGAAGTTAACCGTTCAGAGTCATCCGATCACTCTTCATGTAGATCAGAGCAAAGCTTTCTCTGCCTATAATGGTGGAAATATGATTGACATGAATGCACGTATCTATTCAGGAATCCAGCAACAGTTCTTGCAAAACATGGCTGAACGTGTTCAGCAAGGGAATCAATTAGCTGCCATCCATAAACCGGGGAATACGATAGCTGATATTATAGGTGCGGATTGGCAGTCCAAGCCCTTTCCAGAAACAAGAACTCCCGCATCATTTGATAACGTAGATATTCAAATTGATACGAGACCGCCAGATATTAGTTATGAACCAGCTGTTTCTGAAATGAATGTTATTGTTAATAAACCGGAAATTGAGTATCAAAGAGGCAAGCTAGATATCTACGTGAAACAATACGCATCAGTTCAATACACTCCACCTGCCATAGATATGGGGTTGTGAGTTATAATGTAGAGCTATAGACGGTCTTGGAAGCAGCCCGCTATGGCTCTTTTTGCATAAATTCTTCGCCAAGGAGGCGTTTGGTATTATTATTCATACAAGCACGTGGGGAGAAGTAGAGGTTAGTGGGGACGATGTATATCAGTTTCCGAAAGGTCTGCCGGGATTTGAAGACGAGACGGAATTTGCCTTAATTCCATGGGAGGGTACACCGTTCAGTTACTTACAGTCGCTGCAAGAACCCGATTTATCTTTCTTGTTAGTGAGTCCATTTACGTTTGTATCTGATTATAGTTTTGAACTGAGTGAGGTAGATAAGGAAGAGATGGGCATCGTGGATCAGGTATCGGTGTACTCTATAGTTACAATCCATTCTCAAACAAATAAATCTACAATGAATCTACTTGCGCCAGTTGTGCTTAATCCCGAAAATCGTGTGGGTAAGCAAGTTGTACTCCATCAATCCAGCTATGAGACACGTCATCTCATATGGGCAGAAGATGAAGCAAACTCAGCGAAGGGTGGAGTCTGACATGCTGGTATTATCACGAAAAAAGGGCGAGTCTATTGTAATTCAGGATCATATTGAGGTCACTGTGCTCGCTGTAGAAGGGGATACCGTGCGAATCGGAATCTCTGCACCCAAGCATATCGATATCTTTCGTCAGGAGATTTATGCATCAATCCAGGAGACCAATCGTGAGTCTGCAACACCTCTGACAGCCAACGTTGAAGCGTTTATGGAACGCTTGCGGAATGATAGTACTAAAAAAGAATAAAAAAATTCCAATTTGCTATAAACAGTTGATCCTCTTCTGTCGATATATAATTTAGACGCTGCTTCGGCAGGGCGGCCGACCTTAATGTCGCGGCGTTTACCACATGGATGTGGAACTAACTCAATTTCAGGGAGGAAATACCAAATGATTATCAACCACAATATCGCAGCGATGAATACTCATCGTCAACTGACTACTAACACTGCAAACACAAACAAAAATATCGAGAAATTGTCTTCCGGTCTTCGTATCAACCGTGCCGGTGACGATGCTGCCGGTCTGGCAATCTCCGAAAAAATGCGTGGTCAAATCCGTGGTTTGGACATGGCTTCCAAAAACTCACAAGATGCGATCTCTTTGATTCAAACTGCTGAAGGCGCATTGAACGAAACCCACAGCATTCTGCAACGTATGCGTGAGCTCTCTGTTCAATCTTCAAATGATACAAACACAGATGCTGACCGTAAAGAACTTCAATCCGAAGTTAAACAATTGGTTACTGAGTTGGACCGTATCGGTAACACTACAGAGTTCAATACGAAGAAATTGTTGGACGGTTCTGCTAAAGGTGTAACTGAAGCAGTAGCTGGTACAGCAAAAGTTAACAATAACTCCGGTGTTAAAATTGATTCTGCAGCCTTGGAAAATTTGAATAAGGCTGCGGGTACATCAGGTGCGACTGGAACACAATCCAAGGTTGATGGGGCTTACATGATTGTAAGAACTGGCGTTTCTGATCCAGCAGCTACAGGATTCGATCCAGATGATTATAAAATCATTGGACCAGACGGTAAAGATTCTACTGGCATTGCAATCACAAGTAAAGACTTACTTACTTTTGACGGTTCAGTTCTTAATGGTGGCGCAACTACATTAGCAGTTGGCGATTTACATGTGAACATGAAAGTCGGAGAAAGTATGACTTTTGTATTTGGTAAAGATGAAGCTGCGAGTAGTGATCTGGCTAACTCCATCATGACCCAAATCGGTGCGAACGCTGGTCAAACGGCATTTATCTCTGTTGGAGATATGCGTGCAGATGCTCTTGGTGTTAAAAAGATTGATATTTCCAGCAAGTTTGGTGCGGCAACTGCAATTGAAACCGTTCAAAACGCTATGCAAAAAGTTTCTTCCCAACGTAGTAACCTGGGTGCTATGCAAAACCGTTTG
This sequence comes from Paenibacillus sp. GQ49, assembly GCF_059759055.1. NCBI lineage: Bacteria > Bacillati > Bacillota > Bacilli > Caryophanales > Paenibacillaceae > Paenibacillus > Paenibacillus sp. GQ49. Next base: position 434,398 of record NZ_JCAXEL010000003.1, read on the forward strand.
GAACACACAATCAATAACTTGGGTGCAGCTTCCGAGAACTTGAGTGCAGCTGAATCCCGTATTCGTGACGTGGACATGGCTAAAGAAATGATGGCTCAAACGAAGAACAACATTCTTGCTCAAGCTTCACAAGCAATGTTGGCACAAGCTAACCAACAACCACAAGGCGTACTGCAATTGCTTCGTTAATTTCTTCTTGTATGACCAAAGCTCCGGGAAATCCCGGAGCTTTTTTCTTTTTTTCGCTTGACAGCTATAAAATCCTAAATTATCCCTGAATGAAACCGATATATAATATAAATGAGCGTCGCTGGAGGTCAGGATAATGAATGTACAGTTTTCACTTACTGCTAGTTCTACAATAAATAAGTCTAGCGGTACAGAGAGCAGTCACAGCACAGAACCGATATCACAGGTAAAACCATTTTCTCCAATTCAAGATATTAAAGGAACGGGGGAGAAGCAAGGTTCGCACGTATCTGTAGCTGAAGAACAGCTTATTCGAACGATTGAACAAGCAGTGAAGTCTCTACAAGGACCTCAGACCACGCTGGAGATCAGCATCCACGAGAAGACGCATGATATTATGGTGAAGGTACTTAATAAAGATACCGGCGAATTAATTCGTGAAGTTCCCCCAGAGAAAACGCTGGATCTTGTCGCTAAAATGATGGAAATAGCAGGTATACTGGTGGACGAGAAAATCTAACATTTGGAGGTGCTGATTTGGTTACAAGAATAAATGGGTTTTCTGGCATGGATATTGATAGTATGGTCAAGAGCATGATGGCAACGAAGCGGGTACCGCTAGATAAACTTAATCAGGATAAGCAAATATTACAGTGGACCAGAGAAGGATATCGTGAACTGAACAGTGTGCTGTACGATTTTCGTACAAACAAGCTGAACGATAAATATAAAAAGTCTGACTCTCTAAATGCGAATAAAGCTGTGACTACAGGAAACACAAACGCAGTAAAAGCCGAAGCTACTGCTACGGCAACCGGAGTGGATATGAAGGTCAGTGTAACTAAACTTGCGACCAAAACCACACTTCAGACTCCTGGCTTAGGCCAGGGCGTACCTAGTTCAACTTCACTGGCACAGCTAGATGGTATCGCATTGTCAGAGCTTAGTGAAGAAGAAGAAGCTGCATATCTTAAGAAAGGTTTTGACATTACCATTAATGGAGTGAGCTTTAAGGATAGTGCGGGTAATTCACTATTTAATGGTATGACATCTATATCTTCTATGATAGCAACAATCAATTCCAATGAAAAAGCCAATGCTGTCGCAAGTTATGATGAGATAACTGGAAAGCTGTCGATTGCATCTAAAGTTGGAGGGGATGCAGGGAAGGTAGAGGTTGCAACTCCGGCTGGAAGTAATTCATTATTGGCGCTGTTTTCCAAAAAAACAGTGGTAGAAACGAATGGAGCGGGGGGAACGGTATCGAATACTCAAACACTTGCTGAATTGCAGAAGATGTTGGATGGTAAAGATCCAGAACCTGGTGCTCCAGCCAAAATATACAGTTTCAGCATTAATGGGAGTAACTTTTCATTCGATGCTTCGACCTCAATAGATGCAGTAGTATCAGCAATTAATTCAAAAACAGATGCTAATGTGTTTGCAAAAGTCGATGGCGGTAAACTAACGATCACCGGTAATAATGGTGGAGAAGTGAAGATGGGCGGAGCTTCCTACGAATTTTTGAATTTATTCAAGGGAGCTGTACCTTTTGCCGAGGGCGCGGATGCGATCAAAGAGGTTATTAAAGGTGAGAATGCAGAAGTCACAATTAATGGTGAACCTATAAAAAACGTTACTAGTAACGTTTTCACTATCAACGGTGTTCAACTTACATTATTGGACGTTACTAATAGTAGCGGTACAGATGTTCCTACCAATGTTAAAACCCAAAGTGATCCGGATAAGGCGCTGGAATCTATCAAGGGTTTCATAGAGGACTACAATAATTTAATAAAAGCCCTTAATAGCAAAGTTAATGAAACTAAGTATCGTGACTTTAAGCCTCTGTCAGATGAACAAAAAAAGGAACTGAAAGAAGGCGAAATTGATAGTTGGACAGAGAAGGCCAAAAGCGGTTTATTCAAAAATAACGACATAATCACAAGTGTTCTCTCGAAAATGAGAGAAGCAATTACGGAGAAACTTGGAAGTCTTAATGCAATTGGTATTACTACAGGAAATTATATGGAGAACGGTAAGCTGGTAATAGCGGATGAGACGAAGCTGAAAAATGCTATAAGTGCTAACCCACAACTTACTATTGATCTATTTCAAGGTTCCGCCAATGCTCCGGATTCAGGCATCTTCAATAAATTGACCAATAGCATTACAGGCACTTTAGATATGATTTCTGCTCGCGCGGGTACCAATAAATTCTCGATGGATTTAACGAGTACTTTTAAAGAGGAAAGTGTCATTGGGAAACAACTTAAAGGTTATAATAGTCGGATACTAACGATGCAAAGAAACCTTCAAATGACAGAAGATCGCTATTACAAGCAATTTTCTGCGATGGAATCAGCGATGAATAAATTGCAAACACAGTCGTCGAGTCTTTTGTCCAGTATGGGACTATCTTAATTTAAAGGGTGAGACCATTTGATTACATCTCCTTATGATAAATACCGTCAATCCTCGGTTCAGACTTCGAACCCTGCGCAGTTGGTTATTATGTTGTATGACGGGGCAATTCGTTTTGTCAAGACGGCTATGGATGGGTTGGCACAGAAGGATAATGAGAAGGCGAATCTGAATCTTGGAAAAGCTCAAACCATTGTTAGTGAACTGATGAGTACCTTGGATCGTTCTTATGATATTTCGAAGAGTCTATACTCACTATATGAATATACGAATTATCTGCTTGTGGAAGCGAATATTCGTAAAGATGTGACCAAAGCCGAAGAAGCAGTGGGATATTTAACGGATCTTCGTGAAACGTGGCTACAGGCTTCCAAAATTGCTGCAGGGCAAGAAGCGTCACCTGTTTCTACTGAAAGTGCTCATGGATAAATTGACGTACATGACTCAGCTGCAGCAGCTAACGAGAACTATAATGGATATATTGTATGAAGCGAATTATGAACAGCTTGAAGCTTTTGTTGAGGAACGTCAGATCATTATTGATGGACTCGCTGAACAGTTCGCATTACAGGCCGCAAGTTTAATTGAGAAGATGGAAATTGAACAACTCTTAAGCAATGATCATGAGATTGTAGCACGTATGAACGTTTTGCGACTGGAAGCACAGGATTGGTTGCATAAGCGTGGTCAGGCCAAGACACAGAGAAATGCTTACGAGTCGAGCTATACGCCAGATAGCTTTTTGATGGACAAGAAAAAATAAGCAACATACAAATACCCTTCATGCAACCCTCGACTAAACTGATTTGTCAGTAGGATTGTGTGAAGGGTGTTTTTGCTGATAATATATCTTAAACTAGGTCATTTCATCTTAGCTCCCACGACTTATCAACTCTCCAATAAACTGATATATTCAAGATATCCCAGCGTTCAACACAATCCCCAATTAATCTACAAAAAATTCCAAGAAAACATTTACTTTTCCAATTGACAGTGGATAACTTTGGATGGTATTATCTGAATTGTGGGCTAAGGTTAAGGCCAAAAGCTTCACTTCATTTGATGACGAAGGGAATGTTAGTGCATGCAAGGTAAAGTAAAATGGTTCAACGCAGAAAAAGGTTACGGTTTCATTGAAACTGAAGACGGCGGCGACGTATTCGTACATTTCTCCGCAATTCAATCCGAAGGATTCAAAACTTTGGAAGAAGGTCAATCCGTAGAATTCGACATCGTCGAAGGCGCGCGTGGACCGCAAGCAGCTAACGTAATCAAATTATAATCATCCGGACAATCCGACCTACATATATGGTTAGATGGTTACCAAATTGAATTATCGCTAGCATCAGACTCCGGTACGTTCCGGGGTCTTTTTTTGTTCTAATAGATTCGAGATTTAAGGATCATCCGAGGAGCATTATTCTTAAGAATTTGATAGATTTAAGAGATAGATTGAAGTTCATTTTACATAATAGATTGAGCAAGCTCAAAATGGGTTAATTACATCATCAAGCGCCTAATAAGACATAGCATGTAAATTTGCGATTATGGCTGAATATGCCGGAATATCGCGAAATATGGCGTTATGCCTACGTTGGCAGATGTGGCTTGAACAGATGTCATTATTCGGTCACCTGGAGTTTTTACATGGCGCTTACATTCGTGTTATAATGAAGTGGCAAAGGAAAAAGGAGGAGTGCCCTATGAATTTAAGTATTCGAGGTCAACAAATCGAGGTTACTGATGCTTTGAAGGATTATGTCGACAAAAAGTTGAGTAGACTCGAGAAGTATTTCGATGCACCCCTTAACTCTGACGGTGCTGTTACATTGAGCACGACGAGAGGCTTGCATACGGTAGAGGTGACGATCCCTTTGAAAGGCATTGTGCTCCGCGCAGAGGATGAGAGCGACGATATGTACGCATCCATTGACTCCGTGGTAGACAAGCTGGAACGTCAGATCCGCAAACATAAAACAAAAATTAACCGTAAGTTCCGCCAGGAAGGCAGCCTGAAAACGCTCTTCGTTGAAGATCCAACAGGCACTGTAGCTACAGCTGAACTGGATACGGACACGGATGAAGATGATCTGGAAGTTGTACGGACGAAACGCTTTATGTTGAAACCAATGGACGTGGAAGAGGCAATCCTCCAAATGAACATGGTTGGCCACAATTTCTTCGTATTCTCCAACATTGACAGTGAAGAAGTTAGCGTTGTTTACAAACGGAACGATGGTAAGTACGGATTGATCGAACAAGGTTAATCTTAACGTACAAGATCATCGGATCGGACTTGGGTATAATATCTAATAATAATGAACACAGGAACTGTAGTTTCCTGGATTAGACTTAACAAGAGCTTCCATCCCTTAGGGATGGGGCTCTTTTGTGCATAAAGGGGCTGGGAAAATGACCTTTGGAAATAAAATGGTGAAACTATTCCCTATGCTGCTGCGTCTAATAGATAGTAAGAAGAAGCACAAACTGTGCAATCATACGACCCAGATTCAGATGGTTACGAAAATATTCGTACACATGCATTCGAGAACTGGATATTGAGATTTACATCCAAATTTACCATCAAAATTCGTTGACAGGGCGGTCTACCGTGCAAAATCAAACATGGCAATCCATGGCTTCTGCTAACGACTATGATTTTTTGCACTTAAACTCAATTTGATATGTCTCAGAAGTTCAAAGAAGTGTGCCGTGGCGTGTTGCGGCGACCCTTACAAACTGTTACAATTTATGCAAAGAGAATCATTGTCCTGATGGAGAATTGTCAACGAATGATCGCTAATCATAATCAATGACAGGCACAGCACCATGAACATGATTCGCAAGGCTCGGGCTTCGGCTAGTTTTTAATAACCGAATCCGTTAGAATACCGAATCAGCTTCATGAGGAACCCTTGGCAAGCCTGAAGTTGATTCATCATATTACTTATTAGTATATGATTTGAATTTGATTTTTACAGGGATGACGAAGAGGGCAGAAATGACCTGTAGAAGCGAAGCGTTCGCCTTTATCCCCTGATTTCCCCCTCTGAGAAGAGAGTTTAAAAGAAATCAGGGGATAACAGCGATCGAAAGGACATTCTGGCAACTGAGTTGACGAAGTGTAATCTTCATTAAGCTCAAATCATATTGTTTGTCACCCCCGGGCAAGTGGATGCAACATCCATCCGATGGTGTCGCGTGGCGGCAACAGGGGGTCTATTCTGTTTTGCACGAAAGGGGTATACCATGCTAGGACTTGTCAAAAAGATCTTCGGCGACATGAACGAACGTGATGTTAAACGTCTGATGAAGACGGTCGATGTGATCAATAAACTGGAACCACAATTTCAGGCGTTGTCTGATGAACAACTGAAAGGTAAAACGGACGAATACCGTGCTCGTATTGAAAAGGGAGAAACGACAGATGAACTTCTTCCAGAGGCATTTGCAACCGTGCGTGAGGCATCACGCCGTGTACTGGGCAAACGTCACTACGATGTACAGATGCTGGGTGGTATCGCTCTGCATGAAGGCCGTATTTCCGAGATGAAAACGGGTGAAGGTAAAACACTGGTAGGAACACTTCCGGTATATCTGAACGCATTGATGTCCAAAGGCGTACACGTGGTTACGGTCAATGACTATTTGGCACAGCGGGATAGCCAGGAAATGGGACAAATCTACGAATTCATGGGCATGACGGTAGGGGTTAACCTGAGCGGTATGGACCATGCTTTGAAACAACATGCTTATGCATGTGATATTACGTACGGAACGAACAACGAATTTGGTTTTGACTATCTGCGTGACAACATGGTGCTGTACAAAGAGCAAATGGTACAACGTCCATTGTTCTTCTGTATCATTGACGAAGTGGACTCAATTTTGGTCGATGAGGCGCGTACGCCGCTCATTATCTCTGGACAAGCTCAGAAATCGACGGACATGTACTATTCAGCAGATCGTTTTGTGAAGCGTCTGGTTCCTGAAGAAGACTTTACGGTAGACATCAAGGTGAAATCCGTAGCGTTGACTGAGGCGGGCGTGGCAAAAGCAGAGAAGGCATTTGGTATTGAGAACTTGTATGATCATGCCAATGTTACACTTAACCATCACATCGTACAGGGCTTGAAAGCCAACGTAATCATGCGTCGTGACGTGGATTATGTTGTCAGTGATGAGGAAGTTATGATCGTCGATGAATTCACAGGTCGTCTGATGTCTGGACGTCGTTACAGTGATGGATTGCACCAAGCGATTGAAGCCAAAGAGGGCATTGAAGTACAAAATGAGAGCATGACGCTTGCTACGATTACCTTCCAGAACTATTTCCGGATGTACCGTAAACTCGCGGGCATGACGGGTACAGCGAAAACCGAGGAAGAAGAGTTCAAAAAAATCTACGGTCTCGAAGTACTGCAAATTCCAACCAACCTTCCGAACAAACGGGATGACATGGCAGATGTCGTGTACAAGAGCATCGATGGCAAGTTCAATGCCGTTGTAGAAGAGATCGTGGCACGCCACAGTAAGAACCAGCCGGTTCTGGTAGGTACAGTATCTATCGAGAACTCGGAACGCCTGTCTGACATGCTCAAACGCCGTGGTGTAAAACACCAGGTACTGAACGCCAAGTACCATGCGGAAGAAGCAGAGATCATCACAGGAGCTGGACAAGCGGGTGCAGTAACGATTGCAACCAACATGGCTGGACGGGGTACGGATATTATCTTGGGTGAAGGCGTAGCTGAAGTAGGCGGCCTTCATATCATCGGTACAGAGCGTCACGAATCACGCCGGATTGATAATCAGCTGCGTGGTCGTGCGGGACGTCAAGGTGACCCGGGCTCAACACAATTCTACCTGTCACTCGGTGATGAATTGATGAGACGTTTCGGTGCAGACAATGTATTGAACATGATGGAGCGCCTTGGTTTTGAAGAGGACCAACCGATTGAGAGCCGGATGATTACCCGTGCAGTAGAATCAGCGCAAAAGCGTGTTGAAGGTAACAACTTTGACGTGCGTAAAGTCGTTCTCCAGTATGATGATGTGATGAACCAACAACGTGAAATTATATATAAACAGCGCCGTGAGGTGCTGGAATCCGAGAATATCAAACAGATCGTTATGGATATGATCAAGCCATCCATTGAACGCATCGTTGAAGCACACTGCAGTGACGATATTCCGGAGAACTGGGAGCTGCAGGAAGTTGCCGACTACATGAACAGCAAATTGCTGGATGATGGTTCGATAACAAAAGATGATCTGTGGGGCAAGGAAGCAGAGGAGATCATTGAGTTCCTGTTTACGAAAGTTCAGAACAAGTACAATGCACGTGAAGAGCGAATTGGCGAAGAGATGGTTCGTGAGTTCGAGAAAGTGGTTGTGCTCCGTGCAGTAGACAGCAAGTGGATGGATCATATTGATGCGATGGATCAATTGCGTCAAGGTATCCATCTTCGCGCCTACGGCGGTACAGATCCACTGCGTGAGTACCAGTTTGAAGGCTTCGAGATGTTCCATCAGATGATCGCTTCGATTCAGGAAGAAGTAGCAACATATGTGATGAGAGCGCAGATCGAGAGCAATCAGGAGCGTCAAGCGGTTGTTGAGGAAAGCCAGATCTCGACAAGCGGTGAGCCTGCTGAGAAACGTCCAGTGAAGGTTTCTGACCAAATCGGACGTAACGATCCATGTCCATGCGGTAGTGGCAAGAAGTTCAAACATTGCCACGGTCAAGAGTAGTACAATGGTTTTTATATACACTATAGTGTAATAAGTTGAACCTTGATTTTACACCATAACGGAGAGTGCAGAAGCAATCTGAAGAAGCGGAGCGTTCGCCTTTATCCCCGGATTTTACCCTTTTGTAAGGGGATTAAGAAAATCTGGGGATAAGAGCGATCGGAAGATGCTACTGCAATCGGAGTGATATGGTGTAAAGAATGCTGGCTCAACTTAAATAGCATGACATGAACGGCTCCTCGCAGCCGGGTATTCCATAGGATGAAGTGAAGGATGCAAAACCGGTTAATGGTGCATAGTTATAATAATATGACCATGATCACGGAGAAGAGATATACTGATACACCAGTAATCTCAACACCAGGTGGCGCATCGGATACTTGATCTGGAGGAATGCCCTGGATGCGGGGAGCTTATCTTAATGAAAAGAGGAATTGCACATGATCGATCCAAACGTGAAGCATGACCTGCGTGAAATAGGCAAGAAACTAACAAACCTTAGGGGGTCTCTTTGACTTAGATCTGAAGCAAGAGATGATCGGCAACTTCGAAGTCAAGATGTCTGCCCCGGATTTCTGGGACGACAGTGACAAGGCACAATCCGTAATCGCTGAGTTAAACGCGGTAAAGGGATCTGTAGATCAATACACCAAACTTCAACAAGATTATGATGATGCGGTGATGATGATTGAGCTGGCGGACGAAGAAGGCGACGAAGACCTCGCATCCGAGATTGGTAACAGTATTACAGCGATCGTGAACAAGGTTGCAGAGTTCGAACTTCAACTACTCCTGAATCAGCCGTACGACAAGATGAATGCGATTCTGGAGCTTCACCCGGGTGCGGGTGGTACCGAGTCTCAAGACTGGGGACAGATGCTGCTCCGGATGTATACACGCTGGTCTGAGAAGCGTGGTTTCAAGGTTGAGGTACTGGATTATCTGCCAGGTGATGAGGCTGGGATCAAAAGTGTTACGTTGTCGATCAAGGGACATAACGCTTATGGCTATCTGAAAGCCGAGAAGGGTGTACACCGACTGGTGCGGATATCTCCTTTTGATTCATCGGGCCGTAGACATACGTCATTCGTATCCTGTGATGTGGTACCGGAGATTGATGATACGATTGAATTGGACATTCGCACAGAGGATCTCAAGATCGATACGTACCGGGCAAGTGGCGCGGGTGGACAGCATATCAATACCACTGACTCTGCCGTGCGGATTACTCACCTTCCGACAGGTGTGGTTGTAACGTGTCAGAATGAGCGTTCACAGATCAAGAACCGTGAGCGTGCGATGACGATGCTCCGTTCGAAATTGTATGAGCGTAAAATTGAAGAGCAAAAACAACAGCTGGATGAAATCCGAGGAGATCAGTCGGATATTTCATGGGGTAGCCAGATTCGCTCCTATGTGTTCCATCCCTATAGTATGGTAAAGGATCACCGTACAAGTGTAGAGACTGGAAACACAGGGGCAGTAATGGACGGCGACCTCGATGCATTCATCGATGGTTATTTGCGTAGCCAGATTAAAGTAGAAACCGATTAATATAAGTTCCTGTATGGACCCATACGTGTAGGCGTATGCTGGTGTGTACAGGAGCTTTTTTTGAGTTTACAGACAAAAGGAGAGCAAGATGACATGCAACAACGATCACAACTTCACAATAACCGCAAAAAGAGGATAACTAGCCTCATTCCACTCAATGGCCCATGGAGGAACGTAGTGGATACGGTATCCATCATTGTAGGTTCGTTTTTAATCGCAGTGGCCTTTAATTTATTTTTATTACCGAATCAGATTGCTTCGGGTGGGGTGTCCGGGTTATCGATCCTGGGTAAGGAATGGCTAAATCTGGAGCCGGCATACACCCAATGGGCAATTAATATTCCGCTCCTGATCGCGGGTTTCCTGCTCATTGGCAAGCAGTATGGTGTTCGCTCAGTACTGGGAAGTATTGTCCTGCCACTGTTAGTCTATCTCACGAAGGATTGGGCCATTCCAACAACGAATCCGCTCCTTGGTTCACTGTATGGTGGGATTGGCGTTGGTCTAGGGATTGGAATTGTATACCGGGGTAGAGGATCAACAGGCGGCATGAGCATTCTTGCCAGAATCGTGCAGAAATACAGTGGGCTCAGCTACTCTCTCTGTGTTGTGATTATGGATGCCACTGTTATTATTATGGCTGCATTTGTATTATCGTTGGAACAGTCTCTCTATGCGCTGATTGGGTTGTATGTTACCGGTAAAGTAATCGATGCCGTTGAGATGGGTCTAGGCTTTTCCAAGGTGGCCTATATTATCTCCAACCAGACGGAAGCGATTAGCAAAGTGATTCTGGATGACTTGGATCGCGGATTGACGAAACTGGAAGCCAAAGGTGGTTACACTGACGATCAACGAACAGTACTGATGGTCGTGGTTGGGCAAAATGAGGTTCCTAGACTCAAAGCGTTGATCCGGTCTGTGGACCCTGGAGCTTTTGTCATTATCAGTAACGCGCATGAAGTGCTTGGCGAAGGCTTTAAGCGGGGAGAACATGTTTGAACGGGTGTAAAAACTAGTGAGTGAGCCATACAGGTTTAATAAGATATGACTTCATCAAAAAAAAAGCAGGCACATTCCTTTCTCCGAAATAGCGGAAGAGGATGTGCCTGCTTTTTTACTATTACAGAATCGGAGACAGCAGACGGGAAATCGCTTCTTTGAAGCGGATGATCAGACTGCGTTTTTTGTATTCCTCAAGCGTCATCTCCCGCGATACATGCACGTCATGCTCAAAGGTATGTACAAGTGCTGTCGCAATCGTCTCATCGTACATAAAAGCATTAACCTCAAAGTTTAACCGGAAACTGCGGTAGTCAATATTGGCGGTTCCGACAGATGCAACCAAACTGTCAATGATAAGCGTTTTGGCATGAATGAAACCATTGTCGTATATAAATACTTTGGCACCAACCTTCAACAACTCACCAATATAAGATAACGTAGCCCAATATACGAAAGCATGGTCGGGCTTATTTGGAATCATAATGCGAACATCAATGCCGGACAGACACGCGAGACGAATAGCTTCGAATACACTGGCATCCGGGATAAAATAAGGCGTTTGAATCAGAATCGATTGTTTGGCCCCGTTAATCATCTTAAGATAACTGTTCTTGATATGCTCGGTCTCTGCATCCGGTCCACTGGAGACAATCTGCATGGCAATCTTTCCTGTGCCCTCGATATGAGGGAAATGCGCGGGAACATAAGGTGTATCGTGTTGCTTGGACGCTTCATTCCAATCCAGGAGAAAACGGGTCTGCAGCGCATGAACGGCGTTCCCTTGAATACGCAGATGTGTGTCACGCCAGTAACCGAATTTCGAGTTCAAGCCCAGATACTCATCTCCGACATTAAACCCGCCCGTGTATCCAAGGTTACCATCGATGATGACAATCTTCCGGTGGTTCCGGTAGTTCATTCGCAAGTTGATCAGACTGAATTTGGATGGGAAAAAGACTTCAACCAAACCGCCTGCTTCGCGCAATTCTTTGAAAAAGCGTTTGGATACCCGCCGTGATCCGAGCGCGTCATACAGTAATCGGACTTTGATGCCTTCCCGCGCTTTGCGGATAAGTGCATCCCGGATTTTTTTGCCCAGCCGGTCGCCTCTATAAATGTAGTATTGTACGTGCACGTGATCCTGAGCTGCTTCGATGTCGTCCAAGAGCCGCTGGAATTTGTCTGTTCCATCCGTAATGATCTCGACCGCATTATCCTCTGTTAACAGAGCACCGTTCTGCTTCAGGTTCATATAGATCATATCCTGGCTACTCTCGGTTGCATGGTTACGGAAAGGGGTGCGGTTATCGTGCAACTGCGTGAGCTGGGCTTCAATACGTTCCTCTAGCCCGAGCTTCTTACGTTCTTTCCATTGGAAAAGCCGGTATCGGGTCAGGTTCTGACCGGTTAGAAGATAAAGTACAAACCCAAACACCGGAATAAAGTTCAAGACGAGCAGCCAAGCCCAGGAAGCGCTAGCATCCTTCCGTTCGAAGAAAACGACTGCTGCGGCAAAAATAATATTCAGGCCCAGGAGTACAATAAGTAAAATGGATTCGATATGCACTATAGTCCCCCACGTCTCATAATAACCATCATGAATCTATTCATATGTCCTTGATTAGCAGGTTAGTTATGAATGAGACCCTGATTGTAATGTTTCCTACTAATACGTATTTTAACAGATGTATACCTATTCGTCCCGGATGTTAAAAAAGATATGTTCGGATTGGATGGAAATCCATGTGAAATTGATGATAGAGTGTTGTATTTATATAACCAGAGTTGTATAATAATACACAAATATGCATATAAGCGACGGAATTGCTTTGTTCGGACCTTATTAAGGGATGGCTTAGCACAAGTAGCGCATACATCGAGATTGGGGGAGCGAGAGTGAATAACAAATTAAAAGTGGCAATCGTCGGTTCCACCGGCTACGGCGGGGTGGAGCTGATTCGTTTTTTCCAGAACCATCCGCTGGTTGAAATCACATCGGTGATCTCATCATCGAGCAGTGGTGAATCCATCGCAGATGGGTTTCCGCATTTGACGGACGTGATTCACAGGCCGCTCGACGGCGTCGATCCGGCTGGAATTGCGAGTCGTGCAGATCTGGTATTCACAGCGACCCCGTCCGGCGTAAGTGCGAAGCTCGTACCAAGCTTGCTGGCAGCAGGGCTTAAGGTCATTGATCTGTCTGGTGATTTCAGACTCAAAGATGGAGCAGTGTATGAAGAGTGGTATAAACATCCGGCGCCTCCAGCTGATTTGTTGGAACAGGCGGTATATGGCATGGCTGAGGTGTATGGCGAAGAAGTGAAGGGACAGAATTTTATATCCAACCCGGGCTGTTATCCAACGGCTACACTTCTTGGACTGATCCCTGCAGTAGAAGCGGGATGGATTGATCCATCCACCATTATCATTGATGCCAAATCGGGCGTATCGGGAGCGGGACGAGGAACAAGTTTGACGAACCATTATGCAGAGATGAATGAGAATTTCAAAGCTTATAAACTGAACAAACACCAACATATTCCCGAGATCGAACAAGTGCTTGGCAATATAACGGGAACGCCTGTTACGGTTACCTTTACAACACATCTGGTGCCAATGACACGTGGAATCATGAGTACGATGTATGCCAGCCTGATTGGGGAACACAGTGATCGGGAGATCGTAGATTTGTACCGCAAATATTATGAAAATAAACCTTTCGTACGTGTACGTGAACCGGGCATCTGGCCTTCGACCAAGGAAGTGTATGGATCGAACTATTGTGACATCGGATTTGCGGTGGATCCTCGCACAGGACGTTTGACGATTATTTCGGTCATCGACAATCTGGTGAAGGGTGCATCCGGGCAAGCGATTCAAAATATGAACCTGATGATGGGATGGGAGGAGAACCTCGGGCTGAACATGACACCGGTATATCCATAAGAGATGGAATTCAAGAGGAGCATAAGTACATTCGTTGTAAAAGTGCATTCTCGGAGCCACTTAGGGAGAACGGATCAGGTTAAGCAGGCGATCATCAGCATATAGCTGAACGCATACGGGGGATATGATATGGGAACGAATGTGGAGCAACAGACTTTTACCGTGGTTGAGAACGGAACAATTGTAACTCCTGGGGGGTTCACTGCGGGTGGACTTCACTGCGGATTGAAAAAAACATCTCGCAATGACATTGGAGCGATCCGCTGTGATGTACCGGCTACAGCTGCTGCTGTATACACGACCAACGTGTTTCAGGCGGCGCCACTCAAAGTAACGCGCGAAAGCTTGAGCAATGGACGCCTTCAGGCGGTCATCGTTAATAGCGGCAACGCCAATGCATGTACAGGGCAACAAGGTGAAGAAGATGCTTATGCGATGCGTTCAGCCGCTGCGCGTGAGTTGGGTGTGGCAGAAGAGGACGTTGCTGTGGCTTCCACAGGTGTCATTGGTGAATTGCTCAAGATGGATGCTGTACATTCAGGCATCAAGGCGCTTCCGGAGCAACTGGGCAAGGAATCGAATGAGGCGGAACAATTTTCACAAGCGATTCTGACAACGGATTTGGTGAAAAAGGAAGCCTGCGTCTCCGTTAAGGTTAACGGCAAGACGGTTACGATTGCGGGAGCCGCCAAAGGCTCGGGTATGATTCATCCGAATATGGCGACAATGCTCGCTTTCATGACCTCTGACGCGGTCATTGGTGCAGAAGCGTTGCAGCGCCTGCTGCGTCAGGCAACCAATCACACATTTAACATGATTACCGTCGATGGAGATACGAGTACGAACGACATGCTGGTAGCTATGTCCAGTGGATATGCAGGCAATGAAGAGCTGACGATGGAGCACCCGGATTGGGACGCTTTTGCAGCTGGATTCACCTATGTATGCCAAGTGCTGGCCAAAGCCATTGCTCGTGATGGTGAAGGAGCAACCAAACTGGTTGAGGTAGAAGTTACAGGTGCAGTGAGTGATGAATCCGCGCAAGCGATCGCCAAAACCGTCATTGGTTCCAGTCTGGTGAAATCCGCCATGTTCGGCGCTGATGCCAACTGGGGACGGATTATTGCAGCCGTAGGGCGTGCAGGACAGCCGGTGAACCCGGATACCGTGGATATCCGTTTGGGAGAGATCTCGGTACTCGCGCAGTCCCGCCCAGTCGTATTCGACGAAGAAGTGGCACTGGCGTATTTGCAAACTGATACGGTTCGCATTGTGGTGGATCTGCACCACGGCGAAGGAACAGCAACAGCCTGGGGCTGTGACCTGACGTATGACTACGTACGAATTAACGCAGCATACCGCACGTAATAAGTCTTTGGGATAAAGGTTTTGCGAAACAGCTGTCTTCTATTGTGAAGCTGTTTCGTGAGATGTTTCAAAAATTATCAATAAAATTTAAACTTGTTGTTTGGTGTTGAACATATAGCGATAGTAATGGAGAAGACGGAATTGATTCTGCAGAAGCGGAGCGGTCGCCTTTGTCTCCGGGTATTCCCCTATATAGGGATAATTCAAGAACCTGGAGACAACAGCGATCGAAAGAACAATCCGAATTCGGAATGGACTCCTACCAGCCTTTGTTACCTTATAAAATGTTATATTTTTTTGAATGTAATTTTTACTATGAAAGGAGTTGTTCTCTTGAATTCAACATTGCCAAATGATAGTACCGCAACGGAAGCGGGTACTGAGAAGCAGATGTTTGTCATGAAATGTGGAGGAAGTACGCTCGCAGCGTTGCCTGAATCTTTCTTTGCGGATCTGCGTGATTTGCAGTCTCAGGGTACGCAGCCGGTAATCGTACATGGCGGAGGTCCTGCGATCTCAGATAACCTGGCGAAGCTTGGTATCGAAACCGAATTCGTTAATGGCCTGCGCAAAACAACTGAACCTGTGCTGGACGTAGTGGAGATGGTGCTTGCGGGCAGTATCAACAAACAGATCGTGCGTCTGATTCAACGTGTGGGCGGTCGTGCACTAGGCTTGTCCGGCGTTGATGGAGGTCTGATTCAGGCGAAGCCCGTATCGAACCACGCAGAGATCGGTTGGGTAGGCGATGTCACTGGTGTGAACGCAGAGATTATCCAAGGCATCGTGAACATGGGTTATATGCCGGTTATCGCACCAGTTGGCGTAGATGCAACTGGACAACGCTACAACATTAACGCAGATACAGCTGCGGGTGCAGTGGCGTCTCATCTCGGCGTAAGTCGGATGATTGTCGTGACAGACGTTCCTGGCATCATGAAGAACGTAGGCGGCGAGAAAAAAGTACTGCCATCCGTATCTGTACAAGAGATTGAGGACATGATCCAGACCGGAGAAATCTATGGCGGCATGATTCCGAAAGTACGTGCAGCTATCGCTTGTATTCATGGTCAAGTACGTGAGGTCGTCATCGTAGACGGCAGCGAACCCCAAATCCTAAGCCGAGTGCTCGGCGGAGAAATCATCGGAACAAGAATCATCCGTATGCAATAATTTGCTCTCAGTGTGCTAGGGTCTTAATAGTCTTATATTAAATAAAAAAATATGTGCACAGCTTTTTTATATAAGAAATCTAATATTACACTCACATATCGTAGGGTGCAGAACCAATCTGAAGAATAAAAATGCATAACGGAGAGGACAGAAATAACCTGAAGAAGCGGAGCTAAAAGCTTTCTGAAAGAAAGCTACTTCGTAAGCATCATCTCGCCTTTATCACAGGATTTTCCCCATTGAAGGGGAATAAAAAAAATCCAGGGATAACAGCGATCGGAAGGTTGTTCTGTCATCGAAGTGGAGTATGCATACGTTCGGAAGATGGTTCCGCAATCGGAGTGATCTAGTGTAAATAAGAGCTCTTATATAATTGCCGTTGCACCAACCAATAAGGAGTGATATGGTCATGGCAAAAGGCAACGAACAGCCAGGTTCTGGCACAGCGGTAGCGGGCGCAACAGCAACAGGTGCAGCGGCACAGACGGAAAGCTCGCTTTTCCAAACGTATGCGCGTTATCCAATCAGTCTGGTTAAAGGTAAAGGCAGCTGGTTGTGGGATGATCAGGGGAACCGTTATCTCGATTTCATGTGCGGACTCGCTGTAACTAGCCTGGGCCATGCACCGGAGAAAGTTGGAGCCAAGCTGAAAGCTCAGATTGATGAGTTGTGGCATGTGTCCAACCTGTTCCAGATTCCGGGCCAGGAGAAAGCAGCAGCATTGCTGACAGCCAATACATGCGCTGACGCAGTGTTCTTCTGTAACAGTGGTGCTGAAGCGAATGAAGCGGCTATTAAAGTAGCCCGTCGTTATCACCAGAAGGTGAAAGGCACAGATCGGTATGAAGTGATTACCTTTGCCCAATCCTTCCATGGACGGACGCTTGCAACACTGACAGCAACTGGACAGGATAAGGTGAAAGAAGGATTTTTGCCATTGCCAGCCGGATTTGTAACAGTACCTTTGCACGATATTCCTGCACTGGAAGCGGCAATTGGACCTAATACGGCAGCTATTATGCTGGAGATGGTTCAAGCCGAGGGTGGTGTATATCCAGTCGAACCGGAATTCGTCAAACATGTACGGAAATTGTGTGACGAGCACGGTTTGCTTCTGATTGTCGATGAAGTACAGACTGGAATGGGACGTACAGGCAAACTGTTTGCGCACGAGCACTACGGCATTGAGCCAGACGTGTTCACTGTTGCCAAAGGTATCGGCAGTGGTTTCCCTGTGGGAGCGATGCTGGGTAAAGGCTTCTTGCGGGATGCGTTCACGCCAGGCAGTCATGCGACAACATTTGGCGGAACACCGCTCGCTTCATCCGTTGTCATTGCGACAATTGAAACGATGCTGGAAGATCGTTTGCCAGAGCGTGCAGCGGAGATGGGTGAATACCTGATGAGCTCCCTGCGGAATCGTCTGGCGGGCAATTCCTTTGTGAAGGAAGTTCGTGGCTTGGGATTGCTGGTCGGCATCGAATGTGCTGAGCCGGTAGGTGATATTGTGCTTGCTGGGCAAAAACGCGGTATTTTGTTTGTCTCCGCAGGACCGAATGTGATTCGTTTGCTTCCGAACCTGTATGTGAGCAAAGAAGAGATCGACGAGGCGGTATCCCTGGTAGCCACATTGATCGAAGAGCACGTAGCGGCGAAAGCCTAATATAAAAATGAGAACCTTTCTGTCTCGAGGCCATTACCGGCCTCGAAGCAGAACGAGATGATGAATCCCTGTAGCCGCGCGGTGAACCTGCAGAAGGTGGAAATGAATAAACTTGAGAAGCATCCAAACAAAGTGTCAACGTTGCTCTCTTCTGCCCATGCGGGTGCAGGGAACCGGAAATAAGGAGGACATTATACATGACAGCACAACAGACGGAAAAGATTCAAAAGATTGATCTAAGAGGCCGGGATTTTATCGAATTCACGGACTACACAGCCGAGGAGATTCGTTATCTGCTTGATCTCGCGATTGAGATTAAAGGCAAGCAAAAAAGCGGTGTACCTTTTCAACCGTTGAAAGGCAAAACGATCGGACTTATTTTTGAAAAATCATCTACACGTACGCGTGTATCCTTTGAAGTGGGTATGTTCCAATTGGGCGGACACGCGCTCTTCCTGAGCAAAAATGATATCCAGCTGGGTCGCGGGGAAACAACACATGATACAGCGAAAGTATTGTCCCGTTACCTGGACGGCATCATGATCCGTACCTTTGGACACCATAATGTAACTGAACTGGCAGAGCATGCGGATGTTCCGGTCATTAACGGCCTGAGCGATGCAGCGCATCCTTGTCAGGTCCTGGCAGACTTCCAAACGGTGCTGGAGCACAAAGGCAAGCTCGCAGGTCTGAAAATGGCCTACATCGGAGATGGCAACAACATGGCGCACTCCCTGATGCTGGGTGCAGCGAAGATGGGTATGCATGTTGCTGTAGCAACGCCAGAAGGCTATGAGCCGGATAGCGCAGTTGTGGAGCAGGCGCGCATTATCGCACAGGAGAGCGGTTCTGAAGTGACTGTAACGTACAGTGCACAAGAAGCAGCGAAAGATGCAGATATCGTGTATACGGATGTATGGGCGAGCATGGGCTTTGAGGAAGAGCAGAAGATTCGTGAGCAGGCATTTGCGGCATATCAAGTGGACGAGGAACTGATGAAAGGCGCGAAGCCAGACTACATGTTCTTGCATTGTCTGCCAGCACACCGCGGCGAAGAAGTGAGTGCCGGTGTAATTGACGGACCGAACTCCCTGATCTTTGATCAGGCGGAGAATCGCTTGCATGCACAGAAAGCATTAATGGCTGCATTAATGAGCGAATAGCTGCTATTTCATTGAATGGGTTGATTTTAGGCGCAGATTTCGCGATGATAGATAAAAGTTTATAGCAACTGATCTTGGGGAGGACCATCGAACATGGCTAAGGAAAAAATTGTACTCGCATATTCAGGCGGGTTGGACACATCTGTAATTTTGAAATGGTTGAAAGAAACATATGATGCAGAGATTATCGCATTCACAGCGGATATTGGACAAAAGGATGAACTGGATGGTTTGGAGGAAAAAGCACTGGCAACAGGCGCTTCCAAAGTATACATTGACGATCTACGCGATGAGTTCGCAAAAGATTTCATCTATCCGATGTTCCAGGCTGGCGCCCTCTATGAAGGACAATACCTGCTTGGTACAAGTATCGCTCGTCCACTGATCGCTAAACGTATGGTGGATATCGCTCGTGCAGAAGGTGCTACAGCCATCGCTCACGGCGCTACAGGTAAAGGTAATGACCAAGTTCGCTTTGAGCTGAACGCGGCTGCGCTGACACCAGACATTAACGTAATTGCACCTTGGCGTCTGGAAGAATTCCGTAACCAATTCCCGGGACGTGCCGAGATGATTGCTTACGCTGAAAAACATGGCATTCCGGTAACCGCTTCTGCGGCTAAACCGTACTCGACAGACCGTAACTTGCTGCATATCAGCTATGAGAGCGGTGTTCTCGAAGATCCTTGGTTCGATCCAAGCGCGGACGAGAACAAAGACATGTTCCTGCTGAGCAGTGCACCTGAAGATGCACCGGATCAAGCGGAATATGTTGAACTGGAATTCGAACAAGGTGACTGTGTTGCACTGAACGGTGAGCGCCTGAGCCCACTGCAAGTGATGGAGCAACTGAACGAGCTGGGTGGCAAACATGGTATTGGCCGTGTAGATATGGTTGAGAACCGTTTTGTTGGTATGAAGAGCCGTGGCGTATACGAAACACCAGGTGGAACAATCTTGTTCACCGCACATCGCAAAATGGAGTCCATCACGATGGACCGTGAAGTGATGAACCTGCGTGACAGCCTGATCACACGTTACAGCACACTCGTTTACAACGGCTTCTGGTTCGCACCGGAACGTCTGGCGCTGCAAGCGCTGGTGACTGAAAGCCAGAAAAATGTAACAGGTACGGTTCGTGTGAAACTGTACAAAGGCAACATCATCGGCGCAGGCGTGAAAAGTCCTGTCAGCCTCTACAATCCGGACATCGCAACGATGGAAGCTGATCCAACGCAAGCCTACGATCAAGGTGATGCAACAGGCTTTATCCGCCTGAATGCATTGCGTTTGAAAGTAAACTCCGGCGTGGAGCAAAACAAAAACTAATTTCAACCTGCATACTAGAGCTACATCAATATAAATGACAAGGCAGGCCGTTCTTGCACATCTGGCAGGAGCGGCTTTGTCCATGAGCGAAAGGGGAGTACTCACTGTGAGCAAGCTGTGGGGAGGACGTTTTACAAAACAAACCAATCATTTGGTTGAGGAATATACGGCATCGATCAATTTTGACAAAGCTTTGGCTGAGGAAGATATTCAGGGCAGTCTGGCTCATGTAACGATGCTGGGCAAATGCGGCATTCTGCCAGCGGAAGATGTAGAGACCATCAAAGAAGGATTGATCACCGTTCTGCACAAAATCCGTGCGGGCGAAGTGGAATTCTCCGTATCGGACGAAGACATCCACATGAATATTGAGAAAAACCTGATCGAGACGATTGGTCCTGTAGGCGGTAAATTACATACAGGCCGTAGCCGGAACGATCAAGTTGCAACGGATATGCACTTGTACCTGCGTGAGCGCGTCGTTGGATTTGTAGGCATGCTGCATTCCTTGCAGGAAGCACTGATTGGACAAGCAAAAGATAACCTCGATACCATCGTACCGGGTTATACGCATCTTCAACGGGCACAGCCAATTCTGTTCGCCCATCACCTGATGGCGTATGTATCCATGTTCCAACGGGATGCGGAGCGTCTGATGGACAGTTACAAACGCATTAATATCCTGCCACTGGGCGCAGGTGCGCTCGCGGGCACAACATTCCCGATTGACCGTCATTTTGTGGCGGAACAACTGGGCTTTGATGGGGTGTACGAGAACAGTCTGGACGCAGTAAGCGACCGTGACTTTATCGTTGAGTTCCTGGCAGCCGCTTCGCTGATCATGACTCACTTGTCCCGTCTGAGTGAAGAGTTGGTGCTGTGGAGCAGCACAGAGTTTGGGTTCGTTGAACTGGACGATGCGTTCTGCACAGGCAGCAGCATTATGCCTCAGAAGAAAAACCCGGACGTTCCTGAACTCGTTCGTGGTAAAACAGGACGTGTGTACGGCAACCTGATCGGTTTGCTGACGGTACTAAAATCTCTTCCACTGGCATACAACAAAGACATGCAGGAAGACAAAGAAGGCATGTTTGATACAGTAGCGACGCTGGAGGGTGCACTGCAACTGTTTGCTCCGATGATCGCGACAATGACAGTGAACAAGGATCGGATGCGTCAAGCGGTCAACCAGGATTTCTCCAATGCTACGGATATTGCTGACTTCCTCGTGGGCGAAGGCTTGCCTTTCCGTCAGGCGCATGAAGTGATTGGTAAAACGGTGTTGTACTGCATCCAGAACAGCAAGTATTTGCTGGATCTGACGATTGATGAATTCCGTCAGTTCTCACCGTTGTTTGATGACCGGATCTATAATGTGCTGCAACCGGAAGCGGTTGTGAACGCGCGTAATGTTTACGGCGGGACAGCTTCGGGTCAAGTTGCTGAAGCGATTGGACGCAGTGAGAAGGTACTGGAGATCACCGAGCAATGGATTACGAACCGCGGTTAATATCACCGCTACTATAAGGTACCCTTACAGATACA
The DNA here is from genome assembly GCF_059759055.1 of Paenibacillus sp. GQ49. Classification (NCBI taxonomy): domain Bacteria; kingdom Bacillati; phylum Bacillota; class Bacilli; order Caryophanales; family Paenibacillaceae; genus Paenibacillus; species Paenibacillus sp. GQ49. The sequence continues at coordinate 456,511 of NZ_JCAXEL010000003.1, forward strand.
ACAGTACAACAAAGAAGCAGGCCAGAGAACTTTGTTCTCAACGGCCTGCTTCTTTGTGTTTTACAGCGATGTGCTCTAGATATATTGAACTCAACCGCGTACGGAAGGTAGGTTGTTTTACTATCGGAGTACCAGTTTAGTTACTCGCGGTAGCTCCATTGCAATTCTCCACTAATCGCGCTTTTGTAAAGGCAACCATTTCAATACATCCTGAATCTTGGCATCCCAGTAGCCCCACTCATGTTCACCAGGCCCTTCCTCGTACGTCAGTTCGAAGTTCGTCTGTTCACAGGCATGCCGGAAGGTTTGATTATCCTCATACAGGAAATCTTCCGTTCCGCAACATTGGTAGAGCAAAGGTCGAGGACTTTCGCTAGATTGATTTTCTTTTAACAGATGGATTAGATCGTTCTCTGTACCTGTCACCTCGGGTCCGAAAATCCGCTGTAACTCCGTCTGTTGTAATGCTGAGGATGCATTTCTATCCATATGTGCAGACATGTCGAGTGCTCCAGACAGACTGGCAGCTGCAGCATATTGATCTGGTTTACGAAGGGCCAGCTTGAACGCCCCATAGCCACCCATGGATAATCCGGCAACGAAATTGCCCTCCCTTTGATCTGACAGCGGGAAGAAAGAACGAGCAAGTGCCGGCAGTTCTTCACTGATAAAACTCCAATAACGTCCGCCTTCTACCATATTGGTATAGAAGCTGCGATGTACCTGTGGCATAACAACAGCGATCCCGAGGTTTGCTACATAACGTTCGATGGAAGTCCGGCGCAGCCAGATGGAATCATCATCAGACAGACCGTGCAGCAGGTACAGGGTTGGGTGCAACCCTTTGCCAGTCACATTCTCCATACCGATCTGATTGTGGGTTTGTTGCGGCAGAATGACATGCATGCTGGTGCTAAGCCCAAGCGTATCCGAGTAAAAATCACATTTAATAAGTGCCATGAGTATAAGAAACCCCTTTCATAAGTTTGTTAACCACGTGTTCTGACATGAGACGATGGGATGAAAATCGGATGCCTAGGCCTCCAAAGTGTTTATATGTAACAGGTTATACGCATTATGCTTCCATTGCAATAACAAGATCTATAGTAGAAAACAAAGAATTTCACACCAGTGGTTAAAGTGGAAATCTGTAATCTGATCATCGATTTTTCAATGCGGTTTACAACGTAACAATGTTATGTTACACTCATTTCAATAAAAAGGGGGACTATATATGACGGATGATTTGATCTCCAAGAAAGAATTGTTGGACCTGACAGGAATCTCATACGGCCAGTTATACCGTTGGAAGCGGAAAAATCTCATTCCGGAAGAATGGTTCATTCGGAAGTCTTCCTACACCGGACAAGAGACCTTTTTTCCCAAACAACAGATATTACTTCGCATTGACAAGATTCTCAATATGAAAGACGGATTATCGCTGGATGAGCTGGCAGACGTGTTCTCACCTACGTTGGGTGAAGTAGAGATGTCTGCACAGCAACTATTAGAGCGAAACATTGTTTCACAGATCTCGCTGGATCTGTTAAAAGAAGCAGGTCGAGAACAACCGTTGTATGTTTTGGAGCAGATTATGATGCTCTACGTCCTTGATAAGCTGTTAATGAGCGGAGATATTACTCGGCAAGAGGGTGCTTTGCTGATCGAAGTGATGTCCGAACATTATTATCGTTTTACAGGCAAACCCAGCGAACTCGTGCTTATTCGTAAGATGGGTGTTCCTTCATTCATGCTGGTAACAGCAGGAACGGAGTTTTATTTTGACAATGGTGTGAAAGTGGTTCTTAGGCAGCCGATGGGAACATTTATGGAAGAATTAAAACTCAAATTGGGATAAGGAGAGGATCATCTATGGAAGAACGAAATAAGCGGAATGATCTGAATGTGGCGGGCATAAGTCAAACGGCAGGCGGGAATTTTCACCGTGTATCTATTGATGGCATGGCTAAGGTGAACGGCAACCTGGACTGCACCTCTATGGAAGTAAATGGAACATTGAAGATGCACGGCGCTTTGAGCTCCGAGAGTGCAACGATTAACGGCATGTGTACGTTGAACGGTCCTTTGACCAGTTCTCGTGTTCGGGTGGATGGCATGACGACGATTAACGGAGATCTCCATAGCCCTGAGCTTGAAGTGAACGGAAAGTGTACCGTACGTGGAAGAGTGGATGGGGAACGAATTGATATTGGCGGTGTGATCGATATTGAAGGGGATGTCCAATGTGAGTCCCTGAATGTACGGGGCAATATTAAGATCAGCGGCTTACTGAATGCGGGAACAGTGGAGATCAGGCTGCATACATCTTCTTCGGCTAAAGAGATTGGCGGAGAGCGTATCGATATTCGTCGCAAGGAACAACAGAATGGATTTTGGAAAAGTATTGGTCTGGGCGGGACCCCTTCTTTTAAGACATCCTTAATTGAGGGTGATGAGATTGTGCTGGAAGATACCGAAGCTGACATTGTTCGGGGGAGTAACATTTTTATCGGTCGCGGCTGTAACATCAGGCTTGTCGAGTATTCAGGTGAACTTGAGATAGATCAGGATGCCAAGGTGGGCAGCAGTCAGCGAATTTAAAGTTTGGATATGGAGAGAAAGGGATGGGATCGAAATGAATAACAATCCTGGGCGTTCATTGGACAAAAAAATGGATATCAGCATCGTTGGTGATGGCAGTTCTTCTGGTGGCGTGTACGGCAAGATCAAGGTCGTAGGGGACGCGTCCTTTAACGATAATCTATCTTGTGATCGATTCAAATGTACGGGTACATCAGTCATATACGGATCGCTTGAATCCACAGATATTAAAATTACCGGCACCCTTACTCTGAAAGAGCGAGAGACCAGCAACGATGTTGAGGATGGAATCCAGGCATCTGGCCTGCATGCCAAAGCTGAGCATATAAAAGTGGTCGGTGAGCTTCATCTGTCAGGGGATTGTCAGGCGGAAAATATCAAGCTGAACGGACGATTGACGATGGCGGGGATGCTCAGCGCTGAACACATGACGCTCAAAATCATGGGTCCATCAGAGGTCAAGGAAATTGGTGGTTCCATCATCTCGGTGAAGAGTGGCCGGTTGAATGACTTGTTTACGGGGAATAAATCAATTCTCAAAGCACAGATTATCGAAGGTGATGATATTGAATTAGAGAATACGGAGGCCGAGATTGTCCGTGGCGATAAAATAAAAATCGGTCCTGGCTGCCGGATTGGTACAGTGGAACACCGTTCATCTCTGCAAGTTCATCCGCAATCGGAAGTTTTGCTGCAAAGCAATCGGTCTCTGGACTGATTAACGCAGACTTCCTTTCGGATATACTAATGCAGTCATATGAATAGAGCGTGAATGGAGAGATTGAGTACAATGGTTGCACGTAAAAACAGTATTGGATTGGTGCTGGCAGGGTTACTGCTCAGCATACTAATGGCCTCGATGGATAATACCATCGTGGCAACAGCTATGGGGGATATTGTCGGGAAATTGGGTGGGCTCGACAAGTTCGTCTGGGTTACCTCCGCGTACATGGTGGCTGAGATGGCGGGAATGCCGATCTTCGGTAAGCTATCGGATATGTATGGCCGGAAGAAGTTTTTTGTATTTGGTATTATTGTGTTTATGCTTGGCTCGGCACTGTGCGGAACGGCAACGTCTATTGTGGAATTGACGATGTACAGAGCGATTCAAGGTATTGGTGCAGGTGCCCTGGTGCCGATTGCATTTACGATTATGTTTGATGTTGTTGCACCAGAATCACGCGGCAAATTGGGTGGATTGTTTGGAGCGGTTTTCGGCCTCTCCAGCGTATTTGGACCCCTGCTCGGTGCTTACATTACCCAGTATGCGACATGGGAATGGGTATTTTATATCAACCTGCCACTCGGCTTGATTGCATTTGTGTTTATTGCGTTCTTCTATAAAGAATCCCATCAGCATCAATCTCAACAGATCGACTGGCTGGGTGCGGTAACGCTAATCGGTGCCGTTGTCTGCCTGATCTTCGGTCTGGAACTGGGCGGCAAAACATTTTCCTGGGGTTCCTGGCAGATTCTTGGCTTGTTTGCCGGATTCGTAGCACTAGCGCTGCTGTTCCTGTTTGCAGAAACGAGAGCCAAGGAACCGATCATCTCCTTCGGCATGTTCCGCAACCGTGTCTACTGGTCCAGTAACGTCATTGGTATGTTCAGTGGTGCGGCGTTCATTACAGCATCCGTGTACATTCCGATCTTCATACAGGGAGTACTTGGTGGTAAAGCGACCAACTCCGGTCTCGTACTTTTGCCCATGATGCTGGGGTCTGTTGTGACGGCGTCCTTGGGCGGAGTGTTGATGACCAAAATCAAGTATCGCAATATCATGATCCCTACGTTGGCCTTACTTGTCATTGGACTTGGATTGCTGACTACGCTGGATGAGAATTCTTCCCTTTGGACGATACGTATCTACATGGTGATGGTTGGTCTTGGTGTCGGTGCTTCGTTCTCCGTACTTAGCAATGCAGCTATGAATGCGTTTGAACCGCAAAGACGCGGAGCAGCAAGCTCCACACTTAACTTTTTGCGGTCCCTCGGTATGACGATGGGCATTACGATCTTTGGTATCGTACAGAGCCAGGTGTTTACGCGCAAAATGAACGATGCCCTTGCTGGTTCAGCTACGGAAGCAGGCGGTGCTTCAGCGGGCGGTATGCCTCAGGGAGTGAATCTGACCGATCCACATGCATTGCTGTCACCAGAACTCAGACAGGCGATTCCGCCTCAGGTGCTTGACACCATCACACATGCACTGTCTTCTTCCATCGTCCAGTTATTCGCCTGGGCTGTGATTCCAGCTGCACTCGCGTTGGTCGCTTCCTTCTTCATGGGAAAAGAGAAGATGGTCGTAGGCGAAGAGCAAGGTGAATACACAGGCGGACACTAATCCGTTATGCAGTAAACTGTAAGTTACGTATAGCAGCTAATCGTAGTTCATTACAACTCGAATACCTATCTTAAAACATGGAAAGACACACTTCTGGCGTATCCTCAAAAGGGACGTGAAGTGTGTCTTTTTGTTTTCGTAGGATCAGCTGATCCTTGAAAGCCTGAATTACGGATTGAGCCTAAGGCTGTTTCGTATCGCTAACCCCGTCCTCGACCACAGAAGGCCCTTGTGGATCAGGCGAGCTGCTATGACCAGAGCGGGCAATCAGACGATTCTGAGCTTTGTACGTATCCCGTGTGATCGTTTTGGATTCGACCACTTTGCCGTCTACACTCTTGGTTCGTACCGTCTCAACAATATATCCAGGCTGTCCGTCTTGCAGCACCTGCTGGGCACCATCAGGCAATACCGTACTGGACACATACTTTACAGGAACACTTAATGTTTCAATGGTACGAGATTCAAGGGCATAGCTGACGTTTTCCGGGAATGTCCCAAAAAATTTCACGACCAAACTCCCGTTTATGACTTTGGCATGAATCAGCAAGGACTTGCCTGTATTGTTTTTGAAGCGAAAATTGATGGCTCCCGAGGCAAAGGTAGCATCCAATCCTTTCGGCAAGTATTTGACGGGCAGGGAGTGATTGCGACGCTCAATAATATCGAGACCCGTCAACAGTGCTGCGTTATACACTGTACTGGATACCTGGCAGATTCCACCCCCAATCCCGGGGGTCAGTCTTCCGTTCACAATGACCGGTGCCTCACGAAACCCATAATCCTTTTCAGCTTTACGGACGACCTTCTCATAATCGAACACGGCATCCGGAGGCAAAATCATGCCGTTAATCGCTTCCGCGGCTGCGCTAACATTATGTATCCGGCCTTCACTGCTATTGCCAAGACCCGTGGAGAACTGGATGATCTTCCGTTCAATGCCTTCTTGGCGAAGAGAGTCAAGGGTTACCTCAGGTTTCAGCGTATACAGTGGTACCTGGATTATCAGCGGAGCTGGTTTCTTATCCGGGTTCAGTGCACTGAAATCCCGGTGCAGCTTCGTCTGAATGAGACTTGTGAGCGTATCCCAATCAATCCGGCGGACACCCTTTTCCGGGATATACTGGACTTGGTCACTTGCGGTAATGCGGCGAACGGCGTTCGCAGGTGTACCGAAGGTTTCTTTTTCCCAGGCAGGGCTGAGATGTTCTTGGAGTGGTTCTAAGTGGTAGGTCATATCCAGAGAGAACTCTTTCGAAAATTGATAACGTGCATATGCGCGTTCCCACAGGTTACCTTCCTCAAGCTGCTGTATTGCGGACTCAAAGCTGTTAACGTTGTAGCTTACTCCCACCTGGGCTGTGGTATGCGTCATGGTCTTGGGGTCAGGTTCAGTCACTTCAAGGGTGACAGGCCAGTCCTCCAGCTTTTGGATCCGTTCATCGATTGCATGCAAAACTTCCTTACGGTTCTTCCCTTCTACCGACCAGCCCCCAACATGGACGTCTTTGGGCAGGGCAGGCTGATTCACGTACATATACAACAATCCATAGGACGCGGAGCCGATCAAGAGGATGGAGAATAGAACAATGACCGTCAGATGTATTTTTTTCATAACCGTACGCTCCTTTATACTTCAGTTGTTCCCGACTTTGTAACACTTTCTATATATATGATCCAATGCAGGAAAACTTTCGGGTACTCAATAGGTAACAAATTTGTTACAATAAACTTCATATGAATCCATGCTTCACCATCAAAACAGGGACGACATGGATTTTTTCCTGATGAAATTCAGGTCTTTTTAAAGGAAATGCCGGGATTGTGTCGAAATGATAATGGCTAACTATGTGAGCAGGAAGTGATGATGTGATAGAAATGCAGGACGTGTGGAAGACCTACGCCAATGGGACCCACGCATTACAAGGGGTGTCGGTGAAGATCGACCGCAATGAATTTGTCTATATCGTCGGTCCGTCCGGCGCAGGCAAATCGACATTTATGAAATTGATGTACAGAGAAGAAGTTCCGACCAAAGGACAAATATCCATTAACGGATTTAATATTGGTAAATTGAAGCCAAGAAAGATTCCTTATGTTCGTCGTAACATCGGCGTTGTGTTCCAGGATTTTCGTCTGCTGCCACGCATGACAGCATTTGAGAATGTGGCATTTGCGATGGAAGTTATTGAAGCGCCGAAGCGTCATATCAAAAAACGGGTGATGGAAGTGCTCGACTTGGTGGGACTGCGGAGTAAGGCAAATCGCGAACCTTCACAGCTCTCGGGTGGAGAACAGCAACGTATTGCCATTGCACGGGCTATCGTCAACAACCCATCGGTTATAATCGCGGACGAGCCTACAGGGAACCTCGATCCGGAGACGTCATGGGGGATTATGCAACTGCTGGATGAGATTAATTTCCGGGGGACAACCATTGTTATGGCGACCCACAACAAAGATATCGTAAACACGATGCGTAAACGGGTAATCGCCATTGAACGTGGACAGATTGTACGGGATCAGATGAGAGGGGAATACGGTTATGAATTTTAGCACTCTCTTGCGTCATCTGCGGGAGGGATTCAAAAACGTATTCCGCAACGGCTGGATGTCTGTAGCCTCCATCATGTCCATTATTGTGTCGCTGCTGATTCTTGGCGTGTTCATGTTGCTGGTGCTCAATGTAAATTCCATGGCGAACCAGGTTGATAGCCAGGTAGAGATCAGCACGTTCCTCGAACTGAATGTGGACGATAACCTGCGTAACACACTGGAGCAAGAAATCAGCGCGATGCCAGAAGTAAGTGAGATCCGTTTTGTTTCCAAGGAAGAAGGACTCAAGGAGTTCCGTGAACGTCTTGGGGAGAGTGCAGATAACGTGCTTAGCGGTTTCGATGTGGATAACAATCCACTGCCGGAGACCATTGAAGTTGAGGTCATTGAACCGGAAACCGTGACTTTTGTGGCGCAAAAAATCGAAGCCTTGAACGAAAAACACCCGGAGAAGCCGATCATGAAAGTGAACTACGGCAAGGAAACGGTGGAAGTATTGTTCAAATTTACGAAACTAGTGCGTAATATCGGATTTATTTTTGTCGGGGGACTGGGTCTGATGTCCATGTTCCTGATCTCGAATACGATTCGCGTAACGATTCTGGCTCGTCGCCGGGAGATCGGCATTATGAAGCTGGTTGGCGCAACCAACACCTTTATTCGTTGGCCTTTCTTTATTGAAGGTGCACTCATTGGATTTATTGGCTCGGTCATTACGGTTGGGGTGCTGTTCGTAGGATACAGCCAGTTGATGGCCACGATTGGTCAGGATGTATTCATGCAGATGCTTAACTTGATTCCGCTCGGCGAAATCTGGTTGCTGTTTGGAACACTGTTGATCGGACTCGGTGTGCTGGTAGGTATTTTGGGAAGTACACTGTCCATTCGGAAATCACTCAACGTTTAATCTTGTTTACATCGATCGAATTGCAGAATATGTCGAAAAGAATGGTAAAGCAGGTTCATTCATGGGCGCTGTTTGACGATATGTAGGAAAGACGGAGTCTTTTAAGATTGAAGAAAGCAAAGAACATGCTGTTCACCACCTGTGCAGGTTGCTTTCTTGTGAAATCATAGGATGGGGGATCATCATTTTGAAAAAAACCGCTTCGCTACTGGCCTTAACGTTATTGGCCGGTATGACGCTTCAACCTTCTGACGGATATGCCAAGAGTAGCATCAACGATATTGACCAGCAGATTCAGCAACTGGAGAACAAGGCAGCTACTGCCAAGCAGGAGCAGAAAAAAGCCGCTTCCAACAAAAAGGAAGCTCAGCATTACAAGAACAAAACCAATGCTTATCTGAAGGTTGTCATGGAACAGATCAATGTCGTTAGTGATGAACTGGCCAGCGTATCCTTGCAGATCGAAAACACGGAGGAAGATCTCCGTACAACCAAGAAAGACCTTCAAGCGGCAGAAGAACGTATTGTTGCAAGGGAGAAACTTTTGGAGTCACGTGTGCGCCTGATGTATACGGACGGTGCTGTATCGTATCTGGATGTATTGTTGTCCTCCACCAGCTTCACTGACTTTCTGACCCGTGCGGATTCACTCAAAACGATCGTGGATCAGGATCAGCATCTGCTGGATGAACATAAAGCGGACAAGCAACTGGTTGTGGACAAAAAGGCAGAACTGGATGTGCAATATGCAGAAGCCAAGAGTCTGTATGCACAGAAGAAACAGCGCAAGTCCCAATTGAATGAAAAAGAAGCGGAAAAGCAAGTGCTTCTCGCTTCATATGATGCTAAAATTGAAGAGTCAGAAGAGCTGACACAAGAGCAGGAAGATGTATTGATGCAGATTGCCAGCAAACGTTCGGCACTTCTTCAAGAGAAAAATAAATTGCGTGAACAACAGGCAGCCGCCGCAGCCAAAGCAAAAGCCGCAGCCGCTGCTCGGGCGAAAGCTGCAGCGAAGACGCCAACCAGAGTCAGCTCGGATAGCAGCAGTGAGGTCACGTATTCATCAGGTAATGGTATTTTCTCAAGACCGGTATCTGGCGGACGCATTTCTTCTCCATTCGGTCCCCGTACCCATCCAATTACGGGTGTAGTGGGTAAAATGCATGCTGGTGTTGATTTCGCTGTTCCAACGGGAAGCTCAGTTTATGCTGCTTCTGGCGGAATTGTAATTATGGCTGAATGGTATAGCGGCTATGGCTATACGGTTATTGTGGACCATGGCGGCGGGTTATGGACGTTATATGGTCACTTGCGCGAAGGTGGATTTAAAGTCAGCAAAGGGGACACCGTGAGCAAGGGTGATACCATTGCTGAGTCAGGAAACACAGGGAACTCTACAGGACCTCACTTGCACTTTGAAGTGCGAGACAATGGTACAGCAGTGAATCCAATGAATTATCTGTAAATTCCTTGTCCCCGGACCGAATGGAAAAAACATATTCCGTACAAGCTAGACATATACTAAGCTGGCATGTTTAGGGAATGGATTCCGGCAACAATGGAATCTGACAGGCTTCAAAACGAAAGGCGGTGACAAACGGATGATGAAGAAAAGATCGGCGCTACTGCTTGTCATTGTGGGTCTCCTTGGCGGTAGTTTGCTAACCCTGGTATTGATGACTTATCCGGGAATAGCGAGCCAGACCACACCGGGCGAAGGTTTGCTGGCCAGTGTAACCGGCAATACGCAGCAGAAGAGCGATTTGAAGAAGATTGAAACCGCGATGGATTTGATCTCAAGCAACTATTATAAAGACGTGGATCAGACCAAATTGATTGACGGTGCGATCAACGGCATGATGGAATCCCTTGGTGATCCGTACTCCAACTATATGGGGCAGGAAACGGCTGCCCAGTTTGAAGAGTCGATCGAAGGTTCATTTACCGGTATTGGCGCAGAGGTATCGTCACAGGATGGAAACGTCGTTGTGGTTTCCCCGATCAAAGGGTCACCTGCCGAGAAAGCGGGTATTCGTGCGAAAGACATGATTATGTCTGTGAACGGAGAATCCCTGCAAGGTTTGGAACTGAACAAGGCGGTTAACAAAATCAGAGGTCCAAAGGGCAGTGAAGCGAAGGTACAAGTTAAACGTGCTGGATCTTCAGAACTGATTGAATTTGTTATTGTACGGGATGACATTGATCTGGAGACCGTATATGCGCACATGGAGGACGGTGGAATAGGCGTTATTGCCATTACCCAATTCTCTCTCAATACAGGCGATCGCTTCAAGGAAGAATTGGCGAAGCTTGAGAAGCAGAACATGAAAGGTCTGGTCATCGATGTACGTAATGACCCAGGCGGTGTACTGCAAGTTGTCATTGATATTGCTGAACAGTTCGTTCCTAAAGGCAAGGTTATTGTGCAAGTTGAAGACAAGAACGGCAAAAAGGAACAAAGTAAATCGAATGGATCAGCCAAAGCTTATCCAATCACAGTCCTGATGAACAAAGGTAGCGCGAGTGCGTCGGAGATTTTGGCCGGAGCATTACAACAGTCAGCAGGCGCTAAGTTGATCGGTGAAAACTCCTTTGGTAAAGGAACCGTGCAGACGAGTTATGACAAGCAAATGGGTGACGGCAGCTTGCTGAAAATTACCATTGCCAAGTGGCTCACACCGAACGGGGACTGGATTCATGAAAAAGGAATCAAACCGGATATTGCGGTAGACCAACCGGATTACTTCTCGGTGGCACCGATTAACAAAGAGAAGTTACCACTTAAATATGACAGCAATAGCACGGATGTGAAAAGTGCGCAGACGATGCTGAGAGGACTCGATTTCAAACCGGATCGTGTGGACGGATACTACGACCAGAAGACAGAAGAAGCGGTCAAGGCATTCCAGAAGCAAAAAGGCATTCAGGCTACAGGCCAGATTGATGAGAAAACCGCTGAATCACTGGAAGCGGCTCTGATTGAACGTATTGCCAATCCTCAATATGATGCACAGCTGAAACGCGCGATCGAAAATGTCTCAAAGGATATTTCGTCCGCAGTGTCGAAGCCATAAAGAAGGCTGATTTTCAGCCTTCTTTTTTTCTGAACTGGCTGAAGGAGAGGGGTGACCGACCACAATGGAATGGGTATGGCCGTGGTTAACTACATTAGGGGAAGCTTTGTTGCAGTTGTTTATTCAGCCGTTTTATTATATTGCGGTGATCCTGATTGCGCTGATCTATCATCGTCAGTTACTGCAGGAGCGTAAATTGTTTCATGTCCGTTTGCAAAGCTCGATCACACAGACGATTCGTGCGGTACTCGGAGGCATACTCATCGGTACCATTGTCTCGATCGTATCCCTATTTCTCGGTGCACATCTTACACTGGGAAGTCTCATATGCATATGGGCTGCAACGTTAGTTCTATCTTTGTTCCGCATCCGGTATCTGTGTTTTGCTTATGCGGCCGGGTTACTGGGTGTGCTGCAATTTGGTTTGAATCTGGCTTCAGGCTGGCAACCATCGGGTTGGCTGGGTAGTATAACGGAAACGCTACGTACCCTGGATATGCCTGCACTGCTTGTTCTGGCGGCCCTTCTACATATGGGTGAAGCCCTGTTGGTACGCATGCAGGGGGTATCGATGGCATCACCGCTTCTCTTCGAGGGAAAACGCGGGAAACTGGTTGGCGGATATCAATTACAACAATTCTGGGCTATTCCTCTACTGATTCTTGTTCCAGTCACAGGAGGTGGCGCAGAGCTGGCATGGAATCCGCTTATGAATGCAGGACATAGTTACATGCTGGTTGCGCTGCCGATCATGCTCGGATTTGGTGAGATAACGCAGAGTATGCTTCCAGGCCAGAAGGTGCAGATCTCGTCAAAACGATTGATGCTATATGGGACAACCTTGCTCGTGTTCAGTTTGCTTGCCGCATGGTGGTCTCCACTCATGGTGGTTGCAGCACTGATTGCATTTGTTGGACATGAATTTCTGGTGTGGTACAGCGCGTTTGAAGAGCAAAATCGCAGTCCGGTATTTGTTCATCCGCAGCACGGGTTGAAAGTATTGGCTGTTATTCCGGAGAGTCCTGCTGCAGATTTGGGGATTGAAGCCGGAGAGACGTTGTACAAGGTGAATGGTAAGTTGGTTCATTCGCCGGAAGAGTTGCATCGTGCTCTGCGGATGAACCCGGCTTTTTGCAAACTTGAGGTGCGAAATCACCAAGGAGAAAGCAAGTTCATGCAACGAGCGATCTATGAAGGGGAGCATCATCAGCTTGGGGTCATTATGGCACCGGACAATCACGAGGTCTGGGCGATTCGTTTACGTCCACTGACGCTGTTCCATGTCATTAATCTCAAGTTGTTTGCCCGTCTGAAAAAACCACAAAGGGACGAAGCTCCATTGGCTTTACCGCCAGCCCCTGTGGCCAGTGATAAAGGGTCCATAGAGATGTAACTAAGCATACGTGAGAAGTTGTTGCATAAATCAAACAATGAAAAAGGTATTTCCGAGCGCCGTCGCAGGCAAGGGAAATACCTTTTTGTTATTTTCTTAACATAAAAATGGCGATTTGGGTCCGATCACGCAAGCTCAGCTTACCGAGAATATCCGTGACATAGTTTTTGACCGTACCTTCACTGAGGAACAGTTTGGCTGCAATTTCTTTATTGGATAGTCCTTCCGATATGGCCTCGGCAACCGCCAGCTCCATACGTGTCAGTCCATAGGGTTCGATTGGACGATGTGTCTGGGAAGTTGGAGAAGGACGAAGAAGGCCTGTGAGCTTGCGAGCAATATCTGGATGAATTAACATATCACCGTTATGTACGGTCTTGATTCCTTGAATGATGCGCTCAGGGGGCACATTTTTGAGTAGATAACCACTTGCGCCATTCTGCAATGCCTGAATAATATACTCATCGTCGTCAAACGTAGTCAGCATCAGCACCTGGATTTCAGGAAAACGTGCCTTTATGCGAAGTGTACCTTCGACTCCGTCACATTCCGGCATCCGGATATCCATTAAGACCACGTCCGCAGGCGTACCTGCCTCAAGCAATGCCAACGCTTCCTGTCCATTTGAGGCTGTGCCTGTAACGCTAATGCCGGAGCCCAGTCCGAGCAGAACTTTAAGGCTCTCGCGAATGAAGTAGTCATCGTCAGCGAGAATCAGCCGAATAAGTGGGGGCTGGGCTGAATCATTCTTTACGTTCACATCATTCTGTTCGGGCATGAGAACATTCACTTCCTTTTTCAGAGTATATGCATTTGGTTGGTTATAGGAATGCGTGTAATCACCGTATATGGATAAGCCGATTGAATCTCCAGAGCTCCTCCCACCATTTGTGTGCGCAGAAGCATACCTTCCTGTCCTATGCCATTTCGCTTGGAAGAATGGGGATTGATTTTGCCATCATTACTTACACTCATACACACTTCCTGATCCCCGAATACCAACTCCACAGTGATCGAAGAAGCATTTCCATGTCGCAGGGCATTGGTCAGGGCTTCTTTAGCATTTTTGTACAAAACAATCTGTATGCTGGGATACAGCACATGAGATGGGCCATGAACTTCATAATTTGTCTTCACGCCGGTGTCTCTGCCCACTTCTTCAAGGAGACGATCCAGTGCGTAGGTAGTAGAAACATAGGAATCCGGTTGCAGTTTGTGCAGGGTGCTGCGCATATCATCCATACTGTCGGCCAATTGATCGCGAATCTGTCTCACCATTTTCGTTCCTTGTTCCCTATTTCGGGGGAGGGTCAGCAGAGCGGCTTCCGACATCATTTTGGTGCGAATCAGTCGATGCCCGATATCGTCATGGAGTTGCCTTGAGATACGGGTGCGTTCCTCCGCCTGAGCCGCTCCTTCAAGTTGCTTTGCGAATAGTAGCAGCTGCGCACGCGCTTCTTGTAGCTCGTAATGTTTGCTGCGAAGCTCATCGTAGACTTGTTCCAGTTGTCCGCGGCTGTTCGCCGTTCTTGATCCCTGCCAGGACAGAGCCGCTATGATGAGCAAAAGCAGGTTGCCAAGAACCATCGCTGTTGTCTCTGCGGAGAATAGAGTAGCGGCGTTTGTATACAGTGTGGTTAACCCTGGCTGCAAGGCTTGTGGGTCAGAATAATGCCAATGCAATGCCACATTGCTTGCCACAAGCTGACTTCCAAACATCAACCACCGCGGACTCCCCTCCAGTCTGTACATATACACGTAGAGCACGGATAGAGAGAGGAATACCATAAATGGTCCATAGCAAGCAATCAGCCAGCAGCTCCAGAGTATTTCGGCCAGAAGCAACAGCCACTGCTGTGTACTTGAACGGTTGAAATCTTTCCACACGGAGAGTCCAAGCGCGATGATGATATACAGGGTGTAGACGGCTTCATTTTCCAAGGGCAGCATCAACATGTACAGTACTGCTGGAACGATAATTAATCCATATTGCAGAAGCCGCATCGGCATATGTAAATGACATCCTTTATATAAAAAGTGGAGTAGAAAATATCTTGGTAATGCGCCCTTGATTATACCATAAGCAGCATTCGAATCAGGAGATGACTTAAGTCACCTTCGATTCATGACCTTTTGTACCTTCGCTACAGATTACGATCCGTTACAATAAAATTATGAAATCCAGCGGCGAAGGCCGAAACGGAAAAGGGGCGTAAAAGGGATGGGCATACTTGAAGTAGATCATGTAGTAAAACGGTACGGCAGCAAGCTGTCCGTGGATCATTTGAACCTTAGTGTTGGCAAAAGCGAGATTTTTGGATTGCTTGGTCCTAATGGAGCAGGAAAAAGTACCACCATCAGCATGATTGCAGGGCTCCTGAATATGGATCAGGGTGAAATCAGATTAGATGGTATATCGGTCAAGGAGCGACCGCTAGAAGTGAAGCGCAAGATTGGACTGGTTCCGCAGGATCTGGCGTTATACGAAACCATGTCTGCTGCGGAGAATGTGACCTTTTTTGCCAGACTGTATGGACTGCGTGGAAAATTGCTTAAGGAAAGAGTGCAGGAGTCCCTTGAATTTGTAGGGTTACAAGATAAAGCAAAGGATGCCCCCTCGACCTTCTCTGGCGGTATGAAACGCAGGTTAAACATCGCATGTGCGATTACACATCGCCCGGATCTAATTATTATGGATGAACCGACAGTGGGCATTGATCCGCAATCTCGGAATCATATCCTTGAATCGGTACGCACACTTAACAAGATGGGTTCAACGATCATATATACAAGTCATTACATGGAGGAAGTCGCTGCGATTAGCCACCGGGTTGCGATTATGGATCAGGGGCGAATCATTGCCTGTGGCACTGAAGCAGAACTGAGAGAACGGGTAGCATCGGAGGAAAAAGTAGTGCTCTCCACTTCCGGTATCGGTCCCGACGTCGTGGAAGAACTGAAACTTCACCCTCGCGTGCGAATGGTAGACGTTTCGGATAATACACTGATCATTACGCTGCCTTCTGCACAGCAGGATCTACAGGATCTGCTCTTTATTTGCAGCAAACATGAAATAACCATTCAGTCACTCAAGGTTGAAGAGCCTGATCTAGAAACATTGTTCCTCAATCTGACCGGGCGTACGCTTCGGGACTAGGGGGAGCAAGAGATGAATATATGGCATATTTGCATCTTTGAGTTAAGACGTATTCTTAAGATTCGATCTGTGGTATTGAACCTGTTCATCCTGCCGTTGTTACTGATTTTTATTTTGGGCACGGCCCTTTCCAGTACAATGGGTACGGCGGAAGATGTCATTCCGGATTCTGTACGTGTAGGGATAATCCATATGAATTCGGAATCAGGCGGAGGATCAGATGCGGTTAGTCAAGCGCTGGATTCATTTGTGAAAGCTCCAGCGGTAGCTGAGATGGTTAAGGTGCAGAACTTTACGACAGAAGAAGAGGCTGTCCATTCGCTGCGCACTGGCAAGCTCGACTTTGCCGTAATGATTCCTTCAGATTTTGAGCAGAACGTGATGATGGGGAAAGAGGCGCGGTTGCAATGGATACGTGGAAAGGACAGCACGCTCAATACCTTGGGCGAAACCTTGTTCACACGTTTTACGGATGAATGGAATCGACAGATGGCGATTACCAAAGTGCTGGGTCCGGAAGTGACTGCTGCCATGACCTCTGGCTTGGAGTCTAATGGAGCGAACTCGACTTCCATTACTGTCATTAATCCCGGAAAGACAGGTACTTCCTACAGCGCCTCCCAATACTATGCAGCTTCGATGCTGGCGATGTTCATGTTGTATTCGGGTATGACAACAAGTACCAGCCTTTTTGGAGAGCGGGATAACCGAACGCTGATCCGCCTTCAGGCTGCGCCGATAGGTAACGGAGTGATCTTTGCCGGGAAAATTGCCGGCAATAGTCTGCTCGCTTTTTTACAGGCAACGACGATCATCCTTATGACATATTGGTTCTACGGCGTAGATTGGGGAACGTATCCTGGGTATATTGTGCTAACTTGTGTTCTCATCACTTTGGCATCTATGACCCTCGGCATTATTGTATCCCTGGTATGCAAAAGCACGGCATCGGCCGGTGCAACCTTACAAGGCATCATTATTGTCATGACATTCATCAGTGGTGGGTTCAGGCCCATTCCGGTTGATTTGGTGCAACGTCTTAGCGAATTTACGGTTAACCACTGGGCGCTCCAGAGCTTTCTGAGAATGATGCTGGATGCACCTGTAGGAGAGATTGTATATAACATTCTAATGTTAGGCGTGGTCTGCGCTGTATTACTGTTCATCTCAGGATTGATCTATAGAAAGGCAGGATATCGATATGAATAGTCTGCACATCGCCTGGTTGATGATCAAACGTACACTTGGCCGCAAAATGGGCTTCATTACGTTTCTGCTTCTGCCTTGCCTGGTGGTTACAGGTGCGGTAGCTCTTTTTGGAAGTGAGCAGAGTACACGCACAGTAATTCCCTATGTCAATGAGGATGTAGGGGTGGCAGGGACATGGATGATTCATGAACTTGCTGGCAAAGAGGAATATTTGCTCAAGCCAATGAACAACGAAGCAGAAGTGAAGGAAGCTATCGCTCAGCAAAAAGGAAGTTCTGGCATCATCATTCCGGCACATTATACGGAGGATCTGTTACAAGATAAGGCAACCGACATTCAACTGGTGGAACTGCGTATAAGCGAAGGTTCTTATACACTGCGAGCAGCAGTTGAAGGTTTGACGAGCGGCCTGCAACAATCTGCTTCAGCTGTTACGGTGGCGGCAGGCCGAGTCTCAAGTGAGATGGACGTACTGGAGAGCACACAGAAGCCGTTAGAACAGCTATTACAGGAGATAGGCAAGCAACAGGTTGCTGGTGAATTTACCGATCTGCAGATCTATCCCAAGCCAGGCCTGAACAATGTGACTGGATTTACGATTATGTTTATGATGGGGCTGCTGACCAGTGCAGTGGCTGTGATAATGGAAGATCGCAGGAAACGTACGATGGCCAGAGTATATACGGCGCCCGTTCGTGCATATGAGATTGCGCTTGGCAATTTCCTGGGCAGCTTTGTCATTGGCCTGATTCAGATTGTGATGATTCTGGGAGTCAGCAGATGGCTGCTGCATTATGATGCTGGTATTCCTTTTGGCATTCATTTCATTATCTTGGCCGCATTCATGCTGGTCTCCATGGGGATTGCAAGTACCGTGGCAGGATTAATCCGTAATCCCAAAAATGCGAATATGCTGAATTCACTTGTTATTATGCCAACCTGCATGATAGGTGGTTGTTTCTGGCCGATCTCGTTGATGCCGGATTATATGCAAAAGCTCGCCAACTTTGTTCCACAGAAATGGGCGATTCAGGCAGTGGAGACGATCTCTGCTGGTGGTACATTGTCGGATATCACATTGCCACTATTGATTTTGTTAGGCATGGCTGCCATTTTGCTGACTGTAGGCTCTGCGATTCTACGCCCTAGCCAGCCAGGAGTAGAGGCATAAGGTAATACGACATAAAAGAAAGCACGCTCTGCTGAATTGAATTCAGTTAGAGCGTGCTTTCTTTGCATAAGGAATGTTGCATTATGTGAGATATGGATGATTAAGGCTGGAGCTGACGCAGGACCGTTATTTCGACCCGACGGTTCTTTTGTCTTCCCGCGGCTGTGGTGTTGTCACCCGTTGGGCGAGTATCCGCATATCCGGCATACTGGAAGCTGTCCGGGTTAAGCTTCTCTGTATCCAGAAAGAATCGCAATACAGACAGTGCACGTTCTCCTGAAAGCTGCCAGTTATCGGTATAGGCGGAGTTAGCTCCCACAGGAACATTATCGGTGTGACCCTCAATGCTGACAACGGTATTCAGATCGCGGAACAGGCTGGCAAGTTTACTGAGCGTTGGCGCTGCACCGTCCTTTAGAGCGGCCTGTCCCTGGTCAAACAGGAAGCGGTCACTAAGTGTAATGGACAGGCCCTGTGGCTTGTCAGCAACAAAAATCTGATTTTCCAGTTTATTATCCTCGATATATTGGGTAATCACATTGAACAGATTTTGCAATTCCTGCTCCTGTGATCTGAACTGTTCTTCCCGTTCTGTGAGGGGTTTGTTGTCATCATCTGGTGTTGCAGTTTCTTCACCTTCTGAAGGGTCTTCACCCTGCACCTCGGATGGCGGAGTCTCTGTAATCGTCTGTCCGGGCTTCTCACCGAGTCCCTCACCAAGCTCAAGGATAGAGTCGGACGCATTGAATGTATTTTGTAACGATTGAGTAACGACGTCATATTTACCTGAATCCAGATTGCTCATGGCATACATGATGACAAAAAAGATCAAAAGCAGAGTTATGAGATCGGCATAAGTAATCATCCAGCGATCCCGATGATCGATAGTTTCACGTTTTCCGCGCCGTTTACTGCGCCGACTCATCCAATCCCTCCTTTGCTAGGGGGCGTATATGCTGACGATGCGTGAGGGTGAAGGACTCCAGTCTTTTGCGTACAAGCTGGGGATTCTCACCGTTCTGAATGGCAAGTACACCTTCGAGAAGCATTTCCATGGTCTGCACTTCATCGGCACCTCTGGATTTGATCTTGGAGGCAATGGGCAAAAAGATAAGATTGGCACTGGCGACCCCGTACAGGGTTGCGGTAAAGGCAACAGCAATGGCAGGTCCGAGTCCGGTGGGATCGGTCAAACTGCCAAGTACCTGAATAAGTCCCATCACGGTTCCGATGATCCCCATGGTTGGGGCGTAACCACCAGCGGATTCGAATATTTTGGCATAGCCCTCATGTTTTTGTTCAATCGAGTCTATCTCCATCTCCAGGATCTGGCGAACCACATCCTGATCGGTACCATCAACAACCATCTGAATACCATCTTGCAAAAATGGATGCGGATGATCCATAACCTTGCGTTCCAATGCAAGTACACCTGAGCGGCGTGCAATTGAAGACATCTCCACCAGTTCTTCGACCCATAAGCCTGATTCATTGTTGTTACGTCCAAAAGCCATACGCAGGGCAGCTGGAATCGTACGAAGGCGATGCGCCGGGAAACTGGCAACTACAGCAGCAATCGTTCCACCGAATACAATTAAAGCAGCCGTTTTTTGCAGGAGACCGGACAATTGGCCGCCTTCCCACAAAAAACCGCTAATGACTGCGGCAATTCCGGCAATAATACCGATAAGTGTCGCAATATCCATAAATTAACCCACTCCTATCTTCATTTCACGTTTGCATCACTAAAACGAACGAGGTATAATTAAACGGGAACAAATATTCCTATTACTATAAGTTTTCCCATATGAAAATTCGGGGAACTTCGACAATATATAGTGACTATTATTTTAGACGATAGGGTGAGATACGGCAATGAGCGATATTATAATGAGCGACAAAACGTTCGAAATCGAGTCAGAGTTTTCTCCCCAAGGTGATCAGCCTGCTGCCATTAAAGAATTGGTGAAGGGTGTTCAGGAGGGGAAAAGGTACCAGACACTGCTGGGTGCAACGGGTACGGGTAAGACGTTTACGATAGCCCAGACGATAGCCCAACTGCAACGTCCGACGCTGATTATTGCACACAACAAAACGTTGGCAGCGCAGCTTGCAAGTGAGTTCAAAGATTTTTTTCCTAACAACATGGTTGAGTATTTCGTCAGTTATTACGATTATTTTCAGCCAGAAGCATATATCCCGTCCTCCGATACGTATATCGAGAAGGATTCAAGTATTAATGAAGAGATCGACAAACTGCGTCACGCAGCGACAAGTTCGTTGTTTGAGCGTAGGGATGTCATCATTGTAGCGAGTGTTTCCTGCATTTATGGTTTGGGTTCACCGCACTCGTATTCAAGCATGTTGCTATCACTCCGGGTAGGCATGGAGAAACCGCGCAATCAGATCTTGTCCCGATTGGTAGAGATTCAGTATCAACGGAATGATATTAACTTTGTGCGGGGTACGTTCCGTGTTCGTGGGGATGTTGTTGAGATTTTCCCTGCCTCCAAGGGTGAACATGCAATTCGGGTTGAATTGTTTGGTGATGAGATCGAGAAAATTACGGAGATTGATGTGTTAACCGGAGAACTGATTGGCGAACGTGAACATATTGCCATCTTCCCGGCGTCTCACTTCGTAACGCAAGAAGAGACAATGAAGGTTGCGCTGGTGAACATTGAGCGTGAACTGGAGGAGCGTCTTGAAGTGTTGCGTGAACAGGGAAAACTGCTGGAGGCTCAGCGACTGGAGCAACGCACACGGTATGATATCGAGATGATGAAGGAAGTTGGATTCTGTTCGGGGATTGAGAACTATTCCGGTCCGCTGACTTTCCGCGAACGCGGCGATACCCCATACACACTGATGGATTACTTCCCGGATGACATGTTGATTGTGGTCGATGAGTCTCACGTGACTCTGCCACAGATCCGTGCGATGTACAATGGTGACCAGGCGCGGAAGACGGTATTGGTTGAACATGGTTTCCGACTGCCGTCAGCATTGGATAATCGTCCACTCAAATTCGATGAATTCGAAGGCAAGATGGATCAGATCATCTATGTATCGGCCACACCAGGCCCGTATGAGATCGAGCATACCGATACGATGGTGCAACAGATTATTCGTCCAACCGGACTGCTTGATCCAATCATTGAACTGCGTCCAACCAAGGGGCAGATTGATGACTTGATCGGTGAGATTAATGACCGGATTGCCAAAGACGAGCGTGTGTTGATTACAACATTAACGAAGAAGATGTCCGAGGACCTGACGGATTATCTGAAGGAAGTTGGAATCAAAGTTCGTTATCTGCACTCCGAGATCAAGACGTTGGAACGGATGGCGATTTTACGTGATTTAAGGTTGGGCGTGTTCCATGTCTTAATCGGAATCAACTTGCTCCGGGAAGGTCTCGATCTGCCGGAAGTATCCCTCGTCGCTATTTTGGATGCCGATAAGGAAGGATTCCTGCGTTCCGAACGCTCACTGATTCAAACGATTGGTCGTGCGGCACGGAACAGCGAGGGTCGTGTTATTCTATACGGTGACAAAGTGACGGATTCGATGGATAAAGCGATAAAGGAAACAGAGCGTCGCCGTGCAATCCAGATCGAGTACAACGAGAAACATGGAATTACACCACAGACGATTCGCAAAAAAGTGCGTGATGTGATTGAGGCAACCAAAGTTGCCGAATCCAAGAAAGACTATCTCACAGGCGCAGCCGAGAAGATGTCGAAGAAAGATCGCCAGGCGCTTATTCAGCGCCTAGAGGTAGAGATGAAAGATGCAGCCAAAAACCTGCAGTTTGAGCGTGCTGCCGAGCTTCGCGATGCGTTGCTGGAACTTCGCGCTGAATAAGACTGCTCATTCATATGCTTCAGTAAAGATGGATCTGTAACAAGAGAACGGCCAATTGGCCGTTCTCTTGTTGAGTAAGGAAATTGATGATATCTACCGATAATAAGAGATGTTGAAATCTTGAAATCAAGTCTATACTGATAGAAATGTTGAAATTGGTTAAAAGGTTTATAGGAAAGCAATTGGGAGTCGAGAGTGCCCCAGTGTTGACCTCGGAGCCGAGCCGAAGGCAATGGCGACCTTGCCGCGACCAAGGCGAAGCCGAGAGCGCACCGGTGTTGACCTTGGAGCCGAGCCGAAGGCAATGGCGACCTGTCGCGAACGTGGCGAAGCCGAGAGCGCACCCTCGCAGTAGAGCGGTCGTATAAGGTTCCGGCAATGAGCCGGAACCTTATACGGAGCCGCGGGCACACGACCACCCTTCACATAGCAAGACCCGACCCCTCACCGTTGCACCGCTTGTTTCGGGTGTCCAGAGGGCTGCGCCCTCTGGGGCCCTCCCTTGGAAGGGAGGGTTTGGGAGGGATCGAAAAGCCTTTATAAAGGTTTGGATTAACACACTGAGAGGATGAATACTATTGGCGAGCGATAACATTGTCATTAAAGGCGCACGAGCGCATAACCTGAAAAATATCGACATTACCATCCCACGTGACCGCTTTGTTGTATTGACCGGCCTGAGTGGCTCAGGCAAGTCCTCGCTGGCTTTTGACACGATCTATGCCGAAGGACAGCGGCGGTATGTAGAATCATTGTCAGCTTACGCACGGCAGTTTCTGGGACAGATGGAGAAACCGGATGTGGATTCCATCGAAGGATTATCTCCTGCCATTTCAATAGATCAGAAAACAACAAGCCGTAACCCACGTTCCACAGTAGGAACCGTCACCGAAATTTATGATTATCTGCGTCTGTTGTTTGCACGTGTGGGCCATCCACATTGTCCGGACCATGGCGTGGAGATCAGCTCCCAAACCGTAGAACAAATGGTTGACCGCATTATGCAATATCCAGAGCGTACCCGGTTGCAGATTTTGGCACCCATTATCTCGGGCCGTAAGGGTGAGCACAAAAGTGTATTTGCTGATGTATCCAAGCAGGGCTTTGTCCGTGTACGGGTGAACGGGGAACTGCGTGACCTGTCAGAAGATATTCAATTGGAGAAAAATAAAAAGCATACCATTGAAGTCGTTGTTGACCGGATTGTTGTTAAAGATGATGTACAGGCGCGTCTGGCCGACTCTATTGAAACAGCACTAAATCTGTCTGGTGGACAACTCCTTGTGGACATTATGGGCGAAGAAGAGCTGCGCTTCAGTTCCAACTTTGCCTGCCCGGTGTGCGGATTCAGTATTGAAGAGCTTGCACCACGGATGTTCTCATTTAACAGTCCTTTCGGGGCTTGCCCGGATTGTGATGGGTTAGGTGTCAAAATGATCGTTGACCCTGATCTGCTGGTACCAGATCGGACTAAGACCATCGAAGATGGAGCTTTTGATGCTTGGACAGGTGGTACATCCACCTATTATCCGCAGTTCCTGAAGTCGGTATGTGAGCACTTCAACATTCCGCAAAATGTACCTGTCGAAGATCTGCCAGCTGAGCAGATGAACAAGTTGTTGCAGGGTACAGGTACGGAGAAAATCCGTTTCCGCTATGAGAATGATTTTGGACAACGGAAGGAAGCACTGGTTACCTTTGAAGGTATCGTGAATAACCTGGAGCGTCGTTACCGTGATACAGCTTCTGAAGGTATTCGTGAATTCATCGAAGGTTACATGAGTGCGAAGCCTTGTGGTACATGTAAAGGTCAGCGTCTGAAACGGGAAAGTCTTGCGGTTACGATCAATGATCATAACATGGCGTATGTGACTAGTTTGTCCATTGGTGAAGCTGGCCGATTCTTTGATACATTGGAATTGTCGGAGAAAGAGCAGACGATTGCCAAGCTTATTCTGAAAGAAATCAACAGTCGTCTCGGCTTCTTGGTGAATGTTGGTCTGGATTACCTTACACTGAGTCGTGCTGCCGGAACATTGTCCGGTGGGGAAGCCCAGCGGATCAGACTGGCTACACAGATTGGTTCCAGTCTGATGGGTGTGCTGTATATTCTCGATGAGCCAAGTATTGGCTTGCATCAACGGGATAATGACCGTCTGATCTCAACGCTTGCGCATATGCGAGACATTGGTAACACGTTGATCGTGGTTGAACATGATGAGGATACGATGATGGCTGCCGACTATATTATTGATATTGGCCCAGGTGCAGGTATCCACGGAGGTACCATCATGTCACAGGGTACACCGGAGGAGATCATGAATGATGAGAACTCCTTAACCGGTCAATATCTGAGTGGACGCAAATTCATTCCGATTCGTACAGAACGTAGAAGTGTAGGAGACCGCTGGTTGGAAGTACGTGGAGCCAAAGAAAATAACCTGAAGAATCTGAACGTGAAGATTCCAGTGGGTGTATTTACTGCGGTAACGGGTGTGTCCGGATCAGGTAAATCCACATTGATTAATGAGATCTTGTACAAAACGCTGGCACGTGATCTGAACCGTGCTCGGGTACGTCCAGGTCAGCATAAAGAAATTCGCGGTCTGGAACATATCGATAAAGTTATCGATATTGACCAGTCGCCAATTGGGCGGACACCACGTTCCAACCCGGCTACGTATACAGGAGTCTTTGATGATATCCGGGATCTGTTTGCTCAGACGAACGAAGCCAAGGTACGTGGATACAAGAAAGGCCGGTTCAGCTTTAATATCAAAGGTGGACGTTGTGAAGCCTGCCGTGGAGACGGCATTATCAAAATCGAGATGCACTTCTTGCCAGACGTTTATGTTCCTTGTGAAGTCTGCAAAGGCAAACGATACAACCGGGAAACGCTTGAAGTGAAATATAAAAACAGAAATATTTCCGATGTGCTGGAAATGACGGTTGAAGATGCAACCCAATTCTTCGAGAACATTCCGAAGATCCATCGCAAAATGCAGACGCTGATGGATGTGGGCCTGGGTTATATCAATCTGGGACAACCTGCAACTACATTGTCTGGTGGTGAAGCCCAGCGGGTGAAGCTTGCTTCCGAGCTGTATCGCCGCAGTACGGGGAAAACCATCTACATCCTCGATGAGCCGACTACCGGTTTGCATGTCGATGATATCGATCGTTTGCTGAACGTATTACACCGTCTGGTTGATTCTGGGGAATCGGTGCTAGTGATCGAGCATAACCTGGATGTGATCAAAACGGCAGACTATGTTGTTGATCTGGGTCCGGAAGGTGGTAGCGGTGGAGGAACCATTGTTGCAACTGGAACACCTGAGGATATCATTAAAGTGGAAGCTTCCTATACTGGCAAGTACTTGAAGCCGGTTCTGGAGCGGGATACCGAGCGGAGCAAGGCACTGCAATTGGTGGACTAAGGTCCTCTAACCAGTAGTTATATCAATATGAAGTGGCATTATTGGCCCTTCTTTTCGAAAAGTTGAGACGTTGGATTACGATCTGATGTGCTCTGCTTCCGAGAAGAAGGGCTTTTTAATTTTGAATTATGCACCGTTTTTCTTCGGATTAAAGTTATTTCGTGAAAGTGTTTACATATGCATTGCGACGAGCATTACAGGAATATTCGGCCAAATTGGATTTTTTTCATTTTTATGGATGATAGGGCTTGCATTACAAGCAGGGTACAGATAACATAGAGGAAGATATTAGGGTATGCGTTAGCTGTTCAACTATGGTAAGGAGGTCTGTCTATCCATGCTGTTTGCAGAAGCTGCCACGGCGAGTACATCGAATTTTAATGCATTTGATATTTTTGTCATCTTATTTACGATCCTGATTTTCATCGGAGTTGTTCGGCTTCTTCGGGCACCGAAGAAAAATCTGTTTGCGATCGGATTTGCAGTAGTCAGCCTACTGGTATTTCTGATGACAGACTATGCGATGATAACGGGTTGGTTTGCTCAGTAGGAATGCCGCAGAATTTAAATGTAATTTAAGCCAATAGTGCATGTTCAAAAAGATCGGTTTTCAGTACCGAGAAGATGGGATGAAGCTAGAAATGGAGTAGCGGAGCGTAGGAGAACTACGTGAGCAACGGACATTTCGGCTGAATTCCATATTCGATGCTGATGATGCCACTAGGCATCCTTCGTAATCAAAAGCGGATTTTTTGAACAACCTCTAAAAGAGGTACAGACGAACACTTTCCAGAGAGACATGGAGGGTGTTTTTTTCATTTATACTGAAACGATTGAATAGAATTCTATCTTCTCTACTAAAATAGGACTTAAAACAATTGTATATCCAGATTCTGTATGATACATTGAGGGATACCGGAATTGCAGATGAGAGAAAAAGAGAATAGATTCAGCGATGAATCCGATGTCGAGTCGCGCAAGAAGGATGTATAGAGAGGGTCAGGTGAGAATATGAGCGTGTTGGGTAAAAAGGGGATAGCCATACTGATGGCTGCTGTACTCTCGATTAGTGTAGCGGCAACGGCCGGTGCAGCTGAATCCAAAGCGGCGATGCAAGCGAAAGTGGTAGACGGTCAAGTCTATGTGAACACCAAGGATCTGCTCAAGGCAGTTGGTGGAAGTGGACAATATGATGCCAAATCCGGAACGTACACGTACAAGGGAAGTGAAGCCATTCCCAAAGTGATCGAAAAGGTATCTCCTTCGGTCGTAGGCATTATTGGGAAATCTACCGAAGTGCAGGACGGTGCAACATCAGACGATCGATATAATCTTGCACATGGTACAGGTGTCATTATCCGGTCCAATGGATGGATTGTAACAAATGCTCACGTGGTAGATGGATTAATAAACCCTGTGGTCGTAACGACGGATGGCAATACATACAAAATTACGAAAACATACAGTGATGCACTAAGTGATCTGGCGCTAATCAAAATCAATGCCAAATCACTCAAACCGGCGAGCTTCGCCAAAGCTTCACAAACCACTGTTGGAGAAACGGTGATTGCCTTGGGTACGCCGATTTCCTTTTCTTTGCGCAACTCGGCAACGGTAGGGGTAATTAGCGGCTTGAATCGTGGTGTTGAGGCGACCTACCGGTTGATTCAGACCGACACGGCGATTAACCCAGGAAATAGCGGAGGACCGCTGGTCAACCTGAAGGGTGAAGTGGTTGGTATCAACTCGATGAAATTTTCTGCGGTAGGCGTAGAGAGTTTGGGATTTTCGATTCCAGTGGATACCGTTCAATATATCATCGATCAGTTTTTTAAATATGGAAAAATAAAACGTGCAAGTCTGGGGCTACAGCTGGAAGAAAGCTGGTCTGCGATTGTGGGCCTGCCTACAGATGATCCCTTAACGATTACGGGCGTACTGTCTCCTGAAGCCAAGAAAGCCAAAATCAAAGAGGGCGATGTCCTTTACAGTGTCGCGGGCACACGTGTCTCTTCAGTAGTGGATATCAATGAGTTGCTCAAAAAGTATCTGCCTGGGCAAAAGGTAAAGCTGTTGATGCAATCGGATGGCGATATCGTCACCCGCACGTTGGTGCTTGCTGATCGCGCAGACATCGTAGACGAGGAAGATGAAGCGTTCCTTGCAGATGAAGAACAATAAAGCCCGGCGATCAGCCCGGATGGAGAGAGGACGAAAGAACGGAATGAAAAAGTCATGGATACGTGTGCTAAGCACAGGTGTATTAACCGGGATGCTGACCATTGGAGCGGCATTGCCTGTATGGGCATCTGATCTGACGACAAGTGAACTACGAGTCAAAGCGGGGAGCACGAGCGCCTACATTAACGGCGATAAGCAGGCCATAGCCAAACCTTACAAGTTTAAGGGTGTCACGATGGTGCCTGTTGGAGTGTTCAAGAAAGCATTTGGCAGTGAGATCCGGCTGGAGAAAAATGATGTTGTCAAAATCAAGGAAGGTCCACACACGGTTACCCTAACGATTGGCAGTTCAATTGCCTGGGTGGATGGTGTAAAACATGAGATGGGTGCCGCTCCCAAAATGGTGAATGGCGTACTTATGGTCCCACTTCGTCCGGTTGCTGCCGGTATCGGAGCGACACTAGCTCCAACCAGTTCCGGAGAGATGGTCATTCGTCTGTTGCAAATCGATGATTCGGTGGATGAAGAGGATGGCCTTCATCCGGATGAAGGCAAAACCAGAATTGGCAACAGTTTTTACGGTTGGTCCATTAACTACCCGGCAGACCTTATGGTTTTCCAGACCGGTGAGCAGGAGCGCATGATAACTTTCGGCGCTGCGGACAACAGTTATTATCTTGAAGTGTATGTCAGCGATCAGGATGTGGCTCTGGATGCGGATGATTTGTTGCAGCAACTTGTCCAGGAGGCCAAACAATCGGGAGATACGGTGCTGGATCGTGAAGCGGTGTCGAAAGGCAAAACACCTTATGCACGCATTATTGTGAAAGATGTAGACGGCATGTTATGGGAGATGCGTCAGTATCTGAGCGAAGGTCGTCAATATGATGTGTACCTCGCGGATTACGAAGCCTTGAATTATAAAGATCTGGGCAAACGTGCAGCGCTGCTCAACTCATTCCAGCCAACCTTTGCAGAATCGGATCGAACGATCAAGGATCTGTCCACCGTAGATAATGGCATGCGCTCCGCGTGGAATGATGACTATGGTATTGAATTGAAGATTCCTGCCGGCTGGTCGATGGATAACAATCAGATGATCTATGAAGCCAAGGATGGTGCGTATCTGCAATGGCGTGTCACTTCGGCGAAAGCAGGTACAACGGTAAAAGACTGGAGCGGCCAACTGGATAAGTGGATGCGCGAGACATTTACACCAGAGAGTTACGAGCCAATTGGTTCATATACGATGGATATCTCGGGAGAGACTGCCGAGGTGAATGAATTCCGTTATAACTTTGGCGGGGGCTGGCAGACCGAGTTCGATGTTCTTTTGCAGAAGAATGGGTATCGATACTATGCAGAGTATACGTTCCCTGAGGAGCAAAGTGCAGATCGGGCATGGTTTGAACGGATTATGAAGAGTGTGGAGATTGATTTTGATACGGTTGCCGATAATTTTGGTCAGCTGGATGAAGATCCGTATTTGACAGACAAAACGAAGACACTTACACGTACGTCCAAACGTTATAAATACAGTGTAGATATTCCGCGTTACTGGACGCCGTATAGTGATCGATTCGAATATTCACCTGTGGTGTACACCTTTACGGGCGGAGAATTCTCCATTGCGGCGAGCGAAGACAAGTCGATCGAGATGACGGTCAGCCAACTTAGAGAAGCTTATGCAGAAGCCACCAAAACCCGTAAGAACTTCAAGTTGCTTGGCAGTGAGGAGCTAACGTTTGCGGGTGTGCCTGCATTTTCCTTTACGTATCATGAACTGGACAAAGGCGTGCCATATGCGGGTCGGCAGATCGTCTTTGAAAAGGACGGAACAACCTATACGATCACAAGTGGGCTGAATGATGCCAACAAGACAGAAGTTCAGGCGGCAGCATTGGAAAAAGCAGTGAACTCATTTACTTTTATTAAATAATTGTAGTGGAGCCGGAGGGTCAAAAGACCTCTCGGCTTATTTGTTTTCTGTATAAGATAAATTAAATATTTTCACTGGTGCTGCAATCGGAGTGTTTAGTGTAAATCTTAATGGAAATGAAAATGGTAAACGGTTTTTTCAGGAAAACGTAGAAGAGTCGGTGCAGAAGTGGTACACTATACTAGTTCAGGAGTTATGACTGCTGATCTGATGAATAGGAATGACTGTAAGCTTGGAGTTCAGGCAATACAGACATAATAGATAGATATTGTAATACCGTGACAATGCAGGTGTACCCGATAAGGTGCAGTCTTAGGCTTGGTATGTTCAGGCGTTTAAGGATATAGGGATGAAATCCGGCGAATAGCCGGTTATGGGGAGGATCTACATGAAAACAGCAACAATACGAAGAGAAGACGTTGAACTTCTGGCACCGGCTGGTGACTGGGATTGTATGCGTTCGGCGGTAGCCAATGGCGCAGATGCAATTTTCTTCGGAGTCGAAAAGTTTAATGCACGGGCACGTGCGAACAATTTCCGTATGGACGAGCTGCCGGAGATAATGGCGTTTTTGCACAGTTATGGCGTAAAAGGTTTTTTGACCTTTAATATATTGATTTTTGAAAATGAGTTGACGGATGCCAAAGAACTGATTGACGCTTGTGTGGATGCAGGTGTGGATGCTGTAATTGTTCAGGATTTGGGTTTGGTGAAGATGATTCGCGAGATCTCACCGGATTTCCCGATTCACGGTTCAACACAGATGACGATTACGTCCCCGGAAGCGGTCGAGTTTACAAAGCCATTTGATATGGAACGTGTCGTTCTGGGACGGGAGAACAACCTGAAGCAGATCCAGAAGATCGGTGAGCAAGCGAAGCTTCCAATGGAAGTATTTGTGCATGGTGCGCTGTGTGTATCCTACTCGGGGCAGTGTCTGACTTCCGAAATGTGGGGAGGACGTTCGGCGAACCGCGGAGAGTGCGCACAAGCTTGTCGTCTTCCATACGATCTGATGGTGGATGGGGTGCACAAACCGATGGGTGATGTAGCTTATCTGTTGTCTCCGAAGGATCTGGCAGCGATTGATCTGATGCCGGAACTGATCGAAGCAGGAGTAACTTCTTTCAAAATTGAAGGACGTCTCAAAACGCCAGAATACGTAGCAAACGTAGTAAGCAAATACCGCAAAGCGATTGACCGTTATTTTGATGGAGATAACACACCGCCAAGCAAGGAAGAAGTTCGCGAATTGCAGCAAAGCTTCTCCCGTGGATTCACGCATGGTTTCCTCAGCGGTACAAACAACAAAGAACTGGTGGATGGAACATTCCCGAAAAGTCGTGGTGTCTACCTTGGTCGTGTGGATCAAGTGTTGCGCGATGGTGTTGTCCTGAAGCTGGATGCACCCGTGAAACGTGGAGACGGAATTGTATTTGACGCCGGAGACCCGACTCAGAAGGAAGAGGGCGGACGTGTATACGATGTACGTCGCAAAGGTGTAAAACTCGAAGGTGAAGCCGAAGAGGGCTGGATCGTTGACGTTGTGCCAGGCCGCAGTGACGTAGATCTGCGCCGCGTGAAAGTTGGCGACAAAGTGTGGAAAACGAATGACCCGGCGCTGGACAAACGTCTGCGTCAAAGCTTCGAGACCGAGAAGCCGTACCGTGTATTCCCGGTGAAGGTGAAGGTCATCGGCAGCCCGGGGCAGCCGCTTAGCACATGGTGGACAGACGTGCAGAAAGGCACGACCGTCCGTATTGATTCTGAGATGGAACTGGACATCGCCCAGAAGCGTCCAATGACACATGAATTGCTCGAAGAGCAGTTCGGTCGTCTGGGAGGCACCGTGTTCCAGTTGGAAGGAATGGACGTCAATCTGCACGGTGACGTTATCATCCCGATGCGTGAGTTGAATAACATTCGTCGTCAGGCTGTAGAACAACTCGCGGGCGAGCGTCCTAAACCGCCCGTCTACGTGAAACGCGCGGTAGATGTGTACGGCGATTCGGTTAAACCGGCATCACCAGTCGCTCGCGGTCAAGCAGAACTGACCGCACTCTGCCGTAGCCTGCCACAAGTGGAGGCAGCGATTGAAGCAGGAATCGGTATGATCTATGCCGACTTCGAGTTTATCAAACAGTTCCCGGCAGCCGTGGAAGCTGTGCATGCCGCTGGTCGCAAGATCGCGCTGGCAACACCGCGTATTCACATGCCTGGGGAGAACGGATATCATAACAACATCTTGCGTCTGAAGCCGGATGCGGTATTGGTACGTAATACAGGTGCGCTGTACTTCTACCTTCGTCACCGGATGGAAAACCCGGATGCGAAGCACCCGGAACTGATCGGCGACTTCTCATTAAACATCGCCAATCACAAAGCAGTAGAATTGTTCCTGGAAGCCGGATGTGACTGGATTACCCCATCCTATGACCTGAACATTCAACAAATGGTTGATTTGCTGGGCCACTCCCGTACAAGTCAGACTGAAGTGGTTATCCATCAGCATCTGCCGATGTTCCACACCGAGCACTGTGTGTACTGTACGTTCATGAGTGAAGGAACGGACTTCACGAACTGTGGCCGTCCTTGTGAGGAGCAGCGTGCATCCCTGCAAGACCGGATCGGCATGTCCCACCCGGTACGTGTAGATGAAGGCTGCCGTAATACGGTATACAACGCAGTAGAACAGTCGGGTGCCGAGTATCTAACCAACTTTATGGATCTGGGTGTATCCCGTTACCGTGTGGAGTTCCTGGAAGAGACACCTGAGCAGGTACGCGAAGTAATTGATCTGTACAACCGTGCACTGCGCGGCGAGATCAGTGGTACACAAGTCTGGAAAACACTCAAAGCAACGAACCAACTTGGCGTTACACGTGGTCAATTGGTGAAATAAACAGTTTTATGGTACAACAACAGTTACAAGCATGAAGGAACCCCAAACTCTGCTTCAAGGAGCTCTTGGGGTTTTTTTACATCATGACACAGGAGGCGAAGAAGCGTGGCGCCATTCACAATTATGGATATCAAATTGCTGTGCGGGGTCACGGCATTCAAGCGCGGAGAAGATTATAACCAATCTGGCAGGGTGACTAATCTGGTGGTTAGTGAGGATCAGCTTCATTTTGAAGCACAGGTACGTGGATCGGAGCGTTATCAGGTGACGGTGGATATAGATGGATCAGGTGAGATTGTGGCAGGCTGCAGTTGTCCGGGTGACGGCAGGCATTATGACTATTGCAAACATGTCGCTGCTGTCCTGTTGGCTATTCACGAATGGGGTGAGCAGCAGCAGCGTAATGCCACGATTGCCTCTGGGAAGCCTTCTCAACCGGCTACAGGCCAAGGAGCCAATGCCAGTTCTAACTTAGATTCCAAGTCCAAGGTCGGGACGCTAGTCGAAGAGAGCGTGTGGGAGCGCCCACAGTCTGCTTCACAACGAGAGCAACTGAATGATGCTCCAGAGCGTCCTCCGGTTCATTTTGCCCAGGCAGGTCGTCCAAGCTCAGCTTCGGGGTGGGGTCGCTCGGCAGATAAACCTTCTTACCGTACGGCGGATCAGATTCTGTCCATGTTTGCCAAGGATCGGAGACAGCTGCATGGAAATGACCGTAAATACACCGCCCCTGTCAACCGATCCTCCCTGCGGGAAGAGTTGCAGGTTCAGTTTATATGTAAGCTGATACAGGTTCATAAGGGTGGGGGGAAACTTGCTCTTGAATTGAAAGTGGGTAACAAACGGCTGTATGTGGTGCAGAAAGTGAAGCAATTCCTGAACTGCATCGAAAAGGGCGAGCCCATGTCATTTACCAAGCTGTTCCACTATGATCCATTAATGCATGTGTTCACTCCACAGGATCAGGCGATTCTCTCGATGCTTATTCGAATGAGACAGAGTGAGGAGGCCTACCGCCAATCCATCTCCGGTTATCTTGGAGCTTCGGACGGACGGGATATATTGATTGCTCCTCTGGTATGGAAGCCATTGCTGGAATTGCTGCTACAGGCTGACAGCCGGATGGAGGGCACAGGATTTGCCAATGGACCACTCACGCTGGGGGAAGGGGTACTTCCTTTATTTTACCGGATCGCCCAGGGAGCGAATGAAGGATATCAGCTTGAAATTTCGGGACTGCGTGAGCTGATTCTTCTTCCTGCTTATGATGCCGCTGTGGTGGAAGGGCAGTTGCATATGTTGGAGCCGATGCAGATGCGAAGTCTGGAGGACTTGAGTGGGGCACTCACGTCATATGGGATCAAGGAAAGCATTGATATTTCGACCCAGCAGGTGGATGAGTTTGTTCAGCATGTCGTGCCAGAACTGCGTACGCTCGGACATCTGTCCATTGATTCACAGGTGCGTGAACAGATCGCGGAACCGGAACTTTCACCCAAGCTGTACATCGACTTCTATCGTGAGCGTATCACAGCGCGTCTGGAATTCGACTATGAGGTCATGGTTATTAATCCGCTTGCCGAGTACTTGATAGATGAAGAAGAGAAAAAGGTTATTTTGGTGCGTGATCGATACAAAGAACGGAATCTGATTGAACGGCTCGATCGTTCTTTTCTGGAACGTGATGGTAGTGTATGGGCGAGCGAGCGTGAAGATGCCATCTATGATGTCATGTATCATCTGTTGCCTGAGCTTGAGAAACAGGTAGATATCTATATGCCAAACGCCGTGAAGGCGATGGTGCAATCCTATCCAACACCGCCGAAAGTACGAGCAGATTTGGGAAGAGGATTGGACTGGCTGGAGATTTCATTTGAGATGGAAGGTGTGGACGATCAGGAACTTCAGGAACTCATGCGCCGCATTGTGGAAAAGAAACCGTATTTCCGTCTCAAGAGCGGTGTCTTTCTCTCGCTTGAAAATGAAGGTGCAGACAGCTTCGCTCATATGGCCGATTCACTCGGACTGGGGGCAGATGACATCAAGAGCAGCCATATCCGGCTGCCAGCTGTTCGGGCGTTACAATTGCCAGGCAGGGACGAAGTTTCCGGTCATGTGAAGTGGGGAGGTTCTCTGAAACGTTTCCTCGATGATCTCAGAGATCCCGAACGGATGGATTTTGCATTGCCGGGATCACTGACCCCCATCCTGCGGGATTATCAGAACAGCGGATACCAGTGGCTGCGTACCCTCGCTTATTATCGTTTTGGCGGCATTCTTGCGGATGATATGGGACTTGGCAAAACGTTGCAAAGCATCGCGTATATCACAGCGGTACTTCAGGAGAAGCCTGAGTACAACATTGACCATACGGGCGGTGATAAATACCGGGAGAGCGGATCATTACGGGGTGGTGAAACGTTGGCGACTTCCGACATCGATCCCGAAACTGGGCTCCCATTGGATAAGATGGCTTCAGAGAATACGGATGGCTTATGGTCTACGATGCAGCAGGATGGACTGACAATCCGAACGAGGGTCATTCATCCCCCTGTACTTGTCGTGGCTCCTGCCTCGCTGACCTACAACTGGGCTAATGAGTTTGCACGGTTCGCCCCGCATCTGAACGTCTTGATCGCAGCAGGTCAGAAAGAAGAACGAGCCAATATGCTTTCAGGCATGGATGAGGCAGATGTAATTGTGACGTCTTATCCTCTGTTACGACGGGATTTGGACACCTACCTGGGCCGAACCTTCCATACGCTCATTCTGGATGAAGCTCAGGCGATCAAAAATGCTTCTTCCCAGACTGCGCAGGCAGTGAAACAAATTCAGGCTCCGCGTCGTTTTGCACTCACAGGAACGCCTGTAGAGAACTCGCTGGATGAATTGTGGTCCATTTTTGAAGCCGTATTCCCTGGATTGTTTCCAAGTTACAGAAGATTCCGTGACCTTCCTCCGGAGCGGATCTCGCGGATGGTACGTCCGTTTATTCTGCGCCGCCTGAAGAAGGATGTGTTGGAAGAATTGCCTGATCGAATTGAAACGGTACAGCGGTCAGAGCTTACGGTTGAACAGAAGAAACTGTACGCCGCGTATCTCTCCCAGCTTCAGGATGAAGCATCGAAGGACATGGAGGATAACGGATTCCAGAAGAATCGTATCAAAATTCTGGCAGGCATCACCCGTTTGCGTCAGTTGTGTTGTCATCCGGCCCTCTTTGTTGAAGGTTACCAAGGCGATTCCGGGAAAATGGAACAGTTGCTGGAAACGGTCGAGGATTGCTTGGCTTCAGGCAAACGAATTCTCATCTTCTCCCAATTTGCAAGCATGTTGAACCTGATTCGCCAGACGCTCGCGGCACAGGGAAGAAACCTGTTTTACCTTGATGGTCAGACCCCAGCTCAGAGCCGGGTAGAGATGTGCCACAGATTTAACGAGGGAGAAGCTGACCTATTCTTAATCTCCCTGAAAGCTGGAGGTACCGGATTAAACTTAACAGGGGCAGATACCGTTATATTATATGATCTATGGTGGAATCCCGCGGTGGAAGAACAGGCGATTGGCCGTGCCCATCGTATGGGACAGAAACAGGTGGTACAGGTTATTCGCTTGGTTACCGAAGGTACAATCGAAGAGAAGATTTTGGAACTCCAGCAGCGGAAGAAGGACTTGATTGCTGAAGTAATCGAACCGGGAGACGGGGGGGCGACGACCTTATCCGAACAGGATATCCGCGAATTGTTGATGGTATAATGGAGTCAAGCATCGTAGCAATAAGAATCATTAAATATATGAATCTATACAAGTTGAACTAATCATTTACACGAGAA
Organism: Paenibacillus sp. GQ49; assembly: GCF_059759055.1. NCBI lineage: Bacteria > Bacillati > Bacillota > Bacilli > Caryophanales > Paenibacillaceae > Paenibacillus > Paenibacillus sp. GQ49. The sequence continues at coordinate 493,085 of NZ_JCAXEL010000003.1, forward strand.
ACGTAGCGTTCGCCTAAAAGCTTTCTGAAAGAAAGCTGCATCGGAAGCATACGCTATCCCCGGATTTTCCCCTTTAAAAAAGGGAATGAAAAAATCTGGGGGTAACAGCGATTGGAAGGTTGTTCTGTCATCGTAGTGTCAGTGTAAATAATCTTTAGTTCAACTTATCTAGCAAAAGGAGTGGGTTCGTGTGCGTATTCGCAAAGCGATTATTCCAGCCGCAGGGCTAGGTACCCGGTTTCTGCCTGCCACCAAGGCGATGCCTAAGGAAATGCTGCCCATCGTGGACAAGCCAACGATCCAGTATATTATTGAAGAAGCCGTAGCTTCAGGCATTGAAGATATCATTATTGTGACAGGTAAAGGGAAGCGGGCTATTGAAGATCACTTCGACTATTCATTCGAGCTGGAGCAGAATCTCGCGGACAAACAGAAGTGGGACTTGCTTAACGAAGTACGCAAACCCTCCGAGATGGCAGATATCCATTATATCCGTCAAAAGGAACCGAAGGGACTTGGTCACGCCATCTGGTGCGCCCGCAAGTTTATCGGCAACGAGCCTTTTGCCGTTCTGTTAGGGGATGATATTGTGGAAGCGGAACATCCCTGCCTGAAGCAGATGATCGATGTCTACGATGAACTGCAATCTCCGATTGTAGGTGTACAGCCTGTTGATTGGAGCGAGGTATCCCGCTATGGGATAGTGGACGGAGAGTTGCTGACCCCTACCGATGATCGTGTCTTTCGGGCCCGCCGCTTAATTGAGAAACCAAAGACTGAAGATTCCCCGTCTAACCTTGCTATTATGGGACGTTACATTCTTACACCGGATATTTTCGAGATCCTGGGTCAACAATCTGCTGGTGTAGGGGGAGAAATCCAACTTACGGATGCCTTATCCCGACTGAATGAGCAGCGGCAGATTCTCGCATATCACTTTGATGGATTGCGTCATGATGTTGGCGAGAAGTTGGGCTTTATTGAGACATCTATTCACTACGCATTGCAACGCCCGGATCTACGGAAAGATCTTTTAAAGTATTTGGAACAGGTCGTAAAGGATCAATAAATGGTTTTCCGCATGCCCTTGAAGTCCAGCCGAAGAATGTTACCGCGGCTGGGCTTTAATTTATTTTATGGAAGAGCAAATATGAGGGTTATACAGGCCAATGAACAAACACTTACCCGACACTTTACATATACATAGTCAATATGAAGAAATGATGTCAACAGCAAAACGGAGGGATGTCATGAAGGTACTTCCGCTGTTTATGGATGGGGCTGCCATATTGGAACCCAAGGTTTATGGTGATCACCGTGGATATTTTATGGAGAGTTATAATGAGCGGGTTCTGCATGAACAGGGGATACAGCACGTCTTTATTCAGGACAATCAATCCTTGTCGGCTGAAGCAGGTGTTCTGCGTGGGCTTCATTACCAGCTTCAGCCCAAAGCACAGACTAAATTGGTGAGGGTTATATCAGGGGCTATATATGATGTAATTGTGGATGTCCGCACGTCATCCCCTACCTTTGGCCAATGGAAAAGTGTCATTCTAAGTGAGTACAACCAGCGGCAACTGCTTGTTCCTCAAGGATTTGCTCATGGATTCTGTACCTTGGTGCCTCATTCCCAGGTAACTTATAAGGTAGATGCCTATTATTCGCCTGAACATGACCGTGGAATTCTATGGAATGATCCGGCGCTCGCCATTGATTGGCCTGTGACGAAACCTATATTATCGGAGAAGGATCAGAAGCATCCTTTATTGAAAGATGCTGAACTGAACTTCGACTAATTAAACAGACTTTTCAGATACTTCTGTATCTGGAGGCAGAGGGAGAGAGACAGCATGAAACTACTGGTTACGGGTGGGGCCGGATTTATCGGCAGCAACTTTGTCTTATATATGCTTCGTGAACATCCGAGTTATGAAATTATCAATGTGGATGCATTAACGTATGCAGGGAATTTGGAGAACTTGCATACGGTAGAGTCGAATCCTCAATATACATTCATCAAAGCAGATATTGCAGATGTACAGCAGATGGAAGCTGTTTTTTCCCAGGGCATGGATGTGGTTGTGAATTTCGCTGCCGAGTCTCATGTGGATCGAAGTATTCTGTCGCCGGATATCTTTGTGCGTACCAATGTGATGGGTACTCAGGTTCTGTTGGATGCGGCAAAGAAGTATCAAGTCACCAAATTTGTTCAGGTATCGACGGATGAGGTATATGGATCATTGGGTGCAACAGGGTTATTTACTGAAGATACACCTCTGATGCCAAACAGTCCTTACTCTGCAAGTAAAGCTGGCGGGGATCTGCTCGTAAGAGCCTATCATGAAACCTTTGGACTTCCTGTAAATATTACACGTTGCTCCAATAACTACGGACCTTTTCAATTCCCGGAGAAACTGATTCCGCTGATTATATCCCGTGCATTAAATGATGAAGCCATTCCAGTATATGGTGACGGGCTCAATATTCGTGACTGGCTTTATGTCGAGGATCACTGCAGCGCGATTGATCTGGTGATTCATAATGGTCAATCTGGAGAGGTATACAACATTGGTGGTAATAATGAACGTACCAATATATACATTGTGGAGAACGTATTGGAACAACTGGGTAAACCGGCGAGTTTGATTCAATATGTACAGGATCGATTGGGACATGACCGACGTTATGGTATAGATCCTACCAAGCTACGTACAGAGCTCGGATGGCAACCTGCACACAATTTTGAGACAGGGATCAAGGAGACGATCAAGTGGTATCTGAAACATCAAGATTGGTGGACGAGAATTCAATCAGGCACATATCAGGACTATGTTCAGCTTCAGTACGGTAAGAGGATGGGTGATTCGTCCAAATGAACTATAGAGTTATGGTGACTGGCGCGGCAGGACAGCTGGGTTATGATGTGGTGAAGACCTTTCAAGCAGAGGGTCATCAGGTATTGGCCTGTGACAAAAACCAGATGGATATTACCGATCAACAGCAGTGCACAGATATGATTACAACCTTCCGGCCTCACATCATTATTCACTGCGCTGCTTACACGGCGGTCGATCAGGCTGAGGTAGATGAGGATACAGCATACGCAATTAATGCATCAGGTACTAGAAATATCGCGGTTGCCGCCGAGAAAATGAAAGCAAAACTGGTATATATCAGTACCGATTATGTATTTGATGGGAGCGGGAGTACACCTTACCGCGAGTACGATGTAACGAATCCGCAGAGTGTATATGGCAAGTCGAAGCTTGCCGGGGAACGGCTGGTTCAAAGTTTTTGTACGCAATGGTTTATCATTCGAACATCATGGGTGTTTGGCGTGTATGGCAGTAATTTTGTCAAAACCATGCTGGAATTTATGGAAAAACGTCCACAACTGCAAGTTGTTCATGACCAACAAGGTTCGCCTACCTATACGGTGGATCTTGCCCGATTCATTCATATCCTTTCCATAAGTGAAAAGTATGGCATCTATCATGCCTCCAATTCAGGGACTTGCACATGGTACGAGTTTGCAGAGGCAATAAAAGAAGAAGCCAATAAGCAGAGTGGGTTCGAGCCTGCAGCCGAACTTACGCCATGCACAACCGATCAGTTTCCGCGTCCAGCCCCTCGTCCTGCATACTCGGTGATGGATCATCTGGCGATTCGAACGAACGGTCTGGAACCTCTGAGACCTTGGCGTGAGGCGCTGATTGCGTTTTTGAAAGAGTTGAGTGTACAGCAAAAGGACTGAGCATGTGGAGGGTCCGTGCTTTATTCCCAAACTGCATCCCACCATTTAACAGCCGCCTCGGGCGGCTATTTTGTTTTGCACATCATCAATTCGGGTAGTTAGCTAACAAAAAGGTACTGAGGATGTGAATGCTATATGAAACGCATTGCCGCCGTGTTAATACTACTGATCGTTACCGTGGGCACACTCTTTTTCGCCTATGAAAGCGAGAGTGAGGAACAACGGGACGGATTTACCGCTTATAGATTAATCGCCCATGCGATGGGCAGCATTCGTGATCAACCATATACCAACGCCTATGAGGCGATGATTGCCAATTATGAGAAAGGCACACGTGTATTTGAGATTGACTTTATGCTGACTTCGGATCGCAAAGCCGTAGCCAGACATGAATGGACTGCTAACATGAGTAAAATGCTAGGACAAGACGAAGAGCTCCCGGAGGATAAACAGGCTGGGGCGCTGACACATGATGAATTCATGGATACGCCAATCTTGGGCATGTATCAACCCATGGATGCCGATGGCATTATGGATGTACTGGCCGAGTACCCGGATATGTATATTGTAACCGACACCAAGGAACAGAAGGACGAGGACATTCAGCAGGTGTTACAATCCCTGGTGGATGCAGCGAAAGAACATGATCCCTCCGTGCTGGATCGGGTGGTGGTACAGATCTATAACGAACCGATGCTTGAAACGGTAAAAGAAGTCTATGAGTTCCCTTCCATTATCTATACGTTATATGCAACACAGGATACAGAAGCTAAGGTTGTTGATTTCGTGCAAAAAAATGATATTGATGCTGTAACGATGCCGGAATATAAAGTAAACCAGAATTTCGTGGCCAAGCTGAATAGTGCGGGTTCTGTCACCTACGTGCACACCATCAACGACACTGAACAGGTGGCTAACTATGAGAAGTGGGGCGTGTACGGGGTCTACTCGGACGTGCTGACGGAGCAGGAACTGGATGAGATGAATACACGTTTTGCCTGGAAACCGTAAAAATTCATGTTTTTCTGTTCCCCTTTTTATACGAACATTGACACTCACTGTCTGCTGACTTAGACTTAGTTTACAAGCTTTCTAGGATGCAGAAGAACCTCTGGAGGAATGTTCGTTGATAGACATGATTAAGCAGTGGAGACATGTATTTAAGCTTGACCCGGACCGGGAGATTACGGACGAAGAACTCGATCTGGTCTGCATGTCGGGGACCGATGCAATTATCGTCGGTGGATCTTCCGGAATTACCTATGATAACACGGTAGACCTGATGTCCCGTGTGCGTCGTTATGAGTTGCCATGTGTGCTTGAAGTATCCGACCTAGAGGCTGTTGTTCCCGGCTTTGATGGCTATTTGATCCCAATGGTCCTGAATGCAACGGACAGCAAATGGATGATTGGGCACCACCAGCAAGCCATAGAGCGTTATGGTTATCTTATTCCATGGGATCTGCTGATTGCCGAGGGTTATATTGTGCTTAATGCAAACTCCACGGTAGCGCGGTTGACTGGTGCAGATACGGATCTGACGACAGGAGCTGCGGTGGCATATGCCCAGGCAGCGGAGCGTCTGCTCAATCTTCCAATTGTATACATGGAGTACAGCGGAACGTTCGGGGATATGGAGCTTGTTGGTGAGACACACCGACAATTGGAGCGGGCACACCTCATCTACGGCGGTGGAATTGATGATCCGGAGAAAGCCTCGCAAGCTGCCCAGGTGGCAGATACCATCGTGGTAGGTAACATTGTGTACAGCGATTTGAATAAGGCACTTGAGACGGTGTTGGCTGTAAAAGGAACCATTTAATCGGTTTAGTTTACCATTCCCCCATTTTCCCCTTATGATCTGTTAAAATAGAACTTTGCCCTTACTAATTAAAGAAGTTATATGAGCGTAATGTCGTTTACACGAGAACGAAGAGGAGAGAAGTGAGCTGGAGAAACGAAATGCTCGTTAAAAGCTTGCTTTAAGAAAGCTAAATCCTAAGCATACTTCTATTACCCGATTTTTTTCTTTTTTTACTAAGAAATTCGTATACAGAACTATGTTTACACAGAAACGGAGAGTGCAGAAGCAATCTGAAGAAACGAAGTGTTCGTATTTATCACCGGATTTTCCCTTTCGATAAAGGGAAACAAAAAATTTGGGGATAACGACGATCGGAAGATGCTGCTGCAATCGAAGTCCAAGTGTAATGGATAGATCATTTATACCGACCAACCAACGAAAGGAGCATGCATGCATGCAACCTGTAAATATACATGATGCCGTTGCACGGCTTAACACTCCTCAACGGCAAGCCGTCGAGGCGACGGATGGCCCGCTACTGATTATGGCCGGAGCGGGCTCCGGCAAGACCCGGGTGCTGACACACCGGATTGCCTACCTCATTGCAACACGGAAGGCACCCCCGTGGGGCATTTTAGCGATTACATTTACGAACAAAGCCGCCCGTGAGATGCAAGACCGGGTATCCCAACTCGTAGGTGGCTCCCAAGGTCGTGACATATGGGTATCCACGTTCCACTCCATGTGTGTGCGAATTCTGCGCCGTGACATTGAACGTATTGGTTTTACCTCCAACTTCAGCATTTTGGACTCATCGGACCAACTATCTGTTATTCGCAGCTGTATGAAAGACCAGAATATTGATACGAAAAAGTTTGAGCCCAAAGCAGTTCAATCCATGATGAGCACGGCCAAGAATGAACTGATCAGTCCGGAGCAATATGAGAAGCAGGCAGGAGACTATTTCGAGGGTATTGTAGCGAAGATATATAAGATGTATCAGAAACGGTTAAGAGCCAACAACTCACTTGATTTCGACGATCTCATCATGCAGACCATTCAACTGTTCAAGGAAGTGCCTGAAGTGCTCGACTTTTACCAAAAGAAATTCCAGTACATTCACGTGGACGAGTATCAGGATACGAACCGTGCACAGTACATGCTGTGCCGCATGCTGGCTGACAGTCACCACCGCATCTGCGTTGTAGGGGATAGTGACCAGTCGATCTATCGCTGGCGCGGGGCAGATATCAGCAATATCCTGAACTTCGAGAAAGATTACCCTGAAGCAAATACGATTTTGCTGGAGCAGAACTATCGTTCTACTTCCAATATCCTGAATGCAGCGAATGAAGTGATCGGCCTGAATACAGGGCGTAAACCGAAGAAACTGTGGACGGACAAAGAGGGTGGTTCGAAGATCAAGGTGTACCGTGCGGATTCCGAACATGATGAGGGGTATTTTGTCACCTCCGAGATTAGTAAAAATGTGAAGAACGGCAAATCCTATCAGAACCATGCCATTTTGTACCGTACCAACGCCCAGTCCCGGGTAATAGAGGAAATTCTGATCAAGTCTGATATTCCGTATCAGATTGTCGGCGGCATCAAGTTCTATGATCGTAAAGAGATCAAGGACATTCTGGCGTATCTGCGCCTGTTATCCAACCCCGACGATGACATCAGTCTCACCCGGATCATTAATGTACCTAAGCGTAGTATCGGTGATACAACGGTAGCGAAGCTTGCGGCTGCGGCAGGAGAGCGTGGAATTTCTATTTTCCGAGTGCTTCAGGTCGTGGACGATCTTGGTTTTGCTGGCCGTACGCGGAATGCGCTGGTGGAGTTCTATGACATGATCGCTGCGTTGCATCAGATGGTAGAGTATCTGTCTGTAACTGAATTGACCGAGAAGATTCTTGAGATGAGTCAATACCGTCTTGAGATGCAAAATGAAAACACACTCGAATCTCGTGCACGGCTGGAGAACATTGATGAGTTCCTGTCGGTAACCATGGAATTTGAGAAAAATAATGAAGACAAAACGCTCGTATCGTTCCTCACCGATCTTGCATTGATTGCTGACATCGATAGTATGAATGATGATGAAGAGGATCAGAGCGACGCTGTTACCCTGATGACCATGCACAGCGCCAAAGGTCTGGAGTTCCCGGTTGTCTTTATCGTGGGTATGGAGGAAGGGGTCTTCCCGCATAGCCGTGCCTTTATGGACAATGAAGAGTTGGAAGAAGAACGCCGACTTGCTTATGTAGGGATCACCCGTGCGGAAGAGCAACTCTTCCTGTCTTGTGCCCAGATGCGGACGTTGTTTGGACGTACAACGGCGAACCCGCCTTCCCGCTTCCTGGATGAAATTCCGGACGAGCTAAAGGAAGACACCTCGATGGCTCGTGATCGTTACCGCCGCGGCAGTAGCGGAGGCGGCTCGTATGGTGGACGTGGACTGGGTTCCAGTGGGGGAAGTAACTTTGGTGGTGGCACTAAGCTGTTCGATCACCAAAGCAAGAGCGGTTCATCTGCTACTTCATCCACGCCAACTTCGCGTGTGACTACAAGTGTCTCCCGCCCAACATATGCTACGCCATCATCAGCTTCCAAGCCTGTAGCTTCTAATGGTGAAGCAGGGTTTAAGGCAGGAGACAAAGTGCAGCATGGCAAATGGGGGACAGGCACGATTGTTGCGGTCAAAGGTACAGGGAATGATACCGAACTACAGATTGCATTCCCGGCTCCGGTTGGCGTGAAACGTCTGCTTGCCGGTTTTGCCCCAATTACCAAAGTAGAATAATTTTTGAACGAAACTTCCTTTTGCACGATAACAGAGAGAACAGAAATAACTTTCCTAAGGAAAACCTTCTTAAGCATCTTCCTCGTTTTTGTAACGGGATTTCTAACCTTGATTGATATGACTAAAAATCTATATAAGTTCAATGTAATATCGGCAAGGTAACGGAGAGAACAGAAATAACTTGAAGTAGCAAAGCGTTCGCCTTTATCCCCGGATTTCTACCTTTTAAAATGAATTAAAAGAAATCTGGGGATAACAGCGATCGGAAAGTTATTCTGTTATCGGAGTGTTAGTGTGGATATTCATTCATTGAAATTATGTAGTGATACCAACGATGGAAAGTTATTCTGTTCTCCGAGTTCAAGTGCAATAGGGGTGTTCGTTCTACATATGATCAAATTAACGGAGGGATGGCCCTGTATGGACCCGATGCACCGGATGGAGCAACTCGTTACCGAGCTGAATCAGCATAATTATCAGTACTACACGATGGATCAGCCACAGATCAGCGATAAGGAGTATGACCTTCTGTACGATGAACTGGTTACGCTGGAACAGGAAAGCGGCATGGTTCTGCCTGATTCTCCAACCCAGCGTGTGGGTGGCGAATTGCTCAAGGGGTTTACCCCACATCGCCATTTATCCTCATTGTGGAGTCTGGACAAAGCGCAGAATATTGAGCAGCTACGGAGCTGGAATACCCGTGTACTGAAACTGATTAATGACTATAACAGTAAAAATCCGGATACGCCGTTACCGGAACCGGGTTATGTCATCGAGTTGAAGTTTGACGGATTGACGTTGAACCTGACCTACACCAACGGTGAGTTGGTACAAGCCTCTACGCGTGGTAACGGTACGGTGGGCGAAGGGATTTTGGCACAGGTTAGAACGATCCGATCCGTTCCGCTCAAAATTCCTTACACAAGCGGTACGATTGAAGTACAGGGTGAAGGCATCATGAATCTGTCTGTCTTGGACCGATACAATGAGACGGCGGCCGAGCCGCTCAAGAATGCGCGGAATGCAGCAGCGGGAGCGCTCCGCAACCTGAATCCGAAGGCGACGGCTGAGCGTCGACTGAATGCTTATTTTTATAATGTAGGTTATTCGGATGACATTCAGTTTGCCAATCATCAGCAGATGATGGATTTCCTGCGTGAGAATCGCTTCAAAGTGAATCCATCCATCACGTATTTCCATGAGTTTGATGATGTAATGGAGCAACTGGCTGCCATTCAGGAGAACCGGGGTCAACTGGACTATCTGATCGATGGAGCTGTTATCAAAATTACGGACATGCGCACCCGCGAGGTGCTGGGTTATACCGATAAGTTCCCTCGCTGGGCGGTAGCATATAAATTCGAGGCAGAAGAGACCACGACGGTTCTTAACGCTGTGGTATGGAATGTAGGTCGTACCGGCAAAGTAACTCCACTGGCACGGGTAGAACCGGTTGAACTTGCCGGGGTAACGGTTCAGAACTGTACTCTTAACAACGTCGGCGATATTGAGCGCAAAAATCTGAAGTTCGCTCTGGGCACACGGGTCTTTATCCGTCGCTCCAATGACGTCATTCCTGAGATTCTGGGTAAAGTGACTGAGGAGAGTGATGGCGAGGAGATCGTCTTCCCTGAGCAGTGTCCTGCATGTGGATTCCCACTGGAGCAACGCGGAGCGCATCTATTCTGTAACAATAGACTTGCGTGTAAACCGCAAACGGTGGCACGAATTTCCCATTTTGCTTCCCGTGATGCCATGGACATCGAGACGTTCAGTGAGAAAACGGCGATTCAGTTGTATGATGAATTGAACGTACGTGAGCCTGCCGACCTGTATACGTTACAGTTTGATGATCTGGTGAAGCTGGAGCGGTTTGGGGAAAAGAAAGCGAACAACCTTATCGCTGCGCTGGAACTCAGTAAGGATCGTGATCTGGCTTCCTTCTTATACTCACTGGGTATTCCGAACACAGGTAAGTCCACCACGCGCATGCTCGCTGATCATTACCGGGATCTGCACGCCATTATGAATGCAACCGTGGAAGAACTGGTTGAACTACCCGACGTGGGTGGTATCGTTGCTGAGAGCATCGTAAACTTTTTTGCAGATCCGTTTACACAGGCTGCGATTGAGAAAATGCTCAACTTGGGCGTGAAAGCTCAGGCACCTGAGGCACCAGCCGTTGCTGTTGTGGAAGATTCCTTCTTCAGTGGTAAAACAGTCGTCTTGACCGGAACGCTGCACCAATTGACACGGGAAGAGGCGACGCAAAGACTGGAAGCGCTCGGAGCGAAGGTGACCGGCAGTGTGTCGAAAAAGACAGATCTGGTTATTGCCGGAGAGAAGGCAGGTAGTAAACTAACCAAAGCTCATGATCTCGGTATTCCTACGATTGAGGATGAGGATGAACTTGTACGTCTTTTGAACCCACAGGGTTAGAGGATAAATGAACAAAAGATTTCATATAAGAAAGCCCCCGAAGACACAAATATGTGATCGGGGGCTTTTGCTAGTGCGCCCGGCATGGGCGATAACTTGGCGGTGAAAGTCCGCTACAGGCTTGGCAGTAGGAACTGTTAGCCAAGGGCAAGGGTGTCCGGCGCGAGGCGGAATCTGAAGGAAGCCGGAGGCAAACCCTCGGTCTGACGAACAGAAATCACATACAAGGCATGGTGGAACGGACGAGCTTGCTAGCCAAAGCGAAGTCCAATACTGCCCGAATTCCGGCATGTAAATGTGGCAGATGGATGAGGGGAAGGTTATCGCTCTTACCCGGGGAGGTCTCACTGACGTCAAGTAGGGAAAAAAAATCCGAAAAACGGAGTAAAGCTTGTGGTGAGAAGTCAGCAGAGGCCATAGTACCGTAAGGTTTTTTTTTTCGGGAAGGACCGAACAATCGTATGTCTCAAGTACAAACTGAAAGGAGAGTCGATGCAATGAAAGCAGAATACCGGAAGGGCTACCGGCAAAGAGAACGCGTGGAACGCGAAGGGTATGCAGGAGTGCGGAGTATCGATACTCGGGAAAGTAGAGAAAGAGACGGTGCAGAGGACCTGCTGGAGGTCATACTGGACAGAGAAAATCTGAACCGGGCATATCAGCGGGTCAAACGTAACCACGGAGCACCAGGAATCGATGGAATGACGGTCGAAGTGGCGCTTCCGTGGCTACGAGAAAACAGAGACGAACTTTTACAGCGTATTCGGGAGGGTACATATCGACCAAGCCCGGTAAGGCGAAAAGAAATCCCCAAACCAGATGGAAGCGGCGTTCGAAAGCTAGGCATCCCGACGGTAATCGATCGGGTCGTCCAACAAGCGATCGCTCAAACGCTGCAACCTGTGTTCGAGCCACTCTTTTCGGAAGGAAGCTATGGTTACCGTCCGGGGAGAAGTGCGCAGCAAGCGATTCGCAAAGTCAAAACTTGCGCAGAACAAGGATACGGTCATGCAGCCGAAATTGATCTGTCTCAATACTTCGACACCCTAAATCATGAACTTCTGCTGAACATACTGCGAAAACAGATTCAGGACAGGCGCGTCATCGACCTGATCAAGAAATATCTGAAAAGCGGAGTCATGGAGAGCGGCGTGCGGCGCAGAACGGAAGAAGGCTCACCACAAGGTGGTCCCTTGTCGCCTTTACTAGCGAATATCTATCTGAACGAGTTCGATCAGGAGATGGAAAAGCGAGGCGTGAAGGTGATTCGGTACGCGGACGACATCGTGATCTTGGCGAAGAGTAAGCGGGCAGCGAAAAGACTGCTGGAATCTGGCCGAACGGTGCTGGAGCAGAGGCTCAAGCTCCAAATGAACATGCGGAAAAGCAAGGTCGTGAGCGTCCTGTCGCAGAAGCACTTCAAATTTCTAGGATTCGCTCTGGGCAAGAATAAAAACGGTGTATACATACGCGTACACCGAGAGTCTCTGGCCAAAGCGAAGAAGAAGTTGAAGGAACTAACAGGCCGAAGCCAAGGCAGAAATGCAAGGCAAGTCATGGAAAGCGTGAAGGTCTACATTCGAGGATGGGTTGGTTACTTTTACGTAGCGGACATGAAGCGAATCCTGCAAAGCTGGAATGAATGGCTGAGAAGACGAATGCGGATGTACATCTGGAAGCAGTGGAAGAAGCCGAGAACGAAGGTAGATAACCTACGAAAGCTAGGGATACCGGAATGGCAGGCGTACCAATGGGGAAATACAAGGCTGGGCTACTGGCGAATTGCTGGAAGCGCGGTGTTGAATCGCTCTGTAACAAACGAAAGGCTCGCACAGGCAGGGAATTATGACTTCCCTGCACAATACGAGCGCTTACGGCAACTGCACTTAAACGGTTGAACCGCCGTATACCGAACGGTACGTACGGTGGTGTGAGAGGTCGACTGTCCAACTAATGGGCAGTCTCCTACTCGATTTTATCTAAATTATTTTTACAACGAATGAACGCTCACCAATCTTATCTTATTATCTTATCTCATCATGATCCACTTAAATTGTTAGGGATGCGCTGAGATGCGCCTGTAAGCCATGCATCCTTATCATATCCTCGTTCTTCCCAGTAACCAATATGTTCGTTGTCGATGAGTTCAATGCGATTCAACCATTTTACTGATTTATAGGCATACATCTGAGGAATGACGAGCCGTACCGGACCGCCAAGATCAGCAGGGATAGGTTTGCCATCATGCATGACAGCGACCATAATATCTTCCATTTGTGCTTGATCCATCGTAATGGCATCCGTATACACACCATCACCGGAATAAAACTTCACACTATGAGCTTCCGGTTTGACCCCGGCTTGCTTCAAAAGCTGTGCAAGAGAAATGCCTTCCCAGGTATTCTTATATACAGACCAGCCCGTTACACAGTGGAAATCACTAACCTGTACGGTACGTGCCAGCTTCACGAATTGTTCCCAGTTCCATACCTGTGCCCGTTCAACCAACCCATCAATTCGAAAAGACCAGTTAGCATTGGAGAAGGACGGTATGGGTGTAACCGTATATACACGGAAATGACCTTCAGCTCCGCCTCCAATGGGAGGAGAGGAAGCAGACAGTGGTTGTGGTAAAGGAACCATACGGTTAGGATCGTTCTCCAGCATACTATCGATACTGTTATCAATCTTGAGATTTCGTCCTACCCAGGATATAAAAGTAGGCCCAAGCGTGACGGCGAGACCAATACCTACAGCAGAACGGATGAAAGCTCGGCGTGTATACACAGGTTCAGGTCGCTCAGGCTGCTTGAGGGAATCTCTGTCCGATCTGCGATCAATATGGGAAGAAGATATAGCAGCCGGAGTTTCTTTTTCATCCGATATTGAATCAGATGGATCAGCAGTATTTTGAGTTCGTGTTGAAGTTGTAGTGGTTTTAACCGCACGACGTGCAGGGTCCTTTAACCATTTGGTCCGAGTGATGGAGTGATAAATGATATAAGGTAAGCCCACCCAAGTCAGCAGGTCATGGATCAAAAGTGCAGCATTCGACCATCGAGGTCCAGCCAGCTTGAACTGCCATAATACAATACCCGAGAGTAACCATCCGACCAGCAACGCAAGAACAAAGATGGTGTTCACCCTTTGCCAAGGTCTATTACGAAGCTGCTTCCAGTGCTTTCCGGCCAAAATCAAGTAATATACCACGGGTGCCAGCATAGCTAGCCCAACGATGATATGTAGCCATTTTAACCAGACACGTCCAATTCCGAGTATCTCGCGCCAAAAACCGCCTACCAGCATAAGACCTGTTATAGCAAGGATCACAACAATCCAGGCATTCCAAGCATGGATGGAAACCAACTTTTTGCCGTAACCTTCGCGTCTGTTCTTCAACCATTGTTTCACGTGCGATCACCCCATATAGGTTAGTAATGAGTTTATTCAGAACTTTGATATGTAATAGCTAGCTGTGAATGGAGTACGTGATCTGTATAAAGGTGCAATGCGAGATGGTTATACGATTGTTCATAGGCTACTTATGAAAGTAGTACACTTGACTGCTTAACCTTATCTCTATATCTATATACCTTATTATAGAGTTTTTGGATCACTTTCTTCAAACCAACAGGAGGGCAGGGATAGTTATCACGATCAGTACTCTAACTAAAACTCATCTAGATCATTATTACTTGTGGTTATAGAAGGGAGTATTTATAGAATTGAGTTATTTCTTTTATATGTAATGCACTTTAAGGGTAGCCCTTCATTTGTTTAGAGAATGTGCTAATCTGTCGAATACAGGTTGGAAACAAGACACCGTAGATGAAGATATCATGATATCAAAAGGTTGATTAAAAATGCTTGCTAAATAAATCACTACGTGATATATTCTTTCTTGTCGCTTCAAACGAATGATTGTCATAATCATTTGAAAGATGACGAAAACAAAGTGTTGACAGTAAGTTAGTTAACATGATATGATAAGATTCCTGTCCGGTTGACAAACATCAACATAAACGGACATACAAGTTCCTTGAAAACTGAACAAATGGATAGTAACTTTTGATTCACAATGAATCGTCAGATTCAAAATGAGCTTATCGCTCTTTTCAATACTTTATTGGAGAGTTTG
>NZ_JCAXEL010000030.1:0-66455 GCF_059759055.1 Paenibacillus sp. GQ49
CGTTTCAAAGAGTGCCCCTTGATGAAACGAAGTGTGTTCCAAAACGCTTTCTGGATGTGATCTGGATGAAAGCTTTACACAGGTCACATATACATATCCAATAAAATCAAAAAAGGATCCGTCTCACCAAGCCTCGAAGGCCGATGAAACCGATCCCTTTTCCCATTAAATATCCCCGCATAGCACAAAGAATAGACGAAATCTTCTACCCCAATTGGACGTCAGACATCAGCTGAGAAGAATGCTTCCCATTCGTCCATTCCCCTATCATTTACCCATCTAAGCGATTAGCTTAAAATATGCCAATTTACCTTATCCGCGCTGACGCGCAGCATGACGTTCAGCAATACGAGCCGTGATTATTCCATGACTCTCATCGATTTCTTCCGGTGTACACGCGGCTTTTAATTCATATACTTTCACTGGCGAACGATCAATGATATCCAAAAACGAATCAAAAAATATCATGTCTTTACTATGGATGTATGGACACCAATGATCTGCCAACCCTACGGTTTCATGAATATGTACGCCAACCACGTGATCATTCAACGCGTTAGCCTCACGTACATTATCGTACAATCCCATTCGATCCATCATCATGCCGTGACCAATATCGTACCATAGACCAAGCGGCGCGCCCTTCATTTGTTCAATAATCGTTCCTGCTTCGTGCAAAGTCGGCATCTGATAACAGCGTGAACGGGTCTCAATACCAAAATTCACCCCGTATCCTCGCTGCTCCGACAAGTCACATACCTCTTCCAGACTCTCCTGAATCCGGCTCAGGTAATGTGCGCTGCCATCTTCCCGTTTCTCCAGCATCTCTTGCCATAAAGATTGATACGCCGGTGAATCCGGCCCCTGATCGTGGTATATCTTTTTCAATGCTTCATCTATGTTGTATTCAAACGGAACCTCACCGGGATGTACAACAACAGCCATGGCCCCATAACGATGTGCGTACTCGGCTGAGCGAAGTAACAGTTCAATCGCCCGTTTGCGGCGCGGCTCATCATCAAATCCGAGCAGCACGGAATCCGTCCCGTAATCTGGATCAGCCACATGCGGGAATGTATTATGCACACTGGATACACCGATCTCGCCACGTTCAATCATCGGTTCTATCGTCTGCAGCATCTCTTCCGTTACGTTGTAATTCAGTTCCACCTGTTTGAATCCAAGAGATTTGATCTCCTCGATCATGCCTTGTCCGGTCGTATGACGTTTGATATTCCAACATGTTGAGAACGAATATTCTTGTTTGTCTGTGTACATACTTGGTCCTCCTGTCTCTCAATCTATCGCCCATTCATATTCCATTTATCTCTATCTATATAAGTTGAACCAATAAACTTTACACTAGATCACTCCAATTGCAGTACCATCTTCCGATCGCTGTTATCCCCAGATTTTTTGATCCCCTTCTCCAAAGGGAGAAATCCGGTGATAAAGGCAAATGCTACGCTTCTTCAGATCGGTTCTGCACTCCTCGTTCTCATGTAAATGTTCAGTTCATCTTATATACCTATTTATTCCTCAAACCGTTGTCTTCACGGAGAGTCAATTCAAATCTCATCTTGTTTGCCGTCTTCCCAGGCACATAACGATAGATGATCTCCGCATGATTCACGTACATTAACACAGATGGTTCAGGCGCCTCAGCCTTTACGGCACACCTAAGTCCAGGGAACTGCCATAACGCTGGTGTAATGTCCTGCTGACGAAGGGATGGCCCCCTGATTTCAAAATAAACATCGATCTCTTCCGCCGTATCCAGCTCCACATCAATGGTTAACGAATCAGGCGTGAGATCCGCATCGAACGTTACTCCGCGCAGATGACTGTTCCACCCCTCGCCTACCTCACGGCGGATCAAGCGAAGATAATAACGCTCCCCTGTCTCTGTCTGCCAGTGGATCGTAGCTGGATGCATCTGTCCATTCGTATTCACACTTCCCGACATGGCCCCGATCATCCGGTCCTCACCAATCCAGGCTTTGGCTGTACACAAATTCCGATTGGACATTGGATCATTGCGCTCACACAGTTCCATAAATTGTTTCTGCACAAGACGATCTTCTTGATGAGCCTTGAAATACGGCACAGATTCCGCGGGCACATCCACCCCAAGGAGCGCAATCAGTGGATCATGGCCTGACTCACAGTTGATTCCTGCCAGATATTCATACCCTTCACCAAGCAAGAGATAGATAAATACACCGATCGAACTATGCTCTCGCATCTCCATGTCGTACGCCCGAGAGAACGGGCCGGAGAGATTTTCGAGGTTGGCATTGTAATATAGCGCAATGTTATTCCACAGCCCATGTTCAATCCGGTGTCCAATTTCGATCAAACGTTCGGTGAGTCCATACTTTCGATACATGCCAAGCACGGACAGATCCACCCCATAATACGTTGTCGTATTGAACTCCGCGAATGTACCGTTGTATTGTTCAAACTCCTTCATTAACCCCTCCGCCTGTTCATCCGAATGCTGAATCCAATCTGTTCGGTTCAAGCGATGGCCGTAGTAGTGAGTGATGAAAATATGCATCAACTCAATATTGGTGTTCATCGGGATTACGTCGGATAACCTGCGTTCTATTGATCCTTGAACAGCCAGTTCCATCGCATAATCCATCCGTTTCACGAGTGTCTCCGGCAGTAGATCGGCGAATTCAGCAGTTACAACCACACAGACACAAGCGATAAACTCACGCCAGTTGGGATCATAGCTGATCCAGACTGGTGGCAGAACCTGATTCACTGCCGAATAAAAAAGGTTTTTCAGTTGTTTGGGGTCTGCTGCCTCTGTTAGCAGAGAACCCTCTTCCTGTAGTTTATGGATAAACTGCGCAGACACCTTCTCAAAGGTGCGTTCCAGGAAATAGGCCGTGCCTGGCGCAAAAGATTTCCAAGCATAGTGACCTGCTGGTGGATGCGCATCAGTTGGTCGGGTCGCGAAGGTTCCGTGATAGATCTCATCCGGAGCGTCATATTGAACATCGAGCACCTTGTGGAACACTTGTATCGCGCGTTCCACATCACCAGGCTCATTTCGAATCAACAACCCAAGCGCATAATGCGCGCTGGCTCGTGTGCTGTGCTGCGATGAATCCTCTTCTTCAAAACTCCGAAGCAGATCCAATTCCTTGTCATAGAAGCTATCCATCATCAACATGGACTGATTCACAAGATATTGCTGCTCTTTTGACATCTTTTCTACCATTCGTTGTGTCATGTCATGCAACCTCCCGAGACTATAGGTGCGTGTTCAAAAAGATCAGTTTTCAGTACCAAGAAGATGGAATTAAGCTAGAAATGGAGTAGCGGAGCGTAGGACAACTACGTGAGCAACTACAATGTTTCTGAAGGAAACATACTTCGTAAGCATCAACCTATTCGGCTAAATTTCATATTCGATGCTGATGATGCCACTAGGCATCATTCGTAATCAAAAGTGAACTTTTTGAACAACCTCTATTAACCTTTTACAGCACCTACCATTACGCCACTGATAAAGTACCGCTGCAACCATGGATACACAAGCAGGATCGGTAACGTGGAGAATATAACGCTGGCTGCTTTCAGACTCTCAGGCAGGACTTGAACAGCACCAATGCCTTCGTTCTGCATCAGTTCTGTAATCTGGTTTTGCTGAATCATCTGATACAATTTCAATTGCAAAGGGTATAGTTCAGGCTTGGTGATATACATCAGTGCATCCTGGAAACCATTCCACCGTCCTACGGCGTAGAACAGGCTCAGTGTTGCCATAACCGGAAGGGACAGCGGCAAAATAATACGCATAAGTGTTCCGAAGTGGCTGCTTCCATCAATGCCCGCCGCTTCTTCGAGACTTTCGGGAATCCCTCGGAAGAAGGTGATGAGGATAATCATATAGAATGGACTAATCAATCCAGGCAGAATAAGTCCCCATGTGCTGTCGAGTAGATGCAGATTTTTGATCAGAATGTACTCGGGAATAATGCCCCCACTGAAGAACATCGTCACCACAATCACAAGCATGAACCACTTACGCCCTTTCAGATTACTCTTCGCCAGTGGATAAGCTGCTGCAATGGTCATCACCATGCTTAGTACCGTACTCAGGACGGTCAGCCAAATGGTATAGATGAGGGAACGAATCATCGATCCATCTGCAAATACTTTGGTATACGCCTCAAAGGATAACTCTTTGGGGAAAAAGGAAACTTCTCCTGAACCGATCGCCCGGTTTGAACTGAGCGAGATCGCAATAATATGAATGAATGGTGCAAGACACAGCACCATCGTAATGACAATAAGAATGACGTTTACCGTGTTGAATATTCGATTCGCCGTGTTTTCAGACATCTCACTCACTCCTTACAGATCATATGTGAATCAATCCACTACATAATGCTCTCATCGGTTAATTTCTTGGACGTATAATTTGCTCCGAGTATGAAGACAAGTCCAACTAATGCCTGGAACAAACCTACAGCTGTTGCGAGCGTGACCTGACCGGATTGTAAACCGACACGATAGACAAATGTGCTGAGCACATCCGAGTATTCACGTACAGCCACGTTACCGATTATAAATGGTCGGTCGAAGCCGATAGAGATCATGTTGCCGACATTGATGATCAATAAGGTAACAATCGTTGTTTTGATGCCTGGCAAGGAGATGTGCCAGATTCTGCGTAGCCGACTTGCTCCATCCACTTCAGCCGCTTCGTAGAGTTCCCGGTTAATGCCCGTGAGAGATGCCAGATACAGAATCGTACCCCAGCCTGCACTCTGCCACACGCCTACCGCAAGATACGTAAAGAGCCAATAGTTTTTGTCTGAAAGGAAAGGTAATGGATCAAATCCCATGCTCATCAAGATATTGTTAATGAAACCGGATTGTGTACCGAATACCTGAAGTACGATCCCTCCAATAATGACCCACGAAATAAAGTGAGGAATGTACAGTAAAGTCTGTGCCAACTTTTTGAACCAGGCCTTCTTCAGCTCGAACAATAAGATGGCCAGTATAAGTGGTGCCGGGAAGGAAACCAGTAAATCCAGCATGTTTAGCACTAACGTGTTGCGTAATGCAGTGTAGAACCCCTGATTTTGAAACACTTCTCTGAATGCATCCAAACCAATCCACTCACTACCGGAGATCCCTTGAAAGAAGTTAAAATCCTTGAACGCAATCTGCACGCCATACATTGGCCCATACTTGAAAATAATGAAGTAGATCATGGGCAGTAGGAGCAACGCATATAGTTGCCAGTTTCTGCGGAAATAGATGCTTGTTTTCATAAACCTTCCCCCCATGTCATTCAGGATTCTTCATCAAGGCGATGTTGCCATCGCCCTAATGAAATCCCTGTTCTTTGTTGTCATACACATTAGATGTGATCTCTACTCTACTTATTTCATCGCTTTGTAAGCTTCTGTACGTTCATCCAGGATTGCTTGACCACCGCTCGCCATGTAATCCTTCATCATGCTGTCATACGTAGCTTCAAAATCAGCGGGTTTGGAAATGGTTGTTTTCACGAAAAACTCCATAAACTTGTCTTTCAAGCCGTTACCGTAACGTGCTTCTGCGTCAATCGGTTTGGAGAAACGTACCGGTTGAATGGTGTCCGTGTTAGAGATCGCTACCGACTTGCGCATATCATCCCGATACTTCGACTCTACCTGAACGACATAGGCCTCTTCATTTTTCTTGTCATCCCCAACGTATTTACCATTGACGATAATGGCAATGTCACCGGAATTATAGATACGACCTGCGATTTCAGGAGAAGCATCATCTTTGATCAGTGGAACTCCATCCACGAGCTCATAGTTCTCGTTTTCAACACCGAATTGCAGATCGAACAGGTTGTTGCCCGAAGCCATCCAATCCAGATACTTCATCGCGGCTTCCGCATTTTTGCTCGATTTCGGGATCATGACATACATCGCATTGGGTGCGTATGCCGGTTTGGCGAATTTGCCCTCGGAGTTTTTGAATGCATCAATCGGTGTCATCACTGCACCCGGTTGATTGGTTTGCAGGTTTTTGTACGTACCGGAGATATAAATCTCCCCTGCATCCTCGGTGTAGAATCCAACTTTGCCGTTAGATACATCTTCCCACAGCTTTTTCTTGTCTTTGTCGAGTCCAAAATCCTTGCTCATTAATCCTTCATTATATAGTGTGTTCATATATTTCAGAGCGTCCTTGAAACCAGGCAACAACGTTGGATAGTCATTGGAACCCAGTTGTTGCGTTAATGTATATTTCTGTTCTTCCGTCAGCGGTTCAATGAATGACCAGATCAGTGGTTCATATTGAGCCGAGGCAATGGACATCCCCATCGGAATAAGTCCTGTGCCAACCTTACCCGGATCTTTTTCCTTAAAGGCCTTCAGTGTTGTATGCAGCTCCTCAGCTGTCTCGGGTGAAGGCAATCCGAGCGCGTCCAGCCAGTCCTGACGAACATAGGATGCGTACTTGCCAAGTACAAGACGTTTACCTGGAACCGCGAATTGTTGTCCATCGTATTGACCGTAGGCCAGCGTTTCATCTCCCAGGAACTTCTTCAGGTTAGGACCACTTTGATTGATCAGATCCGTAAGTTCGGTCAGACCTCCTTGCTCTGCATACCGGTTGAATGTTCCCGAATCGTAGGTAAAGACGATATCAGGTACTTCAGAGCCACTCGCCATCAGAACGTTAAGTTTCTGTACTTCCTCCGAACGTGGTACTGGAACAAATTGAACGTCGATGTTGTTTGGATCACCAAACTTCTCTTGAATGAAGCGAGTCAGATAACTGTCCGAAATGGTGTAGCCCGCCGGAGTATTTCCCCGATCGAAGATTTCTATTTTCAAAGTTGTTTTTTCCCCCGAACCCGAATCTCCAGATGAAGATGTTGATTCGCTTCCTGATGAACATGCAGATAATAATAGAGTGAATGCCGTTACCACTGCGAGGATTGAACTTGCCTTGCCTGCCTTACGTCTTTGAAATAATCTCATTTGACCTTTCCCCTTTCGCACACTCTCTGAATGGATTCACATGATTGCCACTCCACTTTGTTCATCCCATTTTGTTGCACCTGTGAATGTCACTAATCATTACATATGATCTGATATTTAGACAATAAACTATTTTCAAAATGTAAATTCACGTTTTTTTACGTTAGATACCGCGATATATAAACATATTTCCTGACAATATACAATTTTCACACCTTTAATGTTAACTATAATAACATAAAATGTTGTATTATATTTGATTTCTCATACCCAATCTGGCATCCCCCAACCTGCAATAATCTTTTTTCCATTAAATATCTGTTCAAAAAATGAAAAAGAGACCACATCTTATGTGATCTCCTTGTTTAGCAACACGAGTAGAACGATTCGACGTATTAATTCCTCGGCGGAAGATTAAACTTCACTTGACCAAACAACGTATCGATGGCATTTCCCGCAAATTGATCCATCACATGTTCGTTGCTCGTGTCCGTATGTTCCAAAATCAATACATTATACTTCTCATCATAATGCATTCCGCCCAAAATAAATCGTACAGGAATATTCTGAGCCGCTCCTGCCTTCGAAATGGCCTGAATAAGTTCGGATTCATGCCTTTGTTGACTTCTCGTGTAGGTACCAACAGGTATAGTTATCGTATATGACGAGTCATCTACATGAAATGTAAATGTGTTGTTGCTTGCTGTGATGGTAATCTGTTTACTGATATCTACTGATCCCCACACTTGCTGTCCGTGTTTGTACATCATCTTCACTCCTGCCCTATTAATCTATGAATTGTCATAATGCTAGTATAGGACATTCGTAAAATTTCTTAACGCACCAGCTAGACTGGCCTAAGATCGTGGTTGAACAGCCAAAAAATCTCCTGCAAAAGACGATAAGGGACGAAACCTTATTGCCTCATACAGGAGATTTCATTGATATCTCTAAGATTATTGGATTTCACCCGATACCCGGATGTTCTAACACGTGCAATTCCGTTATTGATCCCCTTATTTTCCACTCTGCTTGCGGTAGTCCCCTGGTGTCACGCCCATAATCCGTTTAAATACTCTGCCGAAAGAGATGGCATTGGCATAACCCACTTGCAGAGCAATATCCTGAACAGCCATATCGGATGCAGACAACAAACGGCAGGCCTTTTCGACCCTCAGTTTCACCAGAAAATCAACAAACTTCATCTCAAACTCTTCCTTGAACAGATAACTCGCATATTTGCCCGAGATCTGGAACCGATCACTCAGATGTTTCAGCGACAGATCCGGATCATCAAAATGCTCTTCAATATATATCCGCAGCTCGTTGATCATCGCGCGATGACTTTTCGTTTCATTCACAGATACATAATTGCGATAAACCTCTTTAAGCCACTCCTGCAAAATCTCTTGAATCCCCTCCAGTGTCTCCACCTGCTGGATATCACTGCGAAGACGAGTCAGGATTTCCTCGGCAAATTGGCTTTGCAACCGCTCAGACAGCTCTCCGAATTCACGGGACAACATCTGGATTAACGCCTGCAGCAACATGCGAATATCGTGATCTGTAATCTGATCTTCGTTAAATGCAACAAACATCTGATCCAGCTGCGTTCGCCAACCATCACCGGTTAGTCTGAATTCACGGACAAAGTCCGCGAGCATCTGCAAATACTTGTACGATTGCAGCTCAATACGATCCGGCAGTTGCTCACTGAGAACGATGGCATCTTTACCAAGGGTAAGTCTATGCTGCAAACCCGCATCTGCACTCGCATAGGAACGAGTAATCTCCTCCCAGCCCGATACGGTTCGTCCAATCCCGAACGTAAACCTTAGGCGGAAGTTTTCCGCAATCCACATATGCATCTGCTTAGCCAGATCCATAAGTAATTCACGGTCCAGTCCTTCCTGCTCATCCGATGCAATCACCACAATAAGCCTTCGGTTCCCAAACCATTCAGCCCAACCGCCGAACTGGGTCTCATTCTGCACAAGTTCTTCCACTACGTTCATGAGCGCAATCTTCAGAATATTCTGATTGGTCGAGAGATCGTCACCATTCATCTCCGCAATGAGCACTGCAACACTCTTCGGTTCCATGAATCGTTCCTCTAGCGGTTGCAGATGGCGAAGTCGCTGACTGAACGAATCCATTCGCTCCCCTTCCATCAGATCAACAAGCAACTGTCTGCGATGAATCAGCAAGTTTTCATGATGTTGTTTCTCATAGTCAACCGTCTGAGCAATCAAATGTTCCAGCGCACGGTCGATGAGTGCCAGTTCATCTTTGACGGATGGAGCTGCTTCATCCTCCTCGGCACGTGGCTGTAACGCCTGAATTCGATTCATGATCAACTGGATGGGGCGTGTATTTCTTCGAGTAATGTAGATTAGTCCCACCACCGCACCAACAATCGTTAATAAACCAATACCGATCCACACATAAGAAACAAGGGATACCCATGAATACAGTTGTCCGGATTGAATACCACTCTCGAAGACCAGACCAAGCTTGTCCGCAGTCACACGATTAAGGATTTCACCTGTTGAAGGGTCCATTTGATGCGCGGTATAGATCAGATTGTCGCTCTTATCCCGAACCTGAAGAACAGATAAATTTTCATTGGTCATGTTATCAATCTGCCGTTCCACTGCATACATGCGGATCGTAATGACGAGTAATCCTTCCCCGCCCCACGGTAACGGAAGCCACTTATTCATGCTAATCACCTGTGAAGGTACGTCGAAAGAACGTTCCTTATAATCACGTGGCAGATTCCAACCGAGGTTCTCCCGATCTTTCAAAGCTTGCTCAATATAGGCACGATCTTCGAAATCTTCCAAACGCATCATGCCTCTGGGCGTAAGAATCTGGGAATCGGACATACGATAGAGATAAATGGATTGAATCATATCCTGCTGATCCAGCATACGTCCCAGTCCACTTGCCGCATCATAGATGAACTGACTCGATAATTGTCCCTGTCCAGCTTCCAGAAAGCGACTATATGTCTTGTTTGCACCAATGTCTTCAAGCAACCGAAGTTCAATGTCACTTAGCGAGCGCTCCAGTGTATCCACGATGTAGCGGGTGGAGATCATGTCGGCTTTTTGTGTTTCGTTACGTGAGAGTTCGTTGACAATCAGGAAGGAGAGAAAGATCAGAATGGAAATCGTAAGCAGAAAAATAGGAAAATACGAATACATCAACTTGGTGTGCCAATTCCGCTTCAGATTTACTTTCATAGGCTCCAACTCCTTCCATCTCTATTCTAATGAGTATGCTCTTCTCTGTTCTTTGGCCTGCCTGCTGACGATATACAGAATCACTGATCCTAGTGCCGCACTGATCGTGCAAGCCAGATACATCAGTGATGGACCGCCGGAATCGAGTAAATATCCGTTAAGCATATTACCAACAATTCCGCCTAGACCAGCAAACACCATGTTAAATAAACTTTGTCCTGTGGCTTGCATCTCCCGTCCCGTAACGGAAGCCACATATTCCACTGCTGCGATATAGAAGAATCCGAAGGATAACCCATGCAGCACCTGAACGCCAATCATCACCTCAGGTGTCGGCCATAGCCATTGTATCCCCCAACGTAACATATACGCCCCCGCTGCAAGCAGCATCGTCCGTTCATGTCCCCATTTTCGGAGTATGAATGCCGCTGCCAACATGGATGGAACATTAGTAATTGACGCCAGCAACAGCGCTGTACCTGTCATGGTCACAGAACCGCCAGCCATCTGAAATGAAATAACAAAAAAGGAGTTAAACGCAGTGAGCGTTTGGTTAACCAGGAAACAACCTGTTAGAAATAGAAGGAATGTCCGGTTTCGGAGCAATCTTGCCAAACCTACGGAGAAGGTTACCGAGGACGAGGATATGCTCGTCTGCCGGGGAAGTGTACTTGCCAGTATAGTGCTCAGAATGTTAAACAGGAGAAATGGCAGCCATAACATGTGAATGGAAAACTGGGAGAGATACATCCCTGCGGCAAATCCACCAACTCCTGTTCCTATGCTGCCGAAGAGTCGGATCATGCCATATGAGGTGTTCGCGGCTCTCGCAGCTGTAACCGCATAGGAGTCAGCAACGGGGATTTGAGTCACTTGGAATATAGTGCATAAAGTATAAATCAATATTAATATAAAGTACACTTGAATATTGTAGAAGTACGCTAACGATGCAGGAACAAGCAGGCTGATCACCAGTACGAACCGTGTCTTTTTAAACTTATCTACCAAAATTCCCCATATTGGTTGAAGAATAATGGATACAAGTGTGCCAAACGCCATGATAAATCCGGTTTCTTTACTGGAAAACCCTTGTGCTACCAATATGGGATTAATGTACGGGTTAAACATCCCCCCGGCAAGCCCCATAAACAGATATAGGCCCTGCAATTGGAGTAAAACACGTTTTGCATCCTTGGAATCGGCTTTTATTTTCTCTGTGTAAGCCTTCATATGTCTACTTCTCATCCGGATCTCCATCCTTTATTTCTGTAGTTGCTTCGCCTATTCTCTATTTTTATGTGCGTGTCAGACTCGACTTGATTGCAGCCAATGACCCGATTGCTCCTGCTTTGTTCCCCAGTTCAGCTACAGCTAAAAGTGTAGGCAGAACGGTGTAACGTTGGAGGCGTGTGCGCACTTCATTTAGATAATAGGATGGATTGGATGCAGCCACGCCACCACCGATCACTATAATGGAAGGATTGAGTAAAGCCGTAATATTCTCCAGACCTCTCGCCATATAACGCATGGGTAGTTCCAGAATCTCCAGGGCAGCAAGATCACCCGACTCCGCTGCTTTGAATACATGCCTGGCTTCAATCTGTTCCGCTTCCCCTCCTGCCAGACTCATGATCAGGGATAAGGAACTCCCCTTTCCAGCAGCAAAATAACGCCTCGCCTGTTCGGTAATCCCCGTACCTGAAGTCACTTGCTCAAATACGCCAAAGGAATCCGCATCCGCAACGTAACCGGTATAAAGCCCTTCGTCTCCTGCAATGAAATGCCCAATCTCACCTGCTGCTCCATTCTGGCCGCTATAGAGCTGTCCATTCAGGATAAGAGCAGATCCAATGCCTGTTCCAACCGTGACCATTACACAGTGTTGATGTCCCTGTGCTGCCCCTTGATCATATTCTCCCATTGCCGCCATATTCACATCATTATCCAACATGATATTCCCGCTGTAGTACTTCGCAATAACAGGGCGAATATCTAGCTCAGGCCACTGAAAAGCGGGAGCATTTCGCAGTATCCCCTCCTCTTGCAGAATCACACCAGGGAATCCCAAGCCTGCACCTTTAAGTTGATCCAGACTGCATCCAACTTCGCGGCAGAATATTTCCAATTCAGTGAATAACCATCGGAAGAACTCATCCGGCTGATCACTGGCAAGCGTAGGCAAGATTCGTTCATGAACTTCATTTCCAGCCTGTTGTGATGACAAGAGCATTAATGTTTTGGTGCCTCCAATGTCAATACCTGCAATCCAGCCGGATAGATCACCTCCAACCGTACCATTCTGATTGGTCTGATAATTATTACTTACGTTTTTCACGGATTCTGTCATGCCTTTTCCCTCCTCACATGTTGTATATCCAATCTCTTATTCCATGGCTTCCTGCTGAAGGTTCAGCATCGTTTGTTGTATGGCCACCTGTACCGCGCCAGTGACAACAGCCTGCTCACCAAGCTTGGAACAGATTAACTGTGGTTGCACAGGGAATTGCTCAGAGATGATCTGCCTCAGTAAAGGCAATAACACATCACCGTTCCCTCCTACACCTCCGCCAAGCACAATGAGATCTGGAGCAAGCACAACGCTAATCTGACGCAGAGCGGAAGCAATCTTCTGGCTGTATTGTTGTAGAATGTCTAACGCCTCTACTTCTCCACTGCGCGCAGCTTCAAATAACTTCTCGGGAGTCAGGTGTCTGTGAAGATCATCTGCACCCGAATGAGCAGCCTCCAATAATAGTTCATCATGCTGATCCAGATAATCTTTTGCCAGTTGCATCAGACCATCAGCGGACAGCACCTCCTCCAGACGTCGACCATCATCCACCAGCATCTCTGCGATCTCTCCAGTTAAGCCTCCTAAACCTCGAAGCAGTTGTCCATGTACCATGATGCCAGCACCCGTCCCTGTACCGATGGAGAAAAAAACAAACAAGGAATACCCTGCTGCTGCACCACTCCGATACTCCCCAAGCGCCGCAAGATTCACATCATTTTCCAGGATTACTTCACAGGGAAACGCTCCTGACAACGACTCTAGAGAGAAAGCTTCTTCCAGACCCGCTAACGGATCCACAATACGATTGATACGCCCTGAATCAGGCAGCACTACGCCTGGTATACCAAACCCGATGCACTGAATCTGACTCCAGTTCAGATGATTCTCATCAAGCAGTTCGTTCATATGGCTTCGAAGAAGCTCCAGCATCGTCGCTTCTGCTCGCTCATAAGCTTCTTGAACAACCATGGGATATGTTCGATAGGCAATGATCTCTCCATTCAGATCGGATAATGCAATCCGAATACGTGTTGCACCGATATCTATCCCACAGACATAATAAGCCGTTTCATTGAAACGAATGAGGGTTGCTTTTCGACCCTGAGCGTTGTCAGCTGGCCCCATTTCCCTCACCAGATTACGGTCAATCAGATGTTCGACCGCCAAAGACACCGTTGGTTTACTAAGTCCGGTCTGACGGCTGATATCCGCTCGCGACATGGTTCCCTGAGTTATGAGGGCATCCATGATGAGATTTTCATTCAGATTGCGGATATACTGCGGTGTGCCAGCCATGTTATCGCCTCCTCTTATAGTTAGTTAAGTTTATTAACAAATTAATTAAATTCAATATATCATCGCGCTTGGTAGGTGTACAGCTTTTTGTCATTGCACTCTTTTACTAGAGAAAATCACACCTTCACCTGTAACACAAAAGCCTAATAAAGGAATTATTATACAATAATAGACGTTTATACATTTCCGAAACAGTGACCTGTTCATAGAATACCTTATCACGATCAGGGAGGTTTTAATATGTACAGAAAGCATCATAAATGTCATCATCCAAGACCAAAGTGTTTTTACAAAAAAATTACGAAAACTTGTGTTACCAAAGTTAAATATGTCCCTACAAAGTGTAAGAAATACTGTCATGTCACTGTTGAATATTGTGGAGTCAAAAAAAGAAGACATTATTAATACTCTTTTGCCCTTCTCTATAGAGAAGGGTTTCTTTCTTTTTGAACTAGATTTATACCGTATACCATTAACCTATCAAAAAAAGTTGCGGGGATATTCACCGCAACTTTTTTCTTCCTTATATATATATTCATCAAGTTTTGGAGAGTTCAATAAATCCTTCACCGAAAACATCACGCACGTCATGAATGGTGATAAATGCAATCTCATCTTCTGCTCGTACAATCTTCTTTAGCATAGAAACTTCCTGCTTGCTAATCACAATGTATAGAATTTCTTTCTTATTTTTTGTGTAATAGCCATGACCGGACAGGACGGTTACTCCGCGATCCATCTTCTCAATGACTTGCTTTGCGATTTCATCCTGTTTGGAAGAAATAATCATGACTGCTTTTTTCGGATTGAGCCCTTCAATAATGAACTCCATTGTTTTGGTTCCAACAAACAACAAGACAATAGTACACATTAATCCTTGTGGTCCAATGATGAAGTATGAGGAGAAAGCCACAATCAGATCGAAGAACAGAAGTCCGTAACTGATATTCCAATCCAGATATTTGTTGGCAAGTCGGGCCAGGATCACTGTCCCTGCCGTTGTGCCTCCCACTCTAACAATCAAGCCAATACCAAGACCGGCAAATAATCCGGCAAAAATGGTATTGATCCAGAGTTCATCCGATGCAATCGTCCAACTCTCCGTCAGATGCAGGAACAACGAGTTGAATACCACTGCAATAATTGTATATACCGTAGTCGTTTTATCAAGAAACCGATATCCCACAATTAACAAAATACCGTTCAGGATCAAGTTCATCAGTCCAGGGGACCATTCAAACAGGTAATACAAAATAATCGTGATACCCGTGACGCCGCCTTCAGCCAAATCGTTCGGGATGACAAACAGGTTCACCGCCAGTGCAAACAGAAATGCACCTGCCATAATAAATAGGATATCCGTAATTCGTTTCTTCATTATGCATTCCATCCAATCCATCAGAAATCAACCTAATCGACCCGTCTCATAAGTTGTCATAACCACTCAAGGATAGATTTTACCATGCTCCCAACAAAATTTGTATACATAATACAAATTGTTGCGTAATTTGTGCAAAGGAATTAGTAAAACCTGCTCTTCTGTCTTCTGCAGAGCTATTGAGTATCATACACCCATGACAAATGTCATGGTCCGTCATTGATATTCATCATTACAGAAGGCTGACGTTTATGACTTACTGTCATGTTCGGATTGTTTTACAATGATAAAAACGCTTCCCACAGGAAAGTCTAGCGGGA
This sequence comes from Paenibacillus sp. GQ49, assembly GCF_059759055.1. NCBI lineage: Bacteria > Bacillati > Bacillota > Bacilli > Caryophanales > Paenibacillaceae > Paenibacillus > Paenibacillus sp. GQ49. The sequence continues at coordinate 15,552 of NZ_JCAXEL010000030.1, forward strand.
AACGCCAAGTTGTAGCTGATTACAGTTATAACGATTGAAGGAGGACACAATTTTATGAACAGATCAAAAGAAATGGCCTTAAAAAAAGAAGTTACCCCTTACGAAAAAAATGATCTCAGACTAAGTATCCGCCAGTTAATCAATACATTGCTCCCGCTCTTCTTGTTATGGGCTGCAGCTTACTTTAGCTTATCGGTTTCCTACTGGCTGACCTTCCCGATTGCCTTGGTGGCATCCGGATTTGTACTGCGGACCTTTATTATTTTCCATGACTGCTGTCATGGTTCATTCTTCAAGAGCAAACGCGCCAATGATATTCTCGGTACCATTACTGGTGTATTGACAGTTACACCCTATCAGCAGTGGAAAAACGAGCATTCTATCCATCACGCAACAAGCAGTAATCTTGATAAACGTGGTGTAGGTGATATCTGGGTTATGACGGTTGACGAATACAAAGCAGCTTCTCCTTGGGGTCGTCTCTTCTATCGGATTTATCGTAACCCGTTTGTATTGTTTTGTATCGGACCCATTTACGTGTTTCTGTTGGCTTACCGTTTTAACCGTAAAGGTGCTAGACGTAAAGAACGTATCAATACACACCTGACTACCGTATTGATCGTAGTGCTCTATGCATTCATGTCCTGGTTAGTCGGATGGCAGGCTTTTGTAATGGTGCAGGCACCTATCTTCTTCTTCTCCGGTTTCTTTGGTATCTGGCTGTTCTACGTTCAACATCAGTTCGAAGAGACGTATTTTGAACATGAAGATGAGTGGAGTTATGTAAAAGCAGCTGTTGAAGGTAGTTCTTATTACAAATTGCCAAAATTATTGCAATGGATCAGTGGTAATATCGGGTTCCACCATGTGCATCACTTGAGCCCGCGTGTACCTAACTATTTCTTGGAAGAAGCACATAACGCAACACCACCCTTGCAAAAAGCAACAACTATTACACTACGTTCCAGTCTGGTTGCCCTGCGCTTCCGTCTGTGGGATGAAGATTCCAAACAGTTTATTAGCTTCAGACAGCTCAAAAGCTTATCCCGCAAGCCGTATGTTCAACCGCCTATCCGAGTAACCAATCCAGCGGGTCTGACAGAGAAGCCTTAACTCTGTCGGATTCGTTTTCTTGTGTTCAAGCCATAGTCATGCTACAGTCATGCTAAAGTTGAGTACAAGTGCAAGGAGGAGAATTACATTCAAAAGTGGATGCAAAATTTTTATAAAAAAACTGGGTTGAACCTTTATGTATGGCTCGCCTTTTTCATCCTGCCATTCTATTTTATATCGCAATATTCTAAATTATGGACGATGGTAACCGGCATCATCATTATCCTCGTTTTCTTCGTCTGTTACCTGCTCGCCTTCATCACCAAGGGCTGGCAGGTGTACATGTGGATTGGAATGCTTATTGCCATATCCATTACGATGACGATCGCCTATGATTATGCGTATTTCTCATTGTTTCTTGCTTTCTTTATTGGGAATATTAAAAATAAAGCCGGATTCTTCACCCTCTACTCGGTGAACCTGGGAGCCAGTTTCGTAACCATTAATTACGGTTTCATTAATCAGAGTTCTCTGTTGGTGAGCCAACTCCCGTTTGTATTCATCAGCTTAATGGCCTCCATCCTGCTCCCAATCAGTACGTATAACAAAAACAAAACCGAACATTTGGAAGGCCAATTGGAGAATGCGAACAAGCGACTTGATGATCTCGTAAAAATGGAAGAACGCCAGCGTATCGCTCGTGACCTGCACGATACACTTGGACAGAAGCTCTCTCTGATCGGTCTGAAAACCGATCTGGCGAGACGGCTGCTCCGCAATAATCCCGATCAGGCCGAGATTGAATTGAACGACCTCAGACAAACGGCAAGTACAGCTCTGAAGGAAGTCCGGGAAATGGTCACCACCATGCGTGGTACACAATTGGTTGATGAACTGTTCCGGGCGGAGCAGATTCTGAAGGCCGCTTCGATTGAATTTGTGCTGGAAGGAAATCCCAAGTTACAGGATACGTCACAATTGAATGAAAATGTGCTCGGTATGTGTTTGAAAGAAGCCGTCACCAATGTCGTCAAACACAGTCAGGCAACAGCCTGTACCATCATTATTAAGGAGACCCTGGCGGATAATGTATTAACCGTACAAGATAACGGTATTGGAATAGAGCGAACTCGCAAACAGGATCGGCGCGGAACAGGAATTTTGGGCATGAAGGAACGACTTGAATTTGTGAATGGTTGTCTGGATATTCGCTCTGCAACAGACATCCAGGGCACAGCGATCATTATTCATGTTCCGAAACTCGTTCGCAAACCGATAAAGGAGGCAGAATCATGATTAGAATTGTAATCGCGGAAGATCAGCGCATGATGCTCGGCGCCTTGTCTTCCCTCCTCAATCTGGAGGAAGATATGGAAGTCGTCGGACGTGCCAGCAACGGCCAGGAAGCCCTTGCCCTTGTCCAGGAGCTTGCACCAGACATCTGTCTGATGGATATAGAAATGCCTGTGAAAAGCGGCCTTGAAGCCGCAGAAGAACTCAAAGGAATGAGCTGTAAGGTCATTATCCTGACTACTTTTGCCCGGACCGGATATTTCGAACGTGCCCTAAAGGGCGGTGTCCGTGGTTACCTTCTCAAAGACAGTCCAATTGAAGAACTTGCCGAGTCGATCCGCCAAGTTATGAATGGCAGACGCATCTTCGCTCCGGACTTGGTAGATGAAGCTTATGTAGAAGAAAACCCTCTGACAGAACGGGAGAATGCCGTACTAGGCCTCATGGCAGATGGGAAGAACACCAAGGAAATCGCCGGGCATCTGTTCATCACAACGGGCACGGTACGTAACTATATCTCCATTATTCTCAACAAGTTAAATGCCAGTAACCGCATTGAGGCCATCACTCGCTCCAAGGAAAAAGGGTGGTTCAAATGAAAGTACCGCTTTAACCCATTGAAACAAAAATAAGCATGTATCAGGCTGCACAAGCTGCGATAACATGCTCAAAATAAAAAGCTTGGCCCAGCAATTTCTTCCTGGGCCAAGCTTTTTTTAGGTGTATCGTAACAATCCCATACTCATCTCTTTTTCATTGCAGAATATCCGTAAAACACTCAAGATTTATTTCACAGATACAGCCATGCCAAGAGCCTCTAGTGGCACTTGATCGGTCTTAAGCTGATGAATTTGGTTACCGTCCTGCCATGAGATCGTTACATGAACAGACTTTCCACCACTTGGATATTCAACTTTGATATATCCTTTATCTTTGGGTACAGGCAAGGTATGTGACTCCAGGTACTCCACCATTTTCTTCGCTATGCCCGCATTATTCATTTCATCTTCCGAAACCGAACGAATTTCCAGCGTCCATCTACCTTCCTGCCAAGTCAGATATTGACTGCCTGCGGCACCTTCACTCATGCCTTCGATGCCATGTCCCAGATCCACAGCAATATCTGCTGGAATATCTTTCAGGTTCGTCTCAGGGAAAATTTCTGACTGATTCGGGTCATTATAGGTCTTCACTTCAAAGGAAGCCAGTACAGGTATCTTACTGTCGGATGCAGTTAAAGACTGATCATTAATGGCAACAGACTGAGCGGTAGCGTAGAAGTTTACTTTAAATGCATCCGCAGTATTGGACAGTATTGCCACACCCAAAGACGTACCCTTGTCCAATGTGAATGAAGTGGGTAACGCTGCATCCTTCATCTTCAACTGGTTGCGAACTTGCTTGATCACATCATTCACACCTGAATGACCAGTGGCAACTTGGTTGTCATTTGCCTTCGATTCTGATGTGTCTTCATTATCTGTTGTGTCCGTATTCTCTTTGGTTCCTGTTTCATTTTCATTAGAGAAATCAGCACCACCACTGCCGGTCTCGGTCTGTTCACCCACGGTTGTCGTTGGTGAAGAACTATTCTCTGATGATGCTGCATTTGAATCCGGTCCACCACATCCTGCCAGAGCAAGTAAAACGGCTGTCGTTACTGGAATGGTGATCCATAATGGTTGTTTCTTCATGATGTGAACCTCCTTCGTTGTAGCCAATCGAAAAATTAAAGATTAACGCTTGTCGTTCCAGAAGTTAACCGGCTGCACTTTTTTACTTAATACTTCAAAACGATACCCTTCTGCCTTCAATGTTTTTAATACTTGCGGTAATACTTTTAGCGTTGCTTCCTGGTCGTGCATAAGCACAACAGGTGTTGTTCCGCTCTTTTGCACATTGTGGATCTGCTTCATTACACTGTTATAGACTTTCTGGTGATCTTTCTTGTATTTCCAATCTTCCGAATCGACATTCCAGTCCCATAGATGGAATCCACCCTGACCCAGCAGTACATTACGGAATGCCGGTTTGAGATAAGGTTTACTACCATATGGCGTTCGAACGAGACTTGTTTTAACTCCGGCAACCTTGTTCAGACTTGCATTGGCCTGTTGCATCTCTTTCAATCCGGTATATGCAGATTTATAGAATTTGCCTGGAACGTGAGTCACACCATGCAGACCCAATCCATGCCCGTCAGCTACGATTCGTTTGGTAGCCTTCTGAAATTGCTCCATCCGAGGACCCAGCATGAAAAACGTTGCCTTCGCATGATACTGATCCAGAATATCCAGTAACTGACCCGTATGAGCGGTTGGCCCATCATCAAACGTCAGGTATATGATTTTGGAATTTGTTTTGCTTGCTCCATCCTTGGATGCAGCTGATTCGGCAGATACCGACTGCGGCAATAATAGTGGAATGATTAGTAAAATAGCAAGTGTGACCATGATAGATTTACGAATATGTAGCATAATTAAAAGTCTCCCTTATGTGTTATATTTCCCCGGGTGTCCATGTTTTTCTACCTTCATCCCTTGGCGATTAATCCTAATACTATCAAAGATAGTGGCTCCTGTTCTCGCTCCAAAGGCTACGGTAGAGTTACACTTTTGTCAGATAAACCTAAAATTTAATACGAATTTGATAGATTTGCGCAAAATAAGATCCCGCCAGGATAGATCAATTGTGACATATCCTCTATTACCCATATTTAGAATTTTGATAGACCTTTACTCCAATTCAAGTAAATCAATACAATCATTAAATATCGTTGCATGCAAAAAAACCTGCACAAGTGCAGGCTTCTTTGTCTTCAATCAGCATATGGCATCAAACCATCATCCCTTGCAAGGGGATTGCCCCATTGCATTCAGGATCATTACCTCATGCTGTATGTAAATGGTGTTTTGACGCTGGAATCTTTTTGACTCCCTACGTGCATTTATTCAGCAGGAGCTGTGAACGAACGTTTGCCAAACTCGGCATCCAGCATGTAGAAGGCATTGCTGTCTTTTTCAATGCGGCGCAGCTTCTGAATAATGTTGTCAAACAATGCTTCCTCTTCAACCTGCTCATCAATGAACCATTTCAGGAAATACATCGTTGCATGTTCACGTTCATTCAGAGCGATGTCAGCCAGATTGTAGAATTTTTTCGTGTTTTGCTGTTCATGAGCATAACCATGTTCAAATACATCCAGCATCGAAGCATATTCATTCTTCGGTTCTGGCAAAGCCGCAAGTGTGGCACGTTGTCCACGATCATTCAGGAATTTGTATATTTTCATGCCATGGAATCGCTCTTCTTCCGCTTGCACGATGAAGAAGTTCGCAAATCCATCCAGACTTTTGCTGGAACAATAAGCTGCCATAGCCAGATATACATGAGCGGAATAAAACTCAAAGTTCATCTGTTCATTTAAAGATTCTGTTAACGTTTGGCTCATAATCAAAACACCTCTTTCTTTCTCTAGGGATGGTTATATTCTAACATAACGTAAGCAGGACTTACACCGATTTTCTACAAAATTCGCCAAGGACTGAACGATCAAAAAAGCTCTGCCGCGATGGCAGAGCTTCTTTCATTCTTTAGAGATATGCAATTATACCAAGAACGCTTTGGAGATGATAACCAACAGGATGAACAGAACCAGAATGGCACCTACAGAAGTGAAACCTCCGTATCCGTAGCCTCTTGTTTCTCCACCTAATACTTCGCTCATTGACCGTACCTCCTCTGCAACAGGTATGGGTTATCTTATGCAGGAAGAACAACTTTGACAGGGCGGATGCCCTAATTATTCAGATTGCTGTTTTTTTCGTTCAGTACCGGGGAGATTGCACACGCATGATATCCAGAAAAGGCACCTTCGCCGTGAACTCTTCTTCGGTATACTCTACATGCACGAGTCGTGTACGGGAGTCCATTTTGACGATAACTCCTTGCACCTGATCTTCTTTGCCCCATACCGTCAACAGTACTTCCGAACGTTCCCGAAAGGCTTCAACCAGTTGGTTTCCCAACTCTTCAAGTTCAAACTCATCCCGTGTAGGTCTTTTTGCTACTTTTGCTTTTGCCAATGTGGCTGCCTCCTCTACTCCGACGTCCCGATTCCACGGGTTGATTGCCGAGTTCATATTCAATTAGTATACCATTCATTTACGTTCGTGTAATCTCATGGCATCCAGAATGAGCAAATTCCTCAGGCAAGTTACCGTTAACCGTGATACCTCCTATTCTTCTCCATACTCCACAATGATGCTGTACTCATTTGATCGGGTTTCGCCAGCCCGTTTTTGCCCAATGTAATCTTAGCTCTCATGCTTAAAATATAATCATTTGCGTTTTGTTCATTGTAATTTATAATCATCATATACGAGAGTAATTCTGTCGTACCATTATGATGCAGTCAGCGGTGATATATGAAAGGTTTCCATACGCACAATAGCCACATTCCAACAGAGTACGAGTTCAAACATTCCAAATGGATTCAAAAAATGCTCCATGCCTACTGGATTGTTATCATCGCACATTTCGCCATTCAGATTGGCTGTTTCCTGGTTCTGGAGTATGATCGCACACCTACCGATTTCTTGATGAATGTCCTGTTCTGGCCTACGACCGTCAGCAGTTCATGCATTTTGTTCGCAAGTTGGGTTGATCGGCGCTTCAGTTCATATTCCTTTTACACCATGTCTATAGCCAGCACGGTTATCGCCTGGACGATTATTCATGTCAATTATGACATTCGGATTATATTAGCAATCTGTCTGTTGCCCATCTTCGCTTCAGTGCTGTTCTTCAGTAAAAAGAGAGTCTGGATTGTCTTTCTGATGCAGATGACTGGTTACTTTCTAGTTTTGTTCGACCCGGCTTACCGGTTGTACCTGTCTTCATTTGACATGGTATCCATTCCTGCTTTTCTAATCCTAGGTACATATGTAGCACAGGTTATCGTAACCAGCGGCGTTGAGGTGCTCGATGATCTTCAGGCCAGCATGCTTGCCAAGCAGGACCTTATTGTGCGAAATGCCATTATGACCAAACAGTCCAAAACAGACGGTTTAACCAACCTTTATAATCAAAGCTCATTCAAGGATTATTATGAAAAAGCATTTGAGTATGCCAACAGTGGCATGAGTCTGCATCTTTCCCTGATCGATATTGATGACTTCAAATCCATTAATGATACGTATGGTCATCGGGTTGGAGATATCATTCTGGAGAAAGTGTCCCTGATCATTCAGGAAACCATTACATCAAGTGATATTGCAGCACGGTACGGGGGCGAAGAGTTCGCCTTATTGATGTTTGAGCAATCTTTCAAGCAGGCCTATGCCTTGGTGGAACAGATTCGTCAGAAAATTGCCCTGATGGGGCATCTGGAACTTGAAGGAGCTTCCATCACGGTGAGTATCGGTCTCAAAAGCTACAGTCCCAATCTAACCAAAGACAAATTGTTCGAGGAAGTGGATGCCTGTCTGTATGCCGCCAAACGAACAGGTAAAAATAAAACCGTAACATCACTTGATCTGACTTCGTCCTTGACAGAGAAAATGTAAATAAAAAAGTTGTGCTGTACACCGGAATTCCGGTTTGTACAACACAACTTTTTTTGGGTTTGAATACGATCAGCAGGCCGATCTTTTTCATACGTCTATGTTTTCATTCCGCCCATTCCCAGCGATGACGATTTTGCTCCAGCATCGGATGCAGGTATTCGGACGATCCGTCAATGATGAGACGCAACTCTTTGATCCAATCCTTGAAGGAATCAAATGAAGCAAACATATTCGCCATCTCTATCGTCAAATACAGAAAGTGAGGGGCTGGATATTCCGCAGTGATATGGCGCAGCGCGCTATCCACAGGTGTATATTTTTTTCTCTTGCCCTCAAGCCCCTCCACACGTATACGTGAAGTTGGATGTTCCCGCCGCCAATCATGCAGGCGATCTTCTCTTTTGTAATATGCCCGTATCGGTTCCTTGCTCATTCGTTTAAACGTGCTCTCGTGTAAAGGATACAGCACAAGCTGTGTGAATGAACGGGTACCCACCGTTGCAGCCGCTCGCTCGAGTTGCTCATCAGTCACATGTTCAAACGAGTCATAAAAAGTCAGTGTACCTTTGTGGCTGGCCGCAGGTGGCTCATAACCATAAGGTACAGATGTATATTTTCCAGACATTTCACCCCTCCTTGTCTATACGCATATTCGCACAAAGATGATTGGGATAACCCCGCTAATGTTATTATACGCTAACGATCCTGCTTCAACTCGGAATAAAATGTCATTCTGTTCTTGCCTGCACGTTTGGACTCATACAAAGCTTCGTCCGCCATCCGAATAATCTCACTTGGGTTGTCGCTGTTGGTTGGATATTCAGCACCTCCAATACTACATCCAATTCGAATTCGCTCGTATTCGATAATAAACGGCTTGTTCAGACTTTGAATGATGGCTTCTGCATAAGCCATGGCTTCTTCCCTCGGATGACTTCCAATCGACTGAAGTACAATGAGGAATTCATCTCCACCCAATCGGACCGTTATCCCCTTCTCCTGACCAAGAGCAGACAGTCGCTGGGCCACTTTCTGTAACAACACATCTCCCGTCTGATGTCCAAGTGTATCGTTGACCCGTTTGAATCCATCGAGATCCAGATAGAGAAAAGTAAGCGTGTGATTTTCACTTTCGGTCTCCAGAGACTCCTCCAGATACACTTCTAGGGCAGTGCGGTTCGGCAGTCTAGTCAACTGATCAAAATGCGCCAGATTCTGCATCACAACCAGCTCTGAGTTTTTATTCATAAGAGAGGTCAGCATATCCCGAAGCGAACGGGACAACACTTCAATCTCCTTAATCCCCTTAATCGCAGGAATCTCAAGCTCTTCCCCTGCACGCAGTCGATTGGCTACTCTGGTAAGACGCACAAGTGGGGCAGAGATCAGACGTGAGACAAACCAGCCAATCAGTGCAAACAGCACGGTAACGGCAAGTCCAGACCACACATTAAACCACATCAGGTCAAACACAGAAGCAAAAGCAGATGACTTGACTTGACGAATGACTACGGTCCAGCCTAATCCGGGATAATCCAGATGACCCTGGCTGTAGGCAAACCCTGTCACATATTCATTCCCGTCAGGCCACTTTTCAATGGACCAACTGCTTTTGTTGCGCTGGGCCTCTTCAATGCCGGGCAATACCATCGGTTTACCGACCCATTCCTTCGGACCGAGCAGCACGGTATGTTCCTTTTTGCTCACGATAAAAAACTCAATGTCCTTTTCTTCCCTTTTCAATGGGGCAAGTACAGATTCCTCAACTTCCTTCGCCCACTCCCAGCTTAAATGTGCAGCGAGCACACCTTGAATCATTCCTTTGCTATCTTTCAGCGGAAAACTGATATCGACAAATTGCAACGGCTCTCCCGTTGGATTCGGAAGCAGCTTGGCTAGAAGAACTGCATTATGCACATCTCCAATGAATTTACCCCTGATTCCCTCCTGATACACAGGTCGCTCTGATAAATTTTCCCCAAGCAAAATACCATCCGTGGCAGCTAATACTTTTCCCTTCGGGTCCATGAATCCAACCCATGAGAATGAGGGGAAGCTGTCTTGTAACTGATCCAGCAGCATCTGAATCTCATCAGGTTGGAATCCATCTTCCAACGAAGCCATTCGGCCCAACAGGTCCAGTTCACCCGCGCGAGCAGACATGAAACGATCCAGCTTGTCCGAAGCCTGTGAGGCCGTGCCTGTAAGCGAGTGACCAATCTCAGTCTCTACAGCAACAAATGACTTTTGGCTAAAAATAGACCCAATCGTCAGGGTAACCAGCAAGGATAACATAGCACAGATGACTGTGAGCACAGTTCTAATTTTGAATGACATTACTTCCTCCATTACACGGTGAAACCATCTTGCTTTTCAACATAACTATGCTGCAAAGAGTACACGGAATGTCACCTAATCGTTTTCATATTTATCGGAACTTGTATGTTTTTTTATTATACGTGTCCATACAATATTATACTGAAATCTTCACCGTGTTTCTTCCATTCAAAGAATAGACACGATTCTGTATATACATACTTGGGTTATGAATATAGAGAGCAAGCATATCCTTCAAAGGATCATGCGCCTGTATGTCACAGAGAGAGAAATCGAAATACTAAACATTGGGGGTGTAATGTTGAGCCTGCTTCATGTTGCTGTTATTCTGCCTTTTGCCGCTGGCATATTTCTTGCCATGCTGCATCGTTTCTTCCGTAAAAAACATTTGGGATGGCCGGTTCTCCTTGTCCCGGCACTATTATTTGTATACTTTGCGAGTCTCATACCCGCTGTGTCACAGCGCAATACCGTATCTGGAAATATCCCGTGGATTCCTTCACTGGACATTGGATTTAATCTGTATCTGGACGGTCTGAGCCTCATGCTGACACTGCTAATCACCGGAATTGGTGTCCTCGTTGTTCTCTACTCCATCTTCTACATGGATATGAAAGAAGCGCTGAACCGTTTCTACCTGTATCTGTTGATGTTCATGGGAGCCATGCTGGGCGTGGTGCTGTCTGATAATATGATCGTGCTCTACGGATTCTGGGAATTGACCAGTATTACGTCATTCCTGTTGATTGCATTCCATTACAAACGTAAAGCCTCGACTTCAGGAGCACAAAAATCATTCCTGATTACAGTATTTGGCGGTTTTGCCATGCTTACCGGATTCATGATGATGTATCTCATTACCGGAACATTCAGTATTCGTGCAACTATTACAGGATTGGGTCAGTTTCAGGAAAGCGCACTATTTCTACCCGCACTTGTCTTGATCCTGATTGGAGCTTTCACCAAGTCAGCTCAGTTCCCATTTCATATCTGGCTGCCGGATGCCATGGAAGCTCCGACACCTGTCAGTGCCTATCTTCACTCAGCCACCATGGTCAAGGCCGGACTCTACGTTGTAGCCCGGTTTACACCAATCTTCGGTGGACAGGGACTCTGGTTCTGGCTCGTTACCGGCGTTGGTCTTCTGACTTTGTGTTATGGATCATTCCTGGCGGTGAAAAAAAACGATCTCAAAGCAATTCTCGCCTATTCGACCATCTCTCAACTTGGTCTGATCATGTCCCTCTTAGGGGTTGGATCTGCTGCTCTCTACTTCGGATATGGCGAATCCTCTGCGATGTATACCGTGGCAATAACCGCTGCGTTGCTTCACCTGTTTAATCATGCGACCTTCAAGGCCGCTCTGTTCATGGTTGTAGGCATTGTTGATCATGAAACGGGTACACGTGACATTCGAAAGCTCGGTGGACTTGCTTCATTCATGCCCATTACATTCACCGTGGCATTGATCGGTTCACTTGCCATGGCGGGTATTCCGCCGTTCAACGGATTCCTGAGCAAGGAGTTATTCTTCCAGGCGATGGTCGAAGTCACGCATCTACGAATCTTTGGACTTGGGTCCTGGAGTGTTCTATTGCCGGTATTTGCTTGGCTTGCAAGTGTATTCACCCTGATCTATGCGCTTATTATCGTGTTCAAAACATTCCTCGGTCGTAGCCAAAGCGAGATCCCTGCCGAGAAGCTGCACGAAGCGCCCGCTGGTATGCTCATTCCGCCCGTTGTTCTAGGTGTTCTTGTCATTGTATTCGGGCTCTTCCCGAATCTGCTGGCTGGATCACTGATTGAACCGGCCATGGCCGCTGTGCTTCCATCCCTCTTAAATGGGAATGAGCGCTTCGATGTACATTTCTCCCTGTGGCATGGATGGACTCCGGAACTGATTATGACGATCGGAGTTGTGATTCTCGGAATCACTCTCTACAAGCTGTTGCCACGATGGAGGAATATTTATGAGCATTATCCACAAGGATTAACAATTAACAATATGTACCATGTCGTACTGGATAACCTTCAGCATTATGCACGCAAATGGACGGAAGCCTATATGAATGGCTCGGTTCGTAATTATCTCGTTTACATTTTCTCATTCACGGTCGCGTTGCTGGTCTATGCTTTCTTCCGCTCAGGAGAAAATATCACCTGGAATCTGCAGGGTAATGCACCTTTCTCATTTTATGAGGTCGTCCTGCTAGTCACGCTCATCGGTGCAGCAGTTTCGATTCCTTTTGCCAAGAACAGGCTGTCGGCAGTCATTATGACCGGAGCGGTTGGTTACATCGTAACCCTGCTATTTGTTCTTTTCCGGGCGCCTGATCTGGCGTTGACACAGATGATTGTTGAGACGGTGTCCGTTGCATTGTTCCTGCTCTGCTTCTACCATCTACCTGAGCTTCAACGTGGCAAATCAAGCCGCCGTTATCTCACGGTCAATATGATCGTAGCGATTGCAGTCGGGATCGTGATGACTTTTGTTGCATTGGCCGCAAGCGGAACAGCATCACTGGACAGCATATCTACTTTCTTCCTTCAGGAAGCGTATGACTCGGCTGGTGGTAAAAATGTCGTGAACGTGTTGCTGGTAGATTTCCGTGGCTTTGATACGTTATTGGAGATTATGGTGCTTGGCGTTGCTTCGTTATCCATCTACTCCATGATTAATCTGAACCTCGAAGCGAAAGATCTCGGAGCCCGCTTGAAGTTCCGTAAGAAGGACGAGAGTCAGGATTCCGAACCTGCTCTGGATGATGAAGCGGATAATACGAAAAAGTATGGTAACCGGGAACGCAGCTCATCCTCGTGGGATACTGTCCCCTTGCAAAGTAATGATGTATTGCTGCAAACGACCACCAAGGTCGTGGTGTTCATCATACTGACGTTTGCCATGCACCTCTTCTTTGCAGGTCACCACAATCCGGGCGGAGGTTTCATCGGCGGCTTGGTAACAGCGGCAGCGCTTGTATTGATTGCCCTGGCATTCAGTACAGATACGATACGCAAAGCGTTACCGGTTGACTTCCGTATCCTAACAGGAATCGGATTGGGTATAGCCTTACTTACGGGTGCGGGTTCATTTATATTCGGAGTTCCGTTCCTAAGTCAAACCTTCGGTTATTTCGAACTTCCTTTGCTGGGAGAGACAGAACTCGCCACGGCCATGCTGTTTGATCTTGGCGTGTATCTCGCTGTCTTGGGTGTCACCATGACCATCATTCTACAGATCGGGGAGGATCGCTGATATGGAAATATTGATGTGTGTAGCCGTTGGCATTCTGTTTGCGGTAGCCGTCTTTTTAATCTTGTCGCGGAGCCTGCTCCGCATCGTACTTGGCATGTCCATACTAACCCATGGCGTGCATCTGCTCTTGATCACCATGTCACGTCTCAAAACCGGGGCACCACCACTGCTTGGGGAGATGGCTGAACGTTATGTCGATCCTCTTCCTCAGGCTTTGATACTCACTTCGATTGTTATTAATTTTGGACTCACTGCGTTCTTCTTTGTTCTCTCCTATCGTTCTTATCTAAAGCTGAAAACAGACGATATGGAAGAAGTAAGGGGGCGTCCATATGAATAATCTCGTCGTTCTGCCCATTCTGTTGCCTTTGATCACAGGTGTTCTGGCTCTGCTATTTTTCCGAAAAATAAATATCCAGCGGATCATTAGTGTCATAGGACTTTTGTTTACCGCAGCGGTCTCAACGATACTCATTACGCGAGTAGCCCAAAGCGGAGTTCTCACGCTGAATATGGGAGGATGGGCACCTCCCTATGGTATTGTGCTTGTTGCGGACATGGTATCGGCGCTACTTGTCGTTGCCGCTTCCATCATTGCACTGGCGTGTCTGTTGTATGCGTTCCGCAGTGTGAACAAGGAGCGGGAAGAGCACCACTTCTATCCGTTCTTTCATTTTCTGATCGCCGGCGTTAACGGTTCATTCCTAACCGGAGATTTGTTCAATTTGTTTGTCAGTTTTGAACTGATGCTCATCTCTTCTTATGCACTGATCGTATTGGGAGGTACGGAAAGACAGCTTCGGGAAACGATCAAATATGTCCTAATTAATATCGTTTCTTCAGCACTGTTTGTCGCTTCCATCGGCTTCCTCTACTCCATAACTGGCACACTGAACATGGCAGATTTGTCCGTTAAGATTGCTGAAGTGGGACAGAGCGGAATCATTACCTTAATTGCTGTTCTCTTTCTGATCGTATTTAGCATCAAGGCCGGACTGTTCCTGTTCTTCTGGCTGTCGGGCTCTTATGCTGCACCACCTGCTGTCGTCACTGCATTGTTCGCAGGATTGCTCACCAAGGTTGGCTTGTACGCGATTGTGCGAACATTCACACTGATCTTCTATCATGATCCGGATTTCTTCCATGCACTAATCGGATGGATGGCTGGAGCAACGATGGTCCTTGGTGTCATCGGTGCGATCTCATACCGCGATGTAAACAAGATTCTCATCTACAACGTGGTCGCAGGTGTAGGGTTTGTCGCTTTTGGTATGGCCGCGGCCAGTCGCCCTGCACTGGAAGGTCTGCTCTTCTATATGCTGCATGATATGTTGATCAAAACATTGCTCTTCCTGCTCGGCGGTGCCTTGATCGCTGTTGCCGGAACATCCAAACTTGATAACATGGGCGGGCTAATCCATCGCTATCCTCTGCTCGGCTGGATGTTCTTCATTAGCGCACTTGCCTTGGCAGGTTTGCCGCCATTTAGTGGATTTCCAGGGAAGTTGCTTCTCTTTGAAGGAGGCTTGCAGGCAGGCTTGTATGGTCTTACCGGCATTGCGGTGCTTTCGAGCTTGTTGATGTTATATTCGGTACTGCGCATCTTCATACAAGCGTTCTGGGGCGAACCTCCTGCCGGGGTTACAAGACGCCCTTACGCGGTGAACGGCCTTCTGATTCCTGCCGGAATTCTGTTTGTATTCATCATCGTAATGGGTGTGGGGGCTGAAGGCATGTTCCAATTAACCTCCCGCGCAGGCGATATTCTACTGCATCCCAATATTTATATAGATGCCGTATTGAAGGAGTAGATGTCTATGGCCTTTCAGATTGTACTGAATCTTATCATTGCTTTTGTATGGATGTTTCTGAACAATGCCTGGAATGGTGTTGGTTTTCTCATAGGTTACCTGCTCGGACTGCTTCTCATCGGGGGGATGCGCAGATTCTTCCCCCAGCGCTTCTATGTTGTGCGAGTCTGGGCCATCTTCAAACTGATTACTCTGCTGTTCAAGGAACTGGTGCGAGCCAGCATTGAGGTTATACGACAGATTATCAAGCCAAAGTTAGATATAAGGCCCGGTATTTTTACGTATAAAACTCAATTGTCCTCGGATTGGGAAGTTACTCTGCTCTGCTTACTCATCTCATTGACACCAGGTTCTCTGCCGCTTGAGATCTCGGGTAACCAACGCAAACTGTTTATTCACGCACTGGATATCAAGGATGAACAGAAAATGAGAGATAATATCCAAAATACATTCGAAAAAGCAATTATGGAGGTGACGCGTTAATGTTATCCTCACTGTTGTTCATCTCATTGCTCATTCTCTCCTTAGCCATTCTGGGTTGCTTGTACAGAGTGCTTCGGGGACCATCCATGGCTGACCGGATCACTGCGCTGGATACCATCGGCATCAATGTGATTGCCATCGTTGCCGTTCTGTCGATGATGCTGCAAACCCAAGCCTATCTGGATATTATCTTGCTGATTGGCATTTTGGCTTTTCTAAGTACTGTGGCATTTGCACGTTATATTGAAAGGGGGGCGGTATTCAAAAATGATGGAGATCGTTAAAGTAGCCGCTGAAACAGCTATAGGTCTACTCGTACTGCTCGGTGCACTACTCAGTGCACTCAGTGCATTTGGACTTATTCGTCTGCCTGATGTATATCTACGTGCCCATGCCGCAACCAAAAGTATGACACTTGGAGTGTTCTGTGTATTAAGCGCTACATTTTTCTACTTCTGGTATTTCGATAACTATATCAGTGCCCGCTTGTTGTTAGGTATCCTGTTTGTATTCATCACGGCTCCGGTCGCCGGACATCTGAATGGTCGGGCCGCCTATCGCACAGATGTACCCCTGTGGGAGCAGAGCGTGCAAGATGAACTGGAGCCCTTGTTAAAAGGGAAAAAAGTGAACCATGAAGCCAAGGATATGATGGAGTAATCCCCAGCCTAGCACAACAAATACCCCCGAGGATCAGCTGCCCGTTTCGCGGCTTGTTCCCCGTGGGTATTTTTTTACTTTTTCATACACGGATCATATCAAACACGGATTATGCAGAGAGATTAAGTAGCCTAGTCAGAATCCATTCAGTCCCTGTCTTCTCAGATCCGCAGTCACAATACGTGCAAGCTCCGCAGCCCCTTGACGATTGGGATGCAGACTATCCCCTGTCATATACAGAGCAAGTGTTGCCGCTGGACCAATAGACGTGAAATAGGCAGAACTCAGCTTGTTCAGTTCAACAAGGGTGACTCCCTCTTCCTGAGCAAGTGCACGTGTGGATTGATTGTACCAGCGGTTCTCCGCTTGATGTACATTGGCTGTATTAAAGTCTGTTGCCCGGCCCTGAGGAGTGGAGAGGATAACCGTTGCTCCTTTGTTCTTCGCCTGACGCACCATATCCCGCATAATTTCCTTGAACTGCGCCTCCGTTGTATTGTTCTTGGCATTGGTATCGTTAATTCCGAATTGTAAAATAAAATAATCTCCCGGCTTGATATACTTCAGAATCGCCTCCATCTGACCATCATCGCGGAAACCTCTCGCAAATTGACCGCTTGATGCCATATTTCGAACCTGGAAGGTAGAATTGTTCACATAGGACGGAAACAGCTGTCCCCAACCTCCCTGTACACTGCTACCCAGTGGATAGTAATTACATACCGTTGAATCACCACCAATGTAGATTGTGCGGTTGGTAACGGTCTGATTGGATAACTTTCGGATTTCGAGTGCACTAAGTGTGAAGACGGTACCTGTCTTTCCTTCCGTAACCAGCAGGTTTAATTGCCCGTCAGTCACCGGAATTTGAAATTGGTCCGTTGCACCGTTGCCCGTCATATTAATGATCTGGTAGACACCTTCTGCAGCCACACTGGCTCGGGCAGTATTACCCAGGACCACTTTGACCTCATATAGGCCACTGGACAGATTCACATTGAAGGTATTGGTGCTCTTGGTGCCGTAAGTCAGAAACTGCACAGCGTCACTCTTAACCCCGCTTCCTGAGGCAGACACATTCCTCATCTGTGCAGGTGTGTTGAAGCCATAACCTTTCGTAGGCGTATAGGCATCTCCTGCGGACACGCCTGTGTAACCGCTCTCAACAGCACCCGAACCAAAATCAAATCTGTAATTGTCCGTTGCCGCTTCGGCGACTTGCCCTCCACTGCTTCCCAAACCGATGCCCACTGTACTCGCAAACAGAACAAAACAGAGCAGAAGCTTTACCGATATTGACCATTTCATCACTGAATTCTCCTCTCGAATCAGAATTAAATTGGGGCATGATCCACAGCTTCACAGCACTTGATCAAGCCAGTCATAAGCCTTCGCTCCGCTAATCTCATGTCCACCTGTAAAGAAATCCGCATCCAGTGATTCAGATGCTCCCGCCTGCTCATATATGTGTGTCAAACGGGCATACGCCTCTCTCGCTGAATGGATGGGGAACACCTGATCATCACTTCCAGCTTCAATAAAAAGTGACCTAGGCACAATCAGGCCGATGAGATCCGGCAATTCCGCTTCACGCAGGATACCTGGCACATAGTTGTCCAGACAATGGTTCCGATCCAGTATGCTGCCCTGGAATGTACTTGCATAACCACTTACTACAGTTGCCCTGAACCGTTCATCCAACGCGGCTGTAAATGCGGTCACCAAACCGCCACCCGAGATACCCATGCTTCCAATTCGCTCCGAATCCACTTCTGGCCGGGTCGATACATAATCCAATACTCGTGTTGTTTCATACACCCTATGACCGGCGAGAGTCTTCCCCACCATGAGCAGATGCGCAGCAATCTTCGTACAGGAACTTGCTCCTGGTGGCGCATCGCGGTCCTCTTCCAATCTTCGATCACCAAATCCGAGCAACTCTGGAGCCGCAACCACATAACCACGCTTCACAAGAGCTACTGCAAAGTCCTTGTGTAATCCGGGCTCTCCTGTCCGTAGTGATCCATCCGGTTCCATGCCCGATATCTCTCGGCTACCGTAGCCATGCCCATGACAAGCAACGATAGCAGGTCTCTTTGTATCAGTAACACTTCCATCACCCGGAATTAATAAATATACAGGCATGCGAAGTCCTGCATAGGTCGTAATTTCAATCCGCTCCCGGATATATCCGTCACAGGTAATTCGCTCCAGTAAGACAGGATTCAGTGCTGCCGCCATCGTGGGAAAATCGCCCAGCCGTTCTTTCACGCGAGTACGTAACTGACTGCGCCATAACTCCAGGGGTTGATCTGCATGATACGCGGAACGACCACGAAGATTCGTTTGTTGTTGTAGATAGGCTTCAATATCAGACATGGGCCTGTGTCCCTCCTGTTTTTCATAGGATAACGTAGATATAAGACTGTGATATGGAATTAATCCCATCCATTATAGAACATATATGTCACCCATGAATTGAACATGTTTGCCTGTTTTGAATGGAATCACATGATTTCTAGCCAAAAAAAGGATATCTCCAACCTGAAGACAGGTTACGGAAATACCCTTCATTTCATCTGACCTGGCAGCCACCAGTTCCACCTGCCCATTAATTTCATCAATGCAGGTACCAGTATTAGACGGATTAATGTAACGTCAATCAACACCGCTGCCGTGATTCCGATCCCTAACTGCCTCACACCTTCAACTTCAGCAAAGGCAAACGGCACAGTCACCGCAAGCAGAATTGCCGCTGCGGAGGTAACCAGACGGCCTGTAGAAGCCAATCCCTGTTGGACAGCCACATCACTGTCTCCGGTTCGTCTATACACTTCCTGGATACGGCTCAGCATAAACACACCATAATCCATGGATATGCCAAACACCAATCCTGCAATGAATACAGGAATCATAATGGCAATAGCTGACTGCTCCATACCTAGATGTCCTTCATTGAACACCCACACCAATATGCCAAATGAAGCGGCTAAGCTGAGCAGATTCATCACAATTGCCTTGATTGGAATGAGCATCGATCGGAATGCCGCCAGTAACACAAGATAATTGGTGACCACTACAAATACCAGCACTTTGGGCAGTTGACTTGTGACTTCCTGCATTATTTCATACTGCTTGGCAGCTTCCCCACCATAACGTAATTTTACATTGCTGAAACCTGGTGCATGATCACTATTCCTCATTCGTTCAAGTGAGTCTGCAACCTGTTCCGAACCAGGCTCCCCGTGCACAGTGGCTACCAATCGTATGGAATGGTCAGAGACCGTTGAACGCAGCCATGCCGTCCTTGTTGACTCCTTGCCTTCTATGGAAGGAGTGAGCGCCGACGGTGGAATTTGAAAAAGGCTCTGCGAGTCATTTTGATTCGGCTGTAATAGGCCCCATGGTGAAACAATGCTCAATACGTCTGAGTCCTGCAGTAGTTGACGGGCTTTGTTGTGGGCCATCTGCCAGTGAGAGGCAGTCAACAGTTCCTGCTGTCCGCCAATCACGATCTCGATGGCGGAGGTATTCTTTTGCCCAAAATCATGTTGCAACAGCTCTGCTGCCTGGCGGGACTCCATTCTCTCTGGCAGTGAAGAAGCATCCGGGACGGACAGTTCCAACCGGGTCACTGGATAAACACACAGGAGCAGCGCAACCGTACCTCCAATGGCCATACTGACTGGTCGTTTCATGACCATTGCTGACCATCGATGCCAGACCGAGCTTCTGGGTAACGAATGGACTAACTTTCGCCTGAAGACCCGACCCGCAGACAGTGACAGCAGAGCTGGCAGCAGCGTAACATTTAACAGTAGCGATAGAAGCAGAACAATAATGGCCCCCAAGGAGACACTCAGAAACATCGGCAGTCTGATCCAGAGCAGACCCAGCAACCCAAGGAGCACGCAAGCTGCCGAGAACAACACCGCTCTGCCTGCTGTACGTAATGTTCGCTGAAGAATCTCGCTCCGCAATACCTCGCTCTGCATATCTATGCTGCTGCCCGTAACGTTAGCTTTGCCTTCATCTTCGTAGACCCGCTGAAGTTCTTCCCTGTACCTGCTCAGGATGATCAGGGCAAAGTCTATACTCAGTGCCATGCCCACCATGGGAATCACATTAATGATAAAGTTGGACAATTCCAGATGATAACCAAGGAGTGACGTGACTCCCATAGCGGTAATCACAGCACTGATCCCCATCATGACAGCAATCAACGCAGCATATAGCCCCCTGAATGCAAAACACAAAATGATCAGGGCAATCGGCAGTCCCACCATCTCTGCCCGTTCCAGATCACGAAAACTCAGATGATTGACATCCTGCTGGACGACTGCCTTTCCCGTCAATTGCACCGTACCTGGACCGTCTGTTGCCAGCACGGAGCGCAACTGCTCCAGTGGAGGACCCATCTGATGCGCAGGCACATCCATTTTCACAAGGGCATATGCCCTATGGTCTTGAAGCGTCACCCTTTCGCTAGCATCCAGAGGGGACGTGATAGAGGTTACTGCAGGCAGCCCTCGAACCTGTGTCAAACGATCCTTGATCCACTGCCGGAACTGTAACGGCGAGGTATTTTCCTTTTTCTCAAAAACCAGAATAACCGGATCAGCAGGAGAACTGAATTCGTCCTCCAGTACAAGTTCAACCGCTTGCGCATCCCCGTGAACCCGTTTTAAGCCGTGATCCTGAACAATGTCAGGTAACTTCCACGCCCAGACCGCTGACATCCCGATGATAAATACCCAGCAGAGAATAATGAACCGCGGATATCGGCTGATGAGGACAGCAAGTCTGCGATAACCCATACCTAAGCTCCTCTGCGATCAGATTAATCATTCGATTATGTTCATCGGTAAGATCATAAGCACATTCATACACTTGCGGTGTATGTCTCCTTCACTCGGGTTCGCGAACTATTGGATGCCATGATTCACAGGTGTTCTGTTCGCTATGGGCGCAGGGATGTATGTAAAAGGAAGTAACTCTGCTGTCAGTCCCGGGCCAAAGGCCAGCGCTATCCCACTGGTATGCTCTTCCTTCTGTCTGTAATCCTCACGGATGGCTTGAAGAACAAAAAGAATCGTCACGGAAGACAGGTTGCCATAATCCCGCAGGATATTTCGGCTGTAGGAGACCTGCTCATCTGTCAACTGATACAACTTCTGAACCGCATCCACGATACCTCTGCCTCCCGGATGGATTGCCCATATGTCCGGTAAACCGCTCCCCTCCAGCAACCGCTCTACCTCTGGACCGAGATGCAAACCAAGCAGCTTCGGAATCTGTGGTGACAGGTAGAGATCAAAGCCTGTATTGCCCACTTCCCAGATCATTTCTTCTGCACAATCCGGGAGCAGCGTTGAGTGCCCGCGACCTAATCGAAAATATTCATTGCGGCCTGTTCCAGACGCACCAATAATACAGGCAGAGGCACCGTCTCCGAAGAACGATGCGGCATACAGGTCGTCCCGTTTGGCAGATGGTTGGAAGTGAAGTGTGCATAGTTCCACACACACGATGAGAACCGTAGCCTTCTGATCTGTCGTTACAATGGAATTCGCCAGTTGGATCGCCTTCAGACCGGCTGCACATCCTTGAAACACCAGTGGAATCCGGTTGATCTGCGGTGACAGTTCAAGCTGTTGGATCAGCCGAACATCAAGTCCGGGCAGGAATTGTCCCGTGCAACTTACCGTAATGAGATGTGTAATTTCCGAGGAGGTTACGTCTGCATCCTGAAGGGCCTGTCCGGCCGCTTCCAGACCAAGTGGAACAGCAGCAGCTTTGTATTTGCCCATACGCTCGGATGTAGTCGGAACCTCCTCCGCATTGGTAAAGGGTAAATATCGACAAGAATCAACAGGCTCAAGCAGATTCGGTTCACACGTATACCGGGTCTCCACACCGCACTGATTAAAGATCCGTTTGGCCCACCTTCTCGCATCCGGCTCATGTTCCAGCGCTTGCGCGAGACGGGCAGATACATCCTTTTGCTCAATACGGTGGGCAGGGCAGGCCGTTCCTATTCCCATAATACTTGCCCCAGTAGTTGCCTCAAGCTGGTTCATCGGCTTAACCTCCTTATCGTACGTGTTCAAAAATTGGCTTTTTAAACAACCTATATATAAAATAGGTTCATATGACATGTGTGCAGGATATAGTACAAGTCTATTCACTCCCTGTCCGGTTTATGTTCATATTAACAAGCAAAGGCGGACAACATATGCGAGTTTCGCACGTGCTGTCCGCCTTTGCTACCGGATTAAACCCGTTCCTATATTACATATTCGATCTGTCAGAACTATTCAGGTCGAATCACCGTGAATCTCTCTCCAAGCTTGGCATAATCATTACCTGCCAGTCGGCTAACTGGTTTCAAATGATCCATCAGGATATAGCCCTTGTCCGGATTGTAGACTTGTTCGCTGAAATGATACTGAACAATGCGTACCAGCAGCAGGTCACTCACTGGTTTGCCCTCATCATTCGTGATGGGAATGTGTTGATACAGCTCACACTCCATCCGAATGAGTGCTTCCTGAATTCCTGGCACAGCAACCTTGGTACTTGGCACTGTAGTAAGTTTTGTCCGCTCAAGCTCACTTTCGTGGGGTTCCAGTATGGCTGCTGTCTCATTGACTTCTGTTATGATTGCTTCATCACAGATATGCACGACCAGTTCTTGATGAGCAAGCACATTACGTGCAGTATCTTTCATGATACCGTCTTTACGTGCAATGGATATCGATAACAGCGGCGGGTCCGAACTAACCACATTAAAGAAACTAAAAGGCGCTGCATTAATTACACCATTCTTATCTGAAAGTGTCGTCACAAAAGCAATTGGACGTGGCACCACCGAACCACTCATCAGTTTATAGTTGTCTCTTCCCGTTATTTCACGTGGATCCAATGTATACATATGTAAATATCCCCTTCCTTGCTCGTGAAGCAAATGACAACTCTACTTCATGATACGACAATGTTTCTACTTCTTTATTATATATCGTAAAATGCTGAATTAACAAAAAAACTCCCTGGTGCCCACTGCACCAAGGAGTTTGAACATGCCATTTCGTATTGGCTATTTCTTATTTAACGATGCTGTTCTGAATGTCTTCCATAATTTGAAGGTTCGCTTGAACTCCACTATACAGCCAGCTGCTGGACCGGGTGAATTCAAACAAATTGCCATTTTTCACAGCCGGGATGCTTTGCCATACCGGATCTTTCAGTGCTTCTGAGCCTGTACCTTCATCACTATTCACAAAGAACAAGTAGTCTACATCCATTTCCGCCAATTTCTCCATAGAGATCGAAGACCAGTTACCTGTTGCATTGGCAGAGATTTCTTTTACAACTTCAGGCTCTAGAAGTCCAAGCTCTTTGTACATTACTTCTCCACTTGATACGTTATCACTTACAATAAAGAACTTGCCGCTAACCAACCAAATGGCCGCTGCTGATCTTGTTCCACCTGTAACGTTGTTGATCTTTTCCTTGATTTCTGTAGCTTTAACTTCGTAATCATCCAGCGCTTTTTGCGCTTCATCACTCTTATTCAAAATCTCACCGATTTTCAGCAACGTTTTACGCCAGTCGCTATTGATCTCATCGCCGAGCACGAAAGTCGGTGCAATCTTACTGTATTGTTCGTATTTCTCACCTTCAACCACGCTTTCGGAACCGATAATAATCAGATCCGGGTTAAAACTAGTTACCGCTTCGAAAGGCAGATCGAAGGCAATCGTTGGAATACCATTCAGATCTTTTTGTAGATATTCCTGAATTCCGTTGGCTACAGACCATTGGGCAACTGGCTTAACACCTAGTGTTACCAGATTGTCTTCCAGATAAGAAGCGATAATGCGCTCCGGATTTGCGGGAATTGTTACTTCGTGTCCCATTGCATCTGTTAATGTGCGCTCTGTAGCGGCTTCTGTTTGTGTCTCTGTCTCCGTTGTTGTATCGTTCTCTCCTGCTGCTCCGTTCTCTGCAGGCTTCGCTCCACACGCAGCCAACCAGATGGACATAACCATCACCGTAATTAGAAGCATGATCATCTTTTTATTTCTCTTAAACACTTGATATATCCCCTTTCAATTCATTATGAAAACCTTATTCGGCGTTATTGTGACAGATATCAACGTTCAAAAATATTGACACTATTATTGATACATATAATATCCGTATGTACATTTGTTCGATTCCATTGACAATGATAATTGTTATCAGTTCAGTTGTCAATCCGATTATGTGGCGAGGCGATCATATAAAATCTTCTTGGCGGCATTCACCTATAGGCGGATGCCGCCATATGCTGAATGCAGAATACGACGACAGGAAGGATGTTCTGTACATGTATTACGAATATAACCCTTATCTAAGTTATGGAGAAGACCGTTCCTTTCAATTGCCTCCACTGTTCCCAGGAGGTGGCGGTGGCGGCACCCCAGGTGGTCCGACATTTCCGGGTATACCTGGCGGTCAAGGCTCCTATCCTCCATACATTCCAGGCGGAGGACCCGGTCCATATATCCCCGGAGGCATTCCAGGTACAATCCCGGGTACAGCACCGGGCGTACCTGCGCAACTGACTCAAGGCAATCTGCCCACCCTGCTTAGTGCCTATCCTCGTCCGGTAGGTCAGCCTCCGGCAGAAATGCTTTTTCTGTATAACCTGATCAAAAGCAGCCCGGGTCTGCTTCCGCTCTTCCTCCAGCAACAGCCGCAAAGCCTCACTCAAGCGGTGCAATTTGCACAGACTGGTACAGCGGCACCACGAGATAACGAAGAACGTGCGCTGCCCAACTTTTGCTATAACCGGTGGTCCCTTGTCTTCACATACAATGATGTCTACCTGATGTGGCCTGCGATTAATCTGTTTGGTTTTGTGGTGGGGTACTTTTATCCGTTCCTCACGCCAGGAATACTGTCCAATACACAGATTTTGTTTGCGCTCTGCTAAACCTGTCTTTACCTACAGCAAGAGCCCCGCTTGGAAGCATAATTCCTTCCAAATGAGGCTCTTTTTCGTCCTTTTATCCAGACGTACCTTTTCATTACTAAGACTCCATAAACGCAAGGTGTGCAGAATCAGTACATTTAACTCAACACTTGATCGTTCTGGCGCTTCCTGCCTCTACTGACCATTAGGAAATAAATCACCAATGCACCGAGATCAGCACACGCAATAACGATTCCCATTGGCACAGCTGTGCCTTCTCCCCCGAGACCTACGAGGGGAGCGACAATACCTCCGAACAGGAACGTCATCACACCAATAAGCGCAGACGCACTGCCTGCCGATTTCTCCTGATTGGCCATCGCCAAAGCGAAGGACGCGGTATTGACCAACCCAACACTGGATACCACCAAAAATAGCGGAATCAGTACAGAGATTAGATTACCTCCAGCCAGAATGGCGATGAGCAGTGAAGTTCCTCCGAGCGCCGCGGTTAACAGCCCCGCGATTAACAGCCGGGTTTCAGATACCTTACCTGCAAGTCTGCCGGCAACCTGACTAGCCAGAATAATGCCTAACCCGTTAATGGCGAAGCATACACTGAACATTTGCGGGGATACCCCGTATATTTTCTGAAGCACAAACGGCGAACCTGATATGTACGCAAACATGCCAGCAGCTACAAATCCTTGGGTTAACGCATAACCCATAAACTGACGATCCCCTGCGATTTGACGAAACGTAAGTAATGTCTGCTTTAATCCACCACTTGATCTGCGATTGGAAGGTAATGTCTCCCCGAGACCGAAAATGACAGACAACAGCGTCATTATTCCGATAATGCTGAGCAAAATAAATACGCCGCGCCACGATGTATACGTCAACAATTGTCCACCAATGATTGGTGCAGCAATTGGGGCTACACCGTTAATCAGCATTAACAGGGAGAAGAACCGTGTCAGTTCAGGGCCCGAATATACGTCTCTGACGATTGCGCGCGAGATGACAATCCCTGCCGCTCCAGCTACACCCTGAATGAACCGCAGCACAACAAAAGAGCCCATCGTCGGGCTGACCAGGCAAAGTATGGAGGCGATAGTGTAGAGCACAAGCCCTGCAATGAGCGGTGTTCGCCGACCACGCACATCACTTAGAGGTCCGGCAAGCAACTGTCCAACCGCAAGTCCAATCATACACGCCGTCAGACTGAGTTGAGCATACGAAGTAGATGAACCAAACTCATCAGCCAGCGTGGGCAATGCGGGTAAATACATATCCAGGGACAACGGCCCAAAGGCCGACAGTGTCCCCAGAATTAAAGCCATCCGTACACGAGATGTGGAGTTTGTGTTCAATGAAGCTGTTGTACTTTTCATCAAATACTACTCCCCGCTACCCAGCAGCTTGAGCAGATTGGACGGCAGTGTGAACTGTTGATTGTTAATAATAATACGGCGTAATTCTTCTTCATCCCGCTCGTTATCCGCGTCCTTGATCTCCTGAATTTCCCGGTGAAGTCGCTCCATCTGTTGATCCAGCGCATTTGCGGAATCTGCCGCACTCTTTAACTCTCTCGTCAAATGCTCGGGAACATCCTTATTGTATTTATAAAAAATCTTATGCTCCAGACTCGCCCAGAAATCCATCGCGATTGTACGGATCTGAATCTCCACACATGCTCGTTCCTCACCATTGGACATGTACACAGGCACTTCCACCAGAAGGTGAAGGCTTTGGTAACCATTTGGCTTTGGATTCTCGATGTAGTCTTTGACCTCCAGTACACGCAGATCACTCTGGTTGCACAGCATATCTTTAATGCGATAGATATCCGAGATAAAGGAACATGTAATCCGTACCCCGGCGATATCCTTGATATTTTGCTTGATGCTCTCAAACGTTAACTCATGATTTTTGCGGAACATCTTGTTCATAATGCTCTCAGGTGATTTCAGTCTGGACTTTGTATGCTCAATTGGACTGTAATCATGCAAAGACTGGAATTCTTCCTTCAGGACTTCAATCTTGGTCTCCATTTGATCCAGAGCAAATTTATAGATCATCATAAATCTGGTAATTTCATATTTGAATTTCTTGAATTGATCGATTGGATGTGGAGCGTTCATCATGGCTTTCTCCCTTTCTTTCTGCACACTAAAATTAGTTTTATGAATATGAGAACAAGCGGTCAATCCACATGTCTCCTGAACCATTATAAATCATATGGAGCCAATAAACGAATTTCTCACATTTGGGCTGGCGATTCAGCCTGGAAGGTATGGGAACTTATTTTACGTACATCCTATAGAAATATCCCTGTCATTTGGCCCGCAATTATTATAAAAGAGGTGGATTTTCCTGCTCTATCAAGTGACGTATTCATCCGATACACTTCGGGTTAAAGCTTATTTATACCTGCCACAAGGTTGCTCATTACCTGATATCACGACATATGAAACTTCTCATGC
The DNA here is from genome assembly GCF_059759055.1 of Paenibacillus sp. GQ49. NCBI lineage: Bacteria > Bacillati > Bacillota > Bacilli > Caryophanales > Paenibacillaceae > Paenibacillus > Paenibacillus sp. GQ49. The sequence continues at coordinate 43,457 of NZ_JCAXEL010000030.1, forward strand.
CGGCTCTGTCTCCTCTGCCTTTCCGGAATTCGCTTCCATACATACATCTCTACATCTGCAACCACTCGCCAGCCACTACCCTTCTGCCAGAATGCATGATATCGCACACACACAGGAACAATGGCCTGTGCTGATCTATTGTCGCGGTGGACTTGGCAGCTATGGCGGGGTAAATACCGTTTGGCTTGAGCAATTTGTACATAAAGGTTATATCATATTCGCCCCATCCTATCGTGGCAACGAAGGCGGTGAAGGTCGTGACGAGTATGGCGGGAAAGATGCCGAAGATGTGCATGCCGCTTATCGGTTGATGCAGCGTTTACCTTTTGTCGACCCAACTCGGATATCGTTAATGGGGTTCTCCCGTGGAGCCATTAATGCTGTACATACCGCAACTGCCTATAATGAGGGACCGGACAAAGTACATAAGTTAGTTCTTTGGAGCGGTGTCTCCGATGTGGAACGCACTTACCATGAGCGAACTGACCTGAGGCGCACATTGAAACGGGTGTTGGGTGGCTCCCCACGCGCAGTTCCGGAAGCTTATCTCGCCCGTTCTCCCTTGTCAAAAGCGAACAAATTATCTTGTCCCGTACTAATCATGCATGGTACATCAGATACACAGGTGAATTATAGTCACGGAACCCGAATGTATCACTGGCTTAAGCGGGGAGGTGCGGATGTCACATTTCACGCTTATGGCGGGCAGGATCATCATTTTCACGAGAAAATACATGAGTCAGCGGTTAACAATATGTTTGATTGGCTCGCTGCACCTTAAGTCTTGCGCGATGAATTTCATTTTGAAGATGCATGGGTTTTGGCTGTATACTGGAGGGGCTACGTTTTTTGAAAGGACGGATAGGATGAATCAAAGCACCCTCCAGAAATACGCCATGTTGCTTCTCTGTATGTCTGCCGGAATGGTGGACCTGATCGGATATCTGGGACTGGGGCATGTGCTCACAGCCAATATGACGGGGAATATTGTACTGCTCGGTATTGCCATCGCCCGTGCTCAGGAATTTATCGTGCTTCGGTCCCTCCTAGCCCTCATCGGCTTTATTGCTGGCAATGCCATTGCAGCACATATGGTTGGACCTGTGCAGACCAAAAATGGCTGGTCTTCTAAGGTCACAGCTGTATTTACTGTTGAAAGCATATTGCTCCTGCTGTTCGCGATCGCCATGATTAGTCCATTTTCAGAACAACTGTCCTATCTGTTAATTGTCATCCTAGCCGTTGCAATGGGGATGCAAACAACTGCGGCACGCCGCATTGGCATTGCTGGCATCTCAACAACCGTGCTCACCAATAATTTGGCCGCTGTGGTTGAGGATACCGTAAACATCCTCAAAAATCTGCGACATGCCAATATCCGATCGTTAACCAAAGCCTTGTCCACAGACTCCTACCTTCGTGCAGGTGCTGTTGTCATCTATTTGATCGGCGTCATTGCAGCCGCATTGTTATTCCACCGTGTGCCCATGATTGCAGTCTGGATTCCTGTCCTGATTATTGGCGGCGTAACCCTATACGCCCGATTCCATGCATGGGGAACTTCACAACAAAGCGAAAGTTAATAAAGTTAATAGTAGAAGAAGCAACCTGTCCAATTTTCAAGAGGCTGTTCAAAAGTCCGCTTTAGGATACTGAAAACTGGTCTTTTTGAACACGTACTTTAAATTGTTTTAAGTACAATCACGCTGTTTATTTCATCAAAGCAGCTTCTTGTCGGATAAGCTTGACCAGATGCTGTGCAGCAGGCGATAAAACCTCCCCGGCTCGTGTACATACGGCAACCGTATTTCTCAGCAGTACACCTCGAACAAACACACGTGCCAGCCTGCCTTGCTGTACATCTTCGTTCACAACCAAAGAAGATATAAAGTTGGCCCCATAACCTGCCTTCACCGCACTGATCGTTTCGTTCAGCCCGTTGAACTGAAGCGCAATGCGGGGAGCGGCCAGGTTATTTGTTGTGCATAGCGAAACGAGTCGCTCACGCGTGGCACTGCCTTCTTCACGCATGATGAACGGTTCTGCCACCATCTCATGCAGCTCGATTTCTTTTCCCGCATACGGATGGTCAGGGTGCACAACAAACCACATCTCATCGTCAAACAATTCATCCCATTGGACACCTTCATGTGTAATGCCACTTCCACCATACACTGCAATCTCTGCCTCATAACGAAGCAATTGGTCAAAAGCCATCCGGGTGTTGGTTGTGCTCACAACAATCTCCACATCCTCGTGCATTTGTTTAAACCGCGCAATCCAGCCCGGCAACAGAAAATTCGAAGGCAAGTAGGTTGCCGTAAGACGGATCAGTCCTTTCTTGCCCTCCCGAAAATCCTGCACAAAATTCTCGACATCCTGCTCCAGCATGAACAGACGTTCCGCATAACCTGTTAACTGTATCCCGGCATCCGTAAGCACCAGTCTTCTTCCCTCCGAAACAAAAAGCTGGATTCCCAATTCACGTTCAAACTTCTTCACCTGGGAAGATACCGCAGGCTGACTAATATTCAGTTCCTCTGCGGCACGAGTGACCCCGCCATATCTCACGATGGCATGAAATAATCGTAATCCATGCAGATTCATGTTTACACCTCTTCCACGTCAAATACATAACCTAAAGTTATATTAACATACATAATATATATTTTATTTATATATCAATTCCATCTATAGTTGAAATATGAAATCCAATACAAGAAACAAGGAAGGAACATGTGAACATGAAAAATATAAATACAACCGACCTACAGCATACCTGGACTCAAGTCGACGACTACATGAATGATCTGCTAATTCCCTCGGATGCCCTGCTGGAACAAACCCTGCAAAGCAATGCCGAAGCTGGACTCCCTGCTCATGACGTAACACCGAATCAAGGAAAGTTACTTCAGCTCCTGCTGCAAATCCAAGGAGCATCCCGTGTACTTGAAATTGGCACACTGGGTGGATACAGTACCATCTGGATGGCAAGAGCGCTGCCTGAACAGGGACGCATCGTCTCACTGGAATCGGAATCACACCATGCAGACTTGGCCCGAGCCAATCTCACACGAGCAGGACTGATGCACAAGGTTGACCTGAGAGTTGGTCCTGCCCTAACCACCCTTCCCGATGTACAGGAAGAATACAGGGAACCGTTTGATATGATCTTCATCGATGCTGACAAACCGAGTAATCCCGATTATCTGAGATGGGCCCTGCGACTGACTCGGCCGGGGAGTCTTATTATTGGTGATAATATCGTCAGGGACGGTGAAGTGATCCGCACAGACAGCACAGACCCCAGAGTTCAGGGCGTTCGATCATTCCTGCAGTTGATCGCGGATCACCCTCGACTTGAAGCTACAGCACTGCAAACGGTCGGTAGCAAAGGTTACGATGGATTCGTCATTGCTCGTGTGATTGATGCCCCTGAACCAAAATAAACAGTGGTCAATTCTTCCGCAAATTCCCCTTTCCTGTTAAACTGGAATCACTGCACAGGCAGACTGGGGGGAACCACTTGAGAGTTTTACAACATATAAATGATGAAATTCGCGGCTGGTCCCGCAATATTCAACTGTTTTTCCTGGCTAGCATTCTGTATCAGATCGGAAATGGCATGTTCTCTGTCTTGTACAATCTGTACATTCAGGGTCTGGGCTATAATGATACAATGAACGGCCAGATTGTAAGTATTCAATCACTCGCAACAGCCATTATGTTTGTTCCTATCGGTCTATGCGGTGATCTGTTCAGCCGCAAGCGATTACTCATTACCGGGGCGTTATTCAGCGGAATCTTTCTGATTGGACGCTCCTTCGATTATTCGGCTACAGGACTGATCTGGTTCGCGGTATTCTCTGGCCTTTTCGCTGGGGTGTTCCAAGTACTGGCCATTCCTTATCTGGCGGAAAACGTCAAGAAAAGCCAGCGGCTGAAGATGTTCAGTTATTATTCATCCCTTGTGCTCGCTTCCCAGGTGCTTGGTAGCCTGGGCGGCGGTGTATTCGCAGATTTGTTACATACGGCAGGACTCGCCAAAGTGACCGGATTGCAGACGGTTTTATTTGTTGGTGGTGCAGCAACACTGGCTGCATTTATTCCACTGTTATTTGTAACCGAAGGTAAGGCTGCTCCGCAGACCACGATTCCGGCGCGACCCGTTCTTCAACCCAATACGGATCTAAAAGAAAGTTCAACAAATACCCCAAGCACGGACGATTCGATCACGAAGAAAAAAGATTCCCGACTGATTGGTCAGTTTATAGTGACTCAGTTGTTAATTGGATTAGGTTCCGGACTGGTTGTACCGTATCTGAATCTGTATTTCACCAATCGATTCTCGGTTTCTCTGAGCGGCATGAGCTTACTAATTGCACTTGGTCAGATTATGACGATTGTATCCATGCTGATTGGTCCTACCTTGGCGGCAAAGGTCGGAAGCGTAAGAGCCGTTGTCATTTTCCAGGTCATGTCGCTGCCCTTCCTTCTATTAACAGGTTTCACCAATCTGTTGTTCATCGCTTCACTCAGTTTCTTGTTCAGACAAGCATTGATGAACGCAGCCAATCCCATTCATTCAGCCATACTGGTGGATCGGATCTCGGACAAACGCCGCGGGATTGCCAATTCATTGATGCAGACCTCGTTCATGATTGGTTGGGCGACCATGGGGCCTGTCCAATCCTATCTGGTCACCACGTACGGAACGTATTGGGGTTATGCGATCACTTTCAGCATCACAGGCTGTCTATACGTTATTTCATCACTGATGTACTTTGTCATGTTCAGAGAACCCAAACCTTCCGCTACGGCTCTCGCAGGATCTTAACCGGTAGGCTAAACGGATGGATCAGATGAGTATCATGGCACATGAAGTGAATGCCGATCTTTCCGTTGTATCCGGGTATCAATTGTTTCGAATCCTGTTTATTTTCTTCATCGTCTCTTCCGTACTGAAGATGATTCTTGTACATATGTTGAAAGAAAAGAAAGCTAAACCCTATCTTCAATGATCATATTTTGTCTGATCCCATGCCAAAGAGAGTATCCATTTGATGTCACATCCTGCGGATACTCTCTTTTATTTGTACAGACTTAACTTCAGCATTTGGCTTCATTCAATTTTAAGCATAATGACTACTTATGAATAAATTCGGTTGTACATCCAGCCTACAATGCCCACCGTAACCACTGTTGCCCCAATAATAAATGCATAATAGCCAATCTTGCTTTTGGACTCCGAAGTCTGATGGTCATAATAATCCGAGTTACGTCGGTAAAACCCCATCCATAACTCTCCGATCATATTCACAACAACCAATACAAAACGTTTAACAAGCCCCATTGTATTCGCGTCTCCTCTCTCTGATCGAGCTTCTTCCCTATTAAGTATAATTATCCCAATTCATTAAAACAACCTACTCATATTACCTTTGGTGCAGTTTCTTGCTCCAACCAGGTTAGAATATCAAATGCTTCCTGATCGGTGTTACCACACATCTCTTCCTCAGCTTGCAATCCACTGCATACCGCAGGACGATCTTTTTGGCCAAAAATTCCGCAGCGATTATCATCCGTAAGCTGCACACAACGTACACCTGCCGGCTTGCCATGAGCCATGCCCGGTATCGGTGATGATATGGAGATCGCGATACAACATGCGGCACAGCCTGTCCTGCATTCCATACATATTCCCTCCTAATTTTAATACTTATATTACTTACAATACGTGTTCAAAAAGACCGGTTTTCAGTACCAAGAAGATGGGATGAATTCCATATTCGATGCTGATGATGCCATTAGGCATCCTTCGTAATCAAAAGCGGACTTTTTGAACTACCTTTTATATTATGAACGATTTATCCAGGTCCAGGTTCGAGCGAGCCCCTGAGCAATTCTCCGATTCATACTTCGATTGGAAAAATACCCCCCATGACTTAGCGGATTCCAACTCATAGCCACGCCGCCAGAGTTCACTTCAATATCTTCATTCACCGCTTTCTCATAAGCAGGATCAATGGGGCGTAACGGATAACCCAGAATATCATCCCGATCGTAGAAGTTCACCCATTCCCCTTCCAGCCCGGCATAATACTGATTCACATGGGAAGAGGGCACCTGAATTGGGCAACTAAAGTCATGGTAACGCAAACTCCATAAGGGCAGGGTTGTACCAAAGGAGTAAAAATTGGTCAGCGTATCCCCCCGCTCCAGAGCCGAGTTCACATCCACAACCTCAGGCACACGACTGGAGGGATATTGCAGATCGTAGAAGAAGTTACTGGCGATTACGGCACCCAAACTATGGGCAACCACACAGAGCGGAGCTTCCGGTCCATTACGCTGTGCAAGGGTATGCATCGCCTGATTCAACGTTCGATGTACGGCATCGTAGTTATGGCCTTGATTTTCCACCGGTTGATAAGCAACCGCATCAGCCAGGTAATGGATGACAAATCGGCGCAACGCCTGAAAGTTCAATCCCGGAGAGCTCACGAGCTGTTGAAAGAGTGCCTCTTCCCGCTCCTCAAATACATCCGCCCAATATACAGGTTCGATATCCAGCATCTGTTTGGAGGCTCCAGGCAAGACCATCACCTTGTCCAATTCCTTATGCAAACAAGCAATCAGCTTGTCCGCGTACCCATCCTTCCGCATACCCAGCCCATGAATGACCATCACCGCAATACGTGTCATGGCTCTCCTCCTCATCGATTGACTAGGAACTCTTTCTCCACCATATGAACGCCACGACTCGAACATGCCTGAAGCTTGCTTTGTCAGAAGAACCTTTCCAACCACCATTATTTTAAAAATGTGATTCTTCCATTTTATATACAGTTTACCATGATCGTCATGAAAATAACGATCATACAGCAAAAAGGAGCTGCATATCACGCAGCCCCTTCTTGTTGTTGTATTCAATTAACCTTTCAGATGAACCTTCAACACACCATTTTGATTAGATGTAACATCACCTGTCGTGACTTCCACCCGTTCAACCATATCTTGACCATCTGGAATGATAATCGGTGTAATCAGCGGGTATCCCGCATCTTCAATTACCTTACGATCAAACTCCAACAGCTTTTGTCCAGCCTTTACATGCTCGCCAGCTTCGACATGCATGTTGAAGCCTTCACCCTTGAGGGATACTGTATTAATCCCGACATGAATCAGAACTTGTAATCCACTCGCGTGTTCAAGAATCACCGCATGTTTACTTTTGATCACATGAGCCACCTGAGCATCAAACGGAGCCACAACAACGTTGCCGGAAGGTTCAATCGCTACACCTTCACCCATCTGTTTCTCGGCAAAAGCCGGATCAGGTACTTGCTCCAGTGACACGGCCTGGCCTGTTAAAGGCGCCATGATTTCCAGTGTATTCACGGCTTCGTCTCCTACTTGAGCTGCACTACGTGTGCGCTGGTTTGGATCTGTTTTTGCAGTTGAAGAGGTAACACCCGAAGCAGACTGCGATGTAGCCGCTTTAGGCTCATTAACGGTTTCATTGCTTGCACTACGATCTTCTTTTCTCAGTTTGGCTCTGCCAAAAAGGACGGTCAGTACAAATGGTACAACCAGGACAATCGCCATGCCGATGAAGAAGACACCCCATTTGTCAGGGAAAATCGACAGGAATCCCGGTACACCACCTACACCGATGGAGGTTGCCTGAACATTATTCATCGTCAGCAACACACCACCAATCGCGGAACCGATCATACCAAAGATAAACGGATAACGGTAACGGATGTTAACACCAAAGATCGCCGGCTCAGTTACCCCGAGGAAGGCCGACACCGAGGACGTTGCCGCAAGTCCTCTCATTTTCTTCTCACGCAGGACAAGCATCATCGCAAGTGCAGCCGAACCTTGTGCGATGTTGGACAATGCCAGCATCGGCCACAGGAACGTACCACCCTGACTACCAATCAGCTGAACATCGACCGCGAGGAACGTGTGATGCATACCGGTGATAACAAGCAAAGCGTACAGACCACCGTAGATCAGACCACCCAGCGCCGCGTATGAATCGTATACATAGATCAAGCCAGATGTAATTGCATTTGCAATAGCAAATGTAACCGGTCCAATAATCGTAAATGCCAGGAATCCGGTAATCAGCAACGTAACTGGTGCAACGACCAGCAGTTTAATCGAATCATGTACCCTTTTATTCAGGAAAATTTCCATCTTCGCAAGCAGATAGGCCGATACCAGTACTGGCAGAACCTGCCCTTGATAACCGATCTTCTCAATCTCCCAACCGAACAGATTCCATGTTGGCACCGTGCCATTATTCACAGCATCAGCGTAACCGTATGCACTCAGCAGATCGGGATGTACCAGAATGAGACCCAGCACGATCCCGAGCAGCGGACTGCCGCCGAACCTTTTTACAGCTGCCCAACCAATTAGAGCCGGCAGGAACGTGAAGGCTGTACTTGCAATCGTATTAATAATGGACGCAAGATCCTTCCAGGCTGGATAAACATCCACCAGTGATTTTCCATCAAAGAAAATGCCTGGACCTGTCAGAATATTGTTAATCCCGAGCAAAAGACCTGCCGTAATGATTGCAGGCAAGATCGGAATGAAAATATCCGAGAGTGTTTTGATCGCTCGCTGGATTGGATTTTGCTTTTTACCAGCAACCGCCTTCACATCATCCTTGGAAGAACGATCTCCCCCGGTAATCTGAATCATCTCATCATAGACTTTATCTACCAGACCAGGCCCAATAACGACCTGGAATTGTCCTTGGGAAGAGAATTGTCCTTTAACCAGATCATTCTGATCCAGACTTTCAGTATCCACTTTACTCTCATCGTACAAGGCAAACCGGAGTCGTGTAACACAGTGTGTAGCAGCTTCAATATTCTCTTTGCCACCGACTGCCCGGACGATCTCCTCAACCTGTTTTTTATCGATTGCCATAGTGTCACTTCCTATTTATAAAATGTGATTAGTCCTGTTGTGGCACAAGCCACATATAGGATGCATACGGACTGAGAGAGATTTCCTGCGTCAGCGCAGGGTCTGCCTCCGTATTTCCTATGAGTAACTCTGCTGATTTGCCTGCAATGTGATCATTCCAGACTGCTTCCGGAAGCGAGAACGTGACGTCTCGTTTACTGAAGTTGGATACAACAATCAGGGATTCACTTCCATTGGTCCGTGCGTAGGCGAATACATCCGGGTGTGCATCGTCCAATCGTTCATACAGACCGTCGATCAGCACGTTAACCTGTTTACGCAGGGCAATCAATTTGCGGTAGTGATAGTAGATCGAATCTGGATCAGCCAACTGCTGTTCCACGTGAATGGAAGGATACCGCTCATCCACCTTCAGCCAAGGTGTTCCCGTAGTGAAGCCTGCATTCTGACTTCCATTCCACTGCATCGGTGTGCGGGAGTTGTCCCGGGAACGCTCTTTTACAATGTTGAAAGCTTCTTCAGCGGATTTACCTCTTTCTTCCTGAAGCAAGCGGTACATGTTCGTTGATTCGATATCGCGGAACTCACTAACGTCATTCCAGACTGGATTCGGCATGCCGATCTCTTCTCCCTGGTAGACATAAGGTGTACCTTGCATGCCGTGTATCGTTGTTGCAAGCATCTTCGCACTCTCGGCACGATAATCACCATCATCGGCGAATCGGGATAGTGCCCGCGGCTGATCATGGTTATTAAGGAACAGCGCGTTCCAACCTCCACCGGCCTGCATGCCAGTTTGCCACTCACTGAAGAGCTGCTTCATCGGTTCGAAATCATACGGCATCAGTTCCCACTTCTGACCATTCGGATAATCCACTTTCAGGTGATGGAAGTTAAACGTCATCGAAAACTCCCGGGAAGTCGGGTTCGAATATTGAATACAATGTTCCAGTGTTGTGGAAGACATTTCCCCTACAGTCACCATGTTGTAAGGCCCGAATACTTCTTCATACATCTCGGTAATGTACTCATGCACACGTGGTCCATCCGTGTAGTATTTGCGTCCATCACCCGGTGAAACGCTACCATCATCATCAGGGAAACGCTGGTCTTTGGAGATCAGGTTAATCACGTCCATACGGAAACCATCCACACCTTTTTCCGCCCAGAACTTGATCATATCCCGTACAGCTTTGCGTACTTCTTCATTCTCCCAATTCAGATCTGCCTGCGTTTTATCAAATAAAGTCAGGAAATATTGTCCCGTCTGTTCATCATACTGCCACGCGGGCCCACCGAACTTGGATTGCCAGTTGTTTGGCACACCGCCATCCGGGGCAGGATCTTTCCAAATATAATAATCCCGATACGGATTATCCTTGGAAGAACGGGATTGCTGGAACCACTCATGATCGGTCGAGGAGTGATTCACCACGATATCAATCATCAGTTTCATATCACGAGCCTTCAGACCTTTCAGCAGTTCGTCAAAATCCTCCATCGTCCCATAATCCGGATTAATCCGGTAATAGTCCGCTACGTCATATCCATTATCATGCTGCGGGGATACATATACCGGCTGCAACCACACAATATCGATACCCAGATGCTGCAAATAATCAAGCTTCTCGGTTAATCCACGAATATCTCCAGTACCCGATCCGGTTGTATCATTAAAACTCTTCGGATATACCTGATACACCGTTGATGTCTTCCACCAAGATGACGGAGTTGTGTTATTAGAACTCATGTTAACGCCTCCAATAAATTGTAATGCTCTTATGTGATGTTCTCGGCTAACTTCATATCTATATTACATAAGTAAACATGTATATACAAGTTGAAACTATAATATGTATATTCTTCGCCTCTTCTACACATTCCCCATAAATCTTTCCTCTGTAACATTTATTTTGGAACCTGCGTTCGTAAACTCCATGATATCTGTATTGGGACAACAAGAAACCGTCTGTTCTTCCCACGATCGGAGTGGGCAACAGACGGTCTCTTTGGTTGAACTTGGTTGAACTTTTTAAATGTATTCTAATATTTTTACTGTTGTAATGGATTGTTATTATAGGGTTGCTGTCACTTGACTTCATCATCACAGCGGAGACACGCCTCTTACGACATCTCCGGTGAAACTACGGCTTTCCCTTGTTTATCCTGCATATTCAACTTCAATAGAGATAGTGCAGCTTGCTCTTCTCTTTCCAGTTCAGCAGCACTGATCTCACCAGAGAGTACGGCACGCATTCGCTTTTGATCCAGCAGACCTTCCCATTTTGCCACCACAAATGCTGCGACACAGTTGCCCATCAAGTTGGTGAATACACGCATTGTATCCATGAAACGATCTGCACCAAGCAGCAGAGCAACCGCTGCTACCGGAAAAGCATTGACAGCCACTGCCGTTGCGGACAGGGCCAAGAATGCGGAGCCAGGTACTCCTGCCATGCCTTTGGAACTTAACATCAACACCAGCAAAATCGTAATTTGCTGCATCAATGTCAGTTCAATCCCTACGGCCTGAGCAACAAAAACTGTAGCCAAGGATAAATAGATCGAAGCGCCATCCAGATTAAACGAGTACCCCGTCGGCACCACAAGACCCACAACCGCACGATCACAACCCGCCTTGGTTAGTTTGTCCATCATGCGTGGCATCACCACTTCTGATGATCCGGTTCCAATCGCCAGCATCACTTCAGAACGGGTATATTTCACAAATTGCAGGAAATTCAGCCCGGTGATCCACCAGGCAGCCAATGCCAGCATGACCAGAAACAGCAGCGCTGCCCCGTAGCAGGCCAGAATCAGCAGACCAAAGGACGTTAATGTGGATGCCCCATAGGCACCTACCGTGTAAGCCATGGCTCCAAATGCACCAATTGGCGCGAGTTTCATGATATAACCGATGATACGGAACACAATGCCGAGCAAGTTCTCAATCAGCGTCAGTACATTCTCTTTTGCCTTACTCTCGGTTGCTGCCAGGGCAACCCCGAACAGGCAGGCCACGAGCAGTACTTGCAGAAGTGCATTTTGTGCAAAGGCATCCACAACACTTGTCGGAATAATATTCATGATAAAGTCTACCGTATGCGGTAACTCGGAACCATTGGTTTTTGCTTCAATTCCGCTTGCGTCTATGGTTGAAGGGTCCACGTTCATTCCAGCACCTGGGCGAAGCAGATTGGCTGTTCCCAATCCAAGTACCAGCGCCACTGTAGTTGCAATCTCGAACCACACGATGGCTTTCAGTCCGATGCGACCTACCGACTTCAGATCACCGATTTTGGCAATGCCTGTTACAATCACCATGAAAATCAGTGGTGCGATGATCATCTTGATCAATTTGATGAAACCTGTTCCGAGCGGTTGCAGCAAGCTACCCAGATCCGGCCACAGGATGCCTACGCCAATCCCGATGATTACCGCTACAATAATTTGAAAAAATAATGATTTCATAAATGACATGAACGCTCCCCCTGTTTGCGGTCAATTCGGATTTCCGTTTGGTTTCCGTGTAACTTTTTATATCATTCTAAATGGGAGTTCAACAATGGAATTTCAATATTTTTGTCATTTGTACCAACTCTATCGGTAAAAGTTGAACCTGAAACCGAAAAAAGACGAATATCACGTCAGTTATCTTGACATGATATTCGTCTTTATCCATCAATCCATTTATTATTGAACAGCGGTTAAATGTGCATCACAGGGTAATAGATTCTCCGGGGGCGAGCACACGGCCTTCCAACCCTTTTGCAGCCAGTTGTTGCACGAAGTGTTCCGCATCCTGACGAATTACCGGGAACGTATCATAATGAACCGGAATCGTCAGTTTGGCATTAAACCATTCGGCCGCTTGCAGCGCATCCTCAGGTCCCATGGTGAAATGTCCACCAATCGGCAAGAAAGCTACATCAATATCATGACGATCACCGATCATTTTCATATCCCCAAAGAGACTTGTGTCTCCGGCATGCAAAATCGTTTTACCACCAATATTAATGATATATCCAGCAGGCAAACCTGCATACATGATCCGTTGTTCTTCTTCGAGCACAATCCCGGAAGTATGGAACGCCTGAATCATTTTGGCTTGAGCAAAATCAAGATCTACCGTTCCGCCCATGTTCATGCCGAGTGTATCCAGACCTTTCCAGGACATATATGTAGCCAATTCCACAATAGCCACAACTTTGGCGTTATTCGCTTTGGCAATAGGCTCAGCATCGAGGATGTGATCCATATGTGCATGTGTCAGCAACACAACATCGGTCTTAATATCTTCAGGCTTCGTGACGGCAAGCTCGTTGCCACGCAGGAAGGGATCAATGATCAGAGACTTTTCTTCTGTGCCCAGCTGTACACTGGAGTGACCGTGGAAAGTAATATTCAACAACTTGGATTCCTCCCGACATATGTTTTGATTATTTTGAAACCACTATTTATTATAAATCATAGCTCTTCACCAACGCAAAATTACGCTAGCCTTCGTGTCACCGCTGCTTACGATATACCCTTGCTTCATACGGCTGAAGCTGAATCGCGCCTTCATCGGTAGAATAACGTCTGCTGACATTGCTGATGATCAGCTTGGCATGCTCGGAATCCCAGCCTTCCGGCCAGTGCATCTCGGGTTCATGCCCTCGGAAATTCAGAATGACCAGCATCTGCTCATCATCCAGCGTTCGGGTATAGGCATAGATATCCGGATCATCCGGTAGCAGCAGTTCATACGCACCATAGATAAGTACTTTATGTTGTTTGCGAAGGGCAATCAACTTACGGTAATAATGCAAAATGGATTGCGGATCACTTTCGGCATCAGCCACATTAATCTCAGGATAATTATCATTCACCTGAATCCACGGCTGCCCCTGGGTAAACCCTGCGTGTTCCGTCTCATCCCATTGCATCGGCGTGCGGGCATTATCGCGACTCTTCAGCCAGATCGCCTGCATGACTTCATGCTTCGACTTACCTTGACCAATGTAATGATTGTAATAATTTTTGGTCTCGATGTCCCGGTATTGTTCGATATCAGGGAAAGCGACATTGGTCATGCCGATCTCTTCTCCTTGATAGATGTAGGGGGTCCCTTCGAGTGTAAGCATCCATGTCGCCAGCATCTGAGCAGAACGCACCCGATATTTACCGTCATCACCAAAACGCGAAACCGGGCGTGGCTGATCATGGTTGCCCATATAATTGGCGTTCCAGCCTCTACCATGCAAAACTGTTTGCCACCGGCTCATGATTTCTTTGAGATCGGTCAATTTCCATTCCTTATAATTCCATTTACCAATTCCGGAGGATTTGGCATCGATAAACATATGCTCAAACTGGAATACCATATTAAGCTCATCACGATCCGTCCCGACATAAGCCAAGGCCTGCTCAGGCCCAAGTCCCGAAGTCTCGCCAACTGTCATGGGTCCGTAAGGTTTCAGGATCATGTTATTCAGCTTCTTCAAGATCGAGTGTACCTGTTCCAAGTTGGAAAAGAGCTGATACGCTGGAACTACCGGCAGATTATCCGGATTGTGAGCACTTGGCAGACCCTCTGCCTTGGCGATATGCGCTACTGCATCGAAACGAAATCCGTCGACCCCTTTTTCCAGCCACCAATGCACCATCTCATACATCTCTTCTGCCATCTGTGCATTGTTCCAGTTGAGATCGGGTTGTTGTTCTGAATACAGATGCAGATAATATTCATTTGTCTCGGGATCATGCTTCCACACCGAACCCCCAAAATAGGACTCCCAATTATTCGGCACCTGCCCATTTTTGCCTGAACGCCAAATATAATAATCCCGCTTCGGATTCATCTTTGACGAACGCGATTCAGCAAACCAAGCATGTTCATCTGACGTATGATTCAGCACCAGGTCCATCATGATCTTAAGACCACGCTTGTGTGCCTCTGCCAATAATCGATCAAAATCCTCCATCGTGCCATACTTGAGTAAAATGCCGTAATAATCCCGGATATCATATCCGTTATCATGTCCTGGTGAATCGTAAATGGGACAGAGCCAGATCACATCTACGCCCAAATTCTCCAAATAATCGAGCTTCTCATAGATCCCCTGCAAATCGCCATATCCATCCCCGTCCGAATCTTTAAAGCTGCTCGGGTAAATCTGGTATACCACACTCTCTTTCCACCAAACGATATCGCCCACCTCGCTCTCATCATTGTCTACTATATAAATTGAACTAAAGAATATTTACACTGGACACTCCGATGACAGAACAACCTTCTGATCGCTGTTATCCCCAGATTTTATGAATTCCCCTTATAAGGGGAAAATCCGCGGATAAAGGCGAACGCTTCGCTTCCTCAGGTTATTTCTGTCCTCTCCGTTTCGTGTAAATGTTTAGTTCAATTTATATATATAATCTCTGCTCACTGTATTAAGCCGTTAATATGTTTTATCCGAAATGATTCCCTTGTAAACATTTGAAAGGTATCTTATGCAAAAAGACCCGGCCATGGACCGCGATCTGCGGTTCAATTCCGAGTCCTTTTTTGTGAACATAAGATTAACTTAAATCCGGCGTACCCTATCCAGGCACCGATCGTGTTCAGAATAATGTCATCCACATCAAACGAACCTACACGTGTAATCAATTGTGTGACCTCAACACCCAGCAGAAGCAAAACAACTGTAGATGTAAATGTCAGGAACGAACGACACCTCCGAAACAACCATGGAATCCAGATACCAGCGGAATGAACAATACGATATTGCCAAACAGGTTTTTGACCCAGGTATCAGTATTGTACCTCTCCCTCTCCATAAGAAGTGGACGAATCGTCTCGAAGGGTACGAGATTATATTGATAATACATGCTAGGTGTTCGTCCACTGACAAACAGTAAAATGCCCATAATCAGTATGTAAAGGACTGCCATGCAAGCAACAATGGTCAGCATCCACTTGGAGTGAAGCCATGACTTTTCGCTCATTCATCCGTCCTCCGACCTTGAATTCCGCGAAGCGGTAAGGTCTATTTTAACGGGATATAGATCTTCATGTCCAGTTGTTCAGGGGTCGATTTCCAGACATCCGTCACTTCAAAGTCTGGTCCTTCCCTCCGTTCATAGTTAGACTGCGGCAACCAGCTGCCATAGATCATTTTCCGAATATCCTGCCCGGAGCCTTCCACGGTGAACTCCGCATACAAGCCGCCCGGAATTTCAATCGAAGTAAAACCGGGTTCAAGTACCTGCGATGCTCCACTGCTTTCTTCACCCACAATAAAAGAAAATGCTCCATCCTCTTCAAAATGACAGGCCACACCATAAGCCATATCAGGGCGTGTCCTCTCCGGAATCGCCATGAATTTCTGTTCCATGCCAAAATCGTGATAAAATCCGGGTATTTCAGCATAATGCTGATTGTCATTCAGGTTGGTCTTATATTCATAGCCGACAATCCAGTTCGGTTCCCGTGTGACCAGACGGGGTGTGTTCATGTGGAAAGTTCCATCAAGCCGAGTTCGATAATCGTTAAAATCAATGCTCTGTTGCATCTTCAGAAGAGACAACTGATCCACTTCCAGCTTACGCAACTTCGCCGGTGTCATTCCAAAGTAGGCTGAAAATGCACGGGTAAAAGCCTCTTGAGATTGATAGCCAAAGCTCATCGCAATGTCCAATATGCCTTCCGATGTGCCCCGCAACATCCCTGCAGCCTCCGTTAATCTGCGTCTGCGCACGTATTCCAGTACTGTGAATCCCGTGATGGCCTGGAATAAACGTTGAAAATGAAACGCCGAAAAGCTCGCAGCAGCGGACGTCTCTCTGATATTAAAATCATCTTGCAAATGCTGCTCCAAATATTCAATAGCATGCTGAATTCGTGTGTAATGATCCATAGTGACGGCTCCCCTATCTAATTCAAAATATCAAACGATTTCTTATGTAGTATGACTGAGATCCAGATCATTTTTTTGATTCTGTGTGCGAACTTGTATGATGAAAAACACGCGAGTTTCGCTTATCTTCAAGTTGATTGACACTATGATACACTGTATGCCAAAATCCCCTTGTTCTACAAGGAGATGCTCTCTACGCCGGTTGATTTACCAACAGAGATGTCTCTTGCGAACAAGGGGACTTGTTTGTTTAACAATCTATTCTTAACCTTTCCAGTTCCCGGACACGGGATGAATACCCCAGATATCTGTCGCATACTCACTAATGGTACGATCACTGGAGAATATGCCGGAATGTGCCGTGTTTAATATTGCTTTCCGAGTCCAGCCCGGAATATCGCGATACGCCTGGTCAATGGCAGCATGCGCGTCTGCATAAGCAGCAAAATCACGCAATACAAAGTATTCATCACCATGGGCCAGCAAGGAGTCATAAATATCCCAGAACTCCCCGTCACGATAACAGAATGCGCCTGGATGCACTAATTGCTCCACGACCTCGCGAATCCGTTCATCGTGCTGCACAATCTCATTCGGACGATAGCTGCCCGAACGATAATATTCAAGCACTTCATCTGCACGCAGACCATAAATGAACATATTATCTTCTCCGACCTGCTCCGCCATCTCCACGTTGGCTCCATCCATCGTACCAATCGTTAAAGCCCCGTTCATCATAAATTTCATGTTGCCCGTACCGGAAGCTTCCTTGCCTGCGGTTGAGATCTGCTCACTAACATCCGCAGCGGGAATGATCTTCTCTGCAAGAGAGACGGAATAGTTTTCGAGGAAAAATACTTTCAAGCGGTCATTCACGGCCGCATCCCGATTCACTGTGTCAGCCACGGTGTTAATCAGCTTGATAATTTTCTTGGCAAAATAATAACTCGGCGCTGCCTTGGCACCAAAGATGAACGTACGTGGCACCATATCAAACGAAGCATCATTCTTAAGCCGGTTATACAGATGCATAACATGCAGAATGTTCAACAGTTGACGTTTGTACCCGTGTAGTCTCTTCACCTGTACATCAAAGACGGAATCCGGATTCACTGCTGTCCCGGTATGATCCAGAATATACGTAGCAAGACGCTCTTTGTTATCCCGCTTAATTGAACGGAACTGCTCTTGGAATGATGCATTATCCGCAAAGCCAGCCAACTGGTCCAGCTTGCCCGGCTCTGTTATCCATTCGTTACCGATTGTATCCGTAATCAGATCAGACAGTTTCGGATTGGCATGCATCAACCAGCGGCGATGGGTGATACCATTCGTTTTGTTATTGAAACGCTCTCGATACAGTTCATAGAACGGAGCCATCTCGCGCTCTTTCAAAATTTCGGTGTGCAGAGCAGCAACACCATTCACGCTATGACTGCCTACAATCGCCAAATGCGCCATCCGTACCTGATCGTTTGCAACAATCGCCAAATGCCCTATGCGATCCTGATCTCCCGGATACCGGTCCAGCAGCATGCCACAGAAACGTTTGTTGATCTCTTCAATGATCATGTAGATTCGTGGCAGCAGCCTGCTGATCATGGATACAGGCCACTTCTCAAGCGCCTCACTAAGCGTTGTATGATTGGTATACGATACAGTACGGGTTGTGATATCCCATGCTTCATCCCAGCCATAACCCTTCACATCAATCAGGATGCGCATCAGCTCTGGAATAACCAAGGTTGGATGTGTGTCATTAATGTGGAAGGCCACTTTATCAGGCAAACGATCATACGGCAGCTCCAGCTTGTTGAACGTACGCAAGGCGCTCTGCACACCTGCCGAGCACATGAAATATTGCTGCTTCAATCGCAGCAGCTTTCCTTCGTACTGGGAATCATCCGGATACAGGAATTCCGAGATTGATTCAACCGATCGGCTATAATCCAGATAGCCGTAGTAATTCGAAGGGGTGTCGAGTGAAGTCTCGCGCTTTGGCTCGGCACTCCAGAGACGCAATGTATTCACATGAGTTTGACCATAACCGATGACAGGCACGTCATAGGGAATGGCGACAACCGATTCGGCATCTTTTGTAACAAACTGATATTCTCCATCCTGTTCGTGCGCTTCTACCCGGCCCCAGAACTGGACCTCCACCTTTTTGTCTGGACGGCGGACTTCCCATTCATTGCCCTTATCCAGCCAATTGTCGGGTAACTCGACCTGATTACCATTGATGATTTTTTGCTCAAACAACCCGTATTTATATCGAATCCCGCAACCATGTCCTGCATATCGGAGTGATGCGAGTGAATCCAGGAAACAGGCAGCAAGTCGTCCCAGACCTCCGTTACCGAGTCCTGCATCCGCCTCCTGTTCTTCCACCTCTTCCAAGGAGAAACCCAGATCAGCCAGACTGTCGCGGACCAATTCCAATTCATTTACATTCAGCAGATTGTTGCCGAGCAAACGTCCAATCAGGAATTCCAGCGAGAAGTAATAGACCTGTTTATCCTGGCGCTGCTTAAACCCCTGATTCGACGCTGCCCAATCCTGGCCTGCATATTCACGAATCATGCTTCCCAGTACATGGTACACGTCTTCCTGTGTTGCTTCTTCAATCGGTTTGCCCAATTTGCTGACCAGATTCCGTGTAAAGATACTCTTGAACGTTTCCTTGTTGTCAAACAAAAGTAGGTTCCTCCCGGGGAAATCCTGCAGGACAGTGGCGGTTCATACACTCAGTTGCTCAGCACTCTGCAAAGTGGCCGTTACGGTTACGAATCGTTCTTATGATCGCTGTTGTCTCCAAATTTTCTTGATTAACCTATATAAATTGAACTAGAGGATATTTACACTGGACACTTCGATGACAGAACAACCTTCCGATCGCTGTTATCCCCAGATTTTTTTAATTCCTTTTAAAATGGGAAAATCCGGGGATAAAGGCGAGCGCTGCGCTTCTTCAGGTTATTTCTGTCCTCTCCGTTTTGTGTAAATGTTTAAGTTGAATTTATATAATCAAGGGTAAAATTTGAAGACAGCATATGCTTTCGAAGCAGCTTTCTTGCAGAAAGCTTTTAGGCGAGCACTACGCTTCAGAATCGATTTCGTCCCCTCCACTACGTTTGCATGCTGGTGAGAACTTTCGAAGATGCAATTCATGCGTCGAAAGTGTATGAACCTTAAATCCATCCTACAGGATTTTTATTTTATATATATTTATAGAAGATATCGGTTACGTGTGGGCATTAGATAATAGTACTTTTCGCTAAAATGTATGGATTCGACGGGTCGCCGATCAGCGTCTGTCCTCCGGTCAGCTTCACGTCTTTATCGAGAATGACGTTCTCAAGTACCGTCCCCTCACCAATGTAACATTTCTGCATGATGATGGAACCTTTTATTTTGGCACCCTTGGCCACCTGTACCCCACGGAACAGAATGCTGTCCTCCACCTCTCCACCAACAATGCAGCCATTCGCGAGAAGTGAATGTTTAACATCGGCGGTATCCAGGTATTTGGCAGGCGCTTCGTATTTAATTTTGGTCTGGATCGGATCTTCCTTGAAAAGTTGTTCATATTGCCCTGTGTTCAGCAGATCCATACTGTTGCGATAATAACTGTCAATGGAATTGATGACTGCGTGATAGCCATCATATGCATACGCAGCGATATTCAATCCATCCGGATTTTTTTGAATCACATCCCGGAAGAAATGGCTCTCGCCATGATCAATGCAGCGCTGCACTTGGCGCAGGAACAATTCCTTTTCCATAATGAAAATTTCTGTATATATATTCGGGTGATTAGCGCTTTGGTGAATGTCCACCACGTTACCGTCCCCGTCATGATCAACCTTGACACAGGCGTCATGCTCAGGCAGCAGCTGATCTACTTTTTTGCAGACCAGTGTAACGTCCGCTCCTTTACTGATGTGATACCTGTAGACATCCTGGAGGTCTGCTTTGGTCACATGGCGACTGCCCGCATGCACTACATATTGCCCTGCACCTCTGCGGAAGAAGTCCAGATTGTTATGGAAATGCTGCAAGTCCCCTTGTGATGTATCTGTTGGATCGTTCCAGTCCGGCGGTAAAATAAACATGCCCCCATGCTTACGATCCAAATCCCAAGGCTTGCCGTCACCCAGATGGTCCATCAGCGAGCGATACTTACGACGGACAAACACCCCTATACTCTCAATTCCGGCATTCATCATATTAGATAGAACAAAATCGATCAGACGGTAACGCCCGGCATAAGGCACCGCGGCTCCGCAGCGAAAGTACGTCAATTCCTTCAATTCCTCAAGTTCATGGTCAAGGTTAATAACTCCGATCAATGATTTCATCGCATGCACCGTCCTTTTGGCTTCATTAGGCCTTGCTGGTTATTCCTTGGCGAAGCTGACGCTCCAGTTCTTCCTGATCGACGAGTAATATATCACTCTCATCTCCCGGTGCGGGCGAAATCTGTGTTCCATCCGGAATAACCAATCCTTCTGCAATGATTGCTCGGTGAATACGCACATTTTGCCCGATCTTCACCCTTGGCATGATGACAGAATCGATAACGGCGCTGTTCTCCCCAACCTCAATTCCGTAGAATAGAACAGAATGATTGACCTCTCCATGCACCACACTGCCTTCACTAATAATACAATTCCGCACTTTGGCCGAAGGCGAGATGTATTGTGCAGGTTGGTTTGGATTACGTGTGAAAATACGCCAGTCCGGGTCATTCAGGTTAAACGGGGTATCTTCGTCCAACAAATCCATATTCGACTCCCACAGACTGCGAATGGTACCTACATCTTTCCAATACCCTTCGAACGGATATGCGTATAAGGATTTTTCATTTTCAAGCAATAACGGAATGATATCTTTACCAAAATCATAGGAGGTGGATGCCTGTTGTTCATCCTGGATCAGGAAACGTTTCAGTACATCCCACTTGAAGAGATAGATACCCATGGAAGCCAGTGTGCTCTTGGGCTCAGGAGGTTTTTCTTCAAATTCATAGATGCTATAGTCATCGTTGGTGTTCAGCACCCCGAATCGGCTGGCTTCTTCCAATGAGACATCAATGACCGATATGGTGCAATCCGCATCTTTTTCTTTGTGATACTGGAGCATTTTTTCGTAGTCCATCTTATAGATATGATCCCCTGACAGAATGAGCACATGCTCAGGATCGAATTGTTCAATAAAGTTTAGGTTGCGGAAGATCGCATCCGCTGTACCCCGGTACCAGTTGCTACCGTCTTCACGTTCATGCGGAGGAAGTACATATACCCCGCCGTTTTTCCGATCCAGATCCCAGTCACTGCCAATGCCAATATAGGAATGTAAGACAAGTGGTTCATATTGAGTCAATACACCCACTGTATCAATACCAGAATTAGAGCAGTTACTCAGCGGAAAATCAATGATTCGGTACGTGCCGCCAAAATATACTGCCGGCTTAGCCAGTGATTTGGTCAATCCTTTTAACCTCTTACCTTGCCCTCCGGCAAGTAGCATCGCTACAACTTCTTTTTTCGCCATCATTACAGCCTCCTCCACGTGCATTCGTTCTGATTCATTTCAGAGCCCATAATCGATATTCTGTTGTGTGGACACTGTTGTCTTGATTAGGAGCATGCTGTACAGATGTGTAACTGGATGAATCTTATTGCAGTTGAACTTCTTGGATTGTAAAGCCTGAAATAGAAATGATGCTGGTGTAGAATTGCTTGACTGTCTTACAGAGGTGAATGTTAGATGCAGAACTTAAGGTGTAGCTCGTGAACAATGAAATAGTCTACTCCTATTTAACATTAAACACGAAACGGACTGGGGAATCTTACTGGATAACATCGACATCAAGTTCCGGGTGAGATTACCCTTTCTCGTGCCGCTGTTATTCATATTATATTCGATAAAAGGGAATCAAACTCCTTTTGGAAAATTCATGGTAAAACTGTGACACTACTAGACCCATAAACCTATAAAATCAAAAATACAGGTCTTACGAATCAGAAAATGGCAATAAATTTGTAAATTTTTAGAGGAATATATAGAAATGTGTCGAATAGATAGATGTAGTATAGAAGTTATGATCAGAATTGCCAAAGCAATCTATCAGAAAATTACATACT